>QWII01000121.1 GCA_021405325.1 Caldilinea sp. CFX5 | reverse complement strand
TTTGCGCAGATTGAAGAACAGGATCTGACACGGGAGGAGGTTAAAAGTATGTTGATCAAAGCGCTGGAACGCGAACGAGAAACGGTTCGGCAGGAAGGGTTCGACAGTGGTAAGAAGGAAGGCATTCAGGAACGCAACCGACAGGTTGTTCAGGCAATGGTTGCCAATGGCTTCCCGCTGCCAACCATTGCCGCCTTACTCAATCTTTCCTTGTCAGAAATAGAACTGTTAGTGGTCGAAACTAGCCCAACCATACCGGTTGAGGGCGAATAGTTCACCCTGTAACAGCCTACTACGTTGTTTCGGCGCGCCGAAACAACGTCATCGCCGGCAGCGTCAGCAACTCGCTGAGCATCATGGCCGTTGCGCCCCAGATGGTCTGATTTTGTATCCGAAAGAAGGGGACATCGACCGTGCGGTCGCGTAACTGCCACGGTTCGCGCTGATAGTTGGCCGGGTCGAGCAACGCGGCCAGGGGCGTTTCGATCAGCGCGGCTACTTCCCGTTGATCAATGTGAAAGCGGGGCGGCTGCGCCATCCATGCCACCGTGGGTTGCACCAAATAGTTGCTGGCAAAGACATAGAGCGGGCTGAGTTGCCCCATAATCGTAATCGGCTCCAGCGCAATGCCGATCTCTTCGTGCGCTTCGCGCAGGGCCGTGGCCGTGATATCCGGGTCGCCTGCCTCCTGCCCGCCGCCGGGAAAACCAACTTGACCACTGTGAACGCCATCATAAGTCGGGCGCAAAATTAACGGCAAATAGGGTTGATCGTCCACTGGGTAAAACAACACAAGAACGCCGCCGCGCCGGGCATCGGCCGGAATCTGGTCATACGGCTCGGCGCCGGGGCGGGGCTGGGGCGCCATACGATATTGGGCAGTACGTCCCGGCAGCGGACCTTGTAGGTCGTGCGCCACTTGGTCAATAAAACGGGCAAAGAGATCACTCATAAGACTCGACAAATCAACCCTTTCAAATATTCACCCTCGGGAAAAGTGATGGCGACCGGGTGGTCATTGCCTTGCCGCAGCCATTCCAACACCTGCACCGACCGCCGCGCATCCACGGCGGCGCCAAAGACCACCTTCTGAAAAAGATCGGCGCTCACCAGCCCGCTGCAACTAAAGGTCGCGAGAATGCCGCCCGGTTTGACCAACCCCAGCGCCAGCAGATTAATGTCTTTATAGCCCCGCAACGCCCGCTCCAAGTTGCCGCGTGACTGAACAAATTTGGGCGGATCAAGGATGATCACGTCAAAGGATTCTACCCGTTCTGCTCGCCAATCGCGTAGAACGGTGAAGACATCGCCGGCGATCTGCTCGGCCTGTTGATCCGGGTCAAAGCCGTTGAGGCGCAGATGGGTTTCGCCAACGGTTAGCGCCTCGATGCTTGTATCGATATTGGTGACATGGCGCGCACCCGCTGCCAGCGCATGAACGGCAAAGGCCGCCGTATAGCTAAAGGCGTTCAGCACCCGCCCACCCTGACAATAGGCCGCCACTCGGCGCCGGTTGTCGCGTTGGTCGGTGTAAAAGCCGCTTTTCTGTCCATGCGCCAGATCGACTTGGTAGCGAAAGCCTAATTCCTGAATCTCGACCGGGCCGGGCGGCGGCACACCGGCCAGTACCCCGGTAGCTTCCGCTAACCCTTCCTGCCGCCGTAGGGCGAGATCGCTCCGTTCGATGATCCCGCGACAGCCGGTCAGTACCAGCAGTTGGGCGGCTAGTTCCGCTTTCCGGCGCTCCATGCCCAGTGTACCTATCTGCATGACCAGGTAATCGGCATACTGATCGACGACCAGACCGGGCAAATAGTCACTCTCGCCGTTGACCAGCCGGTAGGCGTTGGTTTCGGCTGTGGCGATAAAGGCGCGACGTAGGTCAATCGCCCGCTGCAACCGGCGTTGCCAAAAGGCGCCATCAATGGCTTCGTCGGGCTGCCAACTGAGCAAGCGCACCTGGATCTGACTCTGCCGATTCAAGTAGCCACGCGCCAGCCACTCGCCCTGCGCTGAACGGACATCGACCCATTCCCCGTCGGCGACACCGGCTGGTAGTTGTTGGATAGCGCCGCTAAAGATCCAAGGGTGTTGTTGCCGCACCGGTTTTTCTCGCCCGGCCTTGATAATCACCGCTGAGGCATCACCCTTCGCCGTTTGCTTCATCGCTTGTTACCTTTTCCAGTTCCCAACCGTAATCATTGATTGTGACCCGCATATCCGGCAACGTGACCACCTTACCGGTTGGCTCATACACAAATTCCACTTCGCCCGTCGGCGTCGTCAATACCCCTGTCACCCGCGCCGGCGACCGTTCCTTAAAGCGCACCTTATACCCCTTATAGATCACCCAATGGGTCAACGGCTTAACACTAAATCCCATGTGTATCATCCCCATCCCTAAACGTAAGCGTCCCTGCGGGACGATCTGTCTTCTGCTCTTCTGTCTTCTGCTCTTCTGTCTTCTGCTCTTCTGTCTTCTGCTCTTCTGTCTTCCGGTCTTCCCGTATCCATGCCAATCGCAACACGCGCCGTGTCTGCGCGGTGATGCGGACGCGATGGCTGGGTTGATAGCCGCCGATCCAGAGGACTTCATTGTTCTGTTGATCGACGATGAGCGGCCAACCAGGGCGTAAGGCGACCGGGATCTTGCGATCCGTAAAAAAATCACCCACCGTTTTGTGCCGTCCATTCATGCCCAACGGCGCAAAGCTATAGCCGGGTTGCGGTGTGGTCAAGACTGGGTGGCCGATCTGATCCGCATCCAGGTAAACCTGCCACCCGTCACCTGTTGTGCGCCAATCAGGCGGTAGCGCTGCTATCGGCAACGGTGTGACAGCTAACGTCCACCCGTCATCCAACCGGATGGCGGCGCCAATCGGTAAAGGCTGCGCCCCCGCTGTCGCCCGCCAGGACGCCGTCAGAAAGGGGTGGGTTGGTGCAAAGGGCAAGGCGTCCACCGGATGGAGACTGAGGCGCGCCGGGGTGTTGTCAATGGCGCCGGCGCTGGTCCAGGCAACATCGGCCAGCAGGGAATGGGGGCCGCTGGTTGACAATGGTGGTTGCACGGCGGTTAGGAGCGTCTCAATCTGGGCGAAATCTGGGATCAACCCTTGTTTTGTCACCAAGCTGAAGGCTTTGCGCAGAACGCCCCGTTGCGCCGCGACTGATAGCTGGCCGAACTTTGTGAGATCCAAAACTACGCGCACTGGTGCTGTTGCAAGCTGTGCCGACCGGTTTTGTTCTTGCCACATTTGTAATACTGCCGGCGACCAGCGCGGTTCGATCAGCACGGTAAGCAATGCAGCTTGATCCAGGGCTTCTAACCGATCCGCCTCTGCTTGTAGAATGGCGGCTGAACGCGCTAGCGTTTGCGCCACATTCCCGTTAATTTCTGCCAACGCCGGTAGCACGTCATGCCGCAAGCGATTGCGCACAAAGCGTTGATCCTGATTAGTGCTATCCACGCGCCAGCTTAGGCCGGCTGCCTGTAAGTAGCGTAGCAGATCCGCCCGCTGTGCGCCCAAAAACGGTCTGACAAGGTGGAGGCGTCGTTGCTGTTGAGCGGAGGGCGCGTCCGGCCAGAGATCACCGGCCCAACGTACTGAGCGCCAGCGCATCCCGCCCAGCCCGGACAAACCGCTGCCCCGTACCAAATGGAGCAAGAGCGTTTCCGCCTGGTCATCGGCATGATGGGCCAGCGCGATGATTGGCGTCTGCACCATTGGCGTAACCTGCAAAGCGACTTCGGTCAGAAAGGCGTAGCGCGCCTGTCGTCCGGCGGCTTCGATCCCTTCATCGCCGGCGGTTAAGGCGCCGACCGGCAATTGCCGGTGATGAAAAGGCAACTGCCATTGGTCAGCCAACGCCGCCACAAATTGGGCGTCTGCGGCTGACTCCGGGCGTAAGCTGTGATCCAGATGGGCGACATGCAGCCGCAAGCGCCAGGTAGGAGCCAATATGTGTAACAGATGCAACAGCGCCACACTATCGGCGCCGCCGCTGACGGCCACGACAACCGGCTGGGCTTGCTCCCGTGTTACCGGAAAGAGTTGATGGCGCGCTTGCGCTGCCGCGCATTGTTGTACCAATGGATCAGGCGGCGGTAGGGTGCTTTGCGCTGGTAAAGGGTTCTTGCCTTTCATACGGCTGATTATACCATAACGACAAGTAGAGAGTGCTTTTTTGTTCGTATCATGCTTATGGTATAATGAAAAACACATTGTCCTTTGCGCGTTCTGGGCGCGTTTCGTCCGTAAGAGACTTCGTAAGCAACACCATAGCAACTATTACGGACAAAGCATTGTGGACAAAACTTGTAAGTAGGAGTGAATCATCCGTGAATAATCCCTTCGATTGGCTGCTTGGCCTTTTCTCGCTGGATATTGGGATCGATCTGGGCACCGCGAATACCTTGGTTCATGTCAAAAATCGCGGCATTGTCATTAACGAACCGTCCATCGTGGCGATTGACCGCTCTTCGCGGCGGCGCGCGGTGGTAAAGGCGATTGGGAATGACGCAAAGGAGATGGTGGGACGGACGCCGGCCCATATCGTGGCCGTGCGCCCCTTGCAAGATGGGGTGATCTCAGATTTTGATGTCACCGAACGCATGATTCACCATTTCATCGGCAAAGTCCACGGCAATCGTGCCTTTGGCGCCGCCCGCCCGCGCGTGGTGGTCGGCATTCCTTCGGGCGTCACCGAAGTAGAAAAGCGCGCCGTCCGCGACGCGGCCATTAGCGCCGGCGCCCGTGAAGCCGGGCTGGTGGAAGAGCCAATGGCGGCGGCCATTGGCGCCGGCCTGCCCGTGACCGAATCGGTCGGCTCGATGATTGTGGACATCGGCGGCGGCACCACGGAAGTGGCGGTGATCTCGTTGGGGGGCATTGTCGTCTCCCGCTCGATTCGCGTGGCCGGCGACGAGATGAACGAAGATATTATGAGCTACTCGCGCCAGAAATATAGCTTACTCATCGGTGAACGCATGGCCGAACGCTGCAAGATCGAAATCGGTTCGGCCTACCCCATGGAACAAGAACGCACCATGATTCTGCGTGGGCGCAATCTGGTCACCGGGTTGCCGGAAGCGATTGAGGTCAGTTCCGTCGAAATTCGGGAAGCGCTCTCCGGCTCGGTGCAGGTCATTGTCGATGCCGTCAAGGCGACGCTGGATGAGACCCCGCCCGAACTGGTGGCCGACTTGATGGAATATGGCATTGTGTTGGCCGGCGGCGGCGCCCTGTTGCATGGCCTGGCGCAACGTCTGCAAGACGAAACCCGTATGCACGTCTACGTCGCCGACAACCCCCTCACCGCCGTCGTCATGGGCACCGGCATGATCCTGGAAAAACCCGAATTCTATCGTGAAACGCTGACCAGTATGCAGCGGAAGAGTACGGTGAGATAGGTAGATAGGTAGACAGGTACACAGGGCATAAGACTTGTCTACCTGTCTACCTGTCTACCTGTCTACCTGTCTACCTATACCATGATCCGAAACAGTGAACGACGACCGCGCACACCAGGAGAGTTGGGCATCCGTATTGTGATCCTGGTGCTGGCGGCGCTGTTGTTGATGGCGCTGCAATTGACCGGGCAGTTACAATCGTTGCGCAGCGTGATCAGCTTTGTCACCGCGCCGGCGCAACTGGGGGCGACCGGTTTTGCGCGTACCATTACCGATGGCGTAGAGTTTGTGTTGGAACTGGGCGTTTTACGACAGCGCGTGAACGAGCTGGAGCAGATCAACGCCGGTCTGCGCGCCGAAAACTTCTCCTTGCGCGAAGTCGAGCGCGAGAATGAGCGGATGCGCCGTATCCTGGCCTTTGCCCAAACCCGTCCAGGGTTGGAATTGCGCGGCGCGCAGATCATTGCCCGTGTCATCGGCCAAGAAAGCACCAACTTTCTGAATTACATTGAGATTGATCTGGGGGCAAGCCACAACATTGCGGTGGGGATGCCGGTGGTGACCGAACAGGGGCTAGTTGGACGGATCAGTGAGGTGAACAATGTCACTTCCAAGGTTTTGCTGATCACCGACCCCAGCAGCGCCGTCAATGCGATTTTGCAAAGTAGCCGGCTGAACGGCATCATTCAAGGCGCGCCCAATGGGGATCTGGTCATGGACTTTATCCCCCAAGGCCCCATCTTCAGCGTGGGCGAGGTAGTCTTAACCTCCGGCATGGGGGTGCGTTTTCCCAGAGGTATCCCGATTGGGCAGGTGGTTGAACGGCGCCAGCGTGATATTGACATCTTTCAACAAGCGGTTGTGCGGCCCAGCATCGATTTCAGCAGCCTGGAACTGGTGGCGATTGTGACCAACTTTGATCCGCAGGAAGAGGTGCCGGCCTTGAGCGAAACGCCCACGCCGGATCCGGCTACGCTCATCACCGGAACGACAGCATTGACTGCAACCAGTGCGATAACGGCCACGACACCAGTGACAACCAACCCATGAACGGCAATCGTCTACCACTTTACGTCATGTCCGCCCTGCTCTTGCTGGCGGCGCTTCTCCAGTCAACGGTGACTGTCCGCTTGGAGTTGTGGGGCGTCAAGCCGGATCTGGTCTTGATCCTGGTGGTCATCGGCGCCTTGCTCTATGGCAGTAAGGCCGCGCTGGTTTGGGGATTTCTGGGGGGGATCGGCGTGGATCTCTTTAGCGGCGGCCCGTTGGGCATCTCCAGCCTAGGGCTGATGTTGGTGGCGCTGGTGGCCGGTCTGGGCCATCGCACCCTTTCACGCTATCATCTACTGGTGCCGGTGAGCGCCGGCGCGCTGGGCACCTTGCTCTATGGCTTGGTTTACATTGGTCTCTTAACGCTGCTGCGCGAAATTGCAGCCCAAACCACTATTTTTGGTACACTGGTGTTGCCGAATTACCAAGTGCCCTTTTGGCCCACCGTGCAAGCTGTGGTTGTACCGGCAACCCTGTATAATACCTTGCTTATACTCTTGGTGACGCCGCTCCTCAATCGGATACCGGAAATTCAGGAGGCGTGATGATCTTTGAACGGGAAACAGCGGGCGATACGAGCCGGGTGTCCGTTGTGCTTTTTCGACTGAGCTTGTTGATCGTTTTCTTTGTCCTTGTGGGGCGTATCTTTCAATTACAGGTGGTGCAGGGGGAGACTTTCCGTGAACGCGCGGCCAGCAATCGGTATGAACTGGTGGAAATACCGGCGCAACGGGGTGTCATCTACGACAGCAACAACCAGATCCTGGCGCGCAATCGACCAAGCTTTGAAGTGGCGTTGATTCCCGAACATATTGCGGATGATGATTTGACCACCCCAGTGGATGAAGAGGCGCTGGCGATTGAGAATGTGCTACGGGTCTTACGCGCCGATAGTGACCCGAATATTGCGTTGCGGATTGCGGAATTGATGTTTCGGCGCTTAGGGCGTCAAGATTATGGCGACGCCGTGGAAGGGGCCGGCGTCAAACTCAACTACATTGAAGTGCCGGCCAGCACCATTCTTGACGCCACCCCCGATCAATCCGCCGAAAGCCGGCAAGAGATGATCGCCATTCCCGATATTTCTGAACCGTTGCCGATGGCGGGGTTGGTGGCGCTGGTGCAATCGCTGGTCTCCTCGCGCAAACTTGGTACGGCTTCCCAACCGATTCCGATTTTGAATCTGGTCGATCGGATTCAGGCGTTTGCCGTCAAAGAGGAGACCTATCGCCTTCCCGGTGTGCAGGTGCTGCTGGTGCCGGTACGTGAGTATGTTTACAAGGATCTCATGAGCCATGTGCTGGGCTTTATGGGGCCGATTCCCAAAGAAGTAGCAGAGCGTTACAAAGCGCAAGGCTATGCGAACCCGAATGAAAAAGTAGGTCTGAGCGGATTAGAGTATTCCTACCAGGCGGAGTTACGCGGGCTGCCCGGTTTCCGGCAAGTGGAAGTCGATATTTTTGGGCGGGCGATCCGCACGATCAGCACCACAGTGGAGGCGCGCACCGGCTCCAATCTGGTGTTGAGCATTGACCGTCGTTTACAGGCAGTGATGCAGAATACGCTCCAGGCCAAGATGGACGAAACGGCGGCCCAATGGGGGGTGACGATTGCCATGAATCCCCAGAATGGCGCTGTGCTGGGCATGGTCAGCCTGCCTTCCTATGACAACAACATCTTTGCCGAGCAGATCGATCTGAAAGCCTACAAGGCGTTGGCGGAAGACAAGCGGCTGCCGATGATCAATTATGCCATCGGTGGGCGCTATCCGCCCGGCTCAACTTACAAAATTGTCTCGGCAATGGCGGCACTGGCCGAAGGGGTGATTGAACCGGATACGCCGATTGTGGACAATGGCCCGATCTACCTGCCCAACCAATTCTTCCCCACTGACCTGTCGCAGGCGCAACGTTTTGTCAGTTGGAATCACCTACGCGGCATTGTCCACGGCCCCATGACGGTGGTGGAAGGGTTGGCGCTCTCGAATGACATTTTCTTCTACTGGATTGGCGGCGGCTATCCATCGGCCCAATTCAGAGGACTTGGCAATAAAAATATGGCGAAATGGTCAGAGTTATTTGGCTACGGCCCGCCCATCGGCATTGACATCCCTGGTGAAGTGGAAGGGCTGGTGCCGACCGATCAGTGGAAACGCCAGTTGTATGCCGAGACCTGGACAACGGGCGATAGCTACAACTTATCCATCGGTCAAGGCTATTTGTTGGCAACGCCATTACAGGTGCTTGCCAGTTTTGTTCCCATCGCCAATGGTGGTACGCTGTATCAACCGCAAATTGTCTATCAAATCCGCGACGCCAATGGGAACTTGCAACGGGACTTTACCCCCAAGGTCATCCGTCAACTTGCCGTCGATCCGGAAGATATGAAGGCGGTAGAACAGGGGTTATGGACTGTCGTCAACGGCGAGCGGGGTACTGCGCCCAACAGTCGAGTCGAGGGCATTGAGGTGGCCGGCAAGACCGGCACTGCTGAATATTGTGATATCTATGAAAAAGAGGATGCCCCCGGCGAATATGATTGTCGGCGCAACGATAAAGGGTTCTTGCCCACCCATGCCTGGTATGTCGGCTATGCACCCTTTGACAAGCCGGAAATTGCCGTCGTCGCCTTTGTCTATAATGGCGGCGAAGGTTCCGGCACCGCGGTGCCGATTGTCCAGACGATTTTACAAGCTTATTTTAAGGAATTGCACCCCCGATAATCATTGAAACACAACCACACAATGCAGAAAGGCCCGTTCATGTCGATGCAGGAACCCCCTCGAAGACCCTTTAATCTCAACCAGCAGCAAGGGGTGCAGGCCGATGCCGTGCGCTCAAAAATTGCCACGTTGATGGATGGGGTGACGACGCGTGATGAGCATCGACCGCGCCCAGGTCAACCGGCGCCGACAACACCACCGGCGGCATCTGTGCCAAGTATGCCGCTGCCCGGCTTGTCAACGCCTGATATGGAGAATGGTGCGATGGCGGCGGCGTCCGCCACGGTCGCCAATCGCACCGTAGTGAACCAAGAGGTCCCCATGGTCGGTCAAGGAAACGAAGCTGAACTTTTGTCGGAACCGAGTGCGCCGATTGGTGAACCGATTCCCGGCGCCGTCAATATTCGCGGGCGCGCCGGCGGCGTCTTGATCGAGATTGGCAAAGGCAGTTGGGCGGAAATCATTGTCGTGTTGACCGATCGGTTGACGCGCGCCGCTAACTTTTTCCGCAACGGCAAAGTGGCGTTGGAGCTTGGCCCCCGCGTGTTGAGTGAGCAGGAGCTACGCCAACTTTATCACCTCCTCGCCCAACATCATCTCACGCTCGGCCTGATCCGCACGGCAGCGCCGGACACCTTTCAGTTAGCCTTGGCCCTGGGGTTGGCGGCGCACCTGGAAAACCCGGAGAGCCGGCTGGTGACAACGGCGCAGCCGGCGTTGGGCAATGTGGTGGAAGAACAACATTTTGTCTACAGCGGCCATTTGCGCGCCGGTCAGGTCTTGCGCCGTCAGGAACACATTCTGGTGATCGGGGATGTCAACCCGGGCGCCACGGTCATCAGCGACGGCGATATTCTCGTTTGGGGACGACTACGTGGGGTGGCGCACGCCGGCGCCGGCGGCGATGAACGGGCGGTGATTGCGGCGCTTGAGCTTTCACCCGTGCAGTTACGCATTGACGAAGTACTGGCCATTGCACCTGAAGCCCAGCCCAACAAAGGCTGGGGCCCCTGGCGACGGCTGCCGCCGAAGCAACCGGAAATTGCCTATCTCACCGGCAGCGAGATCGTCGTCGAAGCCTGGGACGCCACCAAATTCGGCGGCATCGCCACCTTGCGTCGTTAACCTGTGGGTAGCTTATTGGGTGATGCGGTCATTCGATGATTTCGACAGGCTCAATTACCGAATGACCGCATCACTTGGTGAAGCCTCAACCCAACCGTAGAAAGTATGCGTTTGTAATGGCTGGAACGATTGTAACGATTACCTCCGGTAAGGGGGGCGTGGGGAAGACAACCACGACCTCTAATTTGGCCGCAGCGTTGGCGCTCCTGGGGAAGCGGGTGGTGACGCTCGACGCCGATATTGGCCTGCGTAACCTCGACCTGGTCATGGGACTGGAAAACCGGATTGTTTATGATTTGGTGGATGTAGTCGAAGGGCGCTGCGAGTTGGGTCAGGCGCTGGTGCGTGACCCGCGCGCGAAGTTTCTCTACCTGTTGCCCGCCGCTCAGACCCGTGATAAATCGGAAGTCAGCATCGACCAGATGTTGCGTCTCTGCAATGCGCTGCGGCAAAACGCTGATTATGTCTTGATCGATTCACCTGCCGGCATTGAGCATGGCTTTCAAACGGCCATTGCCCCCGCCGATCTGGTGGTGATCGTCACTACCTCGGATGTCAGCGCCCTGCGCGATGCCGATAAGGTGCTCTACTTGTTGGAACGCGATTGGAAGCGCCCCACCGGCCTGGTGCTTAACCGCTATAACCCCGATCTGGTGCGCACCGGCGAGATGCGCAACATCGACGATGTGTTGGACATCCTGGCCATTGACCTGCTGGGCGTCGTCCCCGAAGATAGCCGCATTTTACTGAGTACGGACCGTGGCTCGCCCATCGTCTTTGACCGGCGCTTCTATGTCAAGCGCGCCTACCGGAACATTGCCCAACGGCTGCTCGGCAACAATGTTCCCCTAATGAATTTCCGCCCCGGCTTTTTTGAAAAGCTGTGGGCACGACTCTTTGACCGGTAAGCAGTCCAGAGTCCACAGTCCAGAGTCCACAGTCAAGGCCTGCAAACCGACCCTGGACTCTCGACTCTGGACTGCGGACTCTGGACTCTGGACTTCTAGACTTATGACAGATCGCTCTTCCTGGCGTAATTTTGATTGGCCGCTCTTCTGGGCGGTGTTGCTCTTGTGTGGTATTGGCATTGGCATGGTCTACAGTGCAACTTTTACCACGCTTGAACTGAAGGATTACTGGCTGCGCCAGTCGCTTTGGGTCGGCGCCGGCATTGTCGGGTTGATTATCGTTGCGCTCATCGACTACCGACAATTGGAGATTTTAGCGCTGCCGGCCTTCATCATCTTCGTGCTATCGTTGATTGCCGTCGACCTTTTTGGTGAGAACCAGGGCGGTTCGCAGCGCTGGGTCAATATTGGCGGCACCTTAGTGCAACCGACCGAAGCAGGGAAATTTTTCCTGATCATCTTTATGGCCTGGTATCTCAGTTGGTATCGGGAATATATGGATCGCCTACCCTATTTGATCATCGCCTTGGTTCTGCTCCTGGCGCCGCTAATTCTGGTCTATCTCCAGCCCAACCTGGGGATGACCATTACTTATGCCTTTTTGGGGGGAACCTTGATTCTCGTGAGCGGTGTGCGCTACTGGCAACTAGGTGTGTTAGGCGCCGGCGCCATCGTCGCTGTCCCGCTGCTGGCAAATACTATGCAGGGCTATATGGTAGAGCGGCTCTGTATGTTTCTGGACCCAGAGCGCGTTGAACTGTTGAAGCTATACTTGGATCCCTCACAAATCCCCGATAGCTGCCACAGCGCCGAGGCGTTAAGTGATGCGAAATTTAATGTTGAGCAAGCCTTGATCGCCGTCGGCTCCGGTGATTGGTTGGGGCAGGGTTGGGCGTTGGGCAGTCAGAACCAGGGCCATTTTCTCCGTGTCCGTCACACTGACTTTATCTTTAGTGTCATTGCCGAAGAGTTGGGGTTGGTGGGCGCAGTGATCATTCTCTTCCTCCTCTTCTTTGTAGTCTGGCGACTGCTCAATATTGCCGAACGCGCCCAGGATCACTTTGGTCGCCTGCTGGCTACTGGTGTGGCGGCGATTATCTTTTTTCAAACTTTTAGCAATGTCGGCATGAATATTGGCTTGTTACCTGTTACCGGTCTGACCCTGCCCTTTATCAGCTACGGCGGTAGTAGTCTAGTTTCCATGATGTTTGCTGTGGGGCTGGCCGAGAGCGTCATTATGCGTCACCGGAAGATCGAGTTTTTGTAGCAGCACCCGACAGCAGGGCGAACATGAGCGAATAGCCTATGCCACACACGCTCATCTTTCAGCCTGCAACAGGCTGGCTGCCATGATATGCATTGCCGACGGCGTTACGGCGTTGCGCTACCCTGAAACTTTGACAAATCTTTTTCCCATCGACTACAATATCTCCATCCACTTTACAGCAGTGCAAGATCCGTTCAAGTTTGGATACGCGTGTTTTTTTCGTTCAACCGCCGTTTGATTATGATAAGGCTGAGTTGTCTGTTTGTCATAAGCTGTTTACTGGCAGCTTGTACGATAGGCTCATTTCGTGCTCCCCTACGCACAACTATAGCATCTGACATCCCCTGGCCGATGGAGGGGGCCGGCCCGCAACGCAACCGGGCCACAAACGCCCAGATTACACCACCGCTGGTCGCCCAGGATCGCTTTGTCGTGGGCGGTGATACCCAGTTGGGTAGTCCCGTTTCGGTAACGAAGGAAATGCTCTTTGCCGATAGCGACCATCGTTTACATGCCTTTGGCTTGATGGATGGGCAGGAGCGTTGGCGGATTGAATTGCTGGGATCTTATCTGTCGCCGGCCGTGGCTGAGGACAAGCTCTTTGTGCGCGTCGAGTCCGGTGAGCAGGGCTATCTGGTGGCGCTGGATCTGGCGACGGGCGAACCACGCTGGGACTACCAATTCCCGAAAGTGGGCAGCGCCTATAACAACGTGGGCGGCCATGTCACTTCGCCGGTGGTGGTTGGCGGCCTTGTGGTGGTTGGCGCGGCGGAAACGATGACTGCCTTGGATGCCCAAAGCGGCGCTGTGCAGTGGAGCTTTGTTGCTGAAGAACCGATCACCGCAGCGGCGGCAGTGACTGAAGATACGGTTTATTTTGCTGATTTTACCCACCTATATGCCCTGACATTGGCAACCGGATCGGAACGGTGGCGCTTCAAACTCGACAAAGCAACGCTCTTTTTCGCCCCCATTGTCGCTAATAACATCGTTTTTACCACAAGCAAAAATGTAATTTATGCGGTCGATGCGCAAAGTGGTCGGGAATTGTGGCAACGCACCTTTCAGCAGTTCGATGTCATGCCCGCGGCGGCTACAGCCGATCAACTTTATGTTAAAGCAGTAAATCAGTTGTGGGCGCTCGATAGCGCCACCGGCGAAGTGCGTTGGAACTACGCTACCGTCAATTTTCTTTCGTTGCCGGCTGTCACTGCTGAAGAACTCTATATTATCGTCCGCAGTGACAACAGCAGCTATCTCCAAGCCTTACGCCGCCGCGACGGCAAGCTGGTTTGGCAATCGGAGAAGTTACAACTGAGCAACAGTGCGCCGGTCGCCGCCGGCAATGCGATCTATGTCCGCACTATCAATGGCGGGGTTATCGGTTTTCGGTGATCAGGTCGGTCCCCCTTCCTGGAAGAAGCGAGAATCGTTCTGTATGACTAGACGCTAGTTGCCTCTTCTAGGAAGGGTACCGGCGCCTACGCTTGAATAGTTGAAAAGGAGCGTCTCATGTTGGGTATTCTGCCCAAAAGCAAACTAGCGCGACGGGAAGCCGGTTGGTTTTACTTCTTTATTTCACCCTGGATCATCGGTTTTCTGCTCTTTACCGGCGGCCCCATTGTTGCCTCCTTTGCCATCAGCTTTAGCCAGTACAATATCTCCAAACCGCCCAAATGGATCGGCTTTGAAAACTACACCACGCTCTTTCAGGATGAGATTTTTTATAAATCGCTGCAAGTTTCGGGTTATTTTACTGCGTTGGCCGTACCGGTCGGGATTATCTTTGCGCTGGGGCTGGCCGTCTTGTTAAACCAGAAGGTGCCGGCGCTCAGTGTTTTCCGCACGATCTACTATATTCCCTCATTGATTGCAGGCAGCGTCGCTGTGTCGATTCTCTTTCAGTGGCTGCTCAACCCCACCTCCGGCATTGTTAACTACGTGATTTCTATGTTAGTGGGGCCGAAAGGTTTGATTCCGCTGGGGATTATCGGCCCTGGTTGGTTCTTTTCACCGGATTGGGTCGTTCCCGCCTTTGTGATTATGAGTTTATGGGGCTTGGGCGGCTCGATGATCATCTATCTGGCTGCCTTACAGGGGGTGCCGACGACGCTCTATGAAGCGGCGCTGATTGACGGCGCTAACGCCTGGCAACGCTTCCGTAATGTCACGCTGCCCATGATTTCGCCGGTGATTTTGTTTACCTTTATTACCGGCATCATCGGCTCGTTTCAGGTCTTTACCCCGGCTTATGTTATCTCCGGCGGGACGGGTGGTCCAGCCTATGCTTCTATGTTTTATGTTCTCTATCTGTACTTAAATGCCTTCCGCCGTTATCGTTTTGGCTATTCGGCGGCGCAGGCGTGGATTCTTTTTATTGTGATTTTGGTGCTTACCTATTTCATGTTGCAGGTCTCGCGCCGCTCGGTCTACTATGAATCGGCCACTGATGAGAAGGTAATTTAAGCGGCGGTATGCCAATTGTGGTACGCCCACACCGGCTTCTACGCCAATCGGTGCGTACCACAATTTGTGTGATACCGCTCCTAAGCAAGGAGGGAATGATGGCAGAACAAGCGCTTCCGCGACCAGCCCAACAGACAGGGGCCAGCAATCCGCCCCGTCGCTTTGCCAGTAAACGCTTTCAGGAGAATATGAACAGCCTGCTGGCGACCATTGTCGTCACCGCCGGGGCGCTGCTCATTTTGTTCCCGGTGGTCTGGATGCTTTCGACTTCGCTCAAGGGGCAGGTCGAGGCGATGAAGATGCCGCCGAACTGGATTCCGGCCAAGATCCAATGGAATAACTACTACGATGCCCTCACCTTTAACCGCTTTGATCTCTACTTCCTCAACACGGTCTACTATGCCGGCATGGTGATGATTGCCGAAGCGGTTTCCTGTTCTTTTATCGCCTTTGGTTTTGCCCGGCTGCGGGCGCCCGGCAAAAACCTGCTCTTTATGTTTGTGCTGGCGACGCTCATGTTGCCCGAACAGGTGACGCTGATTCCGCGCTATATCCTCTTTGTCTCTTATTTCGGCTGGCGCAATACCTATTGGCCGATGATCGTTCCCGCCTGGTTTGGCAGCGCCTATCTCATCTTCCTGGTGCGCCAATTCTACATGACGATTCCCAAAGAATATGACGAAGCGGCGCTGATTGAAGGGGCCAACTGGCTCAGCATCTGGTGGCGCATTATGGTGCCGCTCTCCAAACCGGTCATCGGCGCGATGGCGATTATGTCCTTTATGTTTCACTGGAATGACTATCTCCGCCCACTGATCTACATTGATGAGAATAAGCTCTTCCCGGTCAGCTTAGGCTTATCCATGTTCCAGGCGCCCTTTGGTGGAACACCGTTGCACTGGTTGATGGCGGCGTCGCTGACCGCCGTGCTGCCCTGTATTATCATCTTCTTCTTTGCCCAACGCTACTTTATGCAAGGCATTGTGGTGAGTGGCGTCAAAGGCTAAACGTAGGTGCGGTTTGTAACCGCACGGTTCGCCGTGAACAAGTGTGGTTACAAACCGCACGGTTCGCCGTGAACAAGTGTGGTTACAAACCGCACGGTTCGCCGTGAACAAGTGCGGTTACAAACCGCACCTACGCTAGCAGCCTTTTGTTTCACTACAATCACTTGTTCATACATCTTTATAAATTTTTTCACGAAAGGGAAAAGTGCTATGGCTAAACAGAAATGGTTGCTTCTGCTCTCGGTGCTGGTGATTGTTTCACTATCACTGGCGGCCTGTCCGGCGTCGGCGCCGGCCGGTGGTGGCGAGGCGGCGGCCGGTGACAGCGGCGCCGCAGCGGGTGGCGAGAAGCGCGAACTCGTGTGGATGGTGCGCAACAATCCGGTTGAGAACCCGTGGGAAACCGATGTGGTCAAGCCGGCGTTTGAGGCGGAAAATCCTGACATCACCGTCAACATTCTCAACATTGTGCAGGATGACATCGCCGTCAAGCGCGAAGCGATGATCGCCGCCGGTGAACCGCTGCACGTCTGGTCGACCAACTGGGGTGGCGACGGCTTTGCCAGCGACCGCCATCGTGGTCTGATTACCGACCTGACGCCGCTGATCGAGCGCGACAACTTTGACACCAGCGTCTTCCTGCCCGAAGTACTCGCCATCTACAGCAGCGAAGGCAAGATCTATGGCTTCCCCTTCCTGACCACCGGCAGCTACCTCTTCTACAACATGGATCTCTTTGATGCCGCCGGCGTGGCCTACCCGACCACCGACTGGGAAGACCCGGCCTGGACGTGGGATGCCGCGTTGGAACTGGCGAAGAAGCTGACCCAGAACCCGGAAGATCCTTCTAACGCCATCTATGGTTGGAATGAAGGCATCTGGCCGGTGGAAGCTGTGGCCTGGCTCTTCAATGCCAGCCCGTGGCCGGAAGGCGCTTTTGAAACCGGTTTTGCCCAATCGGTCGATTTCACCAGCGAAGGTGCAATCAAGGCGTACCAGAGCAAGCACGATCTGGTCTACCTGCATAAAGTCGCGCCGAATCCCGAAGCCGGCCAGGCGCTCGAAAGCCTGGGTGGCGCCTTCCAGAGCGGCAAGGTGGCGATGAACACCACCGGCGGCTGGGGTTGGTGGGTCTACAGCCCGATCAAGCGGGGCGTCGAAGGCGGTTTCTGCTGGGGTGTTGCGCCGCTG
The DNA here is from genome assembly GCA_021405325.1 of Caldilinea sp. CFX5. Next base: position 12,602 of record QWII01000121.1, on the reverse strand, counting down.
CCGTTGGGTTCGCCCGATGCCGACAAGCGCGCCACCATCTTTACCGACCCGTGGGTCATCACCGCCGGTCTCGAAGGTCAGGAGTTGGAAGACTCCTGGAACTTTGTGAAATTCCTGGTGCGTGAAGACAATGCCCGCGCCTACATGCAGGCCACCAACACCCCGCCCACCCAGGGCAAACTGTTGGAGGAATGGTACGCCCAGTTTGAGTGCATGAAACCCGAAGATGTCAAGCAGGTCTACCAGGGCGCCTTTGCCCACGGTCTCGAGTCGAGCAACCACTTGATGGTGCGCTTCGACGAGTTGACCCAGACCTGGGACAACCTGCTCTCGGAACTCTGGAACAACCCGGAAGCCAAGGCCGCCGACATTCTGCCCAATGTGGAAGCCGCCGTCAACGAGGCGCTCGAACGCATTGCGCAAGAAGCGGAATATGAGTTTAAATAAGTGAGGATGCGTCTGCCAGTGTAGTATCTGCTGCTGATCAGCGCTGCTAACACCAAAGAGAAAGGGGATAGCCGGTTGGTTATCCCCTTTCTCTTTGGTAGATTCGGTCGCACATTGTGCTACTGCACAGAGCGTCTGGCGTTCGGTCTGATAGGCAACAACTAGAGGCAGCCATCTGTCTGAAGCGCTATAACTCACTCCAGTTGGGCTTTATTGCTGTTTGCGCAATCAATTAGTGGGTGATATACTGATGTTATCAGTTGTCTGACAACTGACAATCTTCTTTTAGACCAGTATGCAATCACGAATGGACTTTTCACAATCGTGTGGGCGGGCGTTGCTTGCGACAGTCATCGTTATCAAGGAACAATACAAACGTCATGAGTCTGCACGCCTTGCAACCGCTTGCAGAGACCAACCGCACGGTGTTGATTGAGCGCCGGATTCGCGAGTATATGGTCGCAAACCGTTTACGACCGGGGGATAAGTTGCCCACGGAGGAGCAGTTGGCAACCGCCCTCCATGTTGGCCGCTCGGCTGTGCGCGAGAGCTTCCGCCGCCTGGAAGCATTGGGGATTGTCGAAACGCGCCAGGGCGTGGGGCGCGTGGTGCGTGAATTTAACTTTGACCCGATTCTCAACGAATTATCCTATGGTCTGGCCTTTCTCAGTCACGATATTTTGCAGGTGATGGAGATTCGCAAAGCGCTGGACGCCTATTTTATTGAAGCGCTGATCGATACACTGACGCCGGCCGATCTGGCGGAATTGGCGGCCATCGTGCAACGCATGCTCGACAAGAACGCCGATGCTGTCACCCACGCCCAAGCCGATTATGCCTTTCATGCCTTTCTTTATCAGCGCACCGGCAATCCCCTGGCCATTCAACTCTTTGAGATTACCTGGAAAGTGCGCGCCAATGCCTCGGATCAACAGGCGGCCCTGGTTGAGTTGGCGCCAGGCACCGCCCAAGAACATCTCGCCATTTTGGCGGCGATTCAGCAGAAAGATGTCGCCAAAGCGCGCGCCCTGCTCATCGCCCATCACTGGAATTTTGAGCAACGTTTTCGCCGGCAGATCGAACAGACAACCGCCGAGCATTAAGCCGGCCGGGTCTTCTCTCGACTGCACCAGACAGGAATACCGACTCACGATTACGACGACGTCTTTGTCCGCTTTGTGTCGGCTTCCCATTACCTGACAGGGAAAGGGAGACCGGTGGACAAACCGCCTTACGCTTGTAGACCCAAGACCTTTAGCATTGTGCCGAGGTTCTATGTTGCGTTATTTCGTTGGGCGTATCTTGATCCTGATCCCGACGCTGCTGATTGTGCTTTTTGTCACCTTTCTCCTGGGCTACCTCGGCCCGGTTGATCCGGTCATGATCATCGCGCGGGATAATGCGGCGCGCGGCATCTATTTTACGCCGGCGCAGATCGCCGATCTGCGTCACCAATATGGGCTGGATCGCCCCTTCCTCGTTCAATTCGGCACCTACCTCAATAATCTTTTGCACGGCAACTTTGGCTACTCCTATCGGGACGCTGCCCCCGTCTTGCCGCGCATTATCGCCGCCTTACCCGTCTCCGGCTCGCTGGCGCTGGGGGCGATGGTCATCCTCATTGTCTTGGGGATTCCTTTGGGGATTCTGGCGGCGCGCTTTCACAACACCCTAATTGACTATCTTATCGTGGGCGGCAGCCTCTTTCTCAATGCTGTGCCGGTCTATGTGTTGGTGCCTGTATCGCTGATCGTTTTTGTCCTCTGGCTGGATCTGATGACGGTGCCGCGCGGTTGGAAAGGGGTCTTTCATCCGCATTTTGTGCTGGCGGCGGCGCTCATGTCCCTGCGCACGCTGGCGGTGGTGATCCGCCAAACGCGCGCCGGCATGTTGGATGTGCTGGCCAACGATTATGTGCGCACGGCGCGCGCCAAAGGGCTGCGCGAAATCCGCGTGATGACGCGCCATGTGTTGCGCAATTCCCTCATTCCCGTGGTGACGCAACTCGGCTTGATGGTGGATGATTTTATGTGGGGCGCCGTCTTTATCGATCTGGCCTTTAACCTGCCTGGTTTGGGACGGCTCTTTGAACAAGGGCTGGGTTCCCGCGATTTTAACTTTATCTATGGCGTTGTCATCTTTACGGCGTTCTTGACCATGCTCATCAACCTGTTGATCGACCTGCTCTACCCGCTGTTAGACCCGCGGGTCATGTACGATTGATGGGCTGACCCATTCTGTAGTGGCGAGGGCCGACATGGCGCAAGCGGAAGGTAAAAAAGTTCTCCTGGGTGGCGGCTTGCAATTGAATATGGGTGACAGTCACCGCCAGCGGAGCTTGTGGAGTGACGCCGGGCGCCGCTTGGTGCGCAACAAGCTCTCCATGCTGGGGGTGATCATCTTTGCGTGGCTGGTCTTCATGGCGATCTTCGGGCCGCTGGTGGCGCCCTATCCTTACATGGAGCAAAATCTGGACCGCGTGGCCGAGACGCCTAGTTGGGACTATTGGCTGGGGACAGACGACCTGGGCCGCGATATGTTGAGCCGCATCTTGTGGGGCGCGCGCACGGCGGGCATTGTCGCGATTATCTCCACTTCGATGAGCTTGACGGTGGGGGTGATCTTGGGGGCTTTGGGCGCCTTTGCCGGTGGTTGGGTGGACTGGCTCATTGCCCGGCTGGTCGATGTGACCATGTCCATTCCCCAATTGCTGGTGGCTTCGCTCGTCGCCTCCACCTTTCGGGCGCCGGTGGCTGCCTGGGTCGATCAGATGTATACGCGCACCGGCTGGGAGATTTTTTCCACCCCAGCCTATGTGGACTTGATCGTGGTCTTTGGCGCGCTGGCTTTTATTCAATGGCCGGGCTATGCGCGCTTGATTCGGGGGCAGATCCTCGCCTTACGGGCAAAAGAGTTTGTCGAAGGGGCGCGCGCGGTGGGCGTCCCCCAATGGCGCATCCTGTTGCAATATCTGATCCCCAATGCGCTGGGGCCGATCATTGTAGCGGTGACCTTTGGCTTTGCCGGCGCCATTGTCGCGGAAGCGGCGCTCAGTTTTTTGGGCGTTGGCGTGCAGCCGCCGCAGCCCAGTTGGGGCACCATGATCCGCGACAACGCCCTCAGTTGGCGCTATCGCCCCTGGTTAGTGGCCGTGCCGGGCTTTACCATCGGCCTGATCTCCCTGGGCATCAATTTCCTGGGCGACGGGCTGAACGACGCCCTCAACCCGAAGCAGGCCGAGCGGTGATGAGTGGTGTGTCGCTGGGCCAATATCACCGCGAATCATTAGGATTAGCGAATTCTTTCCCTCCTGGTGTGATTCGCTAATCCCTATAATTCGCGGTGATATGGCTGCGACGCTTCCACCTACCAAGATTCACGTAACAGAGCGGTAATGTTCTGTGGCGTACATTGCGATCAGTCGGTATTCCCCTGTATACCTGTTCTTTCTTCCTGTAGGGACGCTTGAATTTAGAAAGGAAAAAAACGGCTTACCTTCTAAACTCGACCGTCTCTACGGGATGCCAACCGCATCCATTCGTTCTTTCTATTTTTCACCAAGGAGGCTATCTATGACGGCACGCGTTCGTTGGCATCATTTGTTGAGCATCTTTGTGATTGTTGCCTTGTTGCTGGGCGCCTGTGTGCAAGGCGGGGCGCCGGCGGCTGGGGAACCGGCGGCGGCCCAGCCCGCCGGGCAAGGGGCGGCGGCAGCGCTGCCGGAAGGCGCCGCCCCTGAGCAGGTGTTGCGTATGGCTGTCGATAGCGGCCCTGGCAATGGCCCTGTCCCCGGTTTGGATTTTGGCGTGGCTGGGCTGCCGGGCGCCACTTACTGGTCGTTGATGCACGTCGATGGCAATGGCGAATTTGTGCCGGCGCTGGCCACCAATTTTGACGTCAATGCCGAACAGACCGAGTTTATCTATCACCTAAACCCGGCTGCTGTCTGGTCGGATGGCGAGCCGCTGACGGCGCAACAGATCGTCGATTGGTACAACTTTATCTGGCATCCCGACCGTATCAGTGGGCCATCGTCCAGCAACTTCAACCAGATCAAGGGGTGGACCGCCTTTCAAGAGGGCAAGGCTGACACGCTAGAAGGGGTGGTCGCCGTCGATGACCAGACGTTGCAGATCAGCCTGGAGAAACCAGGCCCGGCCTTCCGCTACAGCATGGCGACCATCTATGCCGCACCGGGCCGCGTCGAGCAATATGCCGATGTGGTCAAGGGCGTGGAGGCCGGCAAGGCGCAGTACGAAGCCATGAGCCAGGTCTGGACGGGCGATAACGCCGCCAACCTGATTGTCTCCGGCCCTTTCAAGTTTGAGACCATGCGTCCCGAACCGGAAGGGGTCTATAACTTTGTCGTCAATCCGAACTGGTGGGGTACGCCGCCCAAGCTCACCCGCATTGAAAACATCACCATGCGCGACCACCAGACCTTCAGCTTGATGTTTGAGAACGATGAGTTGGATCTGGCCTATGTCGTCGGCCCGGCGGCGGTCAATCTGCGCAAACTCAAGCCCGAGGTGTTTAAAGAGAAGCGGGTCTGGGCCTTCTTCTCCATGTTCTTCTACACCGACCGTGAGCCGTCCGATGATCTCAACCTGCGCAAGGCGTTGCTCCACGCCATCGAGTGGGAAAAGGTGGCGGCCGTGGCTTGGGAAGGCGAACAACCGCCCATTGAGAACGGTCAGACCATGCCGCCCGGCATGAACTGCCGCCCGGATGATTGGGCGCCCTATCCCTTTGATGTCGCCAAGGCCAAGGAGTATCTGGCCCAATCCACGTATGGCCCCGAAGGCGCCAATGTCCCCAAGATCCGCCTGCGCCTGGAGACCGATGCCCCCCGCCAACGCGCCTCACAGATCATCGCCGAGATGTGGCGCACCAATCTGGGCATTGCCGACATTGAGATGCACCAGGAAGAGACCGAATTTACCGACGGCGCCGAGACCATTGCCATTCGCACCGCCAGTTCCGGCGCCGCCTTCCCCGATCCGGGCGTGTGGCTGGGTAATGTCTTCCGCAGCGGCACCTGGACGGTGCAAAATGGCACCCACTACAGCAGTGACGAGTGGGATGCTGAGATCGACGCCCTCCGCTCCATGGACCCGACGGACGCGGGCTATTGCGAAGCGGTGCAAGCGTTCTATCAGAAGACGCTCGATCAAGCCCTCTTGATCCCGATGGCCTACATCAAGAGCTGGCGCCAAGAGCAGCCCTGGTTGATGAATTTTGACGAGAGCCAGGTCTCCAACTACTACAATCTGCAAGACGTGTGGATTGCGGAGCATTAGAAGAATTGGGTGATTGGGTGATTAGATGATTTTCACTTAATCACCCAATCACCCAATCACCTATTCTTGCCAAAGACTATGATCGACGAAACGCGCTTGATTGCCTGTGCTGCCGACTTGGCTGCGCCGCTAGTTTGTGGTGCAATGACGACTTGCACGTTGAAGCTGACCGTGCATACGGCATTGGCGCGCCAGGCGCGTATCCGGTTCTATTTCACCCAATCCCCCTATTATGACCAGCCGCCGGACTATGGCCTCTCCGCTAAGGGCTTTGTCTTCTACCATCGGGTTCATTTTCAGACCAGCGATCCGCAGGGAATCGGCTATCTGACGGCAACAGCAGCCTCCGGGCAACCTGTGGTGATTGAACTGGAAAAAGGGCGCTGTTACTTCACCCTGTATTGCCCAGATGGACTACCGGCGGGGGATCAAGTGACGGTGGTGATTGGCGACCGCAGTGCCGGCGGCCCCGGCATCGAAGTCGTGCATCATCCCACCTATGGGGATTGGCAGTTGCTCTGCACTGTGGATCGCCTGGGTGTTGGCAATTTTGTCGAACAGAATGACATGCCGACGCTACGGGTGGTTAGCGCGCCACCCAGCCAATTGCTGGTACATTTGCCGTCGCAAACGCCGCTTAACGTGGCAAGTGACTTGCAGATCAGCGTGCTGGATCGTTATGGCAACCATGTTGAAGGCTATGCTGGTCGTTTCCAGGCGGCTGTCGAAGACGCTGGACATACCACTACTGACTTTGTAATCGAACCGGCGGATGGCGGGTCAAAGCGGTTTACGGGGGGTGTGGTCTTTACCCAACCGGGCGTGCAGCGCATCCAGGTCACCACAGTGGATCAGGCGAGTGTGCCCCTGGTCGGTCGCAGCAACCCCAGCGTTTGTCAGGCCGAGCCGCTCGCCTACAAGTTGCTGTGGGCGGATCTGCATGGTCACACCTGGGGTACGGACGGCGCCCATTCACCCGCATTTTACTATCACTATGGACGCACGGTTGGCTTTCTTGACATTTGCGCCTTGACCGAGCATGACACCATCAGCCAGGCCGTGTGGCAGGAACTGGTGGCGACAGCCGAGCGCTACAACGCGCCACACCGCTATACCACCTTTCTGGGCTATGAGTGGACGGGGGATCTGGCGCAATCGCTCAATGTCCTCTTTCGGGCTGGCGTGGGCCACTACTATCCGGCTTATGACGCGGCCAGCCGCCACTATGCCGATTTTGTGGGGTTGCTGGCGCGCGACGGCGATGCGCTGCTCATGCGCCACGATCTGCCGGGCTTAGGCAAGCGCTGGCCGGTGGTCGATCCAACGGGGCAGATGGAGCGGCTGGTGCAGATCTACTCCTTTATGCTTTCTAGCGAAGCCCCCGGTCTGCCCTATACGCGCGGGGTGATTGATGAAGGCAGCAGTGTACAAGCGGCGCTAGCGGCTGGCTTGCGCTTTGGTTTTCTGGGCAGTTCGGATACCCACGCCACTATGCCCGGTCGCCGCCAGAGCCTGACCAAAGGCACGCCCGGCTACGGCTCGCGCCCCTATGGGCTGACCGGCATCTATGCCTGTGAGAACACGCGGGAAGCTGTCTTCGACGCGCTCTACCACCGCCGCTGCTACGCTGCCACCGACCGCATTCTGCTCGATTTTCGCATCAACGGGCATTGGATGGGCGAGGAGATCAAGGTGGATGGCCCCCGCGCCATCGAAGCACAGGTGGTTGGGACAGCGCCCTTTGCCTACGTTGCCATCCTGAAAAACAACCGGATCATACACCAGACCGGTGCGGGCGCAACAGAAGTCCAGTTTTCGCTTACCGATCAAACCGATCTGACGCCGGGTGACTTTTACTATCTGCGGGTGGTGCAAAGCAACGGCGATCTCGCCTGGTCTAGCCCGATTTGGGTGGATGCGCCGACCTAGATCACCGCTACCAAAGGAAATCATGCCATGCAAGTTCCCGATCTGCTCCGTTCTTACTTGACCTTTCGGATCGATTTGGCGAAACAACCCGCCATCACGGTTTCGGCCAAACCGCCCTTCACCCTCAACAACGCTCGCATCCTGCTGGAGGCGCGCTGTGTGATTCATGACCGCCAGACGGGCAATACCACCGACTATGTCTTGGGGGCGGCGTGCAAGTCGGAACAGGTGGGGGTGCAAGCCGACATCTGGCACATGCCCAACGCCGATTTTTGTTGCGTCCTGTCGCCGGAGGACTTTCTGACGATCAAAAGCTGGGACCGCAACAACAAAGGGGTGCTCTTCTACCCTCCTTCGCGCGGGGTGCAGCCGGAGTGGCAACTGGGCAAGGTGGCCGATGCCTTTGATCGCGTCAAGATCACGCTGCGCATGGCCGCAGCGGAGCGGTTGCCGACCACCGACGCCATTGTCCAAGCGACGCTGGCCGATGAAGCGCTGACAGGGCGCATCGAATTTAGCGCATTGGATCGCTATGACGTAACCCTTGACTTCCCAATCAAGACCATCAACGCCAGTGAACGAGATCAGATCTACCAGACCGACACCGGGCCAATTCTCTTTCCCGACTTTTCACAGCCCTTTGATCAGATCATGGAAACCTTTCACCTGGCCTATGTCGCCTACAACGCGCCCGATTGGGCAGAATTTATCTTGCGCGTACCGACGCCGCTCACCGCTGAAATTTCGGTCAATCACTATTCCAGAACAGTTCGGCTGGCGACGCAGAACTCGATTATGCGGCTGCTACCGTAATGACACAAAACGGATAAGGTTTTTCCTATGACCACGACTGATCCGCTAGCAACACGCGCCGCCCACTATCATGACCTGATCCTCGACGTGGCCTATGGCCCAGGCGGGCTGCTGGCTTCCTTTGTGCGCTACGACACGCGTCGTCCCTTTCAAGAGGGCGAAGCGCCGCATGAATACCTGACCGGCCACCTCGACGGCGTCTGGGGCGGCAACACGCCCAAACCGACCATTGCTGACTGGCTTTATGGCGAGAACACCCTTTGGGCCACCGGCTGGTTCCTTTGGTCGCAGATCCTCCGCTATCGCGCCACCCAGGAGCCGGCGGCCCTGGCGACGGCACGCAAATGTTTTGCTGATTTCAACCATCTCTTTGCGCTCTCTGGGCAAATTGAGCCGGGCTTGCTGGGCAAACCACATGGCGGCCGCCCTGGCGCCACCACCAGTTTTGACCAGGCTGCGTCGCCCGTCCTCTTCTACGCCATCTACGCCCAGGAACTGGCCACCCCGGCGGAACGAGCGGAAGCGGTCGCCAATCTGGCCGCGCATGGGGAGTATTACCTGCGTCGCAACTGGATCATGAACCACCACGGCCATCTGACGCGCATTGTCGATCCCGCTCACACCAGCACCATGAAGTACCTGGCCTGCATCCATGCCGCCTACGAACTGACCGGTGAGACACGCTTTCGCGACGCCGCTTTTCACTATCTGCGCCAGATCAACGCCGCCGGCCGGCTACCGTGGCCGACCAATCCCTACGAGATGAACCACAACGCCTACTACTATGCCATGCTCTCAGACTACTGGAGCCGCACCGCGATCGGGCAGGAGGTGGACTGGATCGGCAACATTGGTCGTTACTGGCGGGCGATGCAACGCTCTTTTGATGCAGAGGGCATCTACCGGTTTGGCGCCTATGACGCCGTCAACCATACCTTTACGCCCTACCCCAACCAGTGGGTGGATCGCGCCGGTGCCGATCGTCTGGGCGTCACCGACCCCAGCAAGCATGGCCGCCGCTGGGTTTCGGCCACCAGCCTCTCCAATCGTTCATTGACGGCGGGGATGTCAGCGGCATTGGGCATTTTAGCCCAGTCGCATGGGCTGGATGACAATGCCCACCAGGCGGCGCGCCGCATTCTCTTGCGCCTGGATGAGGACAAAATGCGCTGGTGGTGGGACGATGGGACGCTGCCCGCCGAGTTAAAGCCGTTGCTCAACATCTTTGGGCCGGAAGTGCCGGCGGTCTGGCTGGTGGCCTATTGGCATGGCCGGCTGCTTGGCGCCTGGTGAAAGGAGAACCCGATGACGCCGCTACCCGAACCGCTCAACCCAACCGAAGCGCGCGACCTGCAGCGCAAGATCGCCGACACGCTGGCGGGGGAACGTCCGCTTGACCAGCGGCGCTATCCCTATTTCCCACCCGATTATGCCGTGCCGTTTCTCCACATCGGCACGCAAAAGCAGCTCTTTCTGGATAACTTTATCCTTGACCATCTGACCGACGTGACCCGCCATTTCCCCAAGCCTGACCGGCCGGAAACGCCGGTTTTTCGCGTGGGCGACTTGCCCTGGGAAGCGCGTGGCAACCCCTTTCCTACCGCCGCCCTCCATGACCCGGAAGAGGACAAGTTCAAGCTGTGGTATGTGATCCCGCTGGCCGAGGATGCCTATGGCGACCACGGGCAGGCGCTCTGTTATGGCGAATCGCGCGATTGTCTGCACTGGGAAAAGCCGTTAAGCGAAGCGTGCCTGCCCTACCAAGATCACCGCGCCACCAACATCGTTCTGCTCGATTCGGGTCATCACATTGGCCTGGTGCGCAACCACGATCAAAGCGACCCGGCACGCAAATATCTGCTGGTCTACAATCCGCATGACAAAGCGCGCGCCCAGGGTCACCACACCATGTCCTCCGTGGCCGTCTCGCCCGATGGCTTGCGCTGGCAGGTCATCAGTGAGGACACCCCGCAGCGGCACCATCACTTCCAGCGCATCATCTGGGATGAAGCCATTCAGCGCTGGATTGCCTATAGCCAATATTCGCATCACTGGAATTTTTTGCACCGTAAGCGCCAGGTCGGGCGGCAAGAAAGCGCTGACTTTATCAACTGGTCGCCCAAAGAGGTGGTGCTTTCCGCCGACTGGGACCCCAATCTGCCGCCCCATCTGGAGTTTCACGATATGTCGGTGCGCAAGGAGGGCGGTCTCTACATTGGCCTGGTGACCGAGTTTATGACGGAACCGATTTGGGCGGTGCGCAACGAAACCAACTGGCGCGACTTTGCCCACGCCCGTCTCAGCCTCTACAGCAGCCGCGACGGCAAACGGTGGCAGCGCGCCGGTGGTCTGGAGCCGTGGGCGGATAACCGTGGCCCCGGCAGTTGCGACTATGGCTTTGTCGCGCCGACAGTGGCCGGTCAACTGGTGTATAACGGCAAGACCCACATCCTCTACAACGCCATCCCTGACAAGCAACATTGGTTTACCGCCGCACCCAACGCCGAACTGATTCCCGCCGCTGACTTCCAAGCCGCCCGTCATGTTTGGGAGACACGGCGCGAGCTTACCGCCGGCTTGCCCCAGTGGGAACGGTCGATCAACGCCCTGATCCTGCGCGAGGATGGCTGGGCCGCGTTGCGCCCCACCTATGAAAGTGGGCAGGTCATCACGCGCCAATTTGTCTTTGCCGGGGACACGCTGCGGCTCAATGCTGATTGTGGCTATGGCTTGATCCGCGTCGAGTTGCTCGATCCGCACTTTCAACCCTATCCCGGCTTTGCCGCCGCTGACTGTGATCCGCTGGTTGGCCGCCGCGACCAGATCTGGCATACCGTCTCCTGGCAGGGCAAGCGTGACGTGCGCGATCTTTGGAACAAGCCGGTGCGAATCCGCTTTCAGTTGCAGGAAGCAACTCTCTATGCGTTTCAATTTGTGACGGAGTTGGAGGTTTAGCATTTATGAAGATCACCTGGCAGATGGCGCGCGGGTTGCCGGCCTTTATCAAGGGGGGAGCGCTGGGCATCGTCGCTGGCGCGCCGGTCTATGCCGCCGGCTGCACCTACCCCTGGCGCGAGACGGAGCAAGCCTGGGTTTGGGACGCGGCGCGTAGCGATTGGTTTCCGGTAGAGCCGTCCCTGGCCCTGGGGCGCGCCTATACCCACGGCCTCACGCTGAACGATGGTCTGTTGGTGCTGGGCGGACGCAAATCACAACCGGAGGGGCGGGTCAGCCTGCGCGATGGTTGGTGGCTGCGGCGGCGCAACGGGGTTTTCACCTGGACGCCCCTCCCGCCCATGAACTATCCACGCGCCATCCCGACCATTGGTGTGGCGGGCAATCAAGTGTTAGCGCTCGGCGGCGGCGAATGGGAGCATTCGCAAGGGGGGGCGTTTGTCACCCGTCACCTCACCCATTACGAGCTGCTGGATCTCGATAACCTGACTGCCGGCTGGCAGGATCGGGGGCCATTACCCTTTCCCCCGTTGGTCGGTTCAGCCTTTGCCAGCGTAGCGGGGGCAACCTATCTCTTTGGCGGCTATGAATGTTGGACGGAAGCCAACCAACGCCAACTCCGCCGCGACGGCACAGCCTGGCGTTATGATTTCGCTGCTGATCGGTGGACGCCGTTGGCCGCTTTCCCTTGTATGGCGTCGGGGTGGTGTGCGGTGCCTTATCAAAACCAGATCATCCTGCTGGGCGGTGCGCTCACTTTTGAAGCGCAAGGCGCCGAAGCAACCACCAACACCTACCATACGTTGGAAACGGGTACCTGGCGGCAACGGGTCATCGGCGCCTATTCCGATCAGGTCTTTGTGTACGACCTTGCCACGGACAGCTATGCGCGTTTGGCGGAACGAATGCCCATCGGCCTGAACGACCTGCGCGCTACCATTGCCGGTAACACCATCTATGCCGCCGGCGGCGAGACCGTTGACCCAGCCCTGAGCAATTGCAGTAATGCGTTTATGATTGGGACAATTTCAAGTGGATAAAAGCCGAGGCCGCACAGAACCAGACCTTGTCATCGGGGGCGCCCCCGATGACAAGGAAACGAAAGACCCCTTAGGAAAAAGGGGATGATAAACTAGTACATGACGGCGTAAATAAACC
>QWII01000120.1 GCA_021405325.1 Caldilinea sp. CFX5 | reverse complement strand
CATTCCCGTAGGGGCGTCCCCTTGTGGGCGCCCACAAGGGGACGCCCCTACGGGAATGCTAAAAACTAAATGGCCGCTCCACTAGAATGATAGAGCAAACAGTCAATCCCTTAATGCCAGTTTTGCCGGCCTAGTTCAGCCGCAAAGCCCTCTGTCCATAAAATAGACATTATTCCGATTTAATGAGAGGCTGCCAGGGGAAGAGAGAAAGACGGAAATTATGGAGGGCACAAGCAATTTCCATGACGGCATCCCTGGCACCGACGACATGCTGCCGACAGATGTCCTTGACAATGCGGCAGCGTTTGACACTACTGATGACATGCTTAATGCGCACGCGCAGAGCGGCGAGTTGGCGATTGAAAGCTTTCTGCGCCGGGGTAAGGGTACAGCCTTTTGGCTTTTTGAAGGGGAGCAAGCTTTCGACGCCAGCCAAGGTAAAGCCGAGAAAGCCCAAATCTTGCAGCAACCAACGGTGTGGGGCAAGGGGTACGGGACCAGCGGGCACCCCGTATCGGCCAGGCGTTTGTCGTGGACATGGCCATCAACGGTCGCACTGAGAAAGCAAATGTGCAAGGTCGGATCGAGCAAGCGTAAGTTTTTCACGGTATGGCTTTTTTTCTTGCCGCTATAGCACGCGGCCTGTTCGGCGTCATCTTGGGGACGTGGGATGCGCCGTTCCGTGGCATCATGGCAACTCGGTCTCCCTGCCGCCTCAGGGGCCAGCGCCTCCGCTTCGGCGGCAGGGAGACCGAGTTGTTCTGCCAGGGTGCGCAGGCTGCGACTCGGGGCAACGCCCAACGTGCGCAAGGTCTCGTACAAGACCGGCAAGAGCACTTGTAGCCAAACATTGGTTTTCCCCTGGCGCATGCCGAATATCGTCCCGTGGTTGCTTTGTAACGGGTTGCCCTTCACGTAGCTCAACACAAACAGCAGCCACTCCTCGGCGGTTGGTAGGGGCAATTCTGATAGGTCGTATAGCGCCGCTTGCTCCGCACTTTGCCATCCAGTCGCCATACCGCCATGTACGCTTAGAAGCATTGCTCAAAGGTGGGCGTCAAGAGGAGAAATTCTTCGACCGTCAGGCTGGTCAAGGCCAGGAATTCGTCTTTCTTGGCTTTGATTTCGGTAAAGCGTAGTTTACTCATTGGCTTGCGTCTCCTTTGCGTTCGCAAGTATACATCTTTTCTTTAAATCGGTATAATCTCTAGTGGGTACACTGGATGACGCCAGTATCAAGCTCAATTGCCAGGCCACTGGTCGAAGGATTGCGCAACGAACTCCTAGTGCGCGATCCCACCGCCCGTACTCTCTTTCCACAGATCGGGCTGCTTGATTATATAACAGCAGTCAAATTGGCCTTGAGTCGCATTGAAAACGGGGAGGTAAAGACCATCTGGAGTGATGCGCTAGCATCCAGCCAAGGGGACCTGCCGGCGCTTTACCTGACTCAAGAACAGGGCGTGTTGATCGAGCGGCGCCAAAAAGTGGTGAACACAACGCCGGCCAATGTCTATCGGGTCTTTGCCGGGATTGGCGGTCAGCGCAGGTGGCCATCATATAACTGGATTTGGGGGTACGTGGCGTCCTGGATCGTTTGGTCGGCGGCGTGAGGATGTGGCGTGGGCGGCGCCATCCAGATGAAGTGCGCGGTGGTGACGCGCTTGACTTCTGTCGGGTGGACGCACCCCAAGTTGTTGGTCAAGGGGGAAAAACGCCGCTTTGCAGTGCGGACAGTAGGAATCGCCTCGTTCGATTGCCATCTCTCCCAAGCGACTGGCTCTAGCTCGCCACTTCTCCCCCAGGTGGTGCGCATTCTCGCTCCGCACTCGGCACACTGCGCTGCTTCTGCTCGTTGCTTTGACTCTTGTCCTTCGATGACAACTCGCATCATCCCCGCGCCAAACACTTTGCGCATCGCCAATATCGCTTCTTCAATCACGGTCAGCGTCGGTCGCTCATGCTTCTCTTCCCAATCCAAGAGGCGCGCGATCAACCTTTCACTCTCCGCCTGTAATTCTGCCTTCTTTTGGCTTCGACTCTTTTTCATTTCTTCCCCCTTTGCCTCTCGTTTTTCTCCCTATTTGACTTCTTTCTCTTCCATCCTTCATTCTTGCCCCCATCCTGAGATACACCCCTAATTCCCTTCCCCCTTTACACAAGGTCACAACTTGGGTTATTATAGAAGAGGAGAAGTCGGCTATGCAGTTGCAGACGCATACCTGAGAAGACACTCTGCTGTTATTAGCCCACGAGGCGCGAACCGTTGAAGTTACATCTTCGCAACTTCAAGTCGATGGCGATACTTTGGCACGTGCCTATGAATATTGCGAATCTGTCACACCAGTCAACAGCCGCTCCTTCCATCTGGCCTCGGCGCTTTTACCGGCAGACAAGCGGCAGGCAGTTCGTGCGCTCTATGCCTTTTGCTGCAGGATAGACGATATTGTCGATAGTAGCGGAGCATCATGCGAGGCCGAACTGATAGAGTGGCAGTGTCGTGTCCTCACCAATACACCTCCGCGCAATGATCTGATTGCATTGGCCTGGACCGATGTACGCCTACGCCATGCCGTCCCGGCGTGCTATGCCGAACAATTGTTCGAAGGCGTCGAGCGAGATCTGACCCCAAATCGTTATCAGACCTTTGCGGAATTGGCCACTTATTGTTATGGGGTGGCGTCAACGGTTAGCTTAATGAACATGCATATCATTGGCCATACCCGACAAGAGGCAATTCCCTATGCTATCAAATTGGGTATTGCCCTACAACTTATCAATATTTTGCGCGATGTTGGCGAAGATTGGCGATTAGGTCGACTCTATTTACGGGTCGATGAACTGGGCGCTTTGGGGTTGACGGAAGAGGATATCTCCGTCGGTCCGGTAACGGCGGCTTGGCGTGCTTTTATGCAGCAACAGATTGCCTAAAATCGCGTACTCTACGCTGAAGCAATGCCGCCGCGGAACTCTATCAAGAGATTCTCATCGATATTGAGGCGCATGATTAGGATGTTTTTCGCCGTCGTTCTTCTGTTAGTAGCTGGGGTAAATTGCGCCGGCTGCCGGCCATCTGGTGGCGTAGTCGCTTTGGTTACCGATATCAGTGAGTAGAGCAATTTACGATCTTGTGCATCCCATCTGGACTAAAGGAATAGATGTTTCGGCCTTGGTCTTCATCTCGATAATCTACAATAGCTATGCGAGAAGAAAGGGGTGCTCTTTGTATAGTACCCCATGAATCTCTATCTTGCGGGTGCAGGAACAGATCGGTGAGCCGATGTACCTGGTGTGTTGTCATCAGTGAAAGCTGTCCCAACACGCCTGACAGCTCAGATCATTGACAGTGTGGGCTTGTCCCAAAGACGAGTGCCGGGCAAGCCGATCTGATGGTGAACGACCAACATAATCGCGCACCTTCCAGGTGCCTTCGTTTCAAGCCACCGGCAGAGCCGGTGGTAGTTGACTATTATGACGATAAGTAGGAACTCATGAAATTACCCACCGCAGATGAAAAAATCGGTTTGCGTGTATTGCGGGCGCTAGCGCGCCAACGTCATTTGTTGGCAGCGATGAGTACGATGTACCAGTGCATGGGCAACGTCTTTCAAATTACGCTGCCCCGTTTCAATCCGGCTGTCTTTGTTGGTCCTGAAGCCAATCGAGAAATTATGGTAACCGGGCGTGCCCACCTTTCGTGGCGAACAGAGAACGATCCCGTGGTCAAGTTGTTGCGCCGCGGCGTACTCGTCGTTGATGGCGAAGAACATGATCAGTTGCGTTCTCTTATGGATCCACCACTTTATCGGCGTGAAAGTGTGAAGCATCTAGAAATGATGTGGCAACAAGTGGATCGGGTAACGGAAGGTTGGCAGGACGATACCCCGGTAGACATGCTCATCGAAATGCGCAAAATCACACTGCTTATTCTAGTCCAAGCCTTATTTGGTGTCGATTTTATGCCTGATATGGAGCGGATGTGGCAATCGGTCTTGGGTGTCATCAAATATATTTCACCCGGGCTGTGGATTCTGTGGCCCAAGTTACCACGTTGGGGATATGGCAAGGCAATCAAGCAGATGGATGAATATTTGTATGGGATTATTGCAAAGAGGAGATTGGAGATTAACGATCGGAAATTGTCTGATAATCGCCAAGATGATCTATTGGGTCAGTTAATCGTTGCCGGATTAGACGACAACGCCATCCGGGATCAAATGTTGACCATGTTGATCGCAGGGCATGATACGAGTACGGCATTGTTGGCCTGGGTATTCTATTTACTGGGAAGCCATCCCGATACACTGGTAGAGATCAAAGCCGAAGTGGATGAGGTGCTGGGCAACGAACCTCCACAGGAGCATCATTTACAGCGCTTATCGATATTGGATGGGGTGATAAAAGAGACATTGCGGCTCTATCCGCCCATTCATGTCGGCAATCGACGGGCAGCGTGTCCGACGACGGTCCAAGGCTATGAGGTGCCGGAGGGACTACGGGTGATGGCGTCGATCTACTTGACCCATCGCGATGAGACGGTATGGGAAGACCCAGAGAAGTTTTGTCCACATCGATTTGGGAAAGATAATCACCAAAAACGGCCAGCTTTTTCCTATATTCCCTTTGGTGGCGGTCCACGTAATTGCATTGGCGCAGCATTTGCCACAGTGGAAGTCAAAGTGGTTTTGGCCCGGATTTTGCACCAATTTGATTTGGAGCTTCTCGGCAAAAAAGTCCATTTGCATATGGGGGCAACGCTCGAACCGCGACCAGGGGTAATCATGCGAGTAACACGGAGAGCGAATGATTCGCATCAATAAAGGGGGATTGGGGATTTCCGGTGTTCAATCGCTAATCTTTTGAAAAAGGAACAATTTTCGGAGACGCGCGAGACGGTGTTTTTCGATCAGCACCAGTCTCGTCAAACGCTAAATTTGAACCTATTCCCATTTCAAAGGATTAGCCATTGAAGACCGCCTTTCTCGGCCAACCTTTTATTTTTTCTACCACCACTGCTTGGTAGTTACGATTTTACTTAAGCGGCTCCTCACCTGCTTCCCTTGGCTCGCTGGCGCCTTTGGCTTTGAGAGGTGGTGAAACAGCGTTTCGGTTTCGTTTTAGATATCTCCCTCCCGGCTTCCCCCTGATTGCAGTCTACTGATCATGTGTGATCGGTCATCATTCGAGGGCGAATGCGATCCCAACTTTCAGTCGCCATCCCTAAGACTAATCCAAACGTAACGAGAGTCGTCGTCAGCAAGAAAAAGACAAACTCTTCGATGGGCAGGTGAGGGCCAAGCCCAATGCCGAGCGATTGCGCAGGGTGAATCATCCAGATTCCTGATGCAAGCGCAAAACTATCGGCCAGGCTCAGATAGAGTGTTGCCGGAATGATGGTCAGTAGGATCAAGCGACGATGACACATCAGAATATCCAGCCCAAACCCAAGTTGCATGAGGATCGGCGGCAACGCCCAAACGAGTTCTAGCCCCAGGTATGTTCCCGGTTGCCATCCGGCCAGCAGGATCACCAGCGCGCCGATCCAGACCCCGACGAGCAGCAGGGAGACCACCCGCAAAGGAACGCTTGTTCCCTGCCCCGTAGGTGTCAAGCGAGGGGCGAGCCAGAGCAGCCAAAGCCCAATCAGCACCGGCTGCAAAACAAAAAATAGGTACTCTTCCAATGGCACCCAGCCTAGGATAACTCCAGTCACTAAGGTTGGGTCGTACCCCCAGACGCCGGTGGCGACTAGGTAGTTGTCCCAGGGGGTTGTGTAAACGACGGCAATGATGATCAGGGTCACCAAGATACCGATTGGCGACCCACCACGCAGCGCAGCCGGCAGCGTTTTCCCGCGCTGCTGCTCCCAGAGGATCAACAGACCGAGGACAACGCTGGGCAGGATGAGAAATCGAACTAAAAATCCAAAGTAGGTCATGCGTGCTTTGTAGCTTCCCAACAAGAGGTTTGAACAACAGACAAGAAAAATAGTTACGCAGAGAGTACGAAGATGACACCGAGAGCGCAGAGAATTTTAACCCCTGTGTAATTCTGTGACTGCTCTGTGTAACTGCTTTTGTTCATACGGGTCAAGGTCAGGGTGTACAACCTTAGGTTGAACCTGGCCGCCAATCAGATTCTCGACGATGATGGCCGAGGACAACACCCCTGGGATGCCAGCGCCGGGATGTGTCCCTGCCCCCACAAAATAGAGGTTATCGAACTCTTCTGAACGATTGTGGGGACGAAACCAGGCCGACTGCGTCAAAAGCGGTTGCAAGGAAAAAGCAGACCCCAGGTAACTGTTGAGGTCGCTCTGAAAATGCCGCGGATCAATCCAATGTTCTGCGATAATGTTCGCCTGCAAGTCTGGCAGATAATGGTCTTCCAAAAACTGCATAATCGCATTGCGATAGGGACGGGCGGCTTTCGTCCAGTCTATCCCCGAACCCAGGTGGGGCACCGGCGCGAGTACATAGAAGCCCTCGCAGCCTGCGGGCGCGACGGAGGGGTCGGTAAGAGTCGGCATATGCAGATAGAGTGAGAAGTCCTCGGCCAGCTGTTTGCGATTAAAAATGTCGTCGAGCAAGCCCTTGTAGCGTTCGCCGAGAATGATGTTGTGATGAGCAAGGCCAGTGTCCGTGTAGCGTCGCCTGGTGCCAAAGTAAATTACGAACAGCGACATGCTGTACTTCATGCGCTCGATTTTGCGATTGGTGTATTTGCGGCGATATCGCTCTGGAATAAGGTGGCGGTAAGTAAAGGCCACGTCGGCGTTGGCGACAAGGTTATCTGCATCCTGGATCGTGCCGTCTTTGAGCCTGATGCCAGTCACTCGCCGCCTGTTCACGCGGATTTCTTCGACTTCAGCGTTCAAATGGATCTTCCCGCCGAGTTCGACAAACAGCCTGCCCATCGCCTGGATGATGGCGCCCGTTCCGCCACTAGCATAATGGACACCCCACGCGCGTTCAAGATAATGGATCATGGCGTAGATCGACGGCGCATCAAACGGGTTGCCGCCGATCAGCAGCGGATGAAAGGAGAAGCAGCGGCGCAGGAAGTCATCTTTGATGTATTGTGAGACATAGCGGTAAACGCTGTGGTACGACTGCATCCGGATCAGATCGGGTGTAACTTTGAGCATATCCACCAGGTGGAGGAATGGCTTATCGGCCAGCTCGACAAAGCCTTTCTGGAAGATCGCTTGCGTCGTGCGCATGAACTGCTGATAGCCCTGGCGGTCAGCGGGATTCCACTGCTCGATTTGATTTAGAATGAATGATTCGTCGCCGTTGTAATCGAAACGGCGCCCGCGGTGGTCAAAGATGCGATAGAATGGATCGCACGGGACCAACTGGAAATAATTGGCGCGTTGCTTACCCGCCGCAGCCCACAGATCATCAAAGAGAAACGGCGCCGTGATGATTGTCGGCCCACCATCAAACTTAAAACCGTTGATCTCGTAGACATAGGCGCGTCCACCCAACTTGTCGCGCTTTTCAAACAGCTCAACCGCGTGTCCCCGGGCAGCCAACCGGATCGCCGCGGCCAGGCCGCCGAAACCACTACCGATAACGATAATTGTTGACATGAAATTATCCTCTCCTGCTCCACCAAATTCCCGGCAGCCGCTTTATCTTGCCCCAGGCGCCAATGCCAGCACGGCGGTGGAACACGTCGTAATCGTTTGCTTCAATATCCTCCAAGATGGCTCGATAGAGGGTGGCGGCGGCGGCAATCGCGAAGCGTCCATCGGCGTCGAGTAGCATGATGCCAGGCTGGGCTTCTGCATAAAGCTGGCGAGCGCGCTTGATCTGAAAGCACATAAAGGCGCGCCAGTTGTCGCTGATGCGCCCGGCCGTAATATCGGTTTCGCTCAGTCCAAACTCGCCTAATTCATCCAGAGGCAGATAGAGCCGGCCGGCGCGCCAGTCTTCTCCCACATCGCGCAAAATGTTGGTCAGTTGGAGGGCAATACCCAGTTTGACCGCATAGGGCAATGCCTCTGCCCCGCGGAAGCCAATGATGTGCATCGCCATCAGACCCACGGTCGAAGCGACCCCGTAGCAATATTCGGTTAACTCGCCAAAGCTCGAATAGCGATTTTGCCGTAGATCGCGACCGATGCCATCGATCAGTTGGTCGGCATAACCGCGGGGAATGCTGTAGCGAGCCTGGGCGTCGGCCCAGGCCAGAGGCACCGGGTCGTGGGCAGAGGGATGATAATGCACCAGGCGCGCCCGCCAGTTGGCAAAGACGGCCTCCGCGTTGGTGATCTGCTGAGCGGTGTCTACCAGGTCATCGGTAGAACGACAGAATGCATAGAGGGCATAGACGGCGCGCCGTTTGTCCGCTGGGAGCAAGCTAGAAGCCAAATGGAACGTCCGGCTGTTGGTGCGCGTGATCTCTTTACAATAGGAATAGGCGTGGCGCAAGGCGTGCGGGTCAGGTGCCAGGCTGTAGTCTGGTGCCGGGCTGGCCAACGCTTCGCTCGCCCAGGCCAGTAAACGGTATTCCCAAGTGGCTGTCTGTATTACCATAAGACCTGCTCCCTCTTATGCGCCAGATTCCTTTGTCCAAAAAACTTAGACGAATTATATAAATATGTCCAGATATTGTCAAAATACAAGGTATGTTAAAGTATTGAATAAACTTTGACCAAAATAAATAGACAAATTAATAGGTTTACGGTAGACTATGCTAGAGAACGAGGGAGGGTGCGATGAGCAATCAATTGGAAGAACCCATCTTTAACATTGGTGCGGTTGCGCGCATGACCGCTATCCCAGAAGCAACGCTGCGCATCTGGGAGCGGCGTTACCATTTTCCGCAATCGGCACGCACCAGCGGCGGACATCGTCTTTATTCGCAGCAGAATGTGTTTTGGTTACAGTGGGTCAAGGCGCGCATCGATGAAGGAATACAGGTCAGCCAGGCTATCCGGGCTTTGCAGCGCGCCGGGCACCTGGGTGGAACCATCGCCGAGCCAGCAGTGCCGTCAGCCCTTGTAGGGCAGGTGCAAGAAGGCGCAGCGCTGAGTGTGTTCCACGGGCGCTTGCTTGCCGCCCTATTGGAACATAACGTCGAAGAAGCGAACCTTGTGTTAAGCGAGGCGCTGGTGCTGTATCCATTGGAACCCATTATTCTGGAAGTGATCGGCCCTATACTACGCGAGATTGGGGCTGCCTGGGCGGCTGGTCAAGTTGACGTAGCTACGGAACACTTGGCCACCAACCATCTACGTCACCAACTGTTGCTGTGGATGCGCATTGGCCCGCCGGCCTATGCGGTTGAGCCGGTTGTGCTGGCCTGTGCGCCGGGAGAACTGCATGAGGGCAGCCTGCTCATGCTCGGCGTGCTGCTGCGTCGCCTGCGCTGGCCGGTAGTCTATCTTGGGCAAACGATGCCTTTAGCCCATTTGTCAGGCTTGCTGGCGGATGTTGAACCGGCGATTGTCGTCTTTGTCGCCATGACCGAAGAGACGGCGCGCGCCCTGGTGGAGTGGCCGCGTTGGCTGCCTACTGTTGCGGAGCAACAGCGCCCCCTGGTGAGCTTCGGCGGACGAGCATTCGTGGAACAGTCCATACTGACCCAACAAGTGCCAGGTCTCTATCTAGGGCCAACACTACAGGAGGGAGTACAGACGCTCAACCGGATACTGCACGAATTGAACCCGCTACTTCGTTAATCGCTATGCTTACACTCCAAGCTTTGCTGGCCATCACGTCATCCCTCGCGACGTGCGTGCTATTGTCGCTGTTGAGCTATTGGCTGTGGTCGAATCTGCGCTGCTTGCGTTGGGTGCGTCGCCAAGCATCCGATCCACTGACATTTTGACAAATAATGCTCAGTTTGTGCGCTTTTGCGCCAAGGGGACAGTTTGGTGATGAGCGTCATCAATGTACTTGTTCGCAGGCCATGATCCAGCGCTGCCAAAACCGCATCAGTGGGCCGCTGATGGATCGCATCGCTATTCACCTGGAAGTGCAGCGGGTTCCGTTTGAAAAACTATCCCCCCTCAAAGCGGGTGAATCATCGGACGTCATTCGGCAACGTGTCGAAAACGTGTCGAAGCCGCTCGGCGCTTGCAGATAAACCGCTGCGCTGGAACGAGGAAACGTTATTAGGTTTAAGTATAGTTTGGGAAGTATCAATTGGTGTACAAAGTGAGTCAACGGCCGTCCAATTTCATGACGCTATGCACTCCGAAAGCCGCTCCTTCGAAGCCAATGCCGCGTACACGGCTAGACAATCGGCCAAGTAAAGGAAAAGGTCGCTCCTTCTCCCACTGCCGAGGCCACCTGAATGGTTCCCCCGCGACTTTCAATCTGCTTCTTTACCACCGCTAGTCCCATGCCGCTCCCCTCCACTTCATCGCGTGGGCGCAGCGTTTGAAACATCTCAAAAATGCGTTGGTGAAATTTCGGATCAATCCCTGGGCCGTTGTCCCTGACCGTGAAGTGCAGGCATTGCGCTTGCTCCTGGATTACAATAGTCACTTGCCCTGCTGCTGGACAGTGGTGGTGTTTGATGGCGTTGTCGATCAGGTTACGGAAGACCGTCTCCAATGGGATACGCTCCATTTGAAAGGTCGGCGCCGTCGTCGGTTCGACCGTGATCCGGAAACCGGGGGGCGGAGCCAGTAGTTCAACCACATCCTGGATAAGCGTGACTGGATTCACCCGTTCAGGGGGGTGGCGCTGACGGCTGGCACGCGAGTAGGCCAGGAGATCATCCAGTAGCCTTTCCATGCGCTGCACACGCCCCTGCAATTTTGCCAGATGCGTTTGCGAGGAGGCAGGCAACAGCCCCGCTGTATCCTCGGCCAGCCAGGTCGCTAAATTGGTAATGGCGCGCAAGGGGGCTTTGAGGTCGTGCGAGGCGACATAGGCAAATTGATTCAGTTCTTGATTGAGGCGTTGTAACTCGGCTGTGCGTTCTACGATCCGCTGTTCCAGCGTTTCATTGAGCTGACGCAGCGCTTCTTCCGCTTGCTTGCGTTGCAGGGCGTGAGCAACGTGATGGGCAATTGTCTGAGCCAACTGCACTTCGTCGTCCGTAAAGACGTGGGATTGGTCATAATAGAGCATTAACTTCCCACAGAGCCGTCCCCGTTCGAGGAGTGGGATAAAAGCCATGGCATGAATTCTTTCTTTCACGAGAATCGCCCGCAATGAATCCAACTCCACTTGGCTGACATCGGGAATCAACACGGGCAAAGGGTGCTGTTCATTGACAGCCCACGGGGAGTGCCCTTCCACCTCTTGTCGGTATGCTGGCGACAGACCGTGCCAGGCTTGGAAGTGCAAGGCGCCGGTGCGATCTAGATGCAAGATCGCTGCCCGTTCCACGTGTAATAGACGCGCAAGCGCAGTTAGGGCAGCCTCATAGATCGTCTCGACGGTTTCCGCATGGCCCACGGTTTCACTGAACTCATAGATGGCTTGGAGACGCTCGCTCGCTTGCTTCCGTTGGGTAATGTCCTCAAAGATATTAGAGTTTATCTCGATTAAAAGGTAGTGTATACTTGCGTCAACAGAAAGAGGAGGTAGGTATATGAGCAAACTGTGTTATAGCGATGTGAAGACGAAAGAAACAGAATTTTTGGCGCTAACAAGCCTAACGCTACAAGAGTTTGCCTGGTTAACCGCGCCCTTTGAGTCGGCTTTCCAGGCCCATATGTCGGTGTGGCGGTTGGATGGCAAACAGCGCACACAGCGGCGGTACACCACGTATGAGAATTGTCCCTTACCCACGGCCGAGGATCGGTTGTTGTTTGTGTTAAGTTACCTAAAAGACAATCCGATCCAAAGCAATCATGGCCTCCGGTTTGGGTTGCGGCAAGGGAAAACAAACCAGTGGCTGCATGTGTTGTTACCCGTGCTGCGCCAGACCTTGCGTGAATTAAGGGTTGCCCCTGCCCGTAGTCTCCAAGCGCTAGCCGCCCGCCTGGACGTTGCGTTGACGGTCGAGGGGGAGGCGCTGATCGGCGGCGAGACGCCGCTCCCCCTTTTTGTCATGATGGCACCGAACGACCGATCCCACGCCCCCAAGATGCCACTGCACAGGAAGCGTGCTATAGCGGCAAGAAAAGAACGCATACCGTGAAAAACCTGCTGTTAATTGACTTGACCTTGACGATTCTCTTGCTCACCGAGACCTACGCTGGGCGTGTCCATGATAAACGCATTGCTGACGACCATCCCTACCCCTTGCCGGCCGGCAGTTGTTTGCTCCAGGACTTGGGCTTTCTGGCCTTTACCCTTGAGGACGTTGCCTGTTTGACCCCGTTCAAAAAGCCCAAAGGTGGTGAATTGACGCCTGCGCAAAAAGCCTTCAATCAACAACTTGCCACCATCCGGATTCGCATTGAACATGTCAACAGTAGTGTCAAACGCTGTCGCATTGTCAAAGAAACCCGCCGTCTCCGTGTCGTCGGTGCGCGCGATGCCGTTATGGAAATTGCTTGTTCGCTTCATAACTTTCGTCTCGCACTTTTTCCTTGGCAACCTTTGATTTAATCGAGATAAACTCTAATAAAAAAGGGCTGGAAATGTACGATTTCCAGCCCCTTTCTGTATTTGCGGCTCTTTACTCTAAGCGATAAACAATCTCCGGTTGCGCCACCTGCATTGCTAGTGGCGGCAGACCGGCGGTCATCGCTTCCAGGTCGTCAACGACCATGCGCCCGATGTTGCGCAAATCTTTCGGCACGCTGCCGGCCAGGTGGGCCGAGAGAATCACATTAGGCGCTTGGCGAATCGGGTGGTCGAGCGGCAACGGCTCTTGGGGAAAGACATCGATGGCCGCGCGGAAACGACCGGCCGTCACCAACGCGGTTAATGCGTCAAAGTCTACCACATGCGAGCGACTGATAAGAACGAAGACAGCATCCTGTTGAATGCGGGACAACTGTTCCCGATCCAGCAGCGCTTTGTTCTCGGCGGAAGGGATCGCCAGCACAAAGATTATTTTGCTCATCTCCAGCAAGGTATGTAAATCAACTGGCGTCACCCCTTGACTCGCCAGGTAGGTCGGCGGCAACCAGGGGTCATAGGTGAGAATCGGGCAACCAAAGGGAGCCAACAGCGGCTTTAAGCAGCGCGCCAACCCGCCAAAGCCGACAAAGCCGACAGTCTGCCCATAGAGGGTAAAGGTTCCTACATTGCCGGCGTGGAGCCACTTTTCCTGCCCCTGGGTAAAGACGACATGATTATGCACAATCTGTCGCCCCGCCGCAATCGCCATGCCTAGCGCCATCTCGGCTACCATCGGGCCAAAGGCGGGCGCGCAACTCAAGACCCGGATATTGCGGGCAAAGCAGGTCGGATAGTCCAGATCCTTGGGGCTGGGGTGACGACCGCCCACTTCCAGAATGGCGCGCAGCTTGGGCATGGTCTTGACATCGCCATGTCGCCAGCGCCCGGTGACGATGGCAAAGGCGTCGGCTTTGATCTGTTCAAATTCCGCCGCCGGCATCGGCTCATCGCGCCCCCAGATGACCTCGGCAAAGCTATGGAGCCGGTCGAGGTCGGCGGGTTCAAAGATTTCATTGAGCTTGCGAAAGGCGGGGTCGAGGATGATCTTCTGTTTCATGGGTTGCCCGTTTCGTTTTGTAATGGAAATAGAGCGGCGAATTTAGAGCTTACGGAGGGTAGCGGCCCCATTATCAATATTTTGGATATGCAATTCGTAGCCACGCATCAGCGCCATGCCAACAAGCGGTGTATTATCAGCTACATCAACCAGCAGACGGCGGGGTGTGCCATCCCAGATAATAGTGGCAGCATGAACATCTACCGATTCTGCTTCCCCATTGGCAAGGATTACTCGGCTTTGGGTAAGCCAGGGTAAATGTAGAAGGTTGATTACATATGGTGGTAGGGTCAAAAATCCGTTATAGCCAGTGTCAATCGTAGCATCAATTCTTACAGTTTGTTGCTGCCCCTCGACACTGATTTCAATAATTGCTTGTTGATCAACGCTAACGTACCCAGTGATCATGGTTATACAACCACCCATCGCGGGCCACCAATATGATGTACCGCTCGTTTTCCCACTTTGACTAGCCAAGTTTGTGCATCTGGTAGGCGCGCAAGCAAACGATCACAAGCTGTCAGTGCATCGTCATCAATTTCCCATTCGCCTGTTTCGATGTCAACCACAACGAATTTGTTTTTATGTTGTGGGTAAACGGCAGGGTGGATAATGCGATAGTAGATCTCGTCACCACGACGGGCGAGTTCTTCTTTACTATAGCGACGTTGTCTTATCAACATGTAACGACTCCAAGATGATCACACAAATACCTTCGTGTTTTGTTCGGTATCGTTGGGCAGGAGTATATCACAAACATTCTGTTTGTAAGCAATTCAGAAGAATTTAACCAAAGGCAGGGAGCAATGTAATCTGTCAAATGATTGGTCTTTAGCCATTAGGTTGATTAGAAAGCGCCCTGCCTTTGCTGTATTTACTTGGCGTTCAACACGTTGCGCACCCGCTCCGCCACCCCACCGGCATCCAGCCCATAATGCTGGTAGAGATGATAGGGCGAAGCAATGGCCGAGTATTCATCCGACGGGAAGCCGATGCGCACCAGCTTGACGCCGCCGACCTGGTTATCGACAATGGCGTCGGCAATGGCGGTGGCGACGCCGCTGCGGGTGTTGTGTTCCTCGGCCACAAAGACGGTCTTGTTCTCTTCGATCAGCGACAGCACGCCTTCTACGTCAAAGGGCTGGATCGTGTGGAGATCGGCCACGGTCAGATCGATGCCCTCGCCGGCCAACTTGTCGGCGGCCTGACGGGCGGAGGAGACCATGATGCCATTGGCGAAAACAACGGCGTCGCGACCTTTGCGCAGGACATTGACCTTGCCATATTCCCACGGCTCACCGGCTTGGTAGACATCGGACTCGCGCCCGCGACCCAGGCGGAAGTAGATCGGCCCTTCGACATCGACCGTCTGGCGCAGCGCCTGTTCCAGGCTGTAGGCGTCGGCGGGGCAGACGATCTTGAGGTTGGCAATCGAGCGCATAATGCCAATGTCTTCGGTGGCGTGGTGCGAGGTGCCATAGTAGCCCAGCGAGATGCCGGCGTGGTGGCCCAGCAGGCGCACCGGCAGGTTGGGATAGGCGCAGTCGGTGCGGATATGTTCACAGCAGAGCAGCCCCAGAAACGAGGCAAAGGTGGCGACATAGGGGATCATGCCGGTGGTGGCGAGACCGGCGGCCACGCTCACCATGTTCTGTTCGGCAATGCCCACATTAAAGAAGCGGTCGGGGTGGCGCTGGGAGAATTCAATGGTGCGGTTGCTAAAGCCGAGGTCAGCGGTCAACACGCAGATGCGCGGGTCGTGATCGGCCAATTCGGTCAGGGTGCGCGCCGCAATCGCCGAGTGAGCTTGGGTGCGCAACATGCCCAGATGCCAGGATTCCTTGTCCTGCATCTCGATGCCGGCGGAGTGGATGTCAACAGTTGTCATTATGTCTAGCTTCCTATCTACTATCGAGTTATGCGAGATCCAATGTAACGGTGTACTGGCATTTGGTTGCTTTCACGAACTGGAAAAATGCCGATAACGGTATCAGGACGATGCTGGTGGACACGAATGTACAATTCCCGTTGGTTCACGTCAGCGTCGATCAATATCCCTTCGTTAATCGCAACAAACTGTCCAAAATGAGTATGAATCAGTTGTGTATGTAGCGCTTCAAAAGCGGCCTGCTCCCGGTCTAACGTTTGAGCAACCTCTTCCTCCACCAAAGCGTTTACTTGCATCTTTGTACCCCGTCATTATCAGAATAACCTTACGCAGGCCACTGGTACGCATGAATATCCTTGATCGCCCGTTGCGCATCCACGCCAGCCAGGTAGCCCAAGTGCCAGACGCGCGAATTTTCCATCCACTCAATACCCTTGCCCTTGATCGTATCGGCGATGATCATGTGCGGCTTGTTGCCATCTGTCCGCAAGTTATCAAAGAGATCGACCAGCGCCGCCAGGTTGTGACCATCGACCTCATGCACTTCCCAGTTGAAGGCGCGCCACTTGTCGGCCAGCGGTTCGATCTGCATGGTGTCTTCGGTCATGCCATCCAGCCCCATGTGGTTGCGGTCGATAATGCCGATGAGGTTGCCCAGTTTGAAATGGGGCGCGGCCTGGGCGGCTTCCCAGATTTGTCCCTCATTCAACTCGCCGTCGCCCAGCAAGACAAAGACGCGGCCCGGCGACTTGCGCGTCTTTAAGCCCAACGCCATCCCCATGCCAATCGACAGGCCGTGGCCCAGTGAACCGGAGCTAAAGTCGATCCCCGGCACTTTCTTCATATCCGGGTGGTCGCCCAGCGTCGAGCCGATGCGGGCATAGTTGTCAAGCCAGGCGGTGGGGAAGTAGCCTTTCTCGGCCAACACTGGATAAATACCCACGGCGCAATGGCCCTTGGACATGATAAAGCGGTCCCGATCCGGCCACTTGGGGTCGGCGGATAAGCGCATGGTGTGATAGTACAAGACGGACATAATCTCTGCCGCCGAGAAGACCGAGGTGTAGTGGCCGCTCTTGGCGATTTCAATCAACCGCACGGTTTCGGTGCGGATAAAGCGCGCCCGGTCGCGCAAATAATCCAGGTCTGCTGTCATGATCTCTCCTCATTCGTGATCAAGCGAAAAAACAATAGCGTCATCATACCACAAAAGCGCCACAGAACGCACACGCGCTTTACGCACCCCGCTGAAGCATTCAGTCCGATTCATCAAAGATTACGCAGATTACGCAGATTAAAAACAAAATAAAATCTGCGTAATCTGCGTAATCTTTGATAAAATTCGCTGTTAGCTCTTCGCGCCGACTTCGACAAATTGCAAGCCTTTGAGGCGGGCAAACTTACGCAGTGTATCAGCAACGTGACCAATGCCGAGGGCACAGTGGTGGGTTGGCGCTTCGGCGCACCAGGCGTCGACAAATTGAGCCGGGTCGAGACGGAATTTGAGCCGGCTGTTGGTGTTGCCGATCCGCATGATCGGCCCATCGATGCACTCACCTTCCGCCGTCATGAATTTGAGGCGACCATCACGGGTTTGGGTGCAGGTGAGGATGGTGATGGGGCCATGTTTCACGCTAAATTCGACCGAAACGCCGGAGCCGGACTTGCCGTGGTAGATGCCCAGGCCACGTAGAATCGGTTTCCGGCTACCAATCGCCAGATGCGCCGGCCCGTCGTGGCCCATGAGGACAAAGTTATCCTTGAAATCCATGGCGTAAAATTCGGTGTAGGAGCCGCCGGTTCCCAGCACATCCATGATCTTCATCGCCACGGCGTTCTTCAGATCGCCTTCGCCGGAGGCCGGAATGCCACGGGCGGTCAGCAATGAGTTACCCAGAATCAAGGCCGCGCCCAGCCGTTCATACTCGTTGTTATTGAGGCCACGGTAATAGTAGGCCAGGGCGCTCAAGCCAAAGTCCGCCACCATCTGCTCCAACCCGGCTGCTACCTGGCAAGCCCAGCGTAGATCGTCGGGATGGGCAGAGGGCAGAATCTCAAAGAGGGCGTGTGCTTCTTCTAACTTCTGGGCAATCTCTGCCTCACTGACGGCATTGACCCGTTCTTGCAGGTCACACATCTCCAACACTTCCACATGAGAGCCGATCTGGGCGTGGTGTTGGGTGAAGTCGGAATACATGTCGAGCATCCCCGGATAGGTGTGGCCCAGGAAGCCGAAGCGGGCGCCGCGCAACACCCGCACCGCCGTCGCCGCCTTGCACCACGAGCGCAAGCTAGTCCAAACCCGCTCATCGTCATAGAGCATGCCGGAGACAACCTGAAATTCAATGCCGGCGCGATGGAAGGCGTTGGAAATTTCGGGGACGCAACAGGTCGAGCAACTGGCGAGCCAGCCGCCGGTGTCTACCGTTTCATAATCAAGCGCAGCTTCCGGTTGCAGATTCAACACCAACACCGGCACTTTGGCCTGCTGCACAATGGGCAAGACTTGTGAACTGGTGGCGTAAGTGGCCGTATGACAGATGAGCAGAT
Source organism: Caldilinea sp. CFX5 (assembly GCA_021405325.1). Next base: position 23,128 of record QWII01000120.1, on the reverse strand, counting down.
CGACATTCTCCGCCGCCAACCGGCTGCCCGCCTCAAAGGCTTGCTGCGACGTATCGACCATGCCCAGGCTGACCACCTCGGCAAAGTCCGCCAGTTGGGCGATGACATGTTGGTGATATTGTTCCAACTTCTCTTTCAGACCGGGGAATTGGGGCCAGTAAGCCGCCAGCCCCACGGCAAAGAGGCCGATGCGCGCTTTGGGGTAATTGCGTTGTGTAAAGTCCATAGGGTTAACTCTCTTTCTAAGTCAGGAGTTGCGTCGTCGCGTCGTCTATTGGTCGCGTGGCCGTTTGGTCGGGAATTGTCGAATTCATCTTCGGTTGCTGTGTCAGCTCTATTCTAGTAAAACTTTCAACAGTCTCTTAACCAGAAGACGAAACGACCACGCGACCAAACGACCACGCGACTATGCCAGGTGAAAGACTTCTTCCAAGACCAACAGCCCTTCATCAGGGCGGCGGCCTTCCAGTTGTTCAAAATAGGGGGCCATCGCCGCTTGCCAACGGTCGTTGACCGACCGTTGCGCCATGCCCTGGAGCGCAGCCTGAAAGTCAGGCGTTTCCAGATAGCCGACGAGCAGGCCATCGTCGCGCAGGTAGAGCGAATAGTTATGCCAGCCAGTCTCACGCAGGGCTTGGAGCATCTCCGCCCAGACCGCCTCATGGGCTTTTTTATACTCGGCCAGTTTCTCTTGTTTTACTTTTAGTAAAAAGCAGACGCGTTGCATGGATCTTCCTTTCAATGATGATTGGTAGAAATCAGTTTTAAGCTTGGGAGCAGGTGTAACAGCAAGTATATCACAAGCCCTGGGTCGCAGGATTATTACAAACTTTACGGTGAAGACCAATCGCACTTGCTTACGTTATCGATAAAGTTTACAATATCCTTAATTTTCTGCCCGAATATAAACAAAAAGCAGACTATCAATGAAAACCGATGCACTTTTTTATGAACTTTTCCAGCTCGCCCCAGAAACTTTTTTTGAATTGCTACAGATAACGCCTCCCTGTCTCTATCGCTTCGAGAGTATAACGGTGAAAACCAGCGAAAAGCGGATCGACGGCGTCTTTGAACCTGCTGTGGCTGGTCAACCGATTTATTTCTTGGAAGTGCAGGGCTTTCCTGATGATGTGATCTATTTTCGATCAATTCGTGAAGTCACCACCTATTTTGAGCAACGCCCCTTACTGAAAGACAATGCGTGGCAAGCAGCCGTCTTATGGCTCAACAAAGCTGATGATCCCGGCTTTGGCACTTTGCGTCTCCTGGCCCGCAAGCCAAAGCCACGGCTTGTCTCACTCGATCTGATTCAACTCCTTCGCCTACTACCAGAGGACTCGTTGGCCTTGAATGTGTTGCGTCCTTTGTTGGTAACAAGTGAGTGCGAAATTCGTGAACATGTGGTAGAATGGGTAGACAAGATTCGTCGAGCGCCAAATCTTGACGCCAACGCGGAAGAAAAATTAATTTCTGTCATGTCACAGTTGATCGAGCAGAAGTTTCGTCACTTGACTTACAAGGAGTTGCGCAAAATGTTACGATTGAGACCTTTAGTCGAAACAATTAGTGGGCAAGAGTTGCTGAAAGAAGAGCGCGTGGAAACGCTACTCCGGCAAATCCAACGCAAGTTTGTCCTTACGCCGGAAACGCTTGAAACCATCACGGCTGATCTACAGAAACTCCGACCGCCCACATTACGGGTGTTGCTCGATCAAATTTTTGAATTCACCACCCTGGAAGATCTGGAACGGCGCATTGCCGAACAATTGGCAAGCCAACCGCCGGCGGATGAGGAATTAGCATAGCCAAAACAGCAACAGTAGGCCAGTAGTTCAGTAAGACAGTAAGTCAGTCGTCCAGTCACTGACTTACTGTCTTACTGAACTACTGGTAACTCACCGTATAACTCGGCGGCACAACACTGATCCAACTCTTGCCCGGTTTTAAGGGTACTTCATTCCCACTTTGGTCAAAGAAGCGGGGGAGATCGCCGCGACTGTCGCTGCGCCAACTGCCGGCGAAGGCTTGCCCATCACGAAAGACAATCGCACCGCCGCTGCCAAAGAGATTGAGGCGGATGCTCGTGCTGCCCAAGCTGTCTTCCACAATGTTGGTCGCTTCATGGGGAACAATTTGGACGATGACATTTTCCACGGCCAGTTGCCCGCCCGTATTGCCATCCGTATGCGCTGCGCCGCCCATGAAGCGGAGATAACGGCCACTGCCGCCATCATAGCGATAGGCCACTTGACTACCCGTGCCGGCGGGGTAGGGAATCGTAATGCTATTTGCTGGTGCGCCGCCACCTGGTGCGCCGCCAAAGGTGAAGCTGCGTACATTCGGCGCTTTTTCCACCCCCCATTCACCCAACCACCGGCGTAGACCACCTGTACTGGTGCGCAGGCGCGTCCGGTAGTCGCTGCCGATGCTGACCGAATAGCGCGTGTTCGATGGGTCATCCAGGTCAATATCCATGTAAGGGAAGGGCGCTTCATGTTTGAGCGAATAGCGCACCTGATCGCTGGCGCCGGAACAAGCCAACCCGGCATCGTAGAGCGCGCCCATGTAGTAGTTGATCAAACGGGCGCTGCGCACCGGGCCAATCTGTGCGCTCTCTTCGCCGTAGAAGATCGCACTAAAGCGGGTGATGCCGTACCCCTCCATCAAATATTCATAGAGCACATCAGCCTGACTCAAGCCCGGTTGTGGGCGCGCCGCATAGTCATTGTTGATACAGACGATGATGGGCCGCTGTCCCGGTCGCCCACCGCCCTGGCCGGTGAGAGGATTGCCGCTTGCTGGGCCAAAGCCGCCCGCCCCCGGCAAGCCGGCGCCGGCGCCGCCACCACTGCCGCCACTGCTACGGGGGCCGGCACTCCCGCCGCCGGCGGCTTGCACAACCGGTTCAGGTGGCGTGGGAATTGTTGCCAGGGGAATGGCGGCGCTTTGATCAGCAGCCAATGGCAGGTCGACAAATTGCGCATTGACCCAACTTTCCGCATTCTCCCCCAATGGACAACAGACGCGCCACCAGTCACTGGCCTCATTGCGCCCAACGATATTGATTTGGTCGCCGGTGCGCACCTGACCAACAATGGCATAATTCGTGCCGGGACCACCGCGTAAATTGACTAAATCCGCATTGACTCGTGCCGCAGGCGGGATGGTCGGTTGCGGCGTCGGTGTGGCAGGCGGGGTTGGGGTCGGTTGGGGGGTCGGCACTAGTTCCCGGAGCAACGTAGCAAGCGGCGTTTGACGTTCCACTGGCCTGGTCGGCGTTGCCGTTGGCGGTTGCGTCATGACCGCGGCGGTCGGGGCCGGCTCCGGCATGGGCACAAGCAGATTACAGCCAAGCACGGTCAACAGAGCGGCACACCAAAGCAGAAAGAGGCCAAGTTTTTTAGAAGTGGTCATAGCGGATGGGGTTTGCCTTTAGGTTAATGTTTGCAATGTTGCGGCTAAATTGGCGGGGGCGATGGTCTGTTTTTGGAGCGGGCGTCGCGCCATCGTCACAAAATTTTCGCGGAAACCGGAACCGCTCACCAAGGCCACCACCGTCGCCGTCGGGGCGACATGACCGGAGGCGAGGAGGCGTTCCAGTCCAGCCAGACAAGCGCCGGTGGAGGGTTCGACATACAACCCTTCCTGGTGACCGCAGCGTTGTTGTGCCGCCAACGCTTCTTCATCGGTGACAGAGAAGAAGAAACCGTTGGTCTGGCGCACGGCGGTCAGCGCTTCCATGCCATCGGGTGGGTAGCCGTGGGCCAGCTTGACCAAAATCGTCGGCGGCAAGTTGTGATAGGGCAGCGCCAGCACTTCGTCCCAGCTTTCCAGCCCACGCGCCAACGCAACCTCCAGCGCATTATAGTTCTGTGGCAGCACGCCTACTAACCGTGGCGTCCGGGTGATTTTGCCAAGCGCCTGCAAATCTTCAAAGCCGCGCAACACACCGGCCAGTGTGCCACCGCCACCGACTGGAATCACCATCCATTCCGGCGCATCACCCAGCTCTTCCACAATCTCGTAGGCAATCGTCTTGTTGGCTTCCGCCTGATAAGGATTGGAGCCGCGGCTGGTAGAGCTGAGATACAGCCCCTGCGTATGGCAAATGCGAATCACCTCGTCGATCAGTGCATCAATATCACCCTGCACTTCCAACACCGTCGAGCCGAGGGCAAACATGGAATAGACTCGTTCCGGCGGCGTGCCGGCGCTCATGATGACCACGCTCTGCAACCCGGCCCGTGCCGCCAGGGCTGCGTTGGAAATGCCCGTGCTGCCGGCGGAGACGACAAAAGAAGTCCTGGCCCCAATCGACCGCGCATGGTTCACTGCCAGTGAGAGCGGTCGATCCTTATGCGAGCCGGTTGGGTTGCGCGTTTCATCTTTCAGATAGACCTGGGCGCCCGGAAAGGCATGGCTGCGCAACAGCGGCGTGCCGCCCTCGCCTAAGGTCACAATTTGGTCCGGGTCCATGATCGGCAGGAGCCGCCAATAGCGCCACATGTTGCCGCGGAAACGGTCGTCCCACTGCACACCATTGTAGTCATAACGAAAACCGAGCGGGCCACGACAACGATCACAGACAAAGGCGGCAGGGTTAGTCTGTACGGCTGCACAAGTCAGGCAGATGGTTTGAAAATGGCTCATGTATTCTCCATTATCGTAGGTACGACACACAACACTACAACGGATGAAGGCGGAAACCGATATGTCTGCCAATGTAGGCGTTTCTGAATGATGAAGCGGACGTTGGTATGATGTCCTTGCCGCTCGTCGGTTTTGTTCGGCAACCCGTCTATCCGTTCCCGTCACGAGAACCCCCTGGGTGCCTTTGTAGTGGATTGGCTGGCTATCCAAAGGCGCGCCCCTACAGAATCGATTGTGGACAGCCCATTTGGGCAATGATGTCGCAAGCGGACAGGATATGGCGTTTGCCGTCGCGCAGACTAAAGTTGAGATGGCCGGCCAACAGCGCGTCAAAGTCATAGGTCGCCAGCTTCTGGATCGACTTGTTGGTGTCGGGGACGCTGCAATCGTAGATATTCTGCCAGACCACGCGCCCGCCAAAGAAAATGGCGTCGCCGCCAACCAGATAGCGTTTGCCGTTGGCCGTGACTAGATAGGAGGTGTGGTCGTGGCTGTGACCAGGGGTGGCAATGGTTTCGATCTGTAAATTGCCGATGGTGACAACCTGCCCATCCGTCAACCGGTGTTCGACAGGGCAGGCGCGGTAGACATAATCCGCTGGATACATGCCCCCGTCACGCGCAATCGGCAACGAGACGGCTGCTTCATCGCCAGTGCTGACGATCTCAGCGGTTCTGGTGCGCGCGTAGAGTTGCAAGGGCAACCGGTCGCGCAGATGGGCCGCCCCGCCGCCATGATCGGAATGGGCATGGGTCAGGAAGAGATGACGGATGCGATCTAAGGTCACCCCGTCGCGCTGACAGACGTGGAGAATCTGCTCCGTTCCCATCCCGGTGCCGGCATCAAAGAGAACATAGTCATCACCAGCCGCAAAGAGGTAGATGTTGCAATCAAAGGCGTCAGTCAGGTCAAATCCCGCCCGACCACTGCCGACAAGATAGACATTGGGTTCGATTTGCATAAGTTTTACTCATATTCGGTGATTGGGTGATTCGGTGCTTTCGACAAGCGTTCGGCTGAGCTCACGCCGAAGCCTCAAGCACCGAATCACCCAATCACCAACTACATCTTTTCCCGCATATAGATGATCAAATCAATATCACCTGGCGAGTGGCCTAGCTCGGTTAAGATGGCGGCGGCTTCGCCCCGGTGTTGGGTGCCGTGGTTGACGATGTGGAGCAGCAGTTGCCAGAGCGGATGTTCATAAGCTGCGCCGTTGAGGGTGCGATAGAACATGTTTGTTCATTGGATATTCCTTGATCGTGTTGCGTGTTGCGTATACCTCGTTCATGACAGTTCACGCAACACGATCTACGTCACAGCTTAATCGCCGTCGAAACCGACATCTCGCGCACTTCCTCGGCAGTCACTTCGCGCCCCAGGCGATCCGAGAGGTAGATGCCTTCGGAGATGAGCATAGTGTTGAGGGCGATTTCGTCCATTGGGATCAAGGGGACGCGACCTTGCAGCGCGGCGATCCAGTGGTGTTGCGGGCTGTCATAGACATCGCCCACTTCGTGAACAGCGTGTTGACGCCAGTCAAAGCGATCCAGCGGGGTGGTCAGGTCAAAGTCAATGTCGTTGATGGTGCGGAAGTAGCCAAAGGGATCGAGGCGGATGCCCCCTTCGCTGCCGAAGATCATGGAGCCGTCGAACTTGTCCATGTGAACGGCCCACGCTTCGATAATATCCAGCGTCATGCCATCGGCGAGGCGGACAAAGCCCAAGCCCAACTCTTCGACGCTGTAGCCGCTGTTAGCCTGGCGGCGGGCGTCCATCGGCGTCTCCTGATAAGTCTTACCGGAGATGCGCACCACTTGGGGATTGCCCAGCAGGAAGAGAATCGTGTTGATATGATAGACGCCCATGTCATAGAGGGCGCCGCCGGCCGAGTTCTGTTTCTGCACAAAGGTAGGGCTGCCGTAACCATCGACATAGGGGCGGCCACGACGGCGATGCCCAACCGAACGCGCATGATAGACCTTACCAAGCTGACCGCCGTCGATCAAGACCTTGGCGGCTTTAGCGGCATTTTGAAAGATGTTCTGGCACTGGATGTGCAGCTTGCGGCCCGTCTCACGCGCCGTCTTAAACATCTGTTCGGCGTCGATATAGGCGCCGGCCATCGGCTTTTCACAGAAGACATTCTTGCCCGCTTGCAACGCCGCAATCGTCACCGGCGCATGGAAGTTGTTGTGCAGACAGACATCGACCGCCTCAATGTCATCGCGCTGGAGCAGTTGGCGGAAATCGGTGTAGACATTTGGGATGTTAAACGTCCCCGCCACCCGTTGCGCCTCGGCCTCATTGACATCGGCAATGGCGACCACTTCCGCGTTGGCGATCTTGCTATAGTTGCTTAAATGATATTTCCCAATCTGGCCGACGCCAATGACGCCGACGCGTGCTTTGTTTGTACTCATGGTTCCCCGTTTTATTGATAAGTGATAAACAACAAGAAAACAGGGCGACAGGGTGACAGGGTGACAGGGTGATCATGAAATTGCTGATCACCTTGTCACCCCTTCACCTTGTCACCTTGTCATTTATTCCAGTGTGCGCTTCAGCAACGCCAACGTCCGCAGCGCTGCATCAGCCTCGCGGCCATCGTTGGGGGTGCTTTCGATGCCCCAGGCGCCATCATAGCCGGCGGCTTTAAGAATGCCGATGACGCGGGGAATGTCCCACTCCGGTTCGTTGCCATTGGCGTCGAAGGCGAAGGTTTTGAAGTGGGTCAGGCGGGCGTACTTGGCATATTGTTGCCAGGCGCGCTCGTGGGTCCCTTCGGGCCAGTTGTAGGAATCGAAGAGCAAGCCCAGGCCATCCACGGCGTCGAGCAATTTGTAAAGGTTGTCCGGGTGCTTGAACGGCCCCCAGTGATTTTCGATGATCACCTCGACGCCCTGGTTGCGCGCCTTGGCGATAATGTCCTGGTAGCCCTCGACGACAATGTCCATAATCTGCTCGGCGCTCTCTTCGCGACCGCCGGCGTCGATCCGCACCTGGGGTGCGCCCAGATATTCACAGATGTCGATCCAGCGGTAAGCCCGTTGGCGATTGGCTGCGCGCGCTTCGGCGGTCGGCTCGTAGATGTGGGCGCCATCGACGGCGACGCAGCCAAAGGGTAATTCCATTGCCGCCGCCGCCGCCTTTACCCGATCCAGAAAGGCGTTGTCGTCGTAACCGGCTTGCAGATGCAACATCCAGGGATCAAGCTGGGTAAAACCGGCGCCTTTACAAAAGGCAATATAGCTAAAAATGTCGAGATTCCCCGCTTTGGTCGTGCGGTGGAAACTGTAGGAACAGAGGCTGTAGCCCATTGCATACACTCCTTTGGGTTGAAAAATCGTGAATTGAGAGATTGAGAGATTAAGAGATTAAGAGATTGAGCGCTTCGGCAAAATCTCTCAATCTCTTTAATCTCTCCCTCGTCGCCAGAGCCGTTCACCACCGACGCTGGCCGTAAATGTGCGAATCTGCCTTTCCAGATCAGCGAGATCTTGGAAAAAGGTGCTAAACTGTGACTTGAACGCAGCAATGGCGGCGATTTTGGCCTGAATGGCGGATTCCGTCAACGGGACGGTAGTTGCCTGCCAACTTAGGTTGTTCTCTGCGACTACCGCAGCCAGTGCGCCCGGCTTTTGGGCATAGGGGTAATCTTCGTAATAGCAAAGCGCGGCTTGGGGAAAGGCTTGTTCAGCCGCCAGCCGGGTCAGTTGGTGATCGACGTGATGGCCGATAGTTAAGGGTACATAGAGTTGAGTATGGGGCGGTAAGGCCGCAATTTGTTCGCTCAGGGTTGTCACCACTGCCGATTCAGCCGGATTCACCTCCCCAAAAATATCAGGGTCCGAGACATAAAAGGGCGCACCGGTGGTCGGATGATAGCGGTAGATACAATCGGGTAGCGACCAGTGCAGCGTATCGGCGCCCAGGATGGCGTTGGCAGCTTCATCCTCAGCACGGCGGGCAGCGACGGCATCAGCCACCAATTCCCAGCGGTCATGGAGGCTTTGGGCATAGCCGGAAACCGCGTTGTTGGGCGGGTCGCCGGCGGTGATGGTGACAATCAGCACCCGTTGACCGGCACGGGTCGCCTGAAAGACCTGCCCACCGCAGGACAAGGTGACATCGTCCAGATGGGGTGACAAATAAATTGCATCGTAAAAAGGTTGCATTGTGTTTATTGCTTACAGTCGGTTATGAATCATTTGTGCTACAGTATGCTGGTTTGTTTAGCGAAACAAAACAGCGAAACCTTCTACTCTAAGGGGAACCAATTCTCATGAACCACAACTTCGCAGCGCCTGTTCGCCGCGTTGCCATGCTCAGTGTTCACACCTGCCCCCTGGCGCTGCTGGGTGGCAAAAAGACGGGCGGCATGAATGTCTACGTGCGCGACTTTGGCCGGGAGCTTGGCTGCTTTGGCATCGAAGTTGATGTCTTTACCCGGTCACAGGATGATTGTCAACCCCGCATCAAACATGAGTTAGGACCAGGGGGACGGGTGATCCACATTCCGGCCGGCCCGGAAAAACCGATCCCCGTGGCCGAAGTGGGCAACTACCTGGATGAGTTTACGCAAGGCGTCCTCGCCTTTGCCGAAGCCGAGGGCATCCATTATGACTTGATCCACAGCCACTACTGGCTCTCCGGGTTGGTGGCGGAACAGTTGCGCTGCGCCTGGCCCCATGCGCCGATTGTCCACATGTTTCATACGCTGGGCCACATGAAAAATTTGATCGCCCAAGACGCCAGTGAACGGGCGCCGCAAGATCGACTCGACGGCGAAGCACGGGTCAGCAAGATTGCTGACCGCATCATTGCCGCTACACCTGCCGAAGAGCAGCAATTGCTCGACTATTATGCCGCCGACCCCGGTAAAATTCGGGTTATCCCGCCCGGCGTTGATTTGGGCCGGTTTCATCCCATTGACAAGAAAGCGGCGAAAACCAAAGTTGGCATCCCTTGCGGCGATGGCAACATTCTCTTTGTCGGGCGCATTGAACCGCTCAAAGGCGTTGACACGCTACTGCGCGCCATGTCCATTTTGCAAGAGCGCCACCCGGAAGCGATTCGCAACACCTGTCTTGCTATTGTCGGCGGCGACCCCTGGCGTGACGGGCTAGACACGGAAATGGCTCGCTTACAACAGTTGCGCACGGATCTGGGCATTCACGATCTCGTCACCTTCCTGGGCGCCAAAGACCAGGACATCCTGCCCTATTACTACGCCGCCGCTGAGGTGGTCGTCATGCCGTCGCACTACGAGAGCTTTGGCATGGTCGCCCTGGAAGCGATGGCGATGGGGACGCCGGTTATTGCCTCGGAGGTAGGCGGCCTGGCCCATTTGATCCAGCCGGGCGTCACCGGCTTTCATGTCCCTTCGCGTGACCCGGAAGCGCTGGCCGCTCGCCTGTTGGTCTTGTTGACCGACAAAGCGTTGCGCCAGAAACTCGGTCAACAAGCCCGCACCTACGCCAAACAATATAGTTGGGAGGCGATTACGGCGCGTATGGTCGATGTTTATCGCGAAGTCGCCGAGCCGCACGCGATCGCGCTGTAGCGACACGGAACACAACAGCGGATTCAGATAGGAACGGATTTGCCTTCCCCCACAGAGAACCGATGATGGCTATCGAACGCTCTACGTAAGACAATCAGTAACTACTAACCCCTCCCCTGCTAAGGAAGGGAACTGTCGAGCGCACCATGGTTCCCTCCCTTAGTTAGGGAGGGGTGGCTTGGTAGTTACGGCAATCATTTGATCCAAAATTGTTGATCGTACGGCAACAAATCCGTTCCTATCTGAATCCGTTGTTGTGTTCGGCTACACCTGCAACCCCGATGCCGCCAGCGCCGCCGTTACATCCATGCCGGCCTGGTAATGAATCGTTGCCAGACCGACCTGATGGGCGCCCTCAATATTGTGCAACATGTCGTCAACAAAGACCGCTTCTGCGGGTTGACGACCCAGGCGGGCCAGCGTGCGTTCATAAATGCGGGCGTCCGGCTTCATCACCTTTTCATACGCCGAGCCGACGACCAGATCAAAGGCGTCGGCCATTGGGTGGCGCACGGTGATGACTTCCTGTAACTCATCCATGAAGTTACTCAGCAGCGCCGTCTGGTAGTTGAGCCGGAGGTAGCGCAGCAGATCGACCAGTTCGTCGTCCAGCGCATCGCCGGCCCAGAAGTCATGGCGAAAGGCGGCCAGGGTGGCGTCATCAAAGCCAAACTCGCCCTGCACCCACTGCCAGAGTGCTTCCGTGGTGATAGCGCCCATCTGCGCTTGTTTGCCCATTGCGCTGTTCAAGACAATGCGTTCAGCATCACCCGGCGCCAGCCCCAGGTGCGCTTCCCAGGCCGCCCGCTTGCTGGGATCGACTGTGCGCACCAGTACCCCACCCATGTCAAAAATCACTGCTTTGATCAACGGCTTGCCTCTATCGTTGTAATCTCTTCGTGGGATAAACCGGTCACGCGGGCGATCATGGCAACGGTCATGCCCTCGGCCAGCATGGCACTGACAATTTCCCGGTTGCGTTCGGCGCGACCTTCGACACGACCTTCGACACGACCTTCATCACGCCAGGCGACCGCAACCTCACCGGCGACGGTTTCGGCGGAGACGCGACGGGCAAAGATGTCGGCCACTTGTCGCCGCCAACCGGGCAGCAAATCACAGGAAATGGTGTCACCAACCCGGTAGCGGATCGCTTTTTCTGGCGCCGTGGCGTAGTAGACATCAATGAACTCATGTTCTTCGTCCAGATCCCAAACGATTTGTGTGCCTTTGGCAAAGTACATGGCCCGTTTGAGCCGGTCGGCTTTGCGCGTGTTGGAGGGGGAACGCGATTCGATCACCAACTCTGGACACTTGGTCAAGACACGCCGTTGGTTGGGACCCACCAAAATCAAATCCTGTTCCAACCGCGCCCACGAAACCAGACTGGCGTCGGGGATGATGTCGTTGTGGGTATCCAACCGGCATTCGGTCTGATCGGGCAGCGCTTGCCCATAGCCAAGCTTGCGCGCCGAAATATCCAGCATGGCCTGGAGGTTTGATAATACGGTTCGTTCAATTGCGTCGCCCATTGCCTGCCACACCAACCAGCCGTTGTACAGTTCGCAAATACCGTTCCATGTCGTCCACCGTGTAAGGGCCAAGTGGACGCCCTAGCGCCTCCAACGGATCATGCAGCCAATCCGCGGTAAAGGATGCGCCATTTTGGTGGCGGGTCTCCAAGGTTGGGGGCCGAATCATTGGTTGGGTGACGCTCATCACTTGCTCCTTTGGTAAACACCCCCTTCGTAGGGGCACGAACTATCGTGCCCATACGAAGGGCAGTTCACTCAGTCCAGCTTTTCCAACGGCACTTTGGCGTTGATCGCTTTGCCGCCGCCATAGGCGAATGCAAAGCCCTTGCTTGGCGCAGCCCAGCGGGCGGCGTTGGCAATCACCTGTTGCACTTCAGCTTGATAGTAGATCGGGTGGGTCTCATGACCGGGGCGGAAATAGAAGACCTTGCCGCGCCCACGGTTGTAGCAGCAGCCGCTGCGGAAGACTTCGCCGCCCTTGAACCAACTGATAAAGACCAGCGTATCCGGGGCAGGAATGTCGAAGTGTTCGCCATACATCTCCACTTCGGGAATGTCGATATAGGGGCCGAGGTTATCGGCAATGGGGTGGCTCGGCTCGATGACCCAGATGCGCTCATTTTCACCGGCTTCGCGCCAGCGCAGGCTACAGGTGGTGCCCATGAGCTTCTTGAAAATTTTGGAGTGATGGCCGGAGTGGAGAACAATCAAGCCCATGCCTTCCAGCACACGGGCGTGGACACGCTCAACAATCTTGTCATCCACCTTGCCATGCGCCATGTGACCCCACCAGGTCAACACATCGGTCTGCGCCAGCACTTCTTCGGTCAGGCCATGGTCCGGCTCGTCAAGGGTGGCGGTGCGCACATGCTCAAACCCATGCTTCCGTAGCCCGTCGGCGATCACCGTGTGAATGCCCTTGGGATAAACGTCGATAACCGCTTGGTGGACTTTTTCGTGTTGGAATTCATTCCACACCGTCACGCGAATTGATGAACTCACTGTTGGCTCCTTCGTTGATTTCCTCGGCTCGCTCATCAATGAAAATCGCGCATTTGTGTATTTGGTGCGTTTTGATTCTCATCAATGGCAGTCGAGAGTATAGTCGTAAATGTTGGTGATACACCATTCCCTGAATCGTAGCCGATTTACCCGGCAAATGCAAACTAGCCTAACTCATCAGACTCAGAAAAGGCGGCTTGTTTTGGGTTCGTCACCCGGCCCAGTGCGGCCAAAATTTCCGGCATCCGCTGCATGGTCGCCTGATAGCCGGCACTGATCAACTCTTCCACCGCCGCCAGATCGGATAGCCCGATGTGGCCGACATTGGGTTGAATGACACAATGGGCCAGCGGCATATCGACCTGCGCTGCCCGAATCAAGGCATAGAGGGCAGTGATGGACACTTCGACCACGTTTTTCGGCTCGACGGTCGGGCTGCTCATGGCGGGCAGCAGATCGACGGCGATGACATAATCGGCGCCCATCTGTTGCACAGCGGAGACAGGGAGATTATTGCTGGCCCCGCCATCGACCAACAGCCGGCCATTACGCCGCACCGGCGTGAAGATGCCGGGGACGCTGCAACTAGCCCGAATCGCCGGCGCAATCGGGCCATCATTGAGCATGATGCTTTGACCGCTGGCAATATCAGTGGCGATGGCGGCAAAGGGAATCTGTAACTCATGAAAATGGGGATCAGCATCCAGCACTTTGCGAATCCAGCCGCTCAGGCGGTCCAGATCCAGGATGCCCAACGGCGTGGTGAGCGCGGCCAGCGTTGACCAACTGACGCTCATGGGCAACCAGCTAATGTCCCACCATTTGATCTGGTGGGCCAACATGCGCATCCGGGCCGTTGACAGACCCGCGGCATAGAGACCACCCACCAGCGAACCAGCACTGGCGCCGACAATAAAATCAGGCCGCACGCCATGCGCCTCCAGCGCTTCGAGGGCGCCAATATGGGCCATGCCGCGCGCAGCGCCGCCACCGAGAACTAAGCCAACATGTTGTGGACGCGGCGGCTTCTCCCAAAGCAACCGTTGGCTCAGGTCGTTGTCGCTTTTCATGGTTGGCCTCCGGGCAGCAGTTGATAGTGACGGGCGTGGACGCCGTGAAACTCTGCCGCTTCCACCAGACGTGCATGTTGGTTGAGCCAGTTGTCCATCAAGTGGCGGGCATCCCACATTTCCACTTCGCTGCTCAACACCCAGAATTCTTGGAGACCGGCAGTCATCGTTTGCATCTCCTGGTCGGCCACCGCTTGCGCCTGGGCATCGGCCAGACCAGCGTTGGTCCATAAACCGCTGGCCCACCAACCCAGGTGGGCGTCACTGCGGGCAAAAAGCCCCGGCAGGAAGTCACTCGTGTAGTAGCGATAGCTATATTCCAGATGGGGGATTTGCAAAATGAGCAACGTTCCCGGCGCGCGCCGTTCGGCGACATAGGTGATGGCGCTGCGCAGATCATACTTAATCGTCTCGGTCTTCTGTCGCCAGCCCATTTGCAGCCAGAGACCGACCGTGTAGAGCAGGAGGATCACGATCAACGGCAACGCCAAGCGCCCCGTATTTTGATAAAGCGTCTGCACCCCCAGCGCCAGCAAAATCATCGCCGCCGGCGCGATCCAGATAATGTAGCGGTCGGTGTAGACCGGCTGGCGCAGGCTCAGCGCATAGATGGTCACAATCGGCGCCAGGAGCCAGCTTACCAGGAGCAGATAGCGTCGCCCTGCACCAAGGGCGCTCGATAGATCCGTTGTCTGACGCTCGGCAAGGGCGCCGGCGCCCAATAACAAGCCGACAGCGCCCAGAAAAAAGATCGGCAAGAGCCGAAAAATCGGTGGCGGCGGCAACAGGCCATAGCTGTGGCTCATCAACAGGCCGTGGAGCATCTCAGGCAACGGGGTAAAGCTAAAGCCGGTCAGCTTATCAGCGGAGGTGAGCATGGCCCACTGCCACCAGACAAAGGGCAGATAGGGCAACGTTAAACCGGCCAACGCCAGGCCATAGCCCCGCCAGTGGCGCCGGCTTTGCGGCCAAGCAATGAGAAACCAGAGCAGGTGCAACGGAATAATAATTATGCTTAACAGATGGATGTACAAGGCGAGGCTGACTGTGATCAGATAGAGCAGCCAGATGCGCCACCCGCCGCGGCGAACGCCTGTCAGCCAGCACCAATGGGCCAGGAGGATCAGGGCCGTCATCAGCGTGTACATCTTGCCCTCTTGACCGTACCAAAGTTGATAGGGATTGACGGCCAGCAGGAGCGCCGCTAGGAGCGGCATGAGTTCGGTCACGTTGAAGCGCTGCGTCGCTGGCGTGGGGCTGCCGAGCAACCGGCGCGCCACCTGCCAGGTCAGCGGGACAGTCAGCACACCGGCCAGCACCGAGATGTAGCGGAGGGTAAATTCCGTGGCGCCGGCTAGATGGAACCAAACACGCAGTGAGAGAAAATAGAGGACGCCATTTTGCGCCATTGCGCCAAACATGGCCAGCGTATCAGGCAGAGTGCGCAGCGCGAAGTAGATGGCATCCACCTCATCACGCCAGAGACTTTGATTCGTTAACCCATCGACGCGCCAGGCAAAGGCGCCCAGGATGAGCAGAAGCAGGAAAAAACGTTGGGCAATCATAATCAACGGAGCGAAGGCGGCCAGTAGTTATCATCGTCAGCGGACGACAGTGTTGATGGACGATTAGTTGGCGGACGATTGGCTGGCGGACGATCGGCGGGCGGACGGGTAGTCGGCGCTTGGGTCGGCAGCGGCTGGGTAGTAAACGATTGGGGTAGATCCGTCTCAAGCTGCATGGCGTCATCAGTCAAATCGGCGCTCTCATTCACCTCATAAAGCCCGCGCCGGCGGTGCGAGCGCCACCCCAAGCCGGCAAACATCCCGGCTGTGGCAAAAAAGATGATGGAACCGATCGCAAACCAGAGCCAGCCCAACGTCGCCGTCGAGACTTGGAAGACCTGCGCCATCACATCCAGATAACCGGTGGGCGGAACTGACGTAGGGATGGGCGTCAATACTAAAATCACGGGCGTGGCCGTGAGCGCAACCGTGGTCGTTATGGTTGGTGTGGCCAGCGGGGATTCCACCAATGGCGCGCTGGGTGTGTCAGTGACAGGGGGTTGGAGCAGGGCAATCATGGTTTGCGTAGCAGCCGCCTCGAATGTCGCTGCCGCAAAGGTGGCCACAACATCAACCGTCGGAAACGCTAACGGCGAAGTGGGTTGGGCAAACGGATCAAACGTCGGCGTGGCAAAGGGATCGACCGTCGGCGGCAGGGCGCCCGGCGCCACCCCCGGCGTCGGCGTTGCCACCGCGTTGACGCTAAAGGGTTGGGTCGGTGTCGGCAGGAAAGAGATCACCACCGGTGACGGCGTCGGCGTTGGCGGGGGGGTGAACGAAGGCGTCGGCGTCGTGGTGGGAAAGGGCGTCGTGGTTGGGGGCTGGGTCGGCAGTGGCGTCACCGATGGGGTGGCGGTGGAGACCACAACTTGCAATGGGGCGTTTGCCGTTACAGCAATATTGGCCGCCGACCACGAGGTGATCGTCGTCGTACTGGGAAAACTGGCGCCGGCACGGAAAGGGCCTAAGAAAGGGGGAATTTTCAGTGTGCTCGCAATCATATCATTGGTCAAGGTCAGCCGCTGGCTTGCATTCAGTGTATAGGTAAAGGTGGTGTTGATATTGAGCGGCGGCCCCTCGCGGATGGCATGGCGCACCAATGGCACCAACCCATTATTTTGGATAATCAGACAATAGTAGAAATCCTGGGTTGACCCCACTGTAAGGGAGATATTGGGGTCGCAATTGCTGCCGCTGACGATGCTGGGCCGTTTTGTCAACGTCACGCCTTGGGTATTGACCGTTAGCTGGTTTTGCGCCTGCACTCTGGCCGTAAAACCACGCCGGTTCGTTGAGGTGACCGTAAAATTATTCGTGGTAACATTCGTGTTCGCCGGCGCGGTCACATTGGCCTGGGTGAATTGCGTTATGCGTGAACGGGTGAGAATCAAGGTTTGGCCGGGCTGCACGGTTTCTGTAATCGTTGTGTTCACAACCGGTGTGGTAGAAGTGCTTTGCACCCACTGAATGGTATGGAACTCCAGCGGGATCGTACCATTATTGGTCAAGCGCAGACAGTGATAGACCGTGCGTCCATTGAGCGACGTCAGTGCCGTAGTTGTGCTGCACTGATCCTCCAGCCCAAGCGTGGCCGTGGCTGTCATACTAGACCGCCCGATGATCGCGGTCGCCTGATTGCTGGCGGTGGCGGCGGCGCCTTCGGCCGTCGTGGACGTTACCGTCAGCGTATTGGTGAGATCACCGGTAATAAAAAGCTCCAAATGTTGGTTGCTATCGATTCGGCGTAAATTGCCATCGGTGATCCGTAGGCTGGCGTTGATTGGGACATTGGTGGGAAAGCCTACATCGATCTTCAAAAGCGGATCCACTAACCGGTGGTTGGTGAGCGGTAACGTACCAATATTTTGAATGATCACGCAATATTTTATGGTCGTGCTGATCGGGACAGCGATGGCGCGGGTGCCGCTGCAATCATCATTGATCGCCGCCGTTTTGGTCACGCGGATGGCAGCCGTACCGACGACCACGCGTACAGACGCTTTGCCACTCGCCGTAACCCCTGCTACCGCATTCGTCGATGTGACCGTCACTGTATTCGTGAAACTAGGGGGGGTGCTGCTTACCGTGCGGGAAAGGATCGTGCTATTAGTCGCCCCTACGCCGCTCAAAACATTGTTTGTTACCTGGATCTCCTGACCAGGGTTGAGCGTGAAGGGGAAACTTGTGCTAATGTTAGCGATGGCCAGGGTATGTCGTAGGAGCGGCACGGCGCCACTGTTACGCAAGGTAACACAATAATAAATGCTACGGTTCGCCGGTGCCGCAATGACGGTGGTGGTGGCGCAATTACCCACCGCTTCACCAACCGTCTGTTTGACCTCAATTCCGGCCTGATCCGGCGTGCCTGCATCCTGAGCGCGCACAGGGACAGGCGCCAAAGGCCAGGTCAGCACTCCATAGAGCAACAACAATAAACCGCCGGCCAGCAACAGTGCCAGCGTATAACGCTTGATCATTCCTACTGGTTTGGAAAACTCGTTCACGCGTTCTACCATCAATTTCAACGCCGGCGACCAATGACCACCGCAATCACCACCAAAAGACTCGCCAACACCGCACCAACCAATAACAAGCTGACCTGGCCCTGGTTGACCACCACAGCCGTGGTGACTGCTGGTTCGACGGCGGTCGCTGTCGGCGTCACTGGCGGGGCCGCGACTTCCGTGACAGGCACGGTCAGCGGTGATGTCACCTGCACAGTTATCGGCGCCGTTAGCGGCGCCGTCACCACGACGGACGCCGTCGCAGTCAGCGGCGTCGTCAATGGCGCCGTGATTGACAGCGACTGCGTTGCCGGGAGCGTGGTGGTCACGGTTGCGGTCAGCGGCGTGGCGAGCGGTGAGAGTGGCGATTCCTGATAGGCACGGCGTTGTTCATAGCGCCCCAACGCGATGCCATGGGGAAAGATCATTATTGACAACAGTGCAACTAGACAAAGCCAAAGCAATAGACGTCGCTGTTGGGTCGGCGCCCACCGCACGAACCCGCTCAAATCCCGTTTCACTCTAGCCCCCGGCCCATTCCTGTGATTAGCAAAGATTACGCAGAGCACACAGATGTATCTTATCTCTTGGAATCTACGTAATCTGCGTAATCTTTCATGAATGAATTGTTAGCGTAAAGTATACTATAAGAAAGCCATTCGCACGAAAAACCGGTAGGACTTAGTGCGCGCGCGTAGCAGCAGGACGCCGCACAGAAACATCACCGGCCGCAAAGCGGTGGCGTTCGCCGTTAGGCGTCTCGACGACCAGCCGGCCATCCAATGTTACCGCCACGGCCTGCCCGGTAACCTGGAGAGCTTGTCCTTGTGCGTCCGTACTTTGCACGACAACCGGCTGGTGCAGCGTCCACAGCCGCGCCGACCAGCGTTTATGCAGCAAGGTCGGCGTCAGTTGTGGTTCGCTGTAGAGTTGCGCCCACCGACGACAGAGCGCGATCAGGAGTGCAGTGCGGTCGAGGGGGGGACAAAGCGCGGCCAGTGAAGGGTGACGGTGCAGAAAGTGTTGCAAGCTGGTGGCAGGAGGTGCGCCGGGTGGAGTCGGCGGCAGGGCGCTGCCTTCTTGGAGCACATTGACACCACAGCCGACCAGCACCGCTTCCACCTCGGCGCCACGATAGCGGCTCTCGATCAAAATACCGCCGACTTTACCGGCATCGGTCATGGTTGTCCCCAACAAGAGATCATTCGGCCACTTGAGGCCGACCACAGGGGCCAACGCCGGCAGATAATCAACTAAGCCCTGACTCAGGGCCAGACCGGCCAGCATGGGAAAAAAGAGCGGCGGAAGCGGTAACGGCGCCTTGAAGATCAAGGTGAACAAGAGCGCTTGCCCCGTCGGCGTCTCCCAGCGCCGCTCCCCTCGCCCGCGACCGGCAGTCTGCTCCTCGGCAACCACAATGGTTCCACTCCGAATGGCCGGATCGCTCGCCAACTGCTGGGCAATGGGCATGGTGCTAGGCACACTATGATGATAGAACAACGTATGGCCCACGGCGCAATCGGCCAGGGCGGTGGTTACTTTTTGTTGGTCAAGCAGCATCTTTACTCCTATCTATTGCCTCAGCAGCAGGCTTTGCAGCCCGAAATTGCCGTTCTGCCGAAACGCTTCTATAATACCTTACCAAGTCAAATTGACCTAGTTAGCACGCTACAAACCAGCAACCAACTACACGACGAGAGGCGTAGGCGCGCCCCGTGCCGGCTGCCTTGCTGTTTTGACCCGGCACGGGGCGCGCCTACGCCTCAGTAAGATGGGCTATCGAAGGAGAGAAGAGGAATGGAATATCGAATTCTAGGGGGAACCGGCGTCAAAGTCTCGCGCCTCTGTTTTGGCGTCATGTCCTTTGGCGGCGACGCTGATGAAGCGACCGCGGCGGCCATGTTCAAACGCTGCCGCGAGGCGGGGATCAACTTTTTTGATTGCGCCAACTCCTACGCGGGTGGTCGCTCCGAAGAGATTCTGGGGCGCGTGATGGCGTCCGAACGCAACGACCTGGTGATCACCACCAAAGTCGCCTCACCAATGGGCAAGGGAATCAATGATCGCGGGCTTTCCCGGCGCCATATCATGCTGCAGGTCGAGGCCAGCCTGCGCCGCTTGCAGACCGATCGGATCGACATGCTCTTTGTCCATCACTTTGATGCCGACACGCCGATGGAAGAGACGCTGCGGGCGCTCGATCTGTTGGTGCAACAGGGCAAAGTCCTCTACCTGGGGGTCAGCAACTGGGCCGCCTGGCAGATCGCCAAGTCGCATGGCATTGCCGCTCGTGCTGGTCTCGCCCGCTTTGAGTGCATTCAGCCCATGTATAATCTGACCAAACGCCAGGCCGAGGTGGAAATTCTGCCCTTCGCCCTGTCCGAAGGTGTTGGCGTCATTCCCTATAGTCCGTTGGGCGGCGGTCTCTTGAGCGGTAAATACAGCACCACCGCCCGCCCGCCCGGCGCCCGCCTGGTGCAAAACCAGATGTACGCCAGACGCTATGCCGAAGAATTCTACTACGAAACCGCCGAACGCTTCACCCTCTACGCCCAGGAAAAGGGCGTCCATCCCGCCACCTTGGCGGTCGCCTGGGTCATGCACCACCCCGCCGTCACGGCGCCGATCATTGGCGCCCGCAATGTGGCGCAACTGGCAGCCTCGCTCGACGCCGTCAATGTGCCGATGACGCCCGCCTGGCGCGCCGAAATTGCCGCCCTCTCCTACGAACCCCCGCCCGCCACCGACCGGACGGATGAGCGGAAGTAGCGGGTGGCGGGTGGCAAGTGGCAGGCGCCACCCGCCACTTGCCACCCGAAACAGTTTGACAGGTCTCACCCCCCATTTTATAATACACATGCTTTCTTAACTGACGAAGGTGCAGACAATGCATTTGTGGAGATTACCGCAAGGAAAAGAAAGCCTTTCCATTGCTACAGTCGCTCGTCTGGGCTGGGCAGTCAAGCCGTGGGGTGTTTCCAGGTTTGGCTGCCTTTTTTATTGGGTAGGTAGACAGGTAGACTGGTAGACAGGTAAATAGGTTTCTGCCTGTGTAGCTGTCTACCTATAAGTTAACAGGAGCAAGAATCATGTCAACGTTTCGTGCGCTGTTGTCGGTGTCGGACAAGACGGGGTTGGTGGAGTTTGCGCGCCGGCTTCATGAAGCGGGTGGTGAATTGATCGCCAGCGGCGGGACAGCGCGACAATTACGGGATGCTGCGTTGCCGGTACAGTCGGTGGATGAAGTGACCGGCTTTCCCCAAATTTTGGGCGGACGGGTCAAGACGCTGCACCCGGCCATTCATGGCGGCATTCTGGCGCGCCGGGTGCCGCATCATCTGGAAGAGTTGGACGCCTATAACATTGCGCCCATTGATCTGGTGGTGGTGAATCTCTATCCCTTTCAACAGACGGTGGCCCAGCCCAACGTGACGCTGGCCACGGCGGTGGAAGAGATTGACATTGGCGGCGTGGCTTTGTTACGCGCCGCGGCCAAAAATCACGAAGCCGTGACGGTGGTTTGTGATCCGACCGATTACGACCAGATTGCCGCCGCCTTTGCCAATGGCGGCACGACGATGATGCAGCGCAAGAAGCTGGCGTTGAAGGCCTTTCGCCACACGGCCGAGTATGATACCGCCATCGCCTTTTACCTTTCCGGGCAAGTCGAGGAGATTGATGCCGTGGCCGGACTGCCGGTGCGGCTGCAAGTGGATCTGGAACAGGTGCAACTCAATCGCTACGGCGAAAACCCGCATCAACAGGGGGGTCTTTATGCCTATGCCGGTGAAAAAGCGCCCTTTGAAGTGCTGCACGGCAAAGAGATGAGCTATAACAACTGGCTCGACCTGGACGGCAGTTGGCAAGCGGCACAAGATTTCCCCGATCCTACCGTCGCCATTATCAAACATGGCAACCCCTGCGGCCTTGCCAGTGGGGCAACCTTGACTGATGCCTATGAAAAAGCCTTTGCTTCTGATCCGGTGAGCGCGTTTGGCGGCATCATTTCCGTCAATCGCCCGCTAACTGCCGAGATGGTGCGGCGCATGGGCGATCTCTTTGTTGAGGTGATCGCCGCGCCCACCTTTGAAAGCGACGCCCTGGAACTGCTGCGCAAAAAGAAAAATCTGCGCATCCTCCAGCCCACCGGCGTCCAACTGCGTCCCCTGAGTCTGCGCAGCATCTACGGTGGCGTCCTCGTGCAGGAACTGGATCGCAGCCAGGCGGATATGGATCCGGTCAACTGGCGAGTGGTTAGCGCTAAACAACCGACGGCCGAGCAACTGGCCGATCTCGCCTTTGCCTGGCGAGTGGCGCGCCATGTCAAGAGCAATGCCATTGTTTACGTCAAAGATCAAGCCACCATCGGCATCGGCGCCGGCCAGATGAGCCGGGTCGATTCGGTGATGTTGGCCGGTCACAAGGCCGGTGCGAAAGCGCAAGGCGCCGTCATGGCCTCGGATGCCTTCTTCCCCTTTGCCGATGGCATTGAAGCAGCGGCCAACCATGGCATTGCCGCTGTCGTCCAACCGGGCGGCTCCCTGCGCGATGATGAGGTGATCGCAGCGGTCAACCAACTGGGGTTGGTCATGGTGTTGACGGGCGCCCGCCATTTCCGCCACTAATTGCAGAAGCTAACATTAACCACAAAGACACGAAGTTCACAAAGAAAGCCTTCGTGAACTTCGTGTCTTACTTTAGAACATCTTTGTGGTTATTTTTGCGGAACCAACTGGAGGGCGTTTCGATAGAAAAGCTTGGCGCTCACGTCCTCCGGCAAGAGGAGGGTCGTCAAAAAGGTTTGGAGCTTGTCGCCGTTGTTATCGCGGCCAAAGAGTAAGCGGTCGGCGTAACGACAGAGGAAGTCATAGGCAAAGGTCGGATCACGTTGCAACGCGCCGAGTCCTGAACCCGCCGACAGATCGGCCCAAAGATTGGGGTAGCGGTCAAAGAGAGTCAGCAGCCGACCGCCGGGGGTGATCGGCCCTTTGGGGTAAATTGCGCATTCAGTCGCTTCGTCGCCGCTGATAAAACGCCAGAAGCCGGGGGCGTGTCCAATGAAGATAGTGTCAGGACAAGCTTGCAGCGCCCGTTCCAGTTGATCCGCGCCGCCGCCATACCAATGCTGCTGGTAAACTGGCTTGCCTTGGGCATCGGGCAGGAAGGGAACATCCAGGTGTAACACAACCGGACAACGCAACTGACCGGCGCGACGAAAGAGTTCCAGCGCGCGCGG
>QWII01000119.1 GCA_021405325.1 Caldilinea sp. CFX5 | reverse complement strand
GCAAGCGCCTGAAGACCCATGGCTTTCGCAAGCGCATGGCCTCCAAAGATGGCCGCAACGTCCTCAAGCGCCGCCGCCTGCGCGGGCGCGCCCAACTGACCGTAAAGCTGAGCACGCGCAAATCCGTCTACTAAGCCTGCATGGACAAAGCCTGTATCGTGCAATTTTGTGAAGCTTGCAACTTTGCGATCAGGCGTGCAGACAGTCGGCGCCATTGGGCTTATGCTTATTGCTGTTGTTGTAGATTGCGTGAAGATGATTCCGTGAACAGACGTTATCGCATCCAGGAAAACGAACGTTTCCAGGAGATTCGTCGGCAAGGGAAATCGTACAGTAGCGAACTTTTGGTGATGTGTATACTTCCCAACGCGTTGCCGTATAGCCGGTTTGGCTTTTCCATCAATGCACGGCTGGGCGGTGCAGTTGTGCGTAATCGGTTAAAACGGCGTCTGCGTGAAGTGTTCCGGCTGCGGTTGACAATGATTGCACCAGGGTGGGATGTCGTGGTAATTGCCCGTCGTCCCATCCTTTGCGCCGATACCCATCAAATGGACGCCGCCTGCGCCCGCCTGCTCCGGCGGGCGCATTTATTGCGCGAGGAAACCCGGTGAACCAGAATGCGCAAACTGTTTTTAGCTCTGATCCGCTTTTACCAATTCGCCATTTCCCCATTGCTTGGTAACAATTGTCGCTTCTACCCGACCTGTTCGCACTATATGTACGGCGCCATCGAACGTTATGGCGTCATCACCGGCGGGTGGATGGGGATCAAACGGATTTTGCGCTGTCACCCTTGGTATAAAGGAAATTTAATCGATCCGGTGCCCTAGCCGCGCTATATGCTCTGTTTACAGAGCGCTACGGCAGGGCGGGAAAAGCCGAATCGCTTAGGCTGGGCGGCTATGTCAGCAAGCCGATGACGGCTGACATTGGTTAGGAGAAGATAGACGTGAAACGAAAACATATAATCTTGCTGCTTGCGCTCGGCCTGCTGCTGATGCTGTTGAGCGGCTGTGGCGTCAACCACAACGGCGTTGATGTCATGAATACAGATCCGCAAGGCTTTTGGCAGACAGTTGTTGTCTGGCCGCTGGCCAAGGCGTTGATCTACATTGATCAATTTTTGGTCAATAACAATGTGCCGCACCACTGGGGTTTTACGATCATCATCTTTACTGTGCTGGTGCGCGTGGTGATGTTCCCTTTGACCTTGAGTCAGATTCGGGGGATGCAGGCGCAAAAGGAGTTGCAACCCAAATTGCAGGAGTTGCAAAAGAAATATGGTAAAGATCGGGAAAAGATGGTGGCGGAGCAGACCAAGCTCTACCAGGAAGCCGGCGTCAACCCCTTGAGTGGTTGTCTGCCGTTGCTGCTCCAAATGCCCATTCTTTTTGGCCTCTATGCGGCGCTGGTTGCCACGAGTCCTTCGCTGAAAAATTCCAGCTTTTTCTGGATTCCAGATCTAAGCTATCCGCAATATACCCTGGGGATGGGGTGGGTCTCGACCCTCTACAATGATGGCGAGTATGGTCGCCTGATTGGCTATCTGATCTTGCCCATTCTGCTTATGGTGACGCAATTCATTATGCAGAAATGGATGGCGCCTGCCCCGGCTCCCGGCCAAGATGCGGGCCAGATGAAGATGATGCAGCAGATGACGCTGATGATGACCTTTATGTTTGGCATCTTCACCATCCAGGTGCCGGCGGGCTTAACCTTATACTGGGTCACCAGCAACCTGCTCCAGATGTTGCAACAATGGATTACGACTAGCGACCGTTTTAACTTGGCCGGCGCCAACAGTAAAGTAACAGCAGCGGTTGCCAAAGCCGATGCGCCGGCGGTGGAAAAGAGCAATGCACTGACCGGCGCAACAGTGGTGCAAGAGACTGTCGCTGCCGGCGCCAACAAAGCCCCTGCCCCCCAAAAGCAGCGCCGTAAAGCAAAGAGGAAGTAGCGCATGGCAACGCAAACACATGAATTTAAGGGCAAGACCGTAGACGATGCAGTCGAAGAAGGTTTGCGTGTTCTTGGACTTGCGCGTGGCAATGTGGCGATTGAAGTGGTGCAAAAGGGCAGCCGTGGCATCTTTGGTCTCGGCAGCGAACCCGCCATCGTCCGGTTGACGCCACAAGCAGCGCAGACGGACGAGGCTGTCGCCGCAGCCCCGGTTCATCTTGCGCCGGCTGTTGATCTGACGCCGGCCCGCACTACCATTGAAGAGAGTGTCGTTCCTGAGCCGCCCCAGCCGGCAACGGCTGACAGCATAGAAACAGTGGCGGCAGAGACCCCGGTTGCTGCGACAACGGCGCCGGCGGCCTCTAGTGAAACGGCCGGCGCTAGTGAAGAAGATGCCGACCAAGAATTGGTGACGATGGCTACTCATCTTCTGAGCGAAATGGTGCGCCTGATGGGTTTTCAGGCGGAAGTGCGCGCCAGTTGGCAGGATGATGGCGATGAATCGTTTGGTGAGCATGACGATGAAGAGCAGGAAGAGGGCCACACCCGCTCCGGTCGCTACCTGCTGCTGGACGTGGAAGGCAGCGAGTTAGGCGCGCTCATCGGTCGCCGCGGCGAAACATTGGAGAATATTCAATATCTGTTGCGCTTGATGGTCAACCAAAAGTTGCACAAGTGGAAAAACATTGTCATCGATGTGGAACACTATAAAGCGCGGCGCATCGCCCAACTTACCCAATTGGCGGAACGTATGGCGGAACAGGTGGCCCGCACCGGTCGCTCGATCTCGTTGGAACCGATGCCGGCCAACGAACGGCGCGTTGTCCACATGACGCTACGCGACCACCCCAAGGTCTACACCGAAAGCTATGGCGATGGCGGGCGGCGCAAAGTGCATATTTTTGCCAGGACGTAATACGTGTTGCGTGTTGCGTGAACTGTAGGGAGAAGCAATAAGGTTTCCAGGATGCCCCGCCCCCATCGGCGGGGCTTTTCATTGACGCGCCGGCGCCGCTCCTGGCGAGTCCGTGACTCGCCCCTTTCGTTGACGCACCGGCGCCGCTCCTGGCGAGTCCGTGACTCGCCCCAGGCCGATACGCGTCCCGAACTCGCCAAAGCCTTATTTGTCACACACGATCAAAGATTTAGCCAATTGGCGTCACACCGCCTACAATAAAGCAGATTCGTTACGCCTAACTTGCTCTACCAGGACTTGAGCCATGCAACCATCGACCTACGCAACACAAGCAGCCGGCGCGCCCGCCGCCGTTCCCGTTGACATCCTGCTCATCGGGCATGTCACCCGCGATCTCGTTAGCGCCGACCCCAACGGCCCCTATCGGCTGGGGGGAACAGTCAGCTTTGCAGCCATCACCGCCCTGCGCCTCGGTCGCCAACCGACGATTATCACGCGGGCAGCGGCAGACACCGATCTCTCCGAGTTGCCGGCAACGGTCGATTTACACGTCTTGCCCAGCGCCACGACGAGCACCTTTGCCAATATCTATACACCGCAGGGACGGGTGCAATATCTATACACTCCCGCCGCTCATATTGTCGCCGCTGATATTCCGGTTGCCTTGCGCCGGCCAAGCGCCGTGCTCTTAGGGCCACTCACGAATGAGATCCAGCCCGATGTCGCCGCCATCTTCGCGGCCAATTCGTTGGTGGCGGCGGTGCCACAAGGGTGGATGCGCCGTTGGCAGGCTGATGGGCGGGTCTATCATCAAGCCTGGGAGACAGCCGATGCGATTCTGCCGCACTTGGGCGTGTTGGTGTTGTCGCTGGAAGATATTGACTACGATTTGAACCGTCTTGATCCCTTCTTTCAACACATTTCGCTCATCGTTGTCACCGAATATCGCGACGGCAGCACCATCTATCAGCGGCAGTCGGACGGCCAGATTCGCGAGACCAAGATTCCGCCCCGCCCCGCCAACGAAGTCGATCCGACGGGCGCCGGTGATATTTTCGCCACCGCCTTTCTGATTCGTTACCAAGAGACCGGCGATCCGGTGCAAGCCGCCCGCTTTGCCAATATTACCGCCTCCTTTGGGGTGGAACATGTGGGCGTCGCCGGCATTCCCGACCGTGAACAGGTGCTGGCCTATATGGCCGCGCACCCGTTTGAGTAAAGGGTTAGTTGGCTCGTTCATTCGTTGGTTGAGCCTGTCGAAACCAACGAATGAACGAGCTAACCAACCCTTTACCGTATCTGAAGATTGAGACTAGTGCATGAGTGCCCGAATCTACTGTTTTGCCAACCAGAAGGGGGGCGTCGCCAAGACGACGACTGCTGTGAACCTGGGGGCTTATCTGGCCCAGGCCGGACGCCGCGTCCTGTTGATCGACACCGATCCGCAGGGCAACGCCACCACCAGCCTGGGCGTTGACCCACGCGGCTTGAAGGTCAGCCTCTACCATGTGTTGATTGAGAAGACCCCCATTCAACAGGCGCTCACCCTGACCGAGCGGGTCGGGCTGGATCTGATTCCGGCCTCCACCGATCTAGCCGGGGCGGAAGTCGAAATGGCGCGTATGATGGCGCGCGAACGGCTCTTATCTCGGGCCTTGCAACCATTGCTGCCGGCCTATGATTATATCTTGATCGATGACCCGCCCAGCCTGGGCCTGTTGACCATCAACGGCTTGACGGCAGCGCACGGCGTATTGATTCCAGTGCAATGCGAATATCTGGCGTTGGAAGGGTTGAGCCTGCTGCTGGGCACCATTCAACAGGTGCGTGAAGTCTTGAATGAACGGCTGGCGCTCACCGGCGTTCTGCTCACCATGTATGACAGCCGCACCAATTTGGGGCAGCAAGTAGTGGAAGAGGTGCAGAATTATTTTCCCGACAAGGTCTTCCGCGCCATCATTCCGCGCAATGTACGGCTGAGTGAAGCGCCCAGCTATGGGCAGACCATTCTCAGCTATGCCCCCAGCAGCCCTGGCGCCCTGGCCTATCAAGCCTTTGCGACCGAGTTTTTACAGCGCGAAGAAAAAGGGCAAGAAAGCAAACGGGGCGCAGCGCCAATGCCGCCGGCGGGACAGCCCGTGACGGCGACCGTTGACCAGGGAAATGAGGAAGGTGTGCATGACCAGTAATGCCAATACACGGCGCAGACCAGGGTTGGGGCGCGGCTTAGGCGCGCTCATCATCGACACCTCCACGGCTGCGGACGAAACGCCGCCAGTCGATAGCGCGCCGGCGGACGACGCCACAGCGCCAGCCAACGGCATTCAACGCTGCGCCATTGACGCTATTCAGCCCAACCCGCACCAACCGCGCACCCACTTCCCCGAAGAGACATTGCAGGAATTGGCGACTTCGATCCGGACCCACGGCATTATCCAGCCGCTCATTGTCACTGCCCACCCACAGCAGGCGGGCGTTTATTGGCTGGTGGCCGGCGAGCGCCGCTGGCGGGCGGCCCGTCTGGCCGGTTTGCCGGATGTACCAGTGGTGGTGCGCGAAGCCTCGGCCCAGCAGTTGGTGGAATTGGCGCTCATTGAAAACATTCAGCGCGCCGATCTCAACCCGTTGGAAGAGGCGGCAGCCTATTTCACCCTCTTTCAAGAATTTGGCCTGACCCACGGCGCCATTGCCGACCGTGTGGGCAAAAGTCGCTCGGCCGTGACCAATACGCTGCGCCTGTTGGAGGCGCCCGCCGCTGTCCAGAAAGCCGTGACCGACAATGTGATCAGCGCCGGCCATGCGCGCGCCCTCTTGGGTCTCAAAGAAGCGGCCTTGATCGAAACGATGCTGCCACAGGTGATCGCCCAGGAACTCAACGTCCGCCAGACCGAAGCGCTGGTGAAACAGATTGTAGAGGCTGCTGCCGCGCCTCCAGTCGATGAGCCGCTCTCTCCGCCCGCGACTGAAGCGGTCGATGAACAGCTTGGCTACCTGGAGAATCGCTTCCGCTCGGCGCTCGGCACACGCGTCAACCTGAGCCGCAATGCCAATGGCAGCGGGCGGCTGGTTATCCATTTCTACAACGATGAAGACCTGGATCACATCTTCCGCCGCATCGCCGGCGACGACGAAGATGAAAGCTGATTCTCCCCATCTTCTGTCTTCTTGTCTTCTGTCTTCTGATCTCTGCCCGAGGCGTATGTGGCAACTCACTTGCAAACACCCCGCCTAAAAGTAGGCCAGGCGACGATTGGCTGGGCCGTCGTCGGCGCCAGTTCACGCGCCCAACAATTTGTGATCGAGGCGATTCGCAGCCAACCGGCGGCGCCCCACGCCTCTGATCAACTCGGCGCGTGGGTGGCCGGCGTCTATAGCCACCATGAACAGCGTGCGCGCAGCTTTGCCCAACAGAACCAACTCCCGCTCACCTTTGTCAACCTGACCGATCTACTGGAACGTCCTAATATTCACTGTCTCTATGTCAGCAGCCACCCACGCCACCACTATCCGCTGGTGATGGCGGCGCTCAGCGCCGGGAAACATGTTCTCTGTGAGCCGCCGCTGGGATTAACAGTGGCCGAGGCGCAAGCCATGTGCGAGGCCGCCGCGCGGCGCAAGGTGCTGTTGGGCGTCCACTACCAACGCCGCGCCGACCCGGCTATCCAAGCCGCGCGCACCCTGCTGACGGATGGCGCCATTGGCGATCTCTTGGGCGCGCGGGTGGTCAATACCCCGTTGCTTCAGCCACACCAGCAGACCTGGCGGCTCAAACGCAATGGCGGCGGCGTGTTACTGAGCCGGACAAGCCATGATCTTGACACCCTGCGCTATCTGCTCCAGGATGAAGTTGCCGAAATCTTTGCCACCCAGACGCCGGCAATCTTGAGCGAAGAAAGCGGCGGTGTCGAAGAAAACATTCTTGCCATCGCGCAAATGCAGCGGTCGCGCCTGGCCGTCCATCTGCATGACTCCTTTTTTATCCCACACCAACCCACCCTCATCGAACTCTATGGTTCTACCGGTATTCTGCAAATCCAGCACTGGGCTGATGATCAACAGGAAAGTCGTCTCCTACTCTTGCGCAATGGCCAAACGGAAAGCTTCACGCTGGCCCATCATCATTCGCCCGATTGGCGGCTGATCTATGCGTTCAACCAGGCCCTACGCGCTGGTGCGCCGCTCCTGGCCGATGCCACTGATGGCCGCAACGCTTTAGCAGCGGTGTTGGCGGCCCAAAAATCCCTTTGGTCGCGCCGGCCGGAAGCACCCGAAGGATAACCCCAACGCAACGATTCAGGCGCGGCTACGAGCTAAATAGTTACAACCCAACAATGATCAGTTGCTTCAGTTTTTGCCTATTGAATGATGGGAGAAGTTGTGTTATGATTGCAACTGTGGTACAAAGACTATACAACCCTTATACACGGTGATGTCGATCTGGAGCTGGCGCCGTCTTTCAGGCTGTTCCGGGCCTACAGGGCGTGATAAGCAGCGGCGGAAAAGTTTCCGATTGGGATGGCGCAGATCGGGCTGGCAGCAACGGAATCGAGGAAAAGCGTGAGTAATGACATTCGTCTCCAAGCGTACCCTGTAACGCCCTTGTATAATATCAAAGCGGTGGAACAGAGCACCGGCATCAGTTCCAGCACCTTGCGCGCCTGGGAGCGGCGCTATCAAGTTTGTCGCCCCCAGCGCTCTGATAGCGGCTACCGGCTCTATTCTGATCGGGATATCGCGATCATTCGCTGGCTCAAAGTGCAGGTCGATGCCGGCATGTCGATCAGTCAAGCCGTGGCGTGGTTGGATAAATTGACTGCCGATGCCGGCGCACTGGAACAAGTTGCCTTACCAACCAACGGTGAAATGGTACACATGCCGCTGCCACCCGTCACCCATCACCTCATGCGGCGCGACTACGCGGTCTTACAAAAAGAGTTGCTCTATGAATTATTGAACTTTCATGAAGATGGGGCGGATCATGTGTTGGCCGAAGCCTTTGCCCTCTACCCCATCGAGTTGGTGGGCGAAAATGTGATCGCGCCGGTCTTGGTTGAGATTGGCGACCGCTGGCATCGCGGGGAACTCTCCGTCACACGTGAACATTTTGCCACAGCCATTTTGCAACAGCGGTTGGCTGCCATTTTGCATACAGCCCCGCACCCCAATCATAAAAATCTCATTTGGGTGGTTTGCGCCCCCGGTGAAGAGCACGAAATCGGCGCATTGCTGCTAACGATTTATCTTCGGCGCGCCGGCTATCAGACACAATATTTAGGCAAAAATATCAAAGCGGCTGATCTGATCAATGATGCCAATCAATATCAGCCGGCCATGATTCTCCTTAGCGCGACCACGAAAGAGAGCGCCGCCAATCTGCAAACACTGACCAAAGCGTTTGCACAACTGCCGGCCGTTCGGCCAATCATTGGGTATGGTGGTAGAATTTTTAAGCATCATCCTGAATTGCGCAATGAGATCGCCGGCATCTATATGGGCGATAGCGCCTATGAAGCGATCGAAAGTACGGCGGAGTTATTGGGCGGACCGCTGACAAGCCGCACGAAAGCGTCGTCTGCGGCGCCGTCGAACTCATTGCTTGCCGATCAGAATCGCGAACAGCCGCCCGTCTTTGGTGATCGGGATGATGATGACCTTTTTGATCAATCCGCGTTTGATCCTGATAAGCTTGATACCGAGTGACCATGTCTAATTTGTCATCTGATTCATTGTCTACCATGCCGCTCCGTCGTAGCGCGCCGGAACAGAGTAGCCCCCCTGAACAGGCCGATATGCCGACACAAAAGGCGGCCT
This sequence comes from Caldilinea sp. CFX5, assembly GCA_021405325.1. The sequence goes on along the minus strand of QWII01000119.1, from coordinate 30,990 downwards.
TGCGCGCCGAGTTGGCGGCGGTTGAACAAGAATTACAAGGGGCTTTGGCCGATCTCTACCCACCATTAGCCGATCTGACGCAGGCACAATTTCAACGGGCGCAACCACTACTGCGCGCGGCCCTGGTCTTGGCCGTCGGCATTGGCGCGCCGGATGAGGAGCGTTTACGCCAACAACGTCTATCCCTGGCCGCCGCCCAGGAAATGTTATTTATTGCCCTGTCCATTCACAAATTGCTGCTGACCCACCAACCGGCACAAGCCGATGAACAGCACAAGACTCTCATGGGCGGCATTATTTTGACCGGTGATTACTGTTTTTCCCGGTCGGCCATCCTGGCGGCGCAGACTGATCATGTGCAGGTGGTTGAACTCTTTTCGCAGGCGCTCAAAGCGATCAGTGAAGGGATTCTGCGCAATTTCTTTGCCAATCGGGAAGCGGCGACCGACAGCGCACCGCCCAATACAACGACGCGGTATGACGAACGCCGTGATCTCTTTGTCTCCGGTGTACAAGCGGCAGCCGTCTTGGCGGCGCTGCCGCCGGCCACGCGCAGCGATCTGGTTGATTTCGCCCATTTTCTCGCTGGTCAACCCACGCCCTACGATCCGGCCATTGTCACGGCCAACCTGCGCGCCATCCGTCAGGTGACGCCGCTGCAACAGGCGCGGTTGGCGGCTTTTGGCGAGTGGCTAAGTCAAGACAGGAAGACAGGAAGACAGGGAGACAAGACGCTCGAATGAGCCATCCTCTTGTCTTCCTGTCTATTATCCACTGGCAGCTAAAGATCAGCAGGCTGCAAGAAAGGAGCGCCGGTGAATAGAGAAGCATACATCTATGAGGCGATTCGTACACCGCGCGGGAAGGGCCGGGCGAGTGGCGCTTTGCATGGCGTGACGCCGATTGGGCTGGTGCAGACGCTCCTGGACGCGCTGCGGCAACGTTGTCTGCCGGCGCCGGCCTTGGTCGATGATCTCATGCTGGGCTGTGTGACGCCCGTGGGGGAACAGGGGGCGAACCTGGCGCGCACGGCGCTCTTGGCCGCCGGCTGGGATGAAAGCGTGCCGGGGATTCAGCTCAATCGCTTCTGCGCTTCGGGGTTGGAAACAGTCAATCTGGCGGCGGCCAAAGTGCGCGCCGGGTGGGCCGATCTGGTGGTGGCCGGCGGCGTCGAGTCGATGTCACGGGTGCCGATTGGCGCCGACGGCGGCGCGTTGATGGATGATCCGGTCATCAGCCAGCAAATCGGCTTTGTGCCACAAGGGATCGGCGCCGATCTGATCGCCACCCTGGAAGGCTTTTCCCGCCAGGATGTCGACGGCTATGCGCTCTTATCCCAACAGCGGGCGGCGCACGCGGCGGCGCAGGGCTATTTCAAATCGCTGATCCCGGTCACCAACGAAGCGGGGCAGGTGCTGCTGGCTTCTGATGAACATGTGCGTCCGAACACGACCCTGGAAGGGCTGGCGGCGCTCACCCCGGCCTTTCAGGCAGTGGGCGAAGCGCGCTATGACGCCATTGCCTTAGCCAAGTACCAAACCGTCACTGCCATTAATCATGTGCATACGGCGGGCAACGCTTCGGGCATTGTCGATGGCGCCGCCCTGGTCTTGATCGGCAGCCAGGCAGCCGGCGAACGGTTGGGCTTGCGACCGCGGGCGCGCGTCGTCGCCACCGCGCTGGTCGGCACGGAACCGACGATTATGCTTACCGGTCCGGCCCCGGCGACGCGCAAAGCGCTCCGGCTGGCCGGCATGACCCTGGCCGACATCGATCTGCTGGAGGTCAACGAAGCCTTTGCCGCCGTGGTCTTAAAATTTATGCGCGATATGGCGCTGGCGGATGACGCCAAGATCAATGTCAACGGCGGCGCCATTGCGCTCGGTCACCCATTAGGCGCCACCGGCGCTATGCTGCTTGGCACGGCGCTTGATGAGCTAGAACGGCGGGATCAAGCAACCGCGCTAATTACCTTATGCGCCGGCGGCGGCATGGGCATTGCCACCATCATTGAACGCATGTGACCGTAGGGTGATAGTTAGTAAACAAATGGCAGCAATCGTTTTGTCTGCTGTTGGTAATACCCGTAGTCCGTGTAGTGCGCAGCTAAAAGCCGTTCTTCGTAGTGCAGCTTGATCAGCAGATCGATCAGCAAAACGAACCAGAAGCCCAAGCGCAGCCAGGTGAAGGCGTCGATCACCAGCGCCAGTGTCGCCAACAAGATGGCACTGTACATGGGATGGCGGATCCAACGGTATGGCCCCCGTTGCACCAGTTGGGCATTGGACCGCACATCTGGCAGCACATGTAAATTGGCAAGCTGCATCGCCAGCAAGGCCCAGAGGACAAGCGCCAGGCCGGCTAGTTCAACTGCCAACAACCAAGGTGCACGCGCCCAAAGGGGTCCCGTGAGCAGAATTGCCAAAATGGCTGCAAATTGTAGCAAAACCAGGAGATAGGAACGCAAGTTTTTATTATCCTCATTGCATAGTCAATTGGCGCAATCACAAACCAGGTTTCTGCCAAAAACCCGGTTTGTGATTGCGCTCTACTGGTCGTAAAAGTAGTAAGGAATTGGGCATGAGTCAAGAACAAAAAGGGATTGTGATGTACACCACCAGTTGGTGCCCCGATTGCTGGCGCGCCAAGCAGGTGATGAGCGCCATGAAGGTCGTCTATGAAGAGATCAACATCAGCCAGGATGATGAAGCCGTCGAACAGGTGATGGCGCTGAACAACGGCAATCGCAGCGTGCCGACCATTGTCTTCCCCGATGGCTCTGTGCTAACTGAACCCAGCACGAGCATACTGGCGCAAAAGCTCCAAGCGTTTGCTGCGTAGTTACACCGGTAGTAAAGACTGATGAAGGTTAGCTCCTTGTTTCGGTAATCCTTGGAACTTGTCACGCCGGCGGCGATGACCTACAGTTACCGCTTTATTTTCGTAACGTTCATTAGTCTTTACTACCGTTCTATCCATCACAACGTACAGGACTTACTGCCCCATTTGATAATCGCGCAGCTCATAGGCGCCACCGGTGCGGCCATCGACAAACTTCACCAGGATATAGGGCGCGCTGGTGCTAACCCAGGCTTGTGATTCACTATCGTTGGTGGTTAATTCGACCCGCCAGGTCTCGTAGGCGCCGGCGGGCGTTTGCACTTGCTCTTGCCCGGTGACATGAATGGTAGTGCGTTCTAACAGGTCGGCCACAGGCAGGAAGCTGTTGACCTGGGTGGCATAACCATTGGCTAACGGTAGGGCGCGCACCAGCGCAAGCAGGGTTCGCTGATCGCGGACATCACTGGGAACATTGATGCGCTCATAGGTCGTGATGTCCTTTGCTGTGGTCAGTTCGAGATCAACCTGCCCCTGGTTATAGGTACTTTTGACCTGTTCGCGGCGATCACTGCCCAACTGTCGCGTGAGCATCGAGAGCGCCGGACGCAGCCCACTTGCTGTCATCTCCACCACCACGATCTCTTGATCACCTTGCGCCGCTACCTCACGCTGCATGGTCCACGCCTCTTCCTGAATTTGCGTAGCCCCCGCCGTAAAGGTGATGGTCGCCGTGCCGGCCGGTTTATTCTCAATGTCCGTAATCTGATAGGTGCTGACCTCGCCATCCGCCCACGGCGCCGCCTGCACGCGCAACGGCGTAATCGCCGGCTGTCCACACGCCGCCAACAGCCACACCATCAATATGATACTCGTTCCCACGCTGAGCGTGGGAATGTAGAACCGACGCTCAGCGTCGTCTTGCCCACCCCAAAGACGCAAGAGTACAAACCTACCTTTCACCATCACCCCTTCTCCTGCATCCACCGGATCGCCGCCGCCGCCAAAGCCGCTGCCCCTATCGGCAACGCATCTTCATCTATGCGAAAATCAGCCCGGTGAACCGGATAGTGGCGCTCCCAAGCCGGGTTGTGGGTGCCGATGCGCAAAAAGTTGCCCGGCGCCACCTGCGCCATAAAGCTAAAATCCTCCGCCCCCATCACCATTGGCGCCTCTTTGACCTGCTCCGCGCCCAACAGATCGGTGGCGGCGGCCAGCATCACCGCCGTCGCTTCCGGTGAGTTGACTGTAGGCGGATAGCCGGTCTGCAATGTGTACTCAATCCGCGCGCCGAGGGGTTCAATCACCTTGCACGCCCGCTCCAACTCACTGAGCAGCGTCGCCCGGCCCTCCTGGCTAAAGGCGCGAATTGTCCCCGTCATCGTCACCGTATCAGGAATGACATTACTGACCGTGCCGCCATGAATCGTGCCGATGGTGATCACACCGGGGTCGAGCGGGTTGAGCCGACGGCTGACCACCTGTTGGATCGCGTTGATCACATGGGCGGACAGGGCAATCGGGTCGATAGTGATGTGCGGCCGCGCGGCATGACCGCCGGAGCCATGAATGGTTAGCTCGAAGGTGTCCGCCGAGGCCATCATGGGGCCGGAGCGAGTTGCCACCGTGCCGACCGGGTGTAGCGGATCGACATGCAATCCGAAGACCGCATCCAGCCCGTTGAGCGCCCCCTCTTCCACCATGCGCATCCCGCCCGATTTGCCTTCGGCATCCTGGGCCTCTTCACTGGGTTGGAAGAGCAACCGAATCGAGCCAGGGAGTCGTCCCTGGTCGGCCAGTCCTTTGAGAATGGTGGCTGCGCCCATGAGCATCGCCGTATGGGCGTCGTGACCACAGGCGTGCATGATGCCGGGGCGGGTGCTGTCAAAGTCGGCGCCGTTGATCTCGGTAATGGGTAGGGCGTCCATATCGGCGCGCAGACCGACCGTCGGCCCGGCATTGCCCCGAATGTGACCGACGACGCCGGTTTTGGCGACCTCGGTATCGGTGGGGATGCCCAAGTCGGTCAGCGTGGCGTTAACCAGGCCGGCCGTACGATGTTCGGTAAAGGTGAGTTCGGGGTAGCGATGAATTTCCCGGCGCCAGCCGCGCATCCGTTCATGGATGGTTTTGGCGCGTTCCAGCAATTCCTGGCTGGTGATGGGTTGGGTGGACATAGGTGCAAGGTTGCCTTTCGGTTAGAAGTTCTATTTGCCTTGTCAGCAGACCTGCTCGTAGCCAGTCCGTGACTGGCGTCCAGATGCCAGTCACGGACTGGCTACGAGCAGGTTGACTTGTTCTTATAAATGTTTACGTAAATAGGTGATGCTGCCCTGAGCCAAAGCTTCCGGGCTGGCCGCCAGCGGTCGCCAGACACACGCGGCGCCGGCCAGTTCGGGGATGGCGTGGCCGAAGGATTCAACGACAATCTGCCCCTGGTAGTTGATGTCGCGCAGGGCGCCAAAGACGCTGGGCCAGGCGACTTGCCCCGTGCCGACGGTGCCGCGATCATTTTCGCTGGCATGAAAATGTTTGAGATGCCGACCGGCATGACGAATGGCGGCGGCGGTGGACTTTTCTTCAATATGCAGGTGAAAGGTATCCAGCAGCAAGCCCAGCGCCGGTTGATCCACTGCCGTCACCAGGCGCACGCCATCGGCTACGGTGTTAACAATAAAGGTTTCAAAGCGGTTAAGCGGCTCCAAGGCTAACGTCACCCCATTGTCAGCCGCAATCGCGCCGGCCGCGCGCAAACCCAGCACGCAAGAATCCCACTCAGCCTGGGTATAGCCACGGCCACGTCGTTCACCGACCGGGGCAGCCAACGGCCCACAGACCACCGTCGCGCCCACCTTTGCCGCAACCGTAATCACTTGGCGCAGATAGTCAACCCCGGCGGCACGTCGATCCTCATCGATCAGATTGACGGCGGGAGGCGGCGCCGTGCTGACCGTACAGGCCAAACCGTGATCGGTCAAAGCGGCGCGTACCGTTGCAATGTCAAAAGGGTCAGCCGCAAAGACCGGCAGTTCAACACTAGCATATCCCATTGCTTTGATCTGAGGCAGTAAGGCCAGTTCCGCTGCCCCCACCTGTCCATTCCAAACCATAAGATTAAGACCGAGCGTGGGCATGATGGCTCCTTTCTGTTCTGTAAATAACAGGGATTTCACCGATTACGCAGATGAAAGAACAAGAAAAATCTGTGAAATCTGCGTAATCTTTGATCAAAAGCTGATTTTCATGCTTATGGGTGTAACCCCTTCAGGTTGACTGAGTTGAAAATAGTCCGCCGTCCGTAGTCCAAAGTCCGAAGTCTGCTTGGGTGACTCAGGACTGCGGACTCTGGACTATAGCGACACCCTGTTGTATGATTGTCTTATCATAAGGAGATCCGGGGGAATATGCAAGCTATCGGGACAGTGATACGGGAAGTTATAACGGGAGCCGCTAGATGCACTTTTCCGAATGACATGGTATAATGCACTCAGCCAAGTAAGCGCCCTTGATCCACCAAGCGATCATCAACCAACATAAGGATGAATACCAAGATGATTATCGACCAACTCAAGAATGTCCAGTCCGGTTTCTACCCCAACCTGCTTGCCGGTGTGGCCGGTGATGCCGGGCTGGCCCAGCGGTTGCAGGCGGCCTTTCACTATCTTCAGACGGCTGATTTGGCGAATACGCCCCCTGGTCGCGTCGAGATCGACGGCAATCGCGTCTTTGCCCTGGTGCAAGAGTATAACACAAAACCGCGCACCCAGGGCTTTTGGGAAGCGCATCGCCAATATTTGGATGTCCAATATGTGGTCAGCGGGCTGGAACACATGGGCTTTGCCAACATCGAGCAATTGACCGCCGGCGCCTATGACGCGGCCAAAGATTTTCTGCCGTTGGATGGGGCGGGTAGTTTTGTCCTCTTGCCGGCGGGGATGTTTACCGTTTTCATGCCCCAGGATGGTCACATGCCGGGGATTGCGGTCAACGAGCCGCAGCCGGTGAAGAAGATTGTTGTCAAAGTTGCGATTATAGATGCAGGATAGGGTTGGTCAAATCAGTTTTAATAGGCAAAGACGGCGCCCCATATCACCGCGAATCAATAGGATTAGCGAATCGCTTCAGGGGAAAAAATTCGCTAATCCCAATGATTCGCGGTGATACTGGCAGACAACACAAGCAATCGTCGTTTTGATTCCACCGGATAGCAAGTCATGAAGAAAGATAGCGTCGCCTTATTCTCAGCCGCCGCAGACTCGGAAAAGATCGAAACTGCGGCATTACATCTACTCTTTCGGCATTTAGGTGACGCCGTGAAGGTGCGCGTACAGCAGGAGAGGTCGATTGTTGATAAGCGTCATCTATGGCGGGTGGATGTCTATGGTTCCGACGCGCAATTGTGGCTGGGATATTTACTGTACACGGCGGATGGCGAGTTTCTACCAGAAAATTCGACCGCCTTTCGTGTAATGCGTCAGAAAGCAGTAGAAAACGCCACAGCAGGATGAGAATAAGCATCCCTCACTTCGCGCACGAAATAGTAACTGCAAAGGAATTCCTGTGAACGGAAAAGAACGCATTCTCGCAACCCTCAACCGCCAGCCGGTCGATCGCACGCCGCTCGACTGTATGCTCTATCAGAAGCAATTTGTTGAGATGCTGGCGGCGGACTATGGCTCGCGGGAACAATTTCTCGATGAATTTAACATTGACCTCTTTGCCGGCTTTGTCCCCTATCCCAACCAATTTGGCCGCAAGTTCGAGGTGACGGAACTGGCTGACATCAAGCTGGAAAATCCACGCGACCCCAAGTGGATGACCCATAGCGACTGGAACTATGACTTTGCCGGCGTCAATGTGGCCGAGGCCGTTGAATGGTATGGCGACAAGCGCATGATTCGCGCCCACCTCTGGGGCATGGTCGAAGGCACCAGCAGCTTTCTGGGTATTGAAAAATGTTGGCTCAACCTGGGCCAGTCGCCCGACCTGATGATGGCCTGGTTCGACCGCTATGCCGACTGGATGTGCGGCCTGGTCGAGAATTGTGCAGCGACCGGCGTCGATATGATCACCCTCTCCGACGACTGGGGCAGCAATGAAACCATGCTCTTCTCCCCGCGCATGTGGCGGCGTGAGATCCGGCCCTATGCCGAACGGGTGGTCAACCATGCCAAAAGTTGCGGTTTGAAGGTCATGCTCCACAGCGACGGCTACATGATGCAGATCATGGACGACATTGTCGCGATGGGCTACGACATGGTTCACCCCATCCAGGAGAGTTCAGGCATGGACCCGCAGACGATCAAGAACCAATATGGCGACAAGTTTGTCATCTATGGATCGCTGGATGTGGTCGATGGTCTTTACAGTCATGACGGCGAAGCGCTCGACGAGTATATCACCAAACGCTTCCAGATCTACGCGCCCGGTGGCGGCTTTATCTTCTGCACCGGTCACTTTGTCCAGCCGGATGTGCCGCCGAAGCGGTTGATTCGGGCGTATCGGTTGGCGAATGAATTGGCGAAACAATATGGGACTTTGTAAAGATGAGCAAATTCCGGTCAAACGCTTCAAGATGTAACGTCCTGTCTCCGTCTGGCCCTTAGCTGGAATAAGTTTCTCTTTGGTTTGACGCTCTCCACCAAGAAGGCGATCCCCATGTCGGTGATCATTGCCGGCGCCGAACATACGCGCAGCGTGCAGTTCTGGTATGTCGGCGCGCATGTGCTGTTACTCACCTCGATTCACTTGATCTCAATAGCAATCGTGTAGGACACATCTTCACCTTCGGTATCAACCAGAAGAGCGTACGTGGTATCAACCGGTAGGGTAACAGATGCACTATTGTTATCATTGATCTCCCAGTCGATGTTGCGTTCTCCGGAGATTATCATTTTGTACTTCCGTACGCGCACGCCCCATGGCTGCCAACCACCCCTGTATTTGTTCCGTCAACGAAATTATTGTAACGGCGCGACTATCGATGGGTATACGCTCTAGCTGGGCAAACACAAGCGGATGCCCATGCTGCCAGAGCGTCATGTGATCTGTATCGAGAATATAGAGCATACGGAAAAATTCTACTGATTCATGGCTTGACGCGCCGCTTCCACATCGGCCAAATATTGTTCCCATTCATCCGTTGGGACATCGGCCCAAATCCCGGCGTAGCGAAGCCAAGGATCATCGACTGGTTCCGCCTCTGCTGGTGCATTGATTTGAACAACGCGGCTGTTCGCCATAAATTCAGTAACGGCTTGCTGGATGCGCGTCAGTACATCAGCTTCCGTGGCGCCGGAAACAGTCAACTCCGGCCACAAGAACGGGCGCGCTACATAGCCGTTGCCAGGGATTTTGGTCAAAAGCACATCATATTGCATAATTGATCTTGCCCTATGTCCAGTCAGTGAGGGTTATCACTGGTTTGCGAAAGCACCGCCGCCAGTATAACATGAACCCTAGTGGGCGTCAATCAGTCAAAAGATAAAAGATCAGGCCATGAAAATCACCCAAATTCGCACGATCAATTTTGCAACTTTCCCCAATATCACCTTTCTCGAATTGCAGACTGACAGCGGCATCGTCGGTCTGGGCGAAACCTATTATACGCCGCGCTCGGTGGCGACCTATATTGAAGAAGTCCTCGCCCCCATGTTGCGCGACACCGATCCGCTGCAAATCGAAGCCTTCTGGCGGCGCGCCTATGATGGCTCCCATGTCTACGGCAACAAAGGGTTGGAGATGCGCTGTCTCTCCGCCATTGATGTCGCGCTCTGGGACATTCTGGGCCAACACACCGGTCAACCGGTTTGGCAACTGCTGGGCGGCAACAGCCACCCGGAGGGCGTGCCGGTTTACAATACCTGCGCTTCTGCCGGCTATGCGCAAGGGACGCCGGGTGTGCGCCGCACCAATGCGCCGAGCGTCGCCAGTCTTTATCGCGACTTTGAAGCGTGGCATGAAGACGCTGGTGAACTGGCAAAATCGCTGCTGGCAATGGGCATCAAAGCCATGAAGATTTGGCCCTTTGACCGCTTTGCCCTGAGCAATCGCGGCCAGACCATCTCCTGGCAAGAAATCGATGAAGGGTTGCGCCCCTGGCAGCAGATCCGCGACGCGGTCGGGCTGGCGATGGATGTGATTCTGGAAGGGCATGGTTACTGGGCGCTGCAACCGGCGCGGCGCATTGCCGAAGCATTGGAACCCTACAAACCGGCACTGCTCGAAGACCTGATGAAGCCGGACAACCCGCGCACGCTGGCAAAACTACGCGAAACCACCCGCACCCCCATCTGCGCCAGTGAACTACTCATGAACCGTTACGCCGTCGAAGAGTTGATCCGCGCCGACGCCTGTGACGTGGTGATGACCGATGTGGTCTGGGCCGGCGGCTTTACCGAAGCGCGTAAGATCGCCAACTTGGCCGAAACCAATAACATGGGCGTCATCTTCCACGACTGCACCGGCCCGGTGGCGCTGGCTGCCGCGCTCCACATGTCCACCCACTGCACCAACACCTGGATGCAGGAGATGGTGCGCGCCTACACTCTTGGTTTCTACCTGGATCTGGTTGATCACCCCTTTGTTGTCGAAAACGGCCGGATGCATGCCCCGAACCGCTCCGGCCTTGGCGTCGCCCTGCGCCCCGAAGCATTGACCCGCGAAGATTGCCAGATCCGCGTGTTAACTTAAACCACTTCGTGATGCGTGCTACGTGTTGCGTGAACCGTTTGGCGGTAAAGCACTCAATAACAACCCGCCATCCTAAACGCACCTAGAGCCATTCGCTGAACGTTTGTAAGAGCAGGTAAGCATTCAACCCGATAATGATCGCGCTCACTACCCAGGCCAGCCAGACCAACCAGCGCGGGTTGACAAAGCGTCCCATTTTGATCTTGTCGCTGGTAAACATGACCAGCGGCACGACGGCAAAACTGAGTTGCAAGGAGAGGATGACCTGGCTCAGAATCAGCAGTTGACCAGTCCCCCGTTCGCCATAATACCAGGTGACGATCACCGCCGGCACAATCGCAATCAGCCGGGTGATCAGGCGACGCAGCCAGGGGGCCAGGCGAATATCCAGAAAGCCTTCCATGACAATCTGCCCGGCGATAGTGCCAGTCAAGGTTGAGTTTTGACCGGAGGCAAGCAGGGCAATGGCAAACATGGCGCTGGCCAGGGGCGCGCCCAGCAGCGGCGTCAACAGTTTGTAGGCGTCGCTAATATCGGCGACGGAAGAATACTTGGTGCCATGAAAGGTGGCGGCGGCCAGGATGAGAATGGCGGCATTGATAAAAAAGGCCAGTAGCAACGAAACGGTCGAATCAATCGTGGCAAATTTAATGGCCGACCCTTTCCCGGCCGACGTCTTATCAAAGGCGCGGGTCTGCACAATGCTCGAATGGAGATAAAGATTATGGGGCATCACCGTAGCGCCCAGAATACCGATGGCAATATAGAGCGCACTCGGATTCAGTACAATCTGCGCCGATGGCACGAGGCCGCCCAAAATTTCACCAAACGCCGGTTGTGAGGCCGCCATCTCATAGGCGAAACAGGCGCCGATGACGACGATCAAGCCGGCCACCAACGCTTCGATCGCGCGAAAGCCTCGATGTTGGAGAAAGAGAATCAGCAACACATCCGCTGCGGTGATCAAGACGCCGACAATCAACGGCAGCCCAAAGAGCAGATTCAACGCAATCGCCGCGCCGATCACCTCGGCCAAATCGCAGGCGGCAATGGCAATTTCACAGAGAATCCACAACACAAAGGAGACCGGGCGGGAATAGTGGTCGCGACAGGCTTGGGCCAGGTCGCGACCGGTGACAATGCCCAACTTCAGCGCGAGATGTTGCAATAAGATCGCCATAAAGTTGGAGATTAAAATTACCGATAAGAGCAAATACCCAAATTGCGCGCCGCCGGCCAGATCGGTGGCCCAATTGCCAGGGTCCATATAGCCAACAGCCACCATCAACCCCGGCCCGACAAAGGCCAACAATTTCCGCCAGAAGGTCGCTACCTGCGGCACTTGTACGGTGCCATACGCCTCCGGCAAACTATGACTCAACCGCTTTAACCGCCACCCGGCGTCGCCTTCCTCTTCCAGGACTACCTTCGCTTCGGCTGTCATTGGATCAATCCTTCACTCTCTAGCCCATTTCCGTACTGCAAATTTATTTTTAGTTATTACTAAACAGTAACATTGACTACACTAATTGTCAAGTGTTATTTTTGTAAAACTTGGGCGACGTGCGTGAGGAAAAGTGCGCACTCACTGCAACACGCGAAAGGCGGAGTAAAGTCACATCGAAAAAACACAGCGGATCAGGCAAACCTGGTCCGCTGTGTTCTCTCTATGACTGGCGTAGCGCGTCAACAATAATCGCGCTAGGGTTATTGCCGTGTGACGAGTGGCATGTACAGTCGCTGCCCGCCGATCAGCGCGGTTACAGCAAAGCTCTGGGTGACAGGCGTGGCCGGGTTGATCATGGCGTTGCCCTCCTGTGTCGCCGTGATCGAACAGGCGCCGACAGCAAGCAAAGTCACAATGTTGCCACTGACCGTGCAGACGCCTGGCGTGTTGCTGCCAAAAGCGACCGCCAGACCAGAGGATGCCGTGGCGCTTAGGGCAAAGGGGAGATCCCCCAACGCTCTGTCCGCCGGTTTGCCAAAGGTGATGGTTTGATCACTCTTCTGGCTGCTCTTCACCGCAAAGGATTGGGCGACCGGCGGCGCCGGGTTGAAGTTGGCATTACCGGCTTGTCCGGCTTGAAGCGTACAGGTGCCGGTGGTGATCAGCGTCACTGTGTTGCCGCTGACAGTGCAGATGGTGGGGGTCAGTGACGCAAAGCTCACCGGCAAACCAGAGGAAGCCGTGGCATTGACGCTAAAGAGCGGATCGTTCACCAACTTGTCCGGCAACGGGTTGAAGGTGATGGTCTGGTTGTTAAGATTGGCCGGCGTGAATTCATAGGCGCCAATATCTGTGGTGACGCCTTTGGGGCGGGTGGCGCCATCGAGATCGATCAGCGGCGCCAGCCCATTGCCTTTGTCAACCGCGGCAGAGGCGGCGGTCAGGTGGTAGTCGCCGGCGGCCGCGTTGACAAAGCCGGCCGCGCCGCGCAGGGGCGTCCCGGTGATGGTGGCGGTGCCACTAATGACCGTGCCGACATTGTTGTCGATCAAGGTGCTGGCAACCTGCACTTCGGTGACTTGGTTGTTGTTGTTGCGCGCCGCAAACGCGACCGGGTTGCCGCTAAAGAGGGCATTGGTCATAAGCAGATAGGTGTACAACCCCTCGGTGTAGATGGTCGCCCCGGCCTCAGTGCTGATGCGGTAATTATCCGCCAGGGTGACATAGTTCATGGCGAGCGCTGCGCCGGTGTCGCCGTTCGATTGTACGGCAATGGCCGCGCCCAGTTCCGCCTCATTGCCCGCCAACAATGTGTTGAGCAGATTCAGCGTGCCGTTGTTGACGTAGATGCCGCCGCCGCGACTGGGGCCGCCCAAGATGGTTTTGATGCGCGCCGCCCGATTGTCCAGAATACGCGATTGGCGCAAGGTGGCCTGGCCGCCATTGAGGTTGAGCGCAATGCCGCCGCCGTTGGAGCTAAAGTCGTTGCCGGCAATATTGTTTTGCACGGTGACATTGGTCATATCAACATTGAGCGGTGAATTGCCCGCGGCGAACAGCCTCATCCCGCCGCCGGCGGCGCTAAGGTTGCCGGTGGAAGCGGTGTTGCTAAAAACGGTGACATTGTTCAGGGTCAAGCGGGCGGGAATGCGTAAGTTGTTGCCCATCTCAGCGTATAGCCCGCCCCCTTCGCCGCTCTCAAAGTTGCTGGCGACATTGTTTTCCAGCCGCAGGTTGACCAACGTCGCCTGATCCACCACATTGACCCCGCCAATGTAGAGGCCACCGCCTAGCCGGTCGCCGCCGCTGGTGTTGCCGTTGCGGATGGTAAAGCCATCGACCCGCACACGGTCGGCATTGATCGTCAGCGGGCGATAGGAATTTTGGCCGTCGAGGATCGTCTTGTTAGCCGTCCAGACTGGCGTGACCCAGTTGGTGAGGGTAAAGCCACCAGTCAACGAAACGGGTTTGGTCACCTGGATCAACTCTTTGTAGACCCCTGCCGCCACGCGAATTTCTGTGCCATCAACTGCTTGGCCGAGCGCATAGTTGATCGTTTTGCACGGTTGCGTCGAGTCGGTGCAGGCGCCGGTATCGGTTCCTGTTGGCGCGACGAACGCACGCGGGATAAAGAGCTGTTTGGCAATCATGACCACTGGCTTACCAATATTCTGTCCACGCAGGTCAGCAATGAGCTGCCCCCAGTTGGTTGGCCCGCGCACCGCATCGGCCACGGTGAAGTTGGCCTCACTCGCCAAAAAGTCGAGATACTCCGACGTTGCCGTCTGGTACATGAGCCGCACGCTGATTGAGTCAGCTTCGGGGTGGATCGGATAATAGGTCGTGTCCCAATACTGACCGTCGGCATAGGTCGCGCCGACCGGCTGCATGTCGCGACTGGCATAGGCGCTGTTCAGGAAGCCACGCGGCGGAATGCGGTTGTCCTGAAAGACCTTGTTGTTAAGGATAAAGTGAAAACCCTCACCGGCAATCTCCGGGCGCCCGATATTCTGAGCATGGGCGTTGGTCAGGCCGAGTTTGATCTCATAGCTTTTGAGATAGGGATCTTTGATCAAGGGGCCGATCACGCCGGCCATCAAGCCGGAGGTGAAGACCGGCGTTGGCCCGCGCAGTTGGTAGATTTCAAGCCACATGCGGCGACCTTCGGCATAACCGGTGGGCAGTTTGTGACCGGTGTTGTTGGTGATCTTGACTTCCAACTGCCCATTGACAATTGCCACATCCAGTTGGGCGGCGCGTTTGAGCATCTCTAGCCCCAGCGTTTTGTTGGCGGTGGTCTGGGTTTTGTTCAGACCAGTGTCGGCGGCCACATTCTCCCACGCTTTGATGATGCCATCCTGCCAGCTTGCGCTGCCGCCAGCCCACTCATGTTTGCCCAGGTTGCGCGCCGGTCCGCCATTGGCATTGGGCGCGGTGATCATCGGCATGTGACAATCCTGGCAGACCGTGATCGGGCCATTGGTGGTGTTACTGAGCCGTTTCAAACCGGGATAGTCCAACCCGCTGACGCCGCCGCCGGCAAAAGTGCTAAACTTCCACTCGCTATAGGTGCGCTCAATCGGAAAGAGACGGTCATCGACGCCGGCCGCCGTATTGAGTGCGTTGAGTTTAAACTCGCCCGCCCCAGCATCAAAGGTAAGGAGCGGGTTGTCAATATCATGACAGGTGGCGCAAAGCTCAGAAGTATTTAGGTAACTTGACTGTGCGACGGCGTGAGGCGCGGCGTTGATGCTATACGGCCCGCGCCGCACATCGTTGCGATCAACAAGATAGGCCGAATTGCCGGTGATAAAGGGGCCGGTCAACGCGGCGCGCTCGGCGGCATCGCCCGACGCCTCGCCGGCAATGGCGGTTGGCGGCACAAACCGATGGCAAGTGCTGCACGCCACGCCTTGCAAATCTTCCGCATTGATCAGTCGGCCATCGGTGGAAGCGGGGTCGCCGGCAATGGCGGAGCGATTGTTGAGCCAGGCGTTGGGTGCGTGACAGCGGATACAGGTATCGCCACCGAACTTGGCATCCTTATTGGCCACCTGAAGCGCCGCGCGGAAGAGCGGGTCGCGGGCGGCGTTGGCCATCATCGAGCCGGCAAAGTTATCGACAATGTGGTTGACATGGCAGCCTGTACAACTGGCTGATGATGCCAACGGTGTGGTCAGCCCGCCGGGTTGCGTGCCGGGCAACTGAAAATCAAGCAGGGTGGTGTTGACCGGGGCATGGGGTGCGTCCGGTCCCTGGATCCCTGAATGCACAGCGTCGGTTGGCGGCTGTGCATCATTGGGCGGCGCTTCTTGCCCTACACCCGCGGCCAGGATCCTGCCCGGTAGCACCAGCAGCAACACCACTAACAGGAGCGCAAGCTGCCACCGTTCGGCGTGTAATCTTTCAAATTTTGTCATAAGGTTTCTCGTTGTGTGAACAGCAATAACCAATGGCGCAACGGTAGCGCATTCGACTCTGGCAGAGTCGAATGCGCTACCGTTGCGCCTATTTTCTCAAACCATTACTGCACAGTGACGGCGGCGATCGTGCGCCCGCGGCGCTGTTGGGCTGCGGCGCGATGGGCTGTCATGCCGCTCAACAGGGCGCCGAGGACGATGCCGCAACCAGTGAAGATCAGACCAAGCTCGTGTATACTGAGTTTGTCCGCTTCGGCGGGGTCGGCCGGCATCAGGTAGGAGCCAAGAACCCAGGCCAGCAGCCCAAAGATCAAGCCGAGGGTCGCCCCGGCCAACGCTCCGGCCAGGAAGGGGTTGCGACCGGGCTTGCCATTGCTATAAGCAATATAATTCAAGCCAACAGGAACCGCCAATAGCCACGCCATCGGCGTCATACAAAGGATGCCTGGTTGCCCTTG
Organism: Caldilinea sp. CFX5; assembly: GCA_021405325.1. The sequence goes on along the minus strand of QWII01000119.1, from coordinate 14,635 downwards.
ATAGCTAACAAAAGCAACAGTGATACCCCAGAGCAGCGCCCACATGGTCACCGAACGGACAAAGGCGCCGCCATTGAGAAATGGTTGCTGGGTCATTGTTTGTTGATTCATGATTGTTCTTCCTTTTCCTTTGTGATTGTCTTCTTACCGGTTATCGCCATAGACCGGCCTTAGCTCGCCTTGTCCCACCTGCGCCTGTGGTCGTGTCGCCACATAGGCCGCGACAAAGCTGAGACCATAGAGCAGATCCAACAGCGCCGCGGCCAGGAGCATGTTCGGTAGCCGCCCTTGGGCGTAGAGCCAGAAGGCAGGCAAAACAAAACCAGCCTTTTCCAACATGGCAACCGGCATCAGCGGACGATAGCGCAGGGGATCGCCGCTGATCACCAGAAATGCCACCTGCCACGCCAGCGTCACCCCGGCAAAGCCATAGTAATATTCCGGGTGATTGAGCGCCGGCGGCATGTCTACCGCCAGTTGCGTCTCGTAGAAAAAGAGCGGGATAATCTGTAAAAGGCCGATTGTCCCGGCAATGCGAAAAGCCCATTTAGCCAATTTCATATACCTTTTTCCTTCTCTTGCAATTCTATTGACCATTTCCGTCAACCTTCAACAAAGCTTGGCTGCAAACCGCTGAATTACTCCGTGTTTCTTCTATCCGTGTTTAGTCTTTGGGCGCTCACAAAAGACTAAACACGGATAGAAGAAACACGGAATTTGTAACAATGGCTCTGTTTGCCTAAATTTGCCGTTATTCAATGATTCAGCCGGCTATATACTGCTAGTGATGAGCGTCAACACGCCAGCCAGCAGGAGCGCGCCATTCCAGAGAAAATCGAGATTGAACCAGGTGCGCCGCAGTAGCCGCAAACCCAAATTTTCATAGACTGCCAGCGCGACTGCCGCCATCACGACAAACATGGCAACCGTGTGGAGAACCACGGCCAGCAGTTCCGTGTTGGGTAGCCCCATGCTCGCCATCATTACATGCTGGGCATGAGCGCTGTGGCCATAATGCGCCGCGCTGTTATCAAATTGTAACAAGACCGGCACGAGCATCAATCCTGCACCATGCGCCGTCGACATGAGAAATGACCACGTCGTCAGGTCACGAAAACCGACGCGCATCCCCACCCAGCGTGGATGGGCGGCACTCGCCGCAATCCGATAGAAAGCAAAGAGCAGCAGCGCCGCCGCGCCCACCATTTGTAACACGTCCGGCGGGATGACCATCTGCAAGAGGCCAATTGCCGCTACTACCACGGCAACCGAGAGGGCATGACCCAGCGTAATCGGCGCAAAGGCCCGCAACACCGCCGCCCGCTGCCGCTCCTGCAACCCCAATCCCACGGCAAAAAGCCACCCCATCGCCGGATTCACCCCATGAAACGCCCCCAGCGCGATCAGCGTCAGCCAGGGCCAGTAGGTGTTCATTGAAAGTCTCCTTTACTCTGACAAGGTGACAGGGTGAGGGGGTGACAGGGTGACGTCGTCCAGTTCACCTTGTCACCCTGTCACCTTGTCATACACTCGGATAACAATACGAATCCGACGACGCATCCCCACCCTGCAAGCGCACCTGATGGGGCCGTTCGGGGCCGAAGTCGATGAAGAAGTCGGGGTTGACCTTCAGGCCACCATTGGGGTCGGCGTCGATCTGCGCCATCCAGCCGCGGATGCCTTCGGGGTAGAATTGAGCGTCCAGGGCAGAGTAGAGCGAATTGGTCGAATAAAGTCGTTTGCCGTCGCGGCTGATCTCGACCATTTGGGGGGCGCCGTTGAGCGGCCCGCTCTTTGGGTGGGCCGTATGGCGCACCATGCCGCCCAGTTCAATACAGCCGGTCAACTGGGGGTGGAAGGGATCGCGGACGTTGTACTGGCGCAACTCGCCCGTTCCCCAGCAGGAGACATAGAGCATCTTATCGTCCAGTGACAGATTGATGTCTGTGACCAGCGGCGGCGCCGCGCCAAAGCCTTGTAGAATCGGCGGCAGCAACGCCGGGTCGGCCGGTTCCGCCGGGATCTCGATCACCTTGCGGACGGCATATTTGTCATGCTCCTGGTGCCAGAGCCAGATCGACGACGAGAGATCCTTCAGGCTGATCACCACCCCGGCAAAGCCATAGGTCTGGTTGGGATCATGGGCTGGGCGCAGTTCCAGCACCATCTGCTGTTCAGCGCCCAGGTCGAGCGCCTGCACATGGCGTCGTTTGCGCATATCCCAGATATGGAGGTGATGACCATACTTGCCGGCTAACAGCATCTCCGCATTAAGACCCGCCTCTACCATGTTGGGCGTGCCCCACTCACTGGTGATCATCGTGTCATGCGTGATATGCCACCAAAAGTCGTAGGCCAGCTTTTGCGGACCGCGTTCTTTTTCCCAGGGGCCTTTCACGGCAAATGTCTTATGATCGAGGGTAAAGACGCCGCCGGGGCCATTGCCGTCGGGCGCGCCAAGAGCGTTGACATAGATGTCATCCGGGCCGCAGTGGATCGTGTGCGGACGGCTGTAGCCGCTCTTTTTGTGGATCTCCTCAGCCTCAATCACCTTAATGATGCGTGGACAGCGCGGGTCGGGCTGGGTGTCGATGACATAGATGCGCGACGAACGCAACCCCGGCACCAACAGATAGCGCCGTTCGACATGGGGATGGGGCGCCCACGGACAGAGCGCCACGCTACAGGCATTCCAGCCAAAATGATGTAACTCATCACCGGCGTAGGGCATGGGCAGCCGTTCGACAACTGCGCCATAGGTTGGCGATTGCGGTTCGAGATCCAGCACGGCCAAGGCGTCAGGGCGACCGTTGTTGAAGGGATTGAGGACCGCCACATAGCCCAGTTGTTCACGGGGCGCTTCCATCGCCATCTGTGGTGAGGGATAGAAGGTCGGGTCTGGTTTCCAGGTTGTCATATTTTTGCCTTTCTCAATATGTTATGATGAAACGTTGCTCAAGCGGTGTGGCGTGAATTGACACGGTAGGTGCGGTTACAAACCGCACGGCTTGCGGTAGAGCCGTGCGGTTTGTTGTAGAAACTCGTGTGGTTTTAGTCATAAATGCTCTTTAAAAATTTAGTCATTCGCTGAAAATGCAGTACAACCTTCCTAGGAGACATGCCCCGATGGTAAAGAGGAAGGGATCAAATGGCACCAAGAACGACGATCAAACAACGGGAAGCGTTCATTCAACGACATGCCCAAGGTGAGACCTATGCAGAAATCGGCCGCACCTATGGCATATCGTGGCAGTGTGTCCGGTATTGGTGGCACCGCTTCCGACGCGGGGAAGGGGTGAAGAGTCAGTATCAGCGAGAGCGTCATCAGCTATTGATGCGCTTCTCCCCGCTGGTGCGCTATGCGCTCCTGCGCCTGAAACTGCAGCACCGGCACTGGGGTCCGCAGCGGCTCCGGTACCATCTCCAGCACCGGCCAACCCTGGTTGGTCAACGCTTACCCAGTGTCACGCAGATCGGGCGTTATCTCCACCAGTGGGCACGCTTTCGGCGGCCAGTCAAACGGAACCGTTTGTCAGCCACTCGTGGGCCACGCCCCACGCATGTCCATCAGTGTTGGCAAGTGGACTTCAAACGCGGGATTGCTTTAGCGGACGGCACGCAGGTGAATCTCCATACCGTTCATGATCCCGTGGGGGAAGTCTGTATTGCCGCCGATGTCACCCCGGCCGGTACCGTTGGACACAAAGCGCAACGGGTGCGCTTGGATGAACGACAAACAACGCTACGCTGCGGTTTTTGTCAGTGGGGAACGTTACCGGAAGCAATTCAGACCGACAATGAAGCGCTCTTTACCGGCAATCCCGCCGAACGTTTCCCTTCTCGCTTTGCGCTCTGGTTGAGGGGGCTTGGCATCCACCACCACACCATTCGGCCCAGCAAACCCACCGATAATGCGGGCGTGGAACGCAATCACCGCACGATCATGGAGTACGTGGCCGCTGCCGATGCCTTGGCTTCCTGTGCGGCCTTCCAGCGCCACTTGGCACAAGGCTGGCACGAGTTGACCTTTGACCTGCCTTCCGCTGCCCCAGGCTGTGCGGGAAAACCGCCTATTGTTGCCCATCCAGACCTCCTGCAACCGCTGCGGCCCTATCAGGCCGGTCAGGAATGGGCCGTGTTTGATCTCCAACGCCTCGATCAGTTTCTGACACAGTTTACTTGGCAACGCAAAGTCACCGCTTCCGGTCAGGTTTCTTTGGGCGGGCAGCACCACTATTATTCTGTCGGAAGAGCCTATGCCCAGCAACTCGTTTGGGTGCGCTTCGACCCCACTGCTCGTCATTTTGTTTTCTTTGCCGATGCCAGCGCAACCCAGCTACTCGTTCGCCGACCGGCACGTCATCTCTCGGTTGCCGATCTTACCGGGTTGCCCCCACAACCTACCCAGTTATCGCTTCCGCTTATTTTCTCGAATGACTAAGTTTTTAAAGAGCATCTATGACTACAACCATACAAGCATTTACAACTAACCGCACGGCTTGCGGTAGAGCCGTGCGGTTACAAACCGCACCTACCAGATCCTCTGTTAGCCATTGGGGTTGGCTTTCCAGTCCCAATAAAGTTGTTCGCCTACGCTGGACCAGTGGCTGATAAGCCTTGTGGGGCGCTCCTTTCCCGTCAGTTCCGCTACGGCGGAAGCAGACCGTTCGCCCAGCGATACCAGATATTCGCTCAGCCCGCCGTTGAATTTCACCTGATAGGGGAAGCCGGCGCCCTGCACCAGCCGCTGAATCCGCCAGTTCTGGGGGTGAAACAGCACATGTAACCATGTGATCCGGCTCCGCTGGGCATGATGTTGCAACTGGCGCCAGAGGATGCGTCCGATGCCTTGCTGTTGAAAGCGATCTTCGACCAGAATGCCGGGTTCGGCGGTTGATTCCGTAGCGTTCGACTCACGCAAGTAATAAGCCAGGCCCACGATCAGACTGGGATCATGTTGCATGACGGCGACAAAACCCGCCCCTTTGGCCGGATCAAGGTGACAAACCGCCGTCAGTTCGGCCAGCGTTGGTTTGCGGTATTGCAGGTAACGAGAATAGACACTCTCCGGAGAGAGGCGCTCATGCATTGCATACAGGTAGTTGGCATCGCCGTGCTGAATGGGTCGTATGATCACGCCGAAAGTTTCCGGCAGCGTACGGTGCGCCCCCCACAGTTTGTTGATCATGGTCATGGACAAAGATCTCCTTAGGCGTTCTCCGAGAAATAAATATCCAGCCGCTGAGGCGGTCTCCGAGAAATAAATATCCAGCCGCTGAGGCGGCTTCTCGCTGTCAGCAACGGATTGCATCCGAGAAAATGGATAGGTAAATCTTTGAACACGCCTTATTCATTGCTCACACACGGTGTATAAGATGGGAAGAGCATAGACGTCGTCCGTCACAAAAACGTCACAACCCTTGCCTACTGCTCCAGTCTGATCACAGCGGAGAGTGGAGAAGGGAAGCGCAGTAAATCGACTAACGGTTGAACCGGGCGGCTCTCCACCGGCAGTGGGCTGATGCTCATGCGATAGCGCCACTCCGGGTGTAAAGAGTGGGGGCGCATCTCAGCGTCCAGCGTTCTGCCCAGATCGATCACAAGCTTAGGTAGCGCTTCAATGTCAGCCAGCGTGGTGCGGAAGTTGACGATACAGGCGCGTAAGAGATATTTGCCCTCAACCAGCGCATTGGAAACAAACGCCTCACCGCTCTTTTGCAGTCGGTTGAGCAGGGCTTCATTCAGCTTGTTCAAGTACGGCTCGACTACCGTTGGCTCAGTGGGCAGATCCGGCGGCACGAAGCGAAAGGTGGTAATACTCAGACTCTGCGTCACTGCCTGCAACTCCGGGTATTGACCAACGGCCTGGTATAACGCCTGCGCCAACGCAATGTCATCCCCGATCATCTGGATATATCCTGCGCGCCCAACCTGACGCAGCGCCAGCCAGACCTTGAGGGCACGGAAGCCGCGTGAGTTTTGCATCCCAAACGCGTAGTAGTTAATGGGCGGATCTTCCTGGATGCCATCAAAATTGTAATAGGTCGGATGGTGACTAAAGGTCTCGACCAGGTGATGTGGGTTGCGCACCAATGCACAGCCGGCCTCCAACGGGCTGTAGAGCCACTTGTGCGGATCGAGCGCAATCGAGTCGGCATCGCGTAACCCTAGCAGATCAGGGGAAGCATCCGGTAAGGCGGCAGCGGGGGCGCCATACGCGCCATCGACATGGAACCAGAGATCATACTGGCGACAAATGGCGGCAATTTCAGGCAGCGGATCAACGGCGCCGGTGCCGACCGTTCCCGCCGTGCCGACGACGAGGAAAGGCAGCAACCCCGCCGCGCGATCAGCAATGATCTGCTCTTCCAAGGCGACAATGTCCATCTGCTGGTTGCTGTTGACGCCAATCCAGCGCACGGCGTTAGCGCCCAGGCCAAAGAGATCCGCCGCTTTGTCGATCCAGGTGTGGGTCTCCTTGGAGACATAGGCGACGAGACGGGGGGCATCGACCGGTAAGCCTTCGCTTTGGACATCCCAGGGCGCTTTCGCTTTGCGCGCAGCCAGGAAACAGACAAAGTTCGCCATGTTGCCGCCGCTGACCAAGAGGCCGCCGCAATTGCGCGGGTAGCCGATCAGGTCGGCAATCCAGCGTACCGTCTGTGCTTCGATCTCTGTGGCCATAGGCGACAGGGTGAAAGCACCGACGTTGGGATTCACCGCGGCGGCTAGGAACTCGGCCAATACGCCAATCGGGGCAGCGGCAGCGGTGATATAACCCCAGAATTTGGGGTGGCCGTTAAAGAGCGAGTGGTCAAAGAGCAGGTCGGTGGCTTCGGACAATAGATCCCCAGCCGGCGCGCCCTGCTCTGGGAGTGGCGCGGCGCCCAACAACTGGCGGATGGTTTGCGGCGACTCACCGGCTGTCACCGGACGCTGGGGTAGTTCATCAAACAGTTCGGCGATGCGATCAACCAGTTCATGGCCCAGTTGGCGAAATTCGGCGCCGTGCATGTTGAGCGGCGCCTGGCGATAGCGTAACTTGAGGGTTGGATCGAGAAATTTCATATTTGCTCCTTTGTGGCTGTTTGGCTGTTTGCTCTACCGCTAGCATAGCAGGCAACCGCGTCGAAGTAGCCCCCAAAACGCGTCGGGATTGTGTCGAAATTGGGGATTGGCTGGTCGCTGTGTTTTGGGGGGCTACTTCGCCTAGCCATGTTTTCTAATTTTGACAGCAACGACTCATTCTTGTCGCATAGGCTCGCTGGCCGTATCTTCATTGAGTGATAGGCGCCACTCGGGATAGTGCGCGTCAAACTCCTCACGGGTCATGCCGAGAAGGATCTCATCGTGGTATTCGCCGTTCGTGAAATAGTTGCGCCGGAGACGACCCTCTTCTGTGAACCCTAAGCGCCGATATAAGTTGAGGGCGCGCTCGTTGAAGGCATAGACTCCGATGTTGCACTTTTGGTAGCGCCGTTCGTGGAACATCGCCCGCAAGACGAGTAGCATCGACTCTTTGGCATAGCCTTTCCCCCACGCCGAACGTTCGGTGATCCCAACCCCAATCGAGAAAGTGCCATTCCGGCGATCGGTGCTGTGAACGTCGATGCCACCCACCAGTTGATCGTCGAGGGTCGTGATGGCTAATTGGATATTATCAGTCGATTGCCCATCACCAGACTTTTCCAAGTGCTGACGGATAGCGGCGAGCGCGGTTGGCCATTGAATCTGGGCATCCCGCCTTGAAATCTCCGTATCCTGGCGATGTCGAAAAAGCGTTTCGGCGTCACTCGGTTCGAGGGCACGTAAGCGCACGAGCTGGCCTTCAAATAGATTCTGCATAGGTATCCTCCGTGTGTGTTTTATTTAGGTTATCCCGCAGAATTAAGTATACTGGTCGTACGACGTGATTCGTGATTCGTGTCGCGTGAGATGACCAGTGACGCAACACGCAATACGCAGCACGACCAGGGTAATTAATTCTGCGGAATAGCCTACCGTGTGACGACCGGCAAGTAGAGCTTCTGCACACCGCCACTGCCCAGATTTGTTACCGTAAAACTCTGTGTCACCGGCGTCGCTGGGTTGATCGTCTCGTTACCCTCCTGCGTAGCGACCAGGGTGCAGAGACCCGCTGTGCGCAGCGAGACCGTGTTGCCATCCACCGTACAAACACCTGGTGTGAGGCTGGTGAAACTCACCGCCAGGCCCGATGAAGCCGTAGCACTGAGCGCGAGGGGCAGCGTCCCCAGTCGCTGATCGGCGAGTTGGGCAAAGCTGATCGTCTGCTCACTCTTCTGCGGACTCTTTACCGCCAACGCCTGGGTGACCGGTGGCGCTGGTTTGAAGTTGGCATTGCCCCCTGGTTTGCCTCCAGGATACAGGTGCCAGTGGCTACCAGCGTTACGGTAGCGTCACTGACGGTGCAAACCGTCGGCGTCAGGGCCGCAAAGCTCACCGGCAAGCCCGACGAGGCGCTGGCGTTGAGCGGGAACGGCGCATCGCCCACCAGTTTGTCCGGCAATGGGGCGAAGTTGATTGTCTGCGCCTGGGTGGCCGCCTCGACGGCCACAACGTGCATGGTCATGTTGAGCGCACGGCGGGTGTTGGCAATGTAGTCGGGCGCTTCCACATGCTCTTTGGTGGTGATGGCCGCCAGATACTCGTTGATCAACTTGGCAAAGACGGCGCTGCGTTGATCGGTCGTTTCCCCCAGCACCCAGCGCGGGTTGAGCAGAATGGCACGCGTGATCGGCTGGGTGAAGTGGATGCTGTAGGCGTGCATCCACCGACCGCTATCCACCAGTTGTTGATCGCCGTAGAGCATGGCATGGAGAAACTCGCTGTTGTTCATGGCGCGCGGCAGAACAGGCCGCCGATGGGCGTCGGGTAGCTGCCATGAGAGGCGGCGTCACCACAGGTGATATTGGTGGTCAGGGTAGACAACCGCTGCATCGCCGCTTCCATCTCCAGACCGATCTGCTCCAACTGCACCTGGCGTTGCGGATCATTTTTTAGATAGGCCGCCATCTGTTCCGGCTCTTCCAGGCCCAACTGCGTGTAGGCGCGGCTTGCCAGCAACCAATCGCGCGCGGGCTGGGCAAGGGTTTGCTACTAATCGCCGGGAAGCCGTGCGTCACCAGCCAGCCGTTGATGTAGTTGAGATTGGCATCAATCGGGTAGGTGGTCAGTTCGTTCAATAGCGCAGCATCGCCGTAATCGCGTTGGGTTGGTCCCACATTGCCCGGGTCAAAGGCATGAAGGGTCGCCCAACTGTGAAATTGGTTCTCAAATTGCGCAAATTGCACTTGCGTCATTGGCTGGCCGGTGCGTTGGCGATAGCCCAACCCGCCGTTGACCGCTTCGAGCAAGGGGCGGCGGCTGACGGCATTGATCAGATCAAAGTTATTGCGCTCAATCCGGCTCAACTTGACATCCAGCCCGGCCAGCGCTTGCTGCACCTCGATGATGTTGCCGTTGATCTTGCCCAGTTGGAGGTCGATCTGGTGAAAGCGCTCGTGCATCGTCGTGTAAATGGCGTTTAGCCCTTCGTCGATGCGGTCAAAGCGGTCGTGCATCTCTGTACGCAACTGGTCCACCTGCTGGCGTAGCTTGCCGATCTCTGCCAAGATCACCTCTTCCGGCGTCGGTTCTTCGGGGCCGAAGAGGCCGAAGATGTTCGACACCGCGCCCACAATATTGCCGGTCATCACCACCGTGCTGAGCGAAAAGACCTTGTCCAGTCCATCCATCCCCGCGGTGGCGCTGAGCCAATCTTTGACCGCTTTGCCGATCTGCAAGGCCGAAGAGGCGACGACATGAAACTTCTTGGCAAACTTGGGGTCGATCTCGTTGGCAATGGTGGTAATGATCGAGATCCCCGCCTGGGCTGCCTCTAGTTGGAGTTTGTATTCGGCATCCTTCTTCCGGGCCAACTCCTGCAACCGCGCCTTCTCCGCTTGGTTGCTCAGGTAATCGACGATCACCTTCTGGCGTTCGTCAATATCTTTGATCGTCTTCTGCATATCGTCAATCGTGGCATTGAGCTTCTCCATCTCGCTCTGCCCCAGCGCTTTAAGTTCATTCAGCGAGATCGCCACCGTGCCACCGGCGGCGATCTGCTGACGGATCGGGGCCGGAATCGGCAGGTCGGGCTTCTGCGCCAGGATCGTCTTCGCATCAGCGCGGATGCTGACGCCGAGCTTGTCCAGATTGTAGACATCAAAGAATTTGGCAAATTCGGCGTCCTTCTGCGCACAGTCATGAACTTGCACAATCCATTCCGGGGCAAGCGCCAGCATCCGTTCGCCTAGATCATAGCGTTCTGTACTCTGCACAAGTCTGTCGAGGATGCCAGTTCTAAATGCAGGATCTTCTGGATTGTACGTGTTAAGGTCATTCCATATCTGAGGAACCAACATCGCCAACGCCGGTTCCTTTAGTGCCTCATCAAGCATGGTATGGACAGTCTCATCAAGATAATGGGCACTGTCATGCAAATTGTCATAAACAATTTTTTCATCGACACGCTTTAGCCAACGCACGTAAGCTGCGTTTTGACTTTCAGAACGATAGTCAGTGCTGACCAAAAATTGACCCTGCAATAACGCTCTTACACGTTCAACCTGCTGATAGTTGGCTAGCCAGTTGGCCTGAAAGATCGCCGCCGTGATCGTCTGATTGGGAATCACCACGACCTGGTCGGCGGAGACCGGGACAACCCTGTTGACGGTGGCCGCGCTGGCTTGCTGGTTAGCGCTAGCGCAACTGCCAGCCAGCGCGGCTGCCGCAGCCACACGGGCGGGCAAGAGCGTGGCAATCAGATAGAACAGGACAAAGAGCGTTGCCCAAAAACGGTGACGGGGAGATTTGTACGTAGACATAATATTTTTTTCCTTTCGTTTTGACTAAAGAAGCTGTCCGTATGAGCTTCAACGAAGGAGACGAGAGGAATCGCAAAAGGACGCAACTTTTATTGGTCAAAATCAATCAGGAGTTTTGCCTGGTCAACCCATCCTGTAGGGACGCTTGCGTTTAGGGAGGAAAAGCTGATCCATTGCTCTAAAGGCAACTATCCCTACGGGACGGGTTATGCAAAGGTGGTCGGTCGATCCGCCCATTTATTTCGGTCGAATCGGGTAGGCCATGGCATAGCGCAAACGCCAGTAGGAGCCATGCGCCACCTTCCAAACGTGTTTGCGCAAGTCTTGCATATGCCAGTTCATCGCTTTCAGATTATTGTTGATCTCAGCGGCAGACGCCAGTTTGCCATTCCGGGCCTGGAAGCCGGGTTGGTTAGGTGTGTATTGCAGGCGGATATAGCTATCCCCTTTCTCTGGGGTGACCAGGGAGGCCGTGAATCCCTGGCCTTTCGCCAGCGCCATCAAGTTAGCATACTCTTTTTGCCCCTGGCTGCTTGAGGGATCCAGATACCGCCCTTGTTTATCAAAGATCTTCACATCGGCGCCAAGACCCAGGTCATAAATTGAGCCACGGTCTGCGCTATCAAAGGCACGCGTCACGCGGGGCGTCCACAGGGCGCGACCATCCAAAAGGCCGGCCAAACTATTCTCTGTGTTATGATAATGGTTCATCGTCACACGAAGCTGCCAAACCATTTCCGGGCTAAGCCGTGGATTGCGCAGTAGCTTGTCGGTGTCGTACCCTAATTCTGCTTGCCGTTGGTCCATCTGTCCTGCCGCTTTGCGTAGGTCACTCATTTTCGGGTACATGAGTTGGGTGTCCTGCGGCTCAGTGCCATCAGGATCGGTGTAGCGTGCCGGATTGTTGAGCGCATAGGCATAGAGATTGAGCAGTTGTGGATTTTTGATACCCTTCATTGGGCTTTCCACAAAGAGCGGATCGACGCTGATAAAGCGCCCCATCACCGGCTCATAGTAGCGGGCGTTGTAGTACATTAACCCGCTGGCATCCTGCTCTTTGCCGGTGAAGCGGTAATGCACCTGGCCGCCGTTTTGTTCATAGCGCGTCAGACCAAAGGGATAGTAGACGACTTCCGAAGCGACGCTGCCATTGGCATCTAGCAGCAAACTTGTCCCACCCAGATGATCGGCCACATACCAGTGGCGCTCACCCATAAGTAGTGTGGCGGTCGCCGGGTCGCCGAAGCCCTGTAGCAAGCGGCTACGATCCAATGGCTGCGCCACCTGCGCCACTCGGCTCTGGTCATCGAAGACATAGAAAATCAACGCATTGCCGCGAATTTCGGCATACTGACCGGCGTAGAGTGTCGTCGTGACGACATTGCCCTGACGCACAGTTTGCTTGACGCGCTGTCCGTCAACGTCGTAGACAAAGGTCGCGTTCAGGCTGCCATCCTCTACCGCTATCAGTTGGTTGCGGGCATCCCACTGATAGCGGCTCTGCCCCTTCTGACGCAGATTGCCGTTGGCATCGTAGAGCCAGCTTTCACCGCTGGCCGATGTAAGGGCGTGCGGACCGGCGCCATTTTCGCCATAGCGCATGGCGCCGGCGTTCAAACGGGCATCGACTGGTGAGCCTTCGGCTGAGTTCAGTCGAACGCCTGCCGAACCACCGCTGGTGCGTTGTACCATGTTGCCGATACTGTCGTAGCCATAGTCAATTGCCCCATAGGTTCCCTCACTGTGGAGCATACGATAGAGCGCATCGTAGACAAAGCCCTGCGTCTGGTCGTTTTGCGCTGTGCGCCCTGGCCGCGCGTCGGTGATCGCGCGCACGTTGCTCACATTGTCCAGGGTATAAGTCAAGTCTTGCAACACGTTATTCCCGTTGACGGTCTGTAACCGCTTCACCCGCAACCGGGCGTCGTATTCATAATTGGTCGTCGCGCCGTTGCTGTAGCGAATCGTGCTGCGCTGTTCGGTGGGTAGATAGCTGATCTGCTCGACAAAGCCGGGAATGCGCGCCAGCAGCCCGCGCTCATTGTACTGATAGTCCACCGTCGAACCATCGGGGAAGGTGGCGGCGACCAGGCGATCCATGCTGTCATAGCGCAGGCGCGTCACCAACGCCAGATTCTCCTCTTTGAAACGGCGCACGCTGCCGATGACATTGCCGCGCGGGTCGTAGGAGAAGTGGACGCTGCCGGCCTGATCTTCAATGTAGGCGGTTTGGCCCAGTGTGTTTTGGGCAGCCGGGTAGAGCGGTGACAAGTCGCCGTCGTAGTGATAGCGGGCGTTGACCACCTCATTCTGCCCATTATTGTAGACCCAGCGTTCCTCGCGCAGACGGTGGGCGGCGTCATAGCGGCGGCGGATCTCCTGACCCAGCGCATCACGAGTGACAAGCAGGTTGCCGGCGTCGTCATAGCTGTAGCTCATCTCACCCTTGTCAGGATCGACCATATGTAGTTTGCGTCCCAAGGCATCGTAGGTCATGGTTTTGACATTGCCCTGGGCGTCGGTCAGCTTGACCAGGTTGCCCAACCGGTCGTACTCATAGTGCGTTGTGTACCGTTCCACTTGACCGTTGACAATGTTTACTTCTTCTGTACGCAACAGCCGCTCCGGTCCGTCAAAGGTGAAGGTGGTGGGCGTGTTGTGATAGGGCGAGCCGGGTGTATTGTCCTCTTCGTCAAAGATCATCTGCGTCAGCGGCCCATACTGGATGCTGTTGAAGGTCCCGTCCGGGTTGACGGTGCGCACCGTCCGCGCCATTGGATCATAATGGACGGTGGCCTTGGGCAGCGTAGGATCGGGCGCTTTATAGTCGAGGCCGGTGTCGAAGTAGAGCGTGTCCGAGCCGCCGTTGCCGTTGAACGACGCGTCGGCCTCGTCGTCGTCGGCTCGCAGGGCGTCCGCGCCGAACCCGCCGGCGAAGACGTCAGCGCCCGGCCCGCCGGTGATCTCGTCGTTGCCACCGCCGCCGGTCAGCGAATCGTCGCCGGCGCCGCCGTCGATCACGTCGTTGCCACGTCCGGCGTCGACATCGTCTGGGCCGGCGCCGCCGGTGATCGTGTCGTCGGTCGTGCCGCCGCGAAGCGTGTCGCCGAGGTCCCCGGCGACGAGCACGACCGGGCTGGTGAACGATCCGCCCGCACCGAAGCCGCCGGCGCCCGTGAGCGTGTTCTGGCCCCCGCCGCCGCGCAGCTCGACCTCCGCGGGCTGCTGAGCGAGCGTGACGTCGACGTCGTCGTCGCCGTTCAGGGCGATGCCTCCGAGGCCGGCGGCGATCGTGTCATCCCCCGCCGTGCCGATGACGAGGATCCGGTCGGTGCCGTCTCCGAGCGAGGCCTGGATCTCGATCTCGGCGGTCCCGGTCTCGGCGGTGAAGCCGGGCGCGAACGCGCCGCCGGACTGGTCGAGGACGAGCCGCTCCGCCGTCCCGGCCTGGCCGGTGACGACGATCGTGTCCGTGTTCGCGGTCGTCGCGGCTCCGCAGGCTGCGCCGTCGAAGGCGATCACGCCGCCGGCGGCCGTGAGCGTTCCCTCGCTGCCCGCGAGAGCCGCGGAGACCGTCCGTGAGGGAGCGTCGTACGCGCACCCCGTCGGCGGAGGCGGAGGCGGAGGCGGAGGTGGCGGCGGTGGCGGCGGCGGATCGCCGTCTCCGATCTGCGTCTCGATCGTGACTCCGGCCGGGTCGAGGCCGGTGTCGTAGTAGAGGGTGTCGGAGCCGCCGCCGCCGCTGAACG
>QWII01000118.1 GCA_021405325.1 Caldilinea sp. CFX5 | reverse complement strand
TTATCTCATTCTCCATCCTGAAGCCGAACTGAGCGCTGCCGAGAATGGGCAATTGGTCAACGGGCTGATCGCCACCTTTTTCCGCACTACTGTGGAAAACACGGGCGATGCGCCGTAAGGCTAGAAGGGTGGCGTAAGAGGCAATCCGGCGGAGTTGGGCGGCATTGAGTAACGGCGTCTGGGGGCTGGAAGCCTTACTCAATGTGTGGCACGGGGATGTGCGGCGCCGGCTAACTCAACGTCCGCCGCACATCAACAATATTGGGTAAGCGGTCAATCTTTGTCAGAATGCGCATCAGTTGCGCCACATCCTCAATTTCCAACGTGGCGTTGATGAGCGCCAGGTTGTCTTTCTGACCGGTCAACGCTTCAACGCTTAGCATGTTGATATGTTCATCAGCCACCAGACTGGCGACATCGCGCATAAGACCGGCGCGATCATAGGCGCTGATCTGGATTTTAACCGGGTAGGTCTCCTGGCCGCCGGTGGTCCACTGCACGTCGATCAGGCGATGGTTTTGGCCACGGCGCACACAAGTCGCCACATTGGGACAGTCGGTGCGATGGATGGTGACGCCCCGTCCTTTGGTCACATAACCGATGATTGGGTCACCCGGCACAGGGGTGCAACAGCGACCGAGTTGGGTCAATAGCCCTTCCACCCCTTGCACCATCAAGCCATCCCCCAGTTTGGCGGTGCTGCTGCGCGCGACACGGGCTTGAATCAAGGTGCCGTTGAGCGCGGCCAATCGTTCCTGTTCCCGCCGCTCATGGTTGAAGATGGCCTGGGCGATCTGCTGGGAATTGATGTCACCGTAACCAACAGCGGCATAAAAGTCTTCGGGCTTGTCATGATTAAAGAGTTTGGCTATCGCTTCAGCCGTCAAGTTGACGGAGAGGCGGCGCATCTCTTTTTCCAACATCTGCTTGCCGCGCTGGACATTCTCTTCGCGACCCTGTTTGCGCAGCCAGGTGCGGATTTTGCTGCGGGCGCGCTGGGTGGCGACATATTCGAGATCGGGGTTCAACCAGTCACGGCTAGGACCACCCCGTTTGGCCGCGATCACCACCACCTGGTCGCCATTCTTGAGCTTGTAATCGAGCGGCACCAGACGGCCATTGACATTAGCGCCCCGGCAGCGGTTGCCCAATTCGGTGTGAATGGCATAGGCAAAGTCAATCGGCGTGGCGCCGGCGGGTAGATCAACCACATCCCCCTGCGGCGTAAAGACAAAGACCCGATCTTTGAAGACATCGGTCTTCATGCTGTCCATAAACTCGTCGGCGTCGGTCACTTCCTGGCGCCATTCCATCAACTGGCGAATCCAGGCCACCTTGCGCTGGAAATCGGCGTCATGCTTGGCCTGCTCTTTGTATTGCCAGTGAGCGGCAATGCCATACTCAGCCACCTGGTGCATCTCATGGGTGCGGATCTGCACCTCCATTGGGCGCCCGCTGCGTTTGCTGAGAACGGCAGTATGCAGGCTGCGGTACATGTTGTTTTTAGGATTGGCGATATAGTCATCAAACTCGCCGGGGATGGGGTGCCAGAGACTGTGGACAATTCCCAATGCAAAGTAGCAGTGCGCCTCGTTCTCGACAATGACGCGAAAGCCATAGACATCATAAATCTGGTCGAAGCTGACCTCTTTGCGCTTCATCTTGCGCCAGATGCTGTAGATATGTTTGGTGCGGGCGCTCACTTCGGCGGGAATGCCGGCTTTGGCCAGTTCCCGTTCCAACTCGGCCTTGATGCGAATAACCCACTTATCCCGTTCATCCTGCTTTTGCTGGATCGCTTTGGCAATGTCGCGGTAGCTGGCCGGCTCCAAATAGCGGAAACTTAAATCTTCCAACTCTGATTTGATCTTCCAGATCCCCAGACGGTTGGCAAGGGGCGCAAAGATCTCCAGCGTTTCACGAGCAATGCGCCGCCGCTTGAAATCCTTTTGCGTGCTGAGCGTGCGCATATTGTGCAACCGGTCAGCCAGTTTGATCAATACCACGCGGATGTCCTCAACCATGGCCAAAAACATCTTGCGCAACGATTCAGCTTTGCTGTCCGACATTGCGGAGCGGGTGTTGCCCAGTTCGTTGATCCGTTTCAGTTTGGTCACGCCGTCGACCAACATGCTGATAACCGGCCCAAATTGTTCCTGGATATACTCAATGGAGAATTCCGAATCTTCGGCCACATCATGGAGCAGACCGGCGGCCAAGGTACTGGCGTCCATGTGCATGTCGATCAGGATTTTGGTCACGGCAATGGGGTGGAGCATATAGGGTTCGCCGCTCTCGCGTTGTTGGTTGCGATGGGCGTAGCTGGCGACCTTGTAGGCGCGCAAGAGCAACTCATACTCTTTGCGCGTAAAGTTGGGGGGGAGCGCTTGAAAGAGTTGGTCAAAGGCTTGTTGCTCTTCTTTACTGGGTTCAATCTGGATGGGGCCGCTCTGGTCGGCCAGCGGCAGCGGTGGTAACTTTTGCAGGGCAACGGCAACCGGCTCCAACGGCTGATTGGGTGGCGGACTATCGGCGTCGAGCGGCGCTCTGGTGGGCAAGGGCAGACGATTGGCGGCGCCATTGCTAAGCCCATTGACGCCGGTAAGCGCCCGGTTTGATGGCGTAATTGTGGTCACCACTGCCGGATCAACCGCTGTGTCCAACCTATCAATATCGGAATGAAGAGTCATAATAAGTTCCTTTAAACCAACCCCATCTGCTCAGGCAATCTCATCGCCAGCGCCATCCAATAATCGATAAATGATGACGCTGTACCTGCCCTTTGCCTCTGAAAGAGGCCGCTTCGCGCCTGTTCTCGGTTTGATGATTGCCGGCTTCCGCCCCTTTGCTAGTGCTTCGTTTTATGATGCTTAACGGATTATAGACCTTTTAGTAAGTCTATGCAATGTGCAAAAAATTGTGCTGTTCCGCTACGCTATGATTTGAATGCGGCCAACCAGTTATGGGCTTAAGCGTGCTGCACTACATTCTTATCGGCGAACGTTCGCATTGGATAGAAGACAATACACAATTTATCAGCAAATACCGAATATCTAGTATATAAACGCAATAGATTATCCTTTTACTATACCACAGCCAAGAACGCAGCAACGTGAGCGTAAATCCGCTCGGCTATGGTTTGGGGTGCACTTTCGTCGAGTGTAAACCAGACAATATTGGGCATTTTCCGAAACCAGGTGGATTGGTGGCGGACATAGCGATGGGTTTCGGTTTTGATCTTCTCAATGGCAATCGGCAGTGGCAGTTCATTTTCCAGGTAGGCGATGATCTCGCGATAGCCCAGACTGGTGATGGCCGGCAGCGGCGGTCGATAGCCGGCGGCCAGCAGCCGCTGGGTCTCTGCAATCAAGCCCTGTTCGATCATCTGGTCAACACGCCGATCAATGCGTGCATAGAGTTGGTCACGCGGTCGCTCCAGCCCCAGCAGCAGGAAGCGATACAGCGGCGGCTGCGTTCCTTCCAGCTCTACTTTCGCCTTGCCGGTGGTCAGGAAAATTTCCAGCGCCCGCAACACTCGTCTTGGGTTTTGGCCATCGATCACCGCGGCGGTGGCTGGGTCAAGCGCTTGCAGCCGTTGAAAGAGCGCTACACGTCCCTCAGCGGCGAGAAATGCCTCCAACTCTGCCCGCACTTCGGGATTGGGCGGCGCTTCGGGAATACGCAAACCATCGACAACAGCCCGAATATAGAGGGCCGTGCCGCCCACTAAAAAAGGGACATTGCCCCGTGCATGAATGGCGTCAATGGTGGCGTAGGCCCGTTCCTGGTAATTTGCCAGGGAAAAGGGGTCGTCCGGGTCGCAAATGTCGATCAGGTGATGGGGAACGCGCGCCAGTTCCGCAGCGGTTGGTTTGGCCGTGCCGATGTCCATGCCCCGGTAGATCTGCCGGCTGTCAGCGCCGACCACTTCGCCGCGAAAGTGTTCGCAAAGACCGAGGCTCAGTTCCGTCTTTCCCACGGCGGTCGGCCCCAGGAGTACAATAACAGGCGGCAACGGCGGGGTAGAGGGTTGGGCAAGTACAGGTGTACTATCCATCAAGATTATCCTGTCACTGCATGGCGCACATGCTCAACCGCCAGCAACCGTCCGCTGCCATCCATTTGCACCGCCACAAAATCGATGCGCCAGGGGCCGGCCCAGCTATGCGCTTGCACATAATGTTCGGCCACTTCGCGTAATTTGGCGGCTTTGCGGGGTGTAATCGCCTGGCGTGCGGTGCCAAACGCCTCACCACGCCGGGTGCGCACCTCGACCAACACGAGCCAGGTTGCCCGCGGATTGCCGCTGACAAAATCAGGCGCCGTCTCCTGAGCAACAATATCCAATTCACCAGCGGCGCAACGCCAATTCCGGTCAAGAATGGTTAAACCGGCGGCAGTTAAGGTTTGCAAAGCCAGCGTTTCGCCGGTGTTGCCCAATTGCCGCCGTTGGCTGCCGGCAGGGCGTTTCGTTGGTGAACTCATGAAGTAACCCCGGCCCCCGGTGGATCAAAGAGCGTGACGGTTTGAGCAATGGGCGCAAAGGTGTGGCGATGTTCCGCACAGGGGCCATGACACGTCAAGGCCGCCAAGTGTTCCGCCGTACCATAGCCTTTGTGACGGGCAAAGCCATAGGTCGGATAGCTACTCTGCAACTCGATCAGGAGTTGATCACGGTAGACTTTGGCAAGGATCGAGGCGGCGGCGACGGAGACAATGTGACGGTCAGCTTTCGTAAAGCTCTCTTGCGGCAGGTTAACCTGTGACAACTTGACCCAATCAATGAGCAAGTAATCGGGTTTGACCGCCAAGGCCGCCACCGCTTGCGCCATTGCCTGACGGGTGGCGGCCGCAATGCCAATCTGGTCAATGGTCAGGGCCGCCGCCGCGCCAATACCCCAGGCCAGCGCTTCGGCCCGAATCTCTTCGGCCAGTCGAGTGCGGACGGTAGGGGTCAGTAACTTGCTGTCCGCTACTTGTGACCATACGCCTTGTTGTTCCATCTGCGCAGGAACAATAACCGCCGCCGCCACGACCGGCCCCGCCAACGCGCCGCGCCCCGCTTCGTCAAGGCCGGCAATGCGCTGGTAGCCCATCTGCCAGAGCCGTTTTTCTTGTTGCAGGGTTGGGAAAATGAGTGTGTGGTCGGCCATAAGAAAAAGTGACTACCTACACCGCTCCCAGCCGGTCCGTGACTGGCTGGGAGCGGTGTAGGTACAACAAAAAGGCACTGACGTTGCTGTCAGTGCCTCCTCAGGATGCAAAAACCAAAAGCAAAGAAGCGAACCTAGACCTTGAGGAAGCGCTTCTCCCGCAAGCGGGACGCCTTGCCCTGGCGATCACGCAGGTAGTAGAGCTGGGCACGGCGGACTTTGGCCTTGCGTAACACTTCCACCTTTTCAACGCTCTTGCTAAAGAGCGGGAAGGTGCGTTCGACGCCAACGCCGTGAGAACCGGTGCGGCGGACAGTGTAGGTGGCGCCGGTTGTCTTGCCGCCGCGCATTGCGATGACAATGCCCTGGAAGACCTGAATGCGTTCGTTGCGCCCTTCAACAATGCGTTGATGGACGCGTACCGTGTCGCCGGGATCAATCTCCGGGAAGTCCGCCGGCAATTCCGGCTGGAGTGAAGCCATGAGTGCGTTCGTCATGATGGAATTCCTATCTTAACCAAATTTCACAAAGTCAAATTTACTGACACAGTATTCAGAAATCTATTCAACGAATAGATGGTTTTCACCAGATGATTTTCACAATTGACTTACAACAGCCGCCACCCATCTTATCGGCGCAAACGCGCTCGGACAAAAAGGCAGGAAATAGCTGTAAAAATTTTCTAGAAAAGTGATAGAGAGAAAAATGTCTGCATCTAGATGCAGACAGGCTCACTCATCAAAATGATAACTCGCATAGTTTATCACAATTGGGATAAGATAGACAAACTTGGGTAATTGCTGTTTAGCTTTATTTGCTGTAAGAGAGGTTGAGACAGAAGAAGGGCCTACACAAAGCTGCCGGCGACAACCGGATTGAGCCTATTATGCGTAAGCCCTTTGCCTTTATTTTAGCAATTGGAGGCCATAGGTAGCGCATTCTTCCTGAATTTCTACGGAAGCTGCCGGCGCAATGAAGAGACCGTGTACTCGCTTATACGGATTCTGGCTGCGTACAAGGTTGACTTTGAGTGCAAACATGCTGACGTCGCTGACACGACCCGTCGATTTTACTTCAAAGACAAGCAAATCACCGTTCTCTGCAACAATATCAACTTCCGTTACAAAGCCTTTGGGAAAAACAACGCCTTCGTAATCAACCAGCTTTTGACGTAAGCGAACATTTTCCGCCACAATATCTGGGTTTTGCAGTTTATACCGTAGGGCCGCCGCGGCAACGTCTTCTAAAGAGCTACCTTTCTCGTTACGAACAATACCATTGATAAAACTTACCCAAGCTTCCATGCCTTCCATCTGTTTACGCATGGATTCCTGACCAGATTTTAACTGGATTTGTTCACGCTTTAGCAATAACAAAGATCGATCAATATTGTCAAACCGTTTATCAACCTGATCGAGCCGGCTATCGACCTGCTCAAAGCGACCGTCGATTTGCTCAAAGCGACCGTCGATTTGCTCAAAGCGACCGTCGATTTGCTCAAAGCGACCGTCGATTTGCTCAAAGCGATCGTCGATTTGCTCAAAGCGATCGTCGACCTGCTCAAAGCGACCGTCGACCTGCTCAAAGCGACCGTCGACCTGCTCAAAGCGACCATCGATTTGCTCGAAATGTTGATTTGTTTCGCTACGAAAGTCGCGTACTTCGTCTAACATACGCGCCAGTTCATCACGGCGCGGAAAATGTTGCGCCAGAATTCCTTCAATCGTTGTACCGATTTCCGGTTCTGTGCGCAGCAGTTCCGGCAAGATTTTAATGACGTATTCTCGTACCTGCACGAGTTCCGCTTGACCCAACATGGATATGATCCTATAAACTGACTGGCCTGGTACGGCAAAAACGACGCCACCTGATTAATTCATGGCGACATATTGTTTATAGTATCGCATTTTCGATTGTCTGTCAACCGAAATTTTGCAGATGCCGCAGCCCATCATTAGTCCAAAATCATCGTTAAGGAAGCCGAAACATCATCCAACTGTTGGCGTACTTCCGGGTCGAGCGTCCAACCGACACCCCCCAGTACATCGTTGAATTGTTCGACGGTATCAGCGCCGCTGATGGCGACGGTGACTTCGGGGTGGGAAAGCGCCCAGGCGATGGCGAGTTGGGCCGGCGTCTTGCCCAGTTCACCGGCCAGGCGATGCACCGTGTTGATCACTTCGCCCACATCGCCGGCCATCGCTTTGGCGAACCAATCCTTGCGCCGCGTCGCCCAGAGCGAACCGGCAGGTGCGGGTTGACCGGGCTTGTAGGCGCCGCTCAATAGCCCTACGGCCAGTGGACTGTAGGCCATATAGCCCAACTTGAGTTCACGCACCAGACCAAACATCTCTTGCTCGACCCGGCGGTTGAGCAGGCTGTAGGGATTTTGTACACACATAAAGGGCGTTGCGTTGATGCTGTCAGCAATCCACAGGGCGCGACAGACTTGCCAGGCTGCATAGTTACAACAACCGATATAGCGCACCTTGCCGCTGCGCACGAGATCATCCAGCGCGCGGATCGTCTCTTCCTGGGGAACGGTTGGGTCATAAACATGCACCAGATAGACATCAATGTGATCGGTGTCGAGCCGTTTGAGTGAATTTTCCACCTCGCGCATGATGTGCAGACGGGACAGACCGCCGTCATTTGGCCCTTTGCCCATTGCACTGGCTACTTTAGAAGTGATGACAACATCGTCGCGCTTACCTTTCAAGGCGCGTCCCAAGACAATTTCTGATTGTCCAACGTGCGCACGATCATCCATCGTGCCGTAGATGTTAGCGCAGTCCATCAAGTTAACGCCCTGGTCAATCGCATATTCGATCATGCGTTGGGCCGCAGCAGCGTCACCCTGTCCACGTAAGCCTAAGCCGAGTGCTAAGGGGCTGACCTTGACGCCGGCCGCGCCAAAATTGACATAGTTCATGGTTTCCTCCTAATAACTATTAAGCCCGCTCGTAGCCGCACCCGTTGGGTGCGGCTACGAGCGGGACAGCGGTTGTTGTAAAATTGTCTAAGCTGGTGTAAACTGGGGCTATGAGCAAAGCCACTTCATTTATCGCGCGGCTACGCGCTGCCGGCTACAAAATTACCCCGCCGCGCCTGGCGGTGTTAGAAGTGATCGAGCAGGAGGGCGAACATCTCGACCCGGCGCAGATTTTACGCCGCGCCCAGAGCATTCACCCGGCCATCGGTCGCGCCACGATCTATCGCACGCTCGAACTGCTCACCCAGCTTAACATTGTACGCCCCATCTACGTCGGTGAACATGGCCCAACCTACATTCGCGCTGAAGGCGGCCACCACCATCTGGTCTGTTCCACCTGCGGCATTGTCATCGACTTTGACCAGTGCATGGCCGGCGACATGATGCGCGATCTCTCTGACCGCTTCGGTTTTCAGATCCAGAGCCATCTGCTGGAATTTTATGGCACATGTGCGAATTGTCAGAACACTAATAGACAAATCATTTGAATCGCGCGTAACGAGGAGTTCGTACGTGGGCGTGCGAACTCCTCGTTACGCCTAAGGTTTCTCTTCCTCCTCTGGCAACTCAACTTCGATCATTACCTTCCCAGTAGCCGCCGCTTCCAGCGAAGCTGGCACAGGCTGGCCTTCGGCATCCAGTTCCACATTGAAGATGGTCGCAAACTTGGGCGCGACTTGCAGATGTTGGGCAAACAGTTCGCAGACATCCGTTGGGTCTTCGTAGGCTTGGGCAAAGGTTTCAATCGTTTTGCCACGCAAGACAATTTTCACTGGCGCGCCACCGCGCAAGTTCCGCCACCAGGTGCGATGAGCATGGCTCAGCACCGAGAGGACATCCCCGTCGCGCACATAGTTGACCGGCGTCGTATATTGTTTCCCCGTCTTGCGCCCTGTGACCGTGATCAGCATAATTTCATTGCTGGCGACTCCATGCCAAGGTGAACGTAACATCCATTTTAATAACGCGTTGCCGATGATCAGCGATAGTTTTTTTTGTTTTGCCATAATAAATTTATTGTAATCTCTGCGGGAAGCCATTAACAGTTAATCATTACTTGTTCTTCATTAATTATTAGCCAGCCGTTGCCATTCTGCTGCGTAAGTAGTTGCTTCCAGGCCCAGTTCCCGGATATAGGCAAAGGTTAATTTTAACATGGTCATCGCCGGGTCAAAGCGGGCCAGCGACCAGGGGTGCCAGATGAGGGAAATATAGGGTAAACCGAGTTCGACGGCACGATCAATAAAGAGCCGGTTGACAGCAAATTCCTCCTCCGGCGTCTTGATCGGGCGGAGCGGCACGGCTTCGGGGAAGGGCGACGGCCAGGCGACGATCCGGCGCGCCTGCACCGTCAGGTTGTGGGCCTTGAGCAGGTTTTCGTGCCAGCCATGCCCCGGTAGTTCCCACAACTCCGGGCGACCTTCGGCGGCGTAGGTATAGGGCGGCTCCAACAGCGCCGGTACGGTATAATCCGGCCCCCAGAGCACCGAACTGACATAGCGAAACCCGGCGTCGGCGACGGCGCCGGTCAACCAGGAGTCGCCACGCAAACCTTCGGTAAAGCCGCAGCCAGGGCGCAGTCCGACGCACTCGCGTTGAAAGGTTTGTTCGATCCACGCTTTACCGTCACGGATTTCCTGTAGGCGAGTGACTTGTTCGGGCGCGGGACCGCAGAAGGGGTGGTCGCGGAGCATCTTGTGTGAATAGGTGTGGGAGGCGATTTCAAATTCGGGTACATCGCCCAGTACGGCTCGATACTCAGCACCCTCTTCCGCAAGCCGTTTGCCGACAATAAAGAAAGTGCCGGGAAAATTAAATTGTTCATGGACGGCGCGAATCTGAAGGCAGGCGGCCAGACAATCGTGCGCCTTTTCGGTGTCATAGGCAGCAATATAGCGGGTCATCGTTTACTCATTGCCTAGAAAACTAAACCCCTCCCTACCCCTCCCCAGCTTGGGGAGGGGACAGTTGGTTCCCTCCCCAAGCTGGGGAGGGGTAGGGAGGGGTTGGCTTTTGTTATCAGCACCAGGGCGTGGCGTTGGCGTCTGCTGTGCAGTAGGCCGCCAAGACTTTGTTGATACCGGCGGCGATGTTGTCACAATCCCCCGGCGCATACCACTGGTTCAACCCAATCGAAATGTTGCGATTGTAGAGATCATCCGCCACCGGACATTGACCTTTGTGATATTCAACATGACCATCACGCGCTTGATAGATGGGTTGGGCAAAGGGCTGATCGGTCGGCATGGTGCCGCTCTTGAGCGTAATCGGGAACATATCGGCGTAGATGTGCCAGTCGGGTCGCGGTTTTTCGCCGCGCATCCCACAGCGGATGCCTTCAGCGTTGAGCGCCTTGACAATCGTTTCGCCCAACGCATAGTTTTCGGGGAAGAAACGGAGTAAATACCCAATTTCGCCGGCAACGTCATTGAGCTTCTGCGGCGTGATTTCACGGAAGGGGTTTAATTGTTGCAGAATTCGCATCTTCACCGCATGAAAGCGGCTGACAATGGCGTCTAATTTGCCCAACTGCACTACATCGACGGCTGCTTCCAGTTCGGACATGCGATAGTTGACGCCGTTGAACAACTCACCCTCGTAGCGGGGCGGGGCAAAGCGATCCGGTCGCCAAAGGCCGCCCGCTTCGGCAAATTGGTTGGCCCGTTCCCAGAGCCGTTGATCATTGGTGATGACCAGGCCGCCTTCACCGCCGCCGATAATCTTGTAGGCGGAGATGCTAAAGCAACCGATGTCGCCCCAAGTGCCGACATCGCGCCCGCCGACCTTGCCGCCCGGTGACTGCGCGCAATCTTCAATCACTTTGAGATTGTACTTGCGCGCAATCGCCATGATCGGCGCCATATCACAGACGCTACCCATGACGTGGGTGGGCGCAATGGCAACGGTGCGTGGGGTAATCAGTTGTTCGATCTTGGTCGGGTCGATGCCCAGCGATTCGTCCACATCACAGAAGATCGGCACTCCTTTGGCAGCAACCACCATGCCGGCAGTAGCGTAAAAGCCGATGGCCGGGACGATCACTTCGGTTCCCGGCCCGATGCCGGCGGCGATAAAGGCGCAATGGAGCGCGGCGGTGCCGGAACTGACGCCTAAGGCGTACTTTACGCCAAAACGTTCGCACGCCAGCGTTTCAAAGGCGCCCCCTTTGGTCTGGGGTGGATAGGCTGTGGCATAGCGGGCTAGATTCGGCCCGTTGCCCCAAGCTTCTGCTGCCACGACTTGCCGGATACGGTTGAGGGTTGTTTGGGAGAACCCAAACCGTTCGGCCACTGACATAAATTCTTCGACGCCGATTTTCGGTTCCGGGCGCCCCACCATGCCGGGAAAGGCCGGCGGGCCGCCGTGGAGGGCGAGGGTTTGGTCACTTTGGGTTGTTGTCATGGTTTACCGCTGACCCAATCCGTAGATAAAGTAGTTGGTCGTTGTTTTCACTGTTAGTTGTAGACCGGCCGCACGACATTGCGCTTCCAACGCCAACGGATTGAAATAGTTTTTGACAATTTGGAAAGTGCGCCCGTCATTGAGCTTGCGCGTCATGAGCTGTGAACCCACCGGCGGCAGGTGTTGATCGACCGAGGTGGTGGTCGATTCCCGCAGGTTGTCCACAAAGAAAACTTTGCCGCCGGGTCGCAGCGCCTTGGCGACGGTGCGCCAGAAATCATCCATCCGTTCCAGCGGCACATGGGAGAGCCAGAAACCAAAGCAGATGGCGTCATATTGGCGATCCGGCTGCCAGGTAAAGAGATCGGCGAGGACGTAGGTGACGCGCTCACTTTGCACCCGCGCCTGGTTGAGGGCGATCATCTCCAGCGAAGCATCGACGGCGGTAATCGCGTTGGCGGTGGCGAGCAGTCGCTGCGTCCAGTTGCCGGTGCCGGGGGCCAGTTCCAATACGTCGCCGGTCATCTGCAAAGCATCAAAGTCCGCCAGCACCTCCTCGATCTCGGCAAACCAGAGCGCATTGTGTTCCGGGCCGCGATCATAACGCCCCCGGCGTTGCCACCATTCATCATATTCGGGGGCGCGGGCGCGGTAGTAGTCGACCATTTCGGCTAAAATCGGTTCAGGTACAGATGTGTTCATGTGATTTACTCTTTCCTGTTTGCTGCTTCAGTCCTATCCATAGGAATCCGCAGTGATTGACAGGTTTCGACGTAAGTTGCTTCCAGATTCAGCGGCGCGCAAAATTCTCGCCGCAACCAAAGTGGCATGGTCGGCAAAGGTTCGTCTAGGGTTAGCGCTTCCTGCCAAATTGCCAACGAGATCGCTTCGTCCTGTTGAAAGGGTCGGTAAGCCGTCGTGTATAAAGGTGGTTGCTTTTCCGTTGATGGCGCTTGACCTAGACGGTTTAGCAATTCCTGGTGTAAGTTCGCCCGTCGACTGGTCACGACATCGACAATCACCAGTCCAACGCCCTGGCGCAGATAGGATTCACATTTTGTGACAAAGGCGGCGCGCTCTGCTGGTCGATCTTTGTTGGCTTCACTCACTAATTCCACCGCGCCCACCAATGTGGGAATCGTCATACTGTTATGAATTAATACCTCAACGCTCTCCGTCAGCAAGGAAAAGGGGAGCAGTTGGGTTGGCGGCGGCGGTCGCCAGCTAGGCGGTTCTGTGTGACCATTGGTTGGCGCGGTGGACAATGTTGTATAGGGTACGGTAGCAACCTCACGCAGGCTTTTCGGGGACTTCGTCGGCGTCCTGACCTCTAAAGCCGCAACATCCACTTCAATCCCGTATTGAACATGAGGGGTAGCACGATAATGATCCGGCAATATTCGATTTAATACACCTGCAATGTACGTACACCACGCATGATGAAAGGAATGCCAACCGACCTCATCTTTTAACGGCGGGTGGAAATGATCAAGTAGCGGCATAAACGGCTAGCCTCCTTTTTATGGGTAAAGCTATCACTTCCCATAGCCCATGCGCAGCCCTTCGACGAAATAAGGTTGGAAGAGAATGTAAAGTACGAGTAGGGGGAGTACGGTTAGCACTGAACCAGCCATAATTAACCCATATTCAGGGTGATATTCACTCTGGACAGTCGCCAGCCCCACGACGAGCGTGCGCATGGTGTTGGCGCGCAAGACCACCAGCGGCCAAAGAAAGGAATTCCAGGCGTTAATCACAGTGAAAATGCCAAGGGCAGCCATGCCGGGTAGCGATAGCGGAATAATGATCGACCAAAAGATGCGTAGCTCGCTGGCGCCGTCAATTTTTGAGACTTCAATCAGTTCGGATGGCAAGCTGGAGATAAATTGACGCATCATAAAAATGCCGAAAGGTGAGGCCAACGCCGGTAAAATCAATGCCCAGTAAGTATTAAAAAGTTTCAAATAGTTGATCATCAAAAAGGCGGGAATCAGCGTGACGGCGCCTGGCACCATCATTGTTGCCAACATCAACGAAAAGAGAAAATGCTTGCCGTAAAATTCTTTCTTCGCAAAGATATAACCAGCCAATGTATTTAAGAGCAGACTGCCAACCGTAATGATCAAGGTGGTAAATAGGGTATTGAAGAACCAACGGGGAAAAAGACCATTTTGGAAATTAAAAATAATCTCCCAATAGTTGCTCAGGGATGGGTTATCCGGCCACAAGGTTGGCGGGTAGGTCATCATGGTAAACGACTGGGTGAGTGATGTCGAGAACATAAAAAGAAAAGGGACAACTGTCGCAATGGAGATCAAGATCATCAAGAGATAACAGAAAGCCTGCCAGAGATAAGCGCCCCATTTAGCTTGCACCCTTGTGAAAGTAGTCGACATCAAAATGCTCCTTGCCTGCTGTTTGCTGATCTAATATTCAATATCGCTACGGAAAAACCGCAACTGAATCAGTGACAGCACCAAAATAATTAATAACAGGACAACACCCATTGTGCTGGCGAAACCGAGATTATCTGCTTCAAACGCCTGTTGATAGACATACCAGCTTACCGTCGAGGTTGACCAGGCAGGTCCGCCCAGCGTCAAAACATAAATGGGGTCGAAGAGTTGAAAATTAAAGATGGTTGCCATGATAAAACAAAAACCGAGGGCAGGGCGTAACAAGGGGATTGTAATGCTCCAAAGCAAGCGGAGACTGCGCGCGCCGTCAATACGCGCCGCTTCATAGAGTTCTTTGGGGATGGATTGCAAGGCCGCAAACAGAATAATGACATAGAAACCAAAGCCACGCCAGATCTCCATCATGACAATGGCCGGAATGGCCCAAAACGGGCTGCCTAGCCAATCGATTCGTTCAATACCAAACCAGCCGAGGAAGGCATTCAGCGGCCCAAAGTCACGACTGACAATGTAGGCCCAAATATTAGCCGCAATCACGATGGGAATAATCAGCGGGAAATAGACTGTGCTGCGAAAGAACCCTTGCAGACGCGGCAGTTGCAGAATAATAAGCGCAACAATCAAAGCGAGGACAATCACAATCGGAATCGTCAGCAGCGCATACAGGGCCGTGTTTTCTAAGGTTAACAGGAAGATAGGATGCTGTGCCGCTTTGATATAGTTTTGCAGACCGACAAAGGTATGCTTGCCAAGAATGCCCCCCTTGGTAAGGGAGTAGTAGATGCTCCATACCATTGGCACAATCGAAAAACCAAAGATGATGAGCAAACTCGGTGAGAGCAAGAGATACCAAAAGAATGATTCGCGTAATTTTCGCCAACCGCGACGGCGTGGGTGGCTGGCTGGTATCGTCCCCGCTGTGGTGTGGACTGTGGACGTAGCGCTCATCATAACTCCCTTATCCATTGGGGGTAGCAATTCAGGTTCGGTCACCCCTGCCCTGAAAACAACAGGGGTTTCGCAGATTATACAGATTAATTTGCAATATAAAGCTTTGAAATCTGCGAAATCCCTGTTGTTTTCATTAGCTGTGGCGCACAATGGTGCATGGGTACTTCCGGGAAGCGGCAACTACCGTTTTGTTATCGCAAACTGTTCTCGCCTCTTCCAGGAAGGGGTGGCCGTGGCATCAAAGCCACGCCTTACCCCACCTCTTATTTTTACTCGCCGTCCAGAATCGGGTTGATCAACTCTTCTGCCGACTTGAGCGCATCAGCAGCACTCTTTTGGCCGGTCATAATGGACTCGACTTCCTGTTGCATGATCGTGTTCGCTTCGAGCCAGCGGATGCTGATAGTCGTGCCGACACCCCAGCCTTCACCCAACCAGGAAACCATCTTTGTCACAAGCGGATCAGCGTCGGGCAGCGGCGCAATGTTTTTCTTGAGCGGCAGCAGATCAACACCCTTCTGCACATATTCAACCTGAATCTCATCGGTACTCAAGAATTCGATCAACTTAAAGGCGCCGGCTTTTTCCGCTGACTGTTGGGCCATAAACATAAAGCCGATATTCGCCCAACTGGAATTCTTGCCATCATCTGTGAGCTTGAGCATGGGAATGGCGTCAAGTTCCAAATCAGGCGCTTCCGTCCGCCAGGCCGCCTTGATGTAGGAGGTTTCCTCAAATTTCATGCCGACCTTGCCTTGGTGGGCCGCGGCATCAAATTGGTCTTTGGTAAAGCCCAGGGGCGTACTGGATTGGTCGCCGGCCACGATCTGTTCGTAAAAGGTCTCGAAGATCGCCACGCCCCCTTCGGTGTTAGCAGCGAATTTCGTCAAATCTTCATTCATAAAGGTCGCGCCGCCATTTGCCAGCAGCGGAATATAGTGAATCCAGCTTGAGAACTTGTCCTGCATCGGCGCAATGCCATAGGTGCCGGCTGCCGTATCCGTACACGCCTTCGCAACATCGCGGAACTCTTGCCAATTGGCCGGCACACCTACCCCTTTTTCCTTGAAAAGGTTCAAGTTACAGATCCAACCCTGCGCCACACCCAGGAACGGTACGCCCCAGGTGCGCCCCTTATAGGTTGCGCCATTCCAGCCGGCCTCGGTGTAATTGTCTTTCCAACCGCTAATCTTATCGGTCAGATCGGCAATCTGCTCATCACTCACATACTTTGGATACCACTCATCGGGCAGATAGAAGACATCCGGCGGTGAGCCGCCGGCAAAGGCAGCCGTGAACTGTTCAGTCACATTACCCCACGGCACAACCTGATGATCGATGGTAATCCCAGCATTGGCATCGGTGAACTTTTTGAGCAAAGGCGGCCAGAGTTCAGCCTCCTTGGCACTATGCGGTGGTTTCCAGAAGAGAATCTTTTCCCCTTCTGCCGCCGGCGCGGCCGCTTCACCGGAACCGGCACTGGGGGCCGCAGACGGCGGCGCACAAGCCGCCAACGCCGCTACGCCCAGCACTGCGGCTGAACTCTGTAAGAAGTGACGACGTGAAAAGGTGTGACCGGACATAACATTCTCTCCTTCAAAAATGGTCGAAAGAATAAAATGATGGAACAGCGATTTAGGGGTGTTCACTATGTTTGGGATTCAGGTCGTGTGATTCGTGATAGCATGAACAGTGATTGTGCGGTCACGAATCCCGTAGCATGCGACACGCCGTGCTGAATTATATGATCAATCGGCTTGAGCGTCAAACGGGTTTTGTTCTAGCTGCGTTCGTGCAATGCATTGCCAATTCGGTGATACCTTGCTGTAAGGAAATCCAAGTCGGCCTTGAGAAAAGTTGATTCATGCGCTCGGTGGCAGCGATGAGATTGGCGCGATAATATGGAATGGCTGCTTCATCAGCGATCTGCCGAAAGATGGCTTTCCGGCCAACGTGATGGGCAGCCATTTCGGCAATTTGGGCAAAGGTGGTTGTTTCCTGACCGGCAATATTGACTGTCACCGACTGATCAAGGGTCAACGCTTGCACCGTCAACTCGACGGCATCGGTGATATGCAGCGGGTTAAACCACGGGCCGCCACTCGCCAAAATCTCAATCGGCTCACCCTGCACCGCCCGCCGGACATAGGAGGGAATCGGATTGGGCGTACCAACGCCATACGGAAAGAAATAGCGTAACACAACTTTGTGAAAAGCGCCAGGGGCGGCCTGCACAGCCAATTCGGCCTGGGCTTTGGTCAAGCTGTAAAGATCCAGCGGGTTGGGCGGGTCACTCTCGCGCAACGGCTGGTGACTACACCCATAGACGCCGCCGGTCGAGGCGTGAACAAAGGTGCGCACCCCGACTGCCGCCGCATATTCGAGTAAGCGCCACGTTCCGACCACATTGACCAGAAAGGGCATCGCCTGGTCAACGCGGTCAGTATCAATCACCGTCGCTTGATGAATGATGGCATCCAAGTGTTGGGGCAATTGAGTGCGATCCAATGGTTCCGCCAGATCCTGGCAAAGGTAGTGGACGGTAGGCAGCGGTGACGCCGGCACGCGCCGAACCAGCGCGTAGACTTCATGCTCCGCCGCCAGCCGCGCCACCAGGTGGCGACCGATAAAGCCGGTCGCGCCGGTAATCAGAATCCGCACAGCCGCTACTCCTCGATATACAATGCGCGCACCGGGGAAGCGCAGGCGTCTTTGATCTTCAGCGGCAACGCAATCAATTTGCCCCGTGGCTTCTGCACCTGATCCATATTGACCAGTGGCGCCAGGAGTAAAATCTCAGTCTGAAAGAATTTGGGGAAGAAGTTTTGGGGATTGTGCGGGCTGTCATAGCGCGGCGTGTCGCCCCCCAGCAGCGCGACTTGCCGATCTAAAATCCAGTCAATTGCGCCGGCCAGGAAATAGGGCGGGTCGGTGACATAATCGGGTGCATACCATCGCTTGTCCCACCCCGTGCCGACGAGCAGCGCATCCCCCGGTCGCACTATGACGCCGTGTCTTTGTTCGGCCTGGATCAAATCATCAACCGTGATCGCCTCATTCGCCGCTTTGGGAATCCACAACGCCACGGCGTCGATCATGTAGCAGCGTTCCAGCGGCAATTGGTCAATCGGCATTCGGGTGGGGTCCATGTGGGCGGCGGTTTCCAGATAGGTGCCGCTCTGCACGGCAAAGGAGACCGTCTGCGAATAGACCGGATAATCAAGCCAGGCCGGCGGCGGGATCTGTTCAATCCGCGGGGCCGGGTACGGGTCGCCATAGGCCCACATGTTGTCTTCAATGGGGCCGCTGATGTCAACGATACGCATAAGAAAGCCTCCTTATTCCATTGTCAGTAGTCCGCAGTCGTGAGGTCGCGTAGTCCAGAGTCGGTCTAATTGCCATATTGACTACATTGCGGTCTATTGATTGTTTACGGTGCTGAGTTTACATTACTTACATTACATTGACAGCGAAAATCTTTGCGTCCTCTGCGCCTCTGCGGTAAAGCGGCGCGCTTGCCCAAATCAGGGCGGATTCGTCTCTGGTGCGCTTGGTTTCATTTGGGTTTGCACCTGTTCCCAAGCGGCTTGGGCGTTGGCCGCTTGGGCTGCCGTGGGGGCATCGGCAGCGTAACGGGCTTGATGATAGGCGGCGGTGAGCGCAGCCAGTTGTTGGGCGGTTTCTGCCGTCGGCAGTTGGAGTGTGGCTTGATATTCGGTGGGCGTCGCGCCCGGCTGGCGGCTTTGGCCTAAGTTGGCCGTGAGCGCCAACAACTGTTGGTAGGCCGTCCGAATCCGGCGGCGGCTTTCTTCTTCGCCGTTCAATGACAGAAAGGGATCGGCTTGCCCAGGTCGTCGCCCAAACCAGCGGTTCCATAAACCGGCCAACTGTTCCTGCAAAAGATCAGTGGTCAAAATCGACTCGCGCACCTCATCGACCAGCACCGCCGGCGCAGTGCGCAAGCGCCGCACGGCCAGGGCAAAGATGAGCAAAAGCGTTGCCACCACCAGTGCCAACGCGATCCAGCGATAAGTGTCGGGAATGATGGTCGGGTCGGCCAAGACCTGATCCAGTTCCAGTTGTTGTTCGGGCAGCCGCGCCAGTTCCATCAAGGGCGACTCTTGAATGGCTGCAAAGAGCCGTTGAAGAATCGGCGCAAGAAGCAGGGCAATGTAATAGGTAATGAGAAAGAGCACATAGCCCACCACCAACAAAACCCAACCGATAACTCGACCAATTGCGCTGCCGATCATCTGGATGACCGCCAGCAAGCGCGCCAACTGCTCCGGCGCAACCAGCGCACCAATGCCCAAACCAATGCCCAGCAGGATCACGACCGTTGCCGTCACGCTGATCAACCAGTAGCGACTGAGCATGGGCGTAGCGGCCACCCGGCGTTGCCCCATCCCTAGCGCCCGATCCAACCCCATTGTAATCTTGAGGCTGGAAAAAGCCAGCGCCACCATGCCGGCGGTAAAGAGCAGCAGCACCTGTTGAAAGAGGATGGGCGGCAAGCCCTCCGGGCGGCGGCTGAGGATCGCCAGATAGAGCACCAGAGCAATAATCCCCGTCTGCAATACCCCCCACACATCATCATGGGTCATGGCGCGGGCGGCGTCGCCCAGCCCCTTAAGCCAAAGCATGACTAGCAACCCAATCGCAATGCCCGCCGCCGGCAGGCCAACGTTGATGTCCCAGTGAATCAACGCATCGCCCAGTTGTTGCAGCCAGCCAATATCCCAGAGCGGATAGCGAGTCGCATAGAGTTGCCACCAGAGGATTGCCAGAATGCCGACCAACCCCACCAGCGCGACCAGCAAACGATTGCGCCAGGTCGGTGCGTCATTCTCCTGCCCGGCGTTCGTTTCGGTGACGATCGTTTCACCGGCCACAAAGCGGGTCAAGCCAAAGGCGACCAGCGGTGTGACAATCAGTTCCCAGCGCGCCAGCAATTCGCCCTGATATTGGGGCGCCAAAAAGGCGCGCACCAGTTCAAACCAGGGCCAGAGCCAGGCGTAGCGCATGAGGGTGAGCAGCAGCGCCAGAATGCTATCGCTGACCCAGATTGATGCTTTCGATGACATGCCATGCCTCGTCTTCATATGAACCGGAAGCGGTCGGTTCGGACGGCGTCGCCAGATAGGCGTCCAGGTGGTGGTATTGGATATTGGGGGTTGGCCGTTGCCACTTGGTTTCGCCTAAGGTGATCAACACGACGGCGTATTCGCGACGGCGCAGGTCGAGCAGCGTCTGTTCCAGCCGTTGATTGAAGATTGGGGTGATCACCACCACCGTGGCGCCGTAGGGCAGACCGGCGGCTTCCATCTGCAATAATGTCTCTAACGGCCAGCGGCCCCGTACATCGTCAATCTGCGCCAGGGCCACCAGCAGTTGTTCCAGTTGCTCCGGGTGATAGCGGGGGCGCAGGCGAATATGTTGCAAACTGCCGGGAATCAACGTATTGCAATACAGCCCGACCGGCTTCTTTTCCAACCAGAAGTGACGCGCCAGCGACGCCGCCACCGTAATGGCAAATTCGCGCAGCGCCAGATCATAGCCATCGCTAAATTGTTCGGCTGTGCTGATATTGAGAAAAAAGGCAAGCGGCTGGCTGGACGAAGGGTCAAAGAGTTTGGTTTGCAACGCTTGTTTGCGCGCCGTGGCTTTCCAGTGGATGTGGCGAAAGTTGTCGCCCTGGACATACTCACGCACCCCCATCAGCCGCAGCGGATCTTCCACCACCCGGCGGGGTGTCGGCAGGTCGCCCAGCGGGTAACGGGCCGGCAAGCCCAGCGCCGTCACCGGCACCAGGCGCGGGTAGATGAGCAGGGTGCTGGGCGTCTCGTCGATCAGGCGGCGGATGTCAAAGCCAAAGATGTCGCCGGAGCGCAACTGGGCCGGGCCAAAGTGCCAGACACCCCGCTGTGTTCCCTGCACCCGATAGCGCCGGATCACCCGTTCATACCAACGCAGCGACAGCACTGTCACCAGCCGACGCATGGCGCCATCTTCCTCTTCGGCCAATTGTTGGCTGGTCATGTGCAGGCTGGCGGGGATGGCGTCGTCGATGCGCAGCCAGGGTAGCGGCAGCGGCTTGGCGTTGACAACTTCCAGCCGCAGGTCGGTCTCTTCGCCCCAGTGCAGCCGGGTCGTGCCCAGGTGGCGGCGATAGGTGAGCGCCACCAGACAATAGCGCGCCCAAATGGTCGCCGCGCCGGCCACCAACCAGAGCAGCACGCTGATCAACAGCAACAACTCCTGGCGCAGGATCACGCTGAGCAGCGTCACCGCGCCAATCGCAATCACGGCGCGGCGACTCATGAGCGGTGCGCCCAGTTCTCTTCGACCGGCACCGGGATCTCGTTGAGCAGATTTGCCAACACCTGCTGGGTCGATTGCCCATGTAAGCGGGCATCAATGCTGCGAGCCAGCCGATGAGCCAGCACCGGCAACGCCATCAGCTTGATGTCTTCCGGGATGACATAGTTACGCCCACGCACAGCGGCCACGGCCTGCACCGTCCGGTAAAGCGCCAACGCGCCGCGCGGACTGACACCCAGAGCAAAGGCCGCATGTTTGCGGGTAGCGGCGACCAGATCGAGCAGATAATCTTCCAACACGGTATGAACAAAAACTTCGCGACAGATCTGGTTGGCCTGGCGGATCTCGTCGGTGGAAACGACCGGCGTCAAGGCAGTCAGCGGGTTGGCGGCGCGGAAACGGCGTAAAATCTGCCGTTCATCTTCACGGGTAGGATAGCCCAACGCCACGCGCATCAGGAAACGATCTACTTGCGCTTCGGGCAGGGGAAACGTCCCTTCCAACTCGACCGGGTTTTGCGTCGCCAGCACCAGGAAGGGGTAGGGCAGCGGACGGGTGGCGCCATCGACCGTGACCTGGCGCTCTTCCATCGCTTCCAGCAGCGCCGATTGGGTGCGCGGGCCGGCGCGGTTGATCTCGTCGGCCAGCACCAGTTGCGCCATCACCGGGCCGGCGCGGTAGTCAAATTGGTGGGTCTGCTGGTTGTAGATACTGACGCCGGTAATGTCCGAGGGGAGCAGGTCGGGCGTGAATTGGATGCGCTGAAAGCTGGCGCCAATGGAGCGGGCCAACGTCTTCGCCAGCGTCGTCTTGCCGATGCCGGGGACATCTTCCAGCAGCACATGCCCTTCGCAAAAGAGGGCGACGAGCAGCAGGTCGATAACCGCATCTTTGCCCACAATGACCCGCGCCACATTGGTGCGCACCGTCTGGGCGATCTGTTGAACAGGTGTTATGTCAAGCAAGCGAAAATTCCTTCTGGATCAGCGGGATAAGGTGCTTCAACGATGATGGGGAAGCGTCATCATGAATAACAAACAGGGGGGCAGCAGTGGCCGCCCCCTGTTGATGGACAGTATTATACTGTATTCGTGGCGAATGGGGAAACTAGCGGGCAATAATAGGGAGATAGTAGAGGCGCGCAGGCCCCCAAAGCAAATCAACATTCAACTTCGTTTCACCGGCGGCCAAAGTAACAGGCCGCGCATTGGTAAAAAGCGATGATGGATCAAGCGCATAGAGAGCGCCATGACAGTGGAGGACGTTGTTGGCCCTGCCTAAGAAACAAACATTATATTTGCCGGCGTGAAGCCCTTTGATGCGATACTGACCATTCTCGTCGGTTTGTACACCACTAGCGACCAGATAAGATAAATCTACATTCCGATCAGCGTACAGGTTCGCATAAACCAGAACAGATAGCCCCGCAACTGGTTGCCCCTGAATTGTGGTGGCGCGCCCCTGAATTGCCCCGGCAAGTGGTAAATTGACGTTAACATTAGTCACAACTTTGCTTTCTCTAATGATCAGGTTGTTAGCCATCATTGGCACGGCCTGGCCAGTGTAATAGGTCGTTGCATAGATCCCCGTCGGATCAGTCACGCCCAGTTGATAGACACCGGGAACCAACCCATTAATGGTGTAATCCCCATTCTGGTTGGTGAAAACATAAACCTGCGGGCTTGGCAACAGCGCTGTACAACAAATAATCGGATTCTTATAAAGAGCAACGACAGCGCCGGCAAGTGGTGAACCACCAGCAGTTACACGTCCCGAAATGCCACCCTCAAACAATGGCCCGCCGGTTAACGTCATATCAGCTTGCTTTGCTTCGCCAACGCCAAGGGTAATCGCTGTCGCCGTTGCTGCCGTCTTGCCGCCAAAGTAACCGCTGTATTCATAGGATGTCATGCCGTCATAGATTTGGCTTGAGGCAGAAACGCGATAGACACCTGGCGGCAGACCGCCAATCCGATAGTGTCCTTCCTTGAATTCAGCAAGACCATTCACAACATACTGCCAGCCGAGGGGTGTTTTCGTTTCAACAACGACACGCCCAGATAAGGCTGGTTGCCCTAATAGTGTGATCGCACCCTCGATCTGGCTGCCGGGTTCCAGTTGAGCATTGATAGTAGAAACGACCTGGCCCGAAGCAATGTCGATGAGGGTAGCCTGCTCCATCAGCAAAGCATCGTTATAGTATTCATACCGGTGGACGCCGGTTGCGTCGCTAAAGAAAAGGCGGTAGCGCCCTTCATTTAAGCCCCTAAACTGGTAGTTCCCATTCAAATCTGTGCGTATGGCAAAGGAAGTGCCGTAGTTCGGATCAAAAATCGGTGGCGATGGGCTTGTAGCAGTGGGCACAATAAATTTGGAACGCACCGTTGGATAAGGGGGCATTGCGGGCGGAATGAACATAGCGTAAACATCGATGCCCGCCAGTGGTTCACCATTGGGCGAAGTTACCAGGCCGCGAATCTCGGGATAATCAGCATTGTCCCCCAGCACAAGATTAATGTTGCTAAGCTTTGCCCCAACCGGTAGAGTGATCAATGATGCACGTTCAACAGTGGAAACATTGTCGTAACATTCATACGTAGAAAGCGCCACATTGAAACCCGAAGCGCAAATCAGATAGGTATCTGCGCTGAGACCAGTAAATGTATAGACGCCGCCAGCCGCTGGTAAATTGATTGTTTGGATCGTTTCCCAAAAGGAAATGCTTGGCAACCGTCCTTGTTGTAAAAGAGAAACAGAAATAGCCGTCAAGGTAAAACCATGAGTTGCTGTGATCGTACCGGCAATTTGACCCACTGGCTGCAGCAGCAAATCGATACCAGTCACTTGATTACCGGCCACATTAATCTCAGCAGCCTTCCAGAAGGTTGGTGCTGCCGGGTAATAGAGCGGAGCGTAGCCAGTTTGCGCACGGCTCATACCAATTCGATAAATGGCTGCCGGCAACAAAGAAAAGCGGTAGCTGCCGTCAGCTTGTGTAGTGATCGTTTGTACCTCATTTCCTGTACGATTAAAGAGCGTGATCTGAATCCCTCCTTGCGGCGCACCGTCCGGCGCTTTCACCACGCCGGCAATGCTCCCTGGCGCCTCCGGCCCTAACTCCTCGGCAGTGGCAGTTGCGGCAAAAAGGCCGAAAGCGAGCATGCTAACAACAAGAAAACTGACGAGAGCCAGGGTAAGAGAAAGGGTGGGGGCAAGATGGGTGCGGTCACGACGGAGGAACGTTGGTAATTTTGAATAGATGGTGAATTGGGTCATAAAACCTCTCGTTTTGGGTAAACAACGGACCAAACGAAACGGGTGCTCTATTCTACTAGCGACGGCGCGGGCATCACAAGCGCCAATTTCGTACCATTGCGTGTGCCATTTGTGTACCATTCAGGGTATACAAAGCCCGCCCACGAACATAGCGGCGTCAGCTCGTGTAATCCTCATTCAGGTAGGTTGATGTGGGTAAAGCCAGTGTAGCAGAAAAGCAGCGAAAGGTCAGTAGAAACGCCGCTAAAAACCGGAGAGTCGTCAGCCAGATTTTTGTCACCTTAGCGCCCCAAACTTGCCAGCAGTGCAACTCTCTTAGCTTTGACGTAGCTACTAAGCCCGCTCGTAACCGGTTCGTGACCGGTGATGGGGTCGCCGGTCACGAACCGGCGATGAGCTTAGTAGCTACGATTTGACAAGCGCTTAGCAGTGACCTATACTGCAACTGGAACAAATGTTCTTGTTTTTCTTGCAATTCGCTGCATCTCTTCTGGAAAGGAGCCGCTATGTTGACCACAGGGCTGATGGAAGTGATTCTCTATGTGCAGGACATGAACAAGCAAGTCGCCTTCTACCGCGACAACTTTGCCTTGCCGGTACTCTACCCCGCGGGGCTAGCTGATTATGGACAAGAAGTGTGGGTTGTGCTGGACACTGGCGCCTGCAAACTGGCCCTGCATGGCGGCGGCCAAAAGCGTCCAGGGGACAATACGCCAATGCTTGTCTTTGGCGTAGCGGACATTCACGCTGCCCGCGCCACCCTGCTGGCGCGCGGCGTTCAACTGCAAGAAGTCTTCTCGGCGGCGCCCGGCGTCTGGGTCTGTCACGGTGTTGACGCCGAAGGCAATCCCCTCGCCATTGAAGCGCACGAGTGATCAGGCATCGATTTGACAGGGTGACACGGTGATTTCGACAGGCTCAATCACCGTGTCACTATTGCGGCGACCAGGTGGCGAAGAGACCTTCTGTCACCAGTTGCGCCGGGTCGTCACCCTGGATGGCCTGCACCCAAATACCGCGCTCCCCCTCCTCGCTCTGGCCGGCGTAGACCACGGCGCGGCTATCGGGCGACCAGAAGCGCAGACTTTGCATATATTGATCGGCAAAGGGCAGGTAGTTGCGCAGGAGAACCGAGCTGGGAGCGAAGCGGGCGAATTGGCGCGTTTGTTCGCCTTCCCAAATATTCACGCGCAACCAAACCCGTTCACCCGCCACTTCTGCCGTCAGGAAGAAGAGCGCCTGCCCATCGGGACTCCAGGCAAAGGCCAGCACGGGGCCATCGCTCACCTGGGTAAATTCTTCGGCAGCGACATCATACAAAAAGAGGGGGCCAAAGGCGCTAAAGCCAACCTGATCGCTCGTCTCCACATAGGCCAGATGCGTCCCCTGACTGTTCAAGCTAAAGCTCACGCTGTCATTGCGGCTGAGATTGGTGATCAGGGTGCGCTTTTCGCCGGCAACATCGGTCAACAGCAGTTGCGGTACATTATCGACCGCCGTCGCATAGAGCAACCGGTCGCCGGTCGCGCTCCATTGCGGCGCCGCAAAGCTTGCTGAGAGGTTGCTCACGGGTTGAACCGCACCATCAACCACCGTCAGCAGGGCAATTTGTTCGCCGGCAACATGGGTGATCATCTGCGCCCCATCGGGCGACCAAGAGAAATAGAAGGGTTGGCCGGTGCCGAGTACGGTCGGCGCTGTGCTGTTGTTCGCCACATCCAGCAACTGCAACGCAATGGTCTGGTTGCCCTGGCTGATCCAGTTGCTCAGATAGGCTAACTTGCTATCATCAGGACTCCAATAGAGATAGAAGGGCGCAAAGGTGGTTTCGGCTTCACGGCGGGCGCTGCCATCGGCGCGACTGGTGATGAGGGCGCTGCGATAGCCGGCGGCGCTCTCGTCAACGCGCGTCCAGCCAATGCGCGCACCGGTGGTTGACCAGGTGGCCTGGCTGTAGGTACGGTTGCGGCTGGCATCGGTGGTGAGATCCAAGCGCTCTGTCCCATCGGGGTTGATGGTAAAGAGGTTGCCGTCCACCCCTTGCACCAGCAGGCGATTACGGCTTGCCGGCGTCGGGTCCATGGTAGTGGCGCCATTGGCCGCCGGCGCCACCGGGGTGACGAAAAAGCGGGCCAGATCGGCGTTGGTACAGCCGGTCAAGAGCAAAAGTGCTATCAACCACAGCAAAAGTTGTTTTCTGCTAAACTTTTGGTTACGATTCCGTTGAATAAGGGTTGCCATTGCTATCGTGGGGAACGCTGACACTGATTGCCACATCGTTGTCACTCCTTTGCGTAAGATACGAGCGATGCAGAACAGGGTAGCATAGAAGAATGGCTTTTTTCTGTAAGATCGGGGCTGAATTGCGAATGGTGATTGGTGGATGGTGAATAGTTTTAGTTGGGTTCAACCGGCGACTGTCATGCTTGCGCTGGGCGGAGCGCTGCTCTGCCTGAGCTACGGGATGCGGCTGCGCCATAGTTCACATCATAGTTCATCAGGGCAGCGAGGGTCATTACAATCCTTCTACGGCGGACAAGCATTGTTCTTGTTGCTGCTCGGCATTAACCGCGAATGGGGGCTGCTTACTGCGTTGACCGCCTACAGCCGGCTTATAGCAATACGCGAAGGGTGGTATAATACCCGGCGGCTGGCCCAGTTTGATCTCATTGTGGGGCTTGGCGTAGCGGCGTTACTGGTATTGCTCCTGGCCGGTTGGTACTTCCGTCCGATTTTGCGGCAACATTGGCTGCCATTGGTCGCCGCCATTG
Source organism: Caldilinea sp. CFX5 (assembly GCA_021405325.1). Next base: position 4,832 of record QWII01000118.1, on the reverse strand, counting down.
GGCTGCTGACCTATGTCGCCATCCGCACCATCTCTTTGCACGCGGTCGATGCGCTCATTCTCGACCAGGTGCTGGGCATCCCGTGGGATTGGTTGATTGAACTGGGCGGGACCGCGTTGTTGGTTGCGACGCTCACCCTTGCCTTTTATCGGCAGCAACGAATGGCAAAGGGGGCTGGGGAGAATATCACCGCGAATCCTGGGATTAGCGAATCCCGTCAGGAGAAAAAGATTTGCTAATCCCAGGATTCGCGGTGATATGGAGAGCATAATACAACTTCCGCTCTTGGCGAGTCCGTGACTCGCCGCAGTCACCAGTAATCACCCGCTCTTGGCGAGTCCGTGACTCGCCGCAGTCGGTTGCGAGTCACGGACTCGCCAAGAGCGGGGTAGGTGTTACTTTTAGACCATCACGCATAGCGCGCCACAAAATTCTCCGCCGGTAGATCATACGCCCACTGCCCCTGTTCCACCAGCAACGCGCCCATCCGCCCAATCTCATTTGACGATTTCGCCGCCGACCCACAGCCGCCAGCCGCGATGAAAACCCGGTCGTCGATTTGGTCAACGTAGGGTCGATCATGGGCCGTGTAGGTGACAACACACGGTTTGGTCTGCAACGCCGTCGCTGTCAAATTGGGGATCATGGCAAAGAGTACCGCGCGCAACGCTTCCGCTTCAACGGGGTTGCCGTCGGTATGGAACCAATCGCGGGTCTCGTCGGCGCTTTGCAAGTAGCGGGGCGTGCGCAGCGTTCCGCCGATTTTCAGATAAGTTTTGCCGTCGGGGTAGACAATGGGTGGCAGCGAATAGATCGAAGCTAGCACCGGGTGCTGCTCCAGACGATAGATGATGCTGGGCAGGGCGCGTAGGCGGCCCGCCTCCGCCGGTGACAACTCGGCCAGCAGGATCGTCACGGCTTTGCGGCGCAGATCCAGCGGTCGTCCCAAGAGCCAGCCGCTATAAGCGCCGGCCGCAATCAACACCTTTTGCGCCTGCACGGTCTGACCGCTGGTCGTGGTGATAGCAACGCCGGCGGCTGTTGTTTTGAAAGCCGTGACCGCTTCGGGAACGATAGCCGCATCTTGCTGCCGTGCGATGGTCAACTGGGCCTGCACCAACTGGCGCGGGTTGACATACCCGGCCCCGCCCCGCTCCCACAGGGCCAGCGCCCCAGTAGGGAAGCGCAAAAAGGGGAAGATCTCCGTGAGTCCTTCGCCTTCGCGCTCAATGGTAAACGCGGCGTCCAGGTCACGGCCCACCTGTTCAGAGTGCCAGAAGGTATCACCAGGCGCCGACGGCTCCGGGCTGACGCGTAGACAGGTAGCGGTGTAGTGAAATTTGACGCCGATACCTACTTCAATCTCACGATATACTTCAATTGATCGTTTGCCCAACAGCCCCCACACCGGATCGGGATCGATAATGCGTGTAATCCGCCCTTGGTCATAATGGCTGGCAAAAACCCCTTGGTAACTCTTCCAATTCTCCGGCTCACCCGGCCCAATCCCCGCCACCCGCAGCCCCGCCCCGCTCAAATAGCGCGTTGCCGCCGCCCCAATCATCCCATTACCAATCACCGCAACATCAAATAGTGTCATCTTTATTTCCCCTTCGTGCGAGAAACATCCGTTCCCGCCTTCATCCGTTGTAGTGTCGTTTGCCGCCAACCATCATCTGTCCAATCCCCGCCGCAAAAGTTACGATCCCGCTAAAGAGCAAAAAGCTCCAATAGCTGATCGCCCGGTTGAGCAGCACTGCCGCCGACAGATTAAAGGCCGGCAGCGGCAAGAGCGCCAACAGCGCCACAGTCACCGCCTCAATCTGCCCAATCCCGCCAGGGGTGAGGGGGATGGCGGCAAAAATATCGACTGTCAGCGCCACAAAAGTGATACTGGCCAGCGGCGCGTCAACCCCCATCGCCTGCAAAACGGTCCACATCAACAAGGCGTCACAAAACCAGATGTAGAGGCTTTGCCCGACCACCTGCAGCGCAATCAAGGGCGAGCGCCCCACCGTCTGCAAACTTTGGACTAACTGCCCCGCCAGTGCAATTGCTCGCTGCCAGAGCGGATGCTTTGACCGCCGCCGGAGCCAGTGTAGCAGCGCCGGCGCCAGCAACAAGGCAACTGCCGCTCCGCTCAACAACAAAATCGTAATGCCATAGGCAGCCACCACCCAGCCGGGCATGGTGGTGCGCAAGAGGGCAAAGCCAAAGCCGGCCCCCAGCACCACCAGCGCTACCAGATCGAGCGCCCGTTCCAACACAATCGAACCCACGCTATCAGCTACGGGTATCGCCGGTCGATTGGCGTTGGGGATGCCGAGAATGGCAATGCGCAGCAGGTCGCCGGCGCGTGCCGGTAGCAAGGCGCTGACAAACCAGCCGCTCAGGAGCAAGGTCATGGCATAACGCCAGGAGAGGCGATGGCCCAGCGCCCGCAACAGTTGCTGCCAGCGCGCCCCGCGCACAACAAAACCGCTGTAGTGGATCGCAATGCCGATGGCAATCCAGCGCAGATCCACGGTCTGTAACGCGGAGAGGGCGGTCTGTCCACCACCCAGGGTAATGAGAAAGACAATGGTCAGCGCGCCCAGCCCGACCAGCAACGCCAGCCGGTGCAGGCCCAACCGCAGGGTGGGCAACGGCAAGGGGGTGGGTGAGCGTGGTTGTTGGTTCACAAGCTTTGTTGATAACTGACCATTGGACGGCCATACAGGGTAAAGCGGCGCTGCTCGACAAAGCCATGTCGGGCATAAAAGCGTTGCGCACCGGCATTGTCCGCCGCCACGGTGACATCAAGCGCCCCAAGCTTGCGCGCCCGACATTCGGCCACTAGCCTGTCGAGCAGTTGGGCGCCGAGGCCCTGACTACGCCAGTCTGGCTCCACCATAATGGATAATAGTTCGGCGGTTGGCAAGGGGGCGGTTCCATCTGCGCCCTGCCCAGCATGGGCGCTCTGCAAGAGGGGGTAGAACACTGTTTGCATACAGTGTAGAAGCAACCCCGGCCGCTGGGCAAATCGGCGCAGTAGCGGTGGCAAAAAAGCGGGTAGATACCGTGTTCCCAACTGGAGAAAGAGTTGGCCGGTGCTGGTGGTGGCGCTGATGAAGCCTAAAACGGGGTTGGATGGTGGGTCGGCAAGGGCGGTGAACCCAAAACCGGTTGGCGATTGGGGGAGGGCGCGGTAAAAAGTGGTCAACACCTCCGGCCCCAGGCTGGTGAGAAAGGTATTGGGCTGGCCGGCGATGTGGAGGCGGGCAGCGTCGGCGGCGTGCGTGTGAGCTACCCAAGGCTAAAGCACTTGGGCTTCCAAGCCAGTGACTTGGAACTTTTCGGGGGCTGAGAGTCTTACTGCACTACTCATATCTCCCACCGCGTAACTTTCCCGCGCTCCGCGGGTAGATTCGTTCAAAACTTGTACTGAGCTTTGGCGAAGTATATTGACGGCGGCGTTCTCATCCCGATCATGGATGACGCCGCAGGAAGTACAAACCCATTGTCGAAGGTTGAGGGTAAGATTTTGATTCTTTTCACCGCAATCAGAACAGAGCTTGGAAGACGGGAAGAAGCGCTCCACCCGCAAGACTTCCGCCCCAGCCCAAGTCGCTTTGTATTCGACAAAGGAAACGAACTGGTTCCAACCAGCGTCGGCAATGGCTTTGGCAAGGTTGTGGTTTTTCAACATTCCGCCGATGTTGAGACTTTCAAAGGCAACCGTTCCGAAGTGGTCAACGATGGTTCTACTCAATTTGTGGTGAAAGTCCTTGCGTTGGTTGGCGATCTTCTCATGGGTGGTTGCGACCACCAACCGGGCTTTGTTCCGGCTGTTACTACCCTTGACCTTGCAGGAAAGACGACGTTGACGGATTTTCAACCGTCTTTCGCTGGCGTAGAAATGTTTGGGTTTGTCGATCTTTTCGCCGGTGCTGAACGCAGCAAAGGTAGTCAAGCCTAAGTCAATCCCGACCTGTGCGGGCTTCGGGTGCCCACTGGGCGCGGGTTTGGCCGGGTACCCGTTGGGCGCGACTTCGCATTGAATGGCGACGAAATATTTACCGGTCTTGGTTTTCGACACGGTTATGTTTTTCATCTTGCCCTCAATCTTGCGATGGAGAACAACCCGCACCCAACCGACTTTGGGTAAGTAGATGTGACCCCCATCAAGCTTAAAGCGCTGCGGATAGCGGATAGACTGCTTGTCGAACTTGCGCTTAAAGTTGGGATAGTCGGCGCGCCCTTCAAAGAAGTTCTTATACGCTTTATCCAGGTCCATTAGAGATTGTTGAATGACCTGACTGTCAGCATCTTTCAGCCAGGGACAATCTTCCTTGAGCCGTTCGGTCAAGTCGGTCGCACAGTCGTTGTAGGTCAAGCCTGTCTTCGTCTCGTGATAGTATTCTTCCCGAACAGAGCGGTAATGGTTGTAGACAAAGCGACTACAACCAAACTGTACAGCCAGTTTGTCTTGCTGTTCGCTATCGGGATAGATCCGAAACTTAAAGGCTTTTCTGATCATCTGTTGATTGCTCTTGCTGAACTCGTTTTAACTCGTTGTCTGCAAGACGATGAAGGATTGACACGATACTTTCACCTGTCAAAGCGTGAATCATCCGTAATATCTTCACTGTCTTTGTCCATATTCGTGTACTTGTATATTGTTCTGCCATGTGATAAAATTATCACATGGTGGACGCTTTTGCAAATCCAACACGGCTTGGAACTCTATCGACCTAAAGGTCACGGCGCATTGCGCCGCCGCTGAGTACAGCGGTAAGCCCTTATATCCCAACCCTAAAGGGATTGGGTTTTACGGGCTGTCTCTATAAATT
>QWII01000117.1 GCA_021405325.1 Caldilinea sp. CFX5 | reverse complement strand
CGCGCGGCTGGAAGCACGCATCGACAAGGTCCAGCGCGACCAGGCTGCTGTGAAAGAATGCCTGTTGTGGTTCGTGCGCGTGTGGCTCGAACACAATCCGCCAATTGACGACACGTTGGCGGAAAGCGTTGCCGCGAGTGCGGAGGCGCGGTTCGAGCGCTTCCTCGATCTGGTCGCGCAAGGTCTTCAACCAGGTCGCTCAATCGCGAATGGCGGTCTGGAAAGCGCCAACGGTCACCATGAAACGGCGGAGGTCAGCCCATGACCGCCGCGCGCATAATTGGATCGTCGCGGCGGCGCTCGGCCCTGGCGCGCGCGCTCGGCCTCAACATCGCCGAGGCACTCGCCGCGCCCGATGTGGTCGAGGTGTTGATCAACGCCGATGGCCGCGTCTGGATCGATCGCGCCGGCGTCGGGCTCTTGCTGACGGAGCATCGCATCATTGCCAACGACCGCGAAACCGCAATCCGTCTGCTCGCCCACGAAGCAGGTGAGACGGTCGGTGAAAATCGGCCAGCGCTGGCCACAATTCTCCCGGACTCGGCCGCGCGCGTGCAGGCACTACTTCCGCCGCTGGTGGAAGCGCCGGTGCTTGCCATCCGCAAGCGCCCGTCCGTCATCTTCTCGCTCGACGCTTACGTACGCGACGGCATCGCCACGTCCAACCAAGCGGCGTTGCAGCGTCTCCTCTTTCACTACCTGGCGCAGCGTCAGGCACTGTTGGTCTTTGATAATTTTGAACATCTGTTGATCGAGGAGTACGCAGCCACGGCGGCCACCGAGTTTATCCTCGCCTTGCTACACGCTGCCCCTGGCGTAACCCTGGTCGTCACCTCACGATTGCCGCTCCAACTGCTGGCGGAAACGGTGATCCAGCTCGAAGGGTTGCCGGTTCCGACCCAGTCCACCCCCACACTGGACAAGCGGGATGCGGCGAATTACGAGAGCGTCCGTCTATTTGTCTCTCACGCTCAGCGCACCTTACCCGGTTTCATCCTCAGCGACGACAATTTGCCGGCTGTGATCGAGCTTTGCCGTGCGCTCAGTGGTATGCCCTTGGCCATTGAATTAGCGGCAGCATTGACCCGCCATTTTACGCCGTCCGAGATGGTGGCGGCCATTCGTCAGAATCTGGCGCTGCTTGTCTCCACACGGCGCGACCTTGATGCGCGGCATCGCCAATTCAGCGCCGTCCTCCAATCGTCGTGGCAGTTGCTGTCAGCCCGTGAGCAACAGGTGTTGACGCAATGCGCGCTCTTTGTAGGGCGCTTTAGCCGGGCGGCAGCACAAGCGGTGACGGGCGCGACGATCAGCGAGTTAGCCGGTCTGGTCGATCAAGCCTTGATCCAACAGCCGGCGGTGGGGGTCTATCAACTGCACGATCTGCTGCACCACTTTGCCCAGCAGCAGTTGACCACCTGGGAAGCTTACGAGCGCACAAGCCTGCACGCGCGCTATGTCGATTATTATCTTGGCGTTGTCACGGTGAGTAATACACAATTGCGGCAGCGGGGTGCGCAGGCAACAATCACACAACTGCGTCAGATGAGCGAAAATTGCCGTCGTGCGTGGACAATCGCCCTCGAACAGCGTTGGTTCGAGCCCATGAGCGCAGCGCTTGATGGGTGGCTGCGCTACTGGAAAATGACCGGAGGCTATCGCGAAGGTGAGGCGCTGGTTGCCCATGCGCTGGCCGTGCTGGAACCGCTGACGCAGGAGCTGACGGCAGCGCAGCAAGCGCCAACCTTAGTAGCAAAACTCTGGCTGACCTATGCGTGTTGCCTTTATGGTCAGGAACGGATTCAGGCCAGCATGGCGGCGGCGGAGAAAGCAACGGCGTTGGCCCTGGCCAGCGCGGAAGAGGCATGGTATGCGTATGGGTTGGCGCTCTTTGCGCAAGGGTTAAGCCGGCAAAGTCGTCATGCCGAGGCGCGCCCCTTTGCCGAGCGCGCCTATCAATCTGGGGTCTGGGAAGCGCAAATCGACGCCCTCATCGCCTTGGCCGGCTGTGAAGCGCATGTGCAGGCGCATGTTGCGATCACCGCGCAGGCGCTCCACATTGCCCGGCAACAGGGTGATCCCTATTTGATCCTCCTCTGTATGCAGGAGATGGCGGGCTCTTATGAAAATGAGGGCTGCTATGCCGATTCGCTGCCCTATCGCGCGCAAGCGCTCCAATTGGCTTATGAAATTGGCGATGCCTATCATACGGGCGAAGCGCACTATTGCTATGGGCTGATCCATGCCCACGTCGGCTTGTTTGAGCCAGCAATTGAACATTTTCAGCGTGCGCTGTGCATTGCTCAGGAAGTGCGCGTTGAGTGGTTGGAACGGCGCGCCCGGAATCGCTTAGCCAGAAGTCACTATTGCTTGGGCCAGTTTGATAGCGCCTACGCGTTGAGTTGCCAGGTGCAAACCATGCGCCATCCGGCTGATGAGCTACCGCCCTTTTTCGATTTTACCTATGCGCAAATTCTCACAGCTTTGGGGCGCTGGCGCGATGCCGAGCACATCTGCCAACAGATCCTCACCAGTAAACGCACAAACAAAGCGACGGTGACCCCGGCGCAGCTCCCGGAATTGGCCGAACTGGCGCGGCTGGCACTCTGGCAAGGCGACCAGCCGCAGGCGTTGCGCTATGTTGAAGAAATTTTGGCGCTCCTGCGCACCCATCCCCGTTTCTTTATGCCGGATCTCTATTTTGACGCCTATGCCATTGATGCGGCTTGCTATGAAGTGCTTCATGCCCTGAACGATAGCCGCGCCCCGCAGTTACTGCAAACCAGCTATCAACGATTATGCGCACAGATAGAGCAGATTGCCGACCCGGTGGTGCGCCATGCTTACAGGCAAAACATAGCCGCCCATCGCGAGTTGCACCACGCCTACGCTAAACTAGAGGAAGAATTTGCCATTGTGTAAAGCATCGCCCGCCGCTCTATAAACCGACGCTAATCAGCGGACGTCTCAAATAACAACTGCTGCACCGACACGCCGGGCCGTGGCGACGATGGCTTCGTATTGGGTCGTGTGTAGGGGAATGCCTTGTGCCCGCCGTTCGGCTTCGATGTCCAATTCCGGGTCGCCGGCCACCAGGACGCGGTCAACGCCGGGGTCGGGCGGGGTGGCGTGCAGTTCCTGGATCATGGCGTCCATCATCGCTTTGAATTCAGCGACCGGACGGAAGGCGGCAATGTCAATCGCCATCGTCCAGGTCATGTTTTCCCCGCCGGCCAGTTGCGCGCTAAAGCCGCCACCGGACAGCACCCCAGCCAAAATATCGACCATGACCGCCAGCCCATACCCTTTGTGACCGCCCTGTTCCAGCGTGTTACCCAGCGGGGTCTGCGCCCACTCTTCGCTGCGCTGGGCTGGCGGTTCGGTGAGGGGAACGCCTTGCGCATCGACGGCCCAACCGGGCGGAATCGGCACGCCCAAGCGGCGGGCGAGGCTCAACTTGCCGCTGGCCACGGTAGTCGTCGCCATATCGAGCAGGAAGGGGCGTTCTTTGTCGGCTGGCGCGCCAAAGGCGATGGGATTGGTTCCCAGTCGCGGTCGCGCGCCATGCAGGGGGCGCATTGACCGGGAGGCGTTGGTCACCGCCATGCCGATCATATCCTGGGCTACAGCCATCAACGGATAGTAGCCGACCATGCCGATGTGGTGGCCGTTGCACACACTCGCCATGCCCACGCCATGTTGCCGCGCCTTGGCAATGGAGAGTTCCATGGCGCGGTGCGCCGCCACAAACCCCAGACCGTTGCCGCAGTCGAGCAGCGCCGTCGTCGCCGATTCGGACACGATTTCGACGGACTGGGGAATGGTGTAGACGCCATTTTCGATAGCCTGTACATAGCCGGTCACGTTGCCGACGCCGTGGGTATCCACCCCGCGCAGGCTGGCGGCGGTCAGAATCTCCGCCGTGATCTGGGCATGATCTTCAGGCACCTTGATTGCTTGCAGGATGGCAACGACCTGCCGCTGGATAGCATCCGCCGCAACGCGGATGGCATCTTGCTCGGGGATCGTGAGAAATTTGAGCGCCATGTTGTTCTCCTTTGCATGGTTGGGATTTTCTTCATGATACCCTATTCTGCCTGGCGAGGACAAGCGACGCACAATGCGTAGAATTGGTTTTGTTTATGAGTAGCTAATGTGCTAATTTTGTGAGATTGTTACAGCTCATGACCCCAGCCGTGATAGCACCTCTCTGGATTTCAAATCCACCACCGCTGCAAAGATGCGCGGCCCAAATACATCCCGATGCTCAATGTAGGTGTCGCCTTGCAGCCAACAAAGGCCAAATAAGCCAACCTCGCGCCATAAGGTTTCAAACATCCCCAGCCGATAATCATCCCAACATTGCTCGAAGGTGTAATCCGTCACCCCATGTATATGTAAGGTGTCATGATAGAGCTTGAGCAAGTCAAGTTCATGCGTGCGCCGATCGTCTATTGAAAAACTGGTGCCCAGAAAGAGGGCGACATCCGTTGGCCCATGTCCAATCGACATGTCTTGCCAGTCAAGAACCAGCACTTTCGTTGACGCGGTCGCCTCGACAAAGATCAGGTTGCGCAGGTGATAGTCATGGTGGATCAGGGTATAGGGGCTTTCTTTCTGGTAGGCCATGCTCCCGACAAAGTGCGAACTGAGTTCTTGGATAGTGCGGACAAGCTCCGGGTCGCGCGGGATCTCGGGAATTTCGTCCACGCGATTGGCCTCATGGTTATACATCGCTTGCCAGTTGGTAATCGCCTCTGCGGTATATTTTCCGCCATCGCGTGGCACGTCCGGATGGTTCCACCAGGTGGCATGGAATTGGGCAATTTCGCTGACAACCAGCTTTGCCCTTGCCAGCGAGCAACCGGTTATGCGCTCCCCGACTTCGCCATAACTGCAATCTTCCAGCAACAGCAGGAAGTAGCCGGTGGTTTCATCGAATTCGCTGAAATAGGCCCGTGGTGTCGGCAGCGCCACCCGCTGAGCAAAGCGTTGATAAAAGAGAACCTCCTGGACATAGGAGGTGCGCCAATAGGCGCGCTGTCCAGCATCCGCCAGGGCAAACTTGGCAAAAAGCGACGGCGGGGCTGTATCTTCAGGGCTGTCGTAAGCCAGACGAATGATGGCGTTCTGGCCCAAAAGACCCGCAGTTTCTGATATTGGCTTGACCTCAAATGACGTAACTTGCGCCTCGTGCAAGGCCCCGGCCTGGCGCAATGTGTCCGTTAACCATCCGGCTGTTAGGTGTTCTGGTTGGTGTGGAAAGTTCATCATGTTTCCTCGCTCCGTAACTTACGCCAACGCCGCCCGCAAAGCCTGATAAGAAGCCAGCCCTGTCCGCGGCTCGACGGTCTCGCGCCAGATGGCGTCCATTTCCGCGCCAGTCTCGGCGGGCAGTTCCGTCCGGTGAGCGCCCACCTGCCCCTTGTTGACCTTGCTGGTAGTCTCACCAGGCGGCCAGAGCCCCTCTTTGGCCGCTGCGGCCTGTTGCAAGGGGTCGGAAAATTTCGACTGGTGCGCCAGCATAAAATCAAGCGAGGCATGGTTCAGAACCAATTCCCGCAAAGGCTGATCCAACTCGATCGCCAGAAAGTGGGCAATGGTCTCCACCGCGGCTGATAAATTGGCTTTCATCCCTTCATAGGTTAGGAGTAACACCTGGGCGTTATGGCGCTGGCCCCACCAAGAAACCAGATGACCCCAATAACTGCCATCCCGCCGATCGTCTTGATGGGGCAGATAGTGCGCTCTGGCAAACTCGGTGATGGAGATTGCGCCGGCCTGCCAATGCCAACCATTGAGGAAATTATAGTAGGAAACCAGGGCATCCTTGGGATCACGGAAAGAGAGGATGTAGCGTCCGCCTTTGGGGATCTTTGTCCAACTGAGGTGGCTTTTGAAAGCCTGAAAATTACCCCGTTGAGGGGTATAGAGATCTAGCCCCAAGCGATGAGCCATTTCCAGCCACGGTATGACCCGCGAGATGTCATCAAAATCCATATCGCCCCGCGTGCGTAGGCTATGCACAATCTGTTGCAACCAGGTCGTGCCACATTTACCATAGGGTGTAATGAAGAGGTCGCCAGGCTGAACCTGGTAGGCCAGACCATGTCGGGTGCTCTCTGCTATAATCGGGATCTGTATTTCCCGCTGGCGTTGATGATATTCACGCAATGAAGCGGGTCGGGTCAGGGTTTGGGTGGTGGTCATAAGATTTTGCTCCTTGCTGTTTTGATAGATAAAGCTGAACTCTATGCCGACAACGGTGTTCCCTTGAGGGTGATGCGGTGCATCAGCCGGCGATGCCCATCATAGTCATTGATCGCCAGGTGCTGCGTAATCCGATTATCCCAAAAGGCCAATGAGCCTGGCTGCCATTGAAAGCGACAACAAAAGGCCGGTTGGGTGGCAAACTCATAGAGATGCTTGAGCAGCGGTTGCGATTCGGCCTCGGTCCAGCCATCAATTCGTGTGGTGAAGACTGGATTCACAAACAATGCCTTGCCGCCCGTCTCTGGATGGCGAATCACAACCGGGTGCAGGACGGCAGGCGGCACATTGTCATGGTTTTTGCCAAAGACGGCCATGGCGGAATGCCAGGCTTTGAGTTGATCCAAGGTCTCTTTCAGTCCATCGGAGAGATGGTCATAGGCGGCGACCATGGACGCAAAGGCTGTGTCGCCGCCGAAGGGCGGCAATTCCACCGCGTAGAAGATTGACCCCAAGGCGGGGGCGACATCGTAAGAGTGATCCGTGTGCCATCGGGAGCCGATCGCATGTTTTCATGCGCTTCTTTGCGCACTTCGGCGATTTGGGCATACCCATCAACGGGGGTGAAAAAGCGATTGATCTCAATTTCGCCAAACCGTTCGGCCAGGGCAATCTGATCTGCAGGTCGTAGGTTTTGCTCCCGAAAGAAGATCACGCCATAATCGAATAAGGCCGCTTTGATTTGTTGAACCACTTCATCAGAGATTGCTTGGCTGAGGTCAACTCCTTGAATCTCAGCTCCAATAAAACCGGACATAGGTTTCAAGGTCAAGTTTTGAGATTTCATTTTCCAACTACCTTTCTTGTATAGCTCAATGGTTCATCTGTACTCCGCTCTGAATGGGAGATGGAGTTTCTACCGCAGTATAAAAGTCGATTGGTTACGGCGAGGATTTAGACAACCGTCTCATACAGTAAGTATACCCGACCGCTTTCCTGGCAACTTCCCACGCGCTTCCTAAATGCTTCCCAAATGTTTTCCCGGACGATGACCAAATGGCAAGATGGCAGGTCGGCCCCGTTGTCGCGGTGTCATTGTTGACGTGCTTGATTATTCCGTCATATGAGATACAATGATAGCTACACAACACGTATCACGGTTTATAAAGCAATGGACCAATGGCCACCTTCAAACTCTTTCTCTTCGGAACACCCCGTTTGGAGCGGGACGACGCCACCGTCAAGCTCCCCCAACGCAAGGCCCTGGCGCTGCTAGCTTATCTGGCCACCACGGGCAAGATTCACGCGCGTGATACGCTGGCCACGCTCTTCTGGCCCGATCATTCACAAAGCGAGGCGCGGATGGCTCTCAGCCGTCGCCTGTATGAGCTGAACAAACAGCTACCGCCAGGTGCATTGACGCTGGACGCGGAGAGCGTTGCTTTATCAGGCGATTTCTGGCGCGACGTGACAGCGTTTGAAACAACGCTCGCCGCCCACCCCACGGTGGCGACGAACAATCTTGCGCCGCTGCAAGCCGCCGTTGAACTCTACACCGCTGATTTCCTGGCCGGCTTTACCCTGCACGACTGTCCCGACTTTGACGATTGGCAAGCCTTCCAAACCGAAAGTTTGCGCCAAAGTCTGCGTGCCGCCTTGGAAAAGATCGCTTGGGCGCAAGCCGCAACCGGCAACGCTGAACAGGCCATCGCCACCGCTCGGCGCCAACTTGCCCTCGATCCTCTCGACGAAAACGCCCATCGCGCCCTCATGCAGCTCTACGCCCAAGCCGGCCAACAGTCCGCCGCCCTGCACCAATATGAACAATGTCGCCAGATTCTGGCCGATGAGTTGGGAATCGCGCCAGCAGCGGAGACGACGGCATTGGTGGAGCGGATTCGGCGGGGAGAATGGAGACAGGGAGACAAGGAGACAAAGAGACAGGGAGACAAGGAGAATTTGCAGGCAGAGGAATCAGCGAGGGGTGCGGCTAATCCACCCGCTACTCGCCACCCGCTACCCGCCACTCGTCACAATCTTCCCGCCCAAACGACCCCCTTCATTGGCCGGGCGCGCGAGTTGACCGAACTAACTGACCGCCTGACTGAGCCTGACACGCGCCTGGTCACGATCATCGGCCCTGGCGGGATGGGCAAAACGCGGCTGGCGCAACAAGCCGGCTGGCGTTTCGTGGAACAAGATACGTTTCGTGATGGGGTGTGGTTTCTCTCGCTGGCCGCCGTCGACGCCAAGACGTTTGGCCCGGCCCTCAACCCACTGCTGAATGGCCTGGCCGGCTTGTTCGGCTTGCGTTTGCCGGGCGGCACTTCGGCGCAAGAACAGGTTTTGGCCTACATACAAAGCCGACAGATGTTGCTCATCTTTGATAATCTGGAGCATTTGCTGGCGGAGAGTGAGGTACTCAGCCAGCTACTGCGCGGCGCGCCAGAAATTACGCTGTTGACCACCTCCCGCGAGCGCTTGAATTTGCAGGAAGAGTGGCTTTTTCCCCTAGAGGGTCTGGCTTTGACGCTGGATGGGACCCCACCCCAGCCCTCCCCAGCTTGGGGAGGGAGCCGATCTCTGGTCGACGAAGCTTCTGTTCCTCCCCCACTCTGGGGGAGGTTAGGTGGGGGTCTGACCGAAGCTGTCCAACTCTTTCAGCAGACCGCCCAACGGCTGCAACCAGGCTTTGACCTACCTGCCCATCTGCACGCAGTGGCCCAGATTTGCCGCTTGGTAGAAGGCTTGCCCTTAGGTATTGAGTTGGCCGCCAGTTGGGTGCGTTATATGGCTCCGGTGGAGATCGTGCAGGAGATTGAAAACGATATTGATTTTTTAGCCACGAATGTGCGCAACCTCCCCCCTCGCCATCGTAGTTTACGGGCTGTTTTTGATCACTCCTGGCGCTTGCTGTCGCCAGCGGAGCAGGAAGTGCTGCCCCAATTGGCGCTCTTTCGCGGCAGCTTTCGGCTGGCCGAGGCGCAGGCGGTGACGGGGGCTGCGCGCCCGCTGCTGACCGGATTCGTTGACAAATCACTGGTCTCCGTATCGGCTGCGGGGCGTTATGATTTGCATGAACGCCTGCGCCAATATCTATTGGAGAAGCTGCGCCAGGACCTGGCCCTTTATCAGGCCGCCTGTGATCGCCACAGCCAGGTTTATCTGGCTTTGCTCCAGCTTGATCACGCTGAATTAGTCAGAGAAAAGAGCTTGCAACGCCTAACCGCGGACTTTGATAATATCCGGGTCGCCTGGCACTGGGCGCTAGAGCATAACCACTGGTCGGCGATCAGACATGCCCGACGGGGCTTACACCATTTTTGTGTGAACAAAAGCTGGTTTCTGGAAATCAATGCCTTATATGAGCAGGCAATCAGCACCTTAAAAGGACGACTGGCCCATCTGGCAGCGCTACCGGGGGCGGAGATCGAACCGGAGATCCCCCTGCTTTTGGCCGCATTGCACTGTTATCACGGCGAGATGCAAGCCCGGTTGGGCATCCATGATCCGACCCGCCAAACGAACCTGGACGCGAATCTGAGCACCTTACGCAAGTTCGGTCCGATCGCATACTCCGAATTAGCTGATGTTTTGTCCGGGGCCGGTTACCCTTTCACCAGAAGACTCGTTGACGGCCATGCGACTCACCAGCGCTACAATCAAGAGGCTTTGACCTTATACCAAGCTTTGGGCGATCGTTTTGGTCAATGGTTGGCCCTGCGGAGCTTAGGGTTTGCCGCCCTCTTTGCCGGCCAATTCACAGCCGCGGCCGGCTATGCTGACCAGCTTTCTGCCCTGGCTGAAACCACCGCTGATGCACACAATAGGCTGCCGGCGCTGAATATACGGGGCTACATTGCCCTAGCCCGGGGCGACTACCCACAAGCTGAAGACAATTTTCGGCAATGCTATCACCTGGCCGTCACCATCGACCCGGCGTACCCGGCCATCCCGTATTTTAGGGCAACGCTGGCCAATATAGCGCGCTTGCAGGGTGATTTTGCCCAGGCCGCGCTCTATCTTGAGGAGGCGGAAACGTTCGCCCACAAAGTGGGGCAGGGCCATCCTGGCGGTTTCCGCCATCACCGCCACCATGAGATACTTATGGCTGCCGGCTACCTGGCTGAAACCCAAGGCGATCTAGCCGCCGCCAGAGCTGCCTTTACGCAAATTCATCAACAGGATCAGGACCAATCGCATTATTCAGCCGCCGCCCTGGTCGGTCTGGGCTGGGTGGCTTTGCAGGGCGAAGATTGGTCAGCCGCGCGCCAACATTTTGCTGCCGCCTTCCCCCTCACCGAAAAACTGGAAACCGCTCCCCAGGCGCTGGAAGCGCTGGCCGGCATTGCCCACTTGCAACGGCAGGCGGGTCTACTGGAAGAGGCGTTGACGCTGATTGGGATGGTGCAGCACCATCCCAGCAGCTATCAAGAAAGCAAGGATCGGTTGGTCACCTTAGAAGCTGCATTACGAACGAAGTTGCCCCCGGCGCAGGTGCAGGCGACCCTGGCGCGCGGGCAAGCTGGTGAGTTGTGGACTACTGTCGCAGAGATGCTCATATCTCTAGCTGATCTCAGTCTGCCCGGCGATCCCATCCAGGGTGACGATCAGATGATTAGGGAATAGTCGTTGCGTCCGCACCAGAATCAAGTAACGCAACGACTTCCACTGTGCGTTGGGCGTGTAGCGTGATTCTTGCTACTGGTGCAGGTGGTGAATAGTCGCTGCTGTATTGAAAAGAAGAGGCCATGCTGCTACCTTACCAGCCGTGGGGAGCGAAAAAATAAGATGGGTTCAGGCGCTTCACGCACCTGGCGAATTAACACCACTTGATCCGGGTAGTTCGCGTCAATGCGTTCCAACAGCTTTTGTTCATCCAAATCATGATCCACAACCTGCTGCCCGTAAATAGCGACAAATTGGTGCAGATACTGTTGTTGCAACGCTGGCAGCCGGCGGTCAAAGGCGGCTTCTTCCTCGACCATTTGTTGATATTCCGGCCCGATATAGGGTTCAAATGGTTCAAGGTTGCTACTGTTGATTTCATCAATAGCGATCTGTTCGACAA
The DNA here is from genome assembly GCA_021405325.1 of Caldilinea sp. CFX5. The sequence goes on along the minus strand of QWII01000117.1, from coordinate 19,552 downwards.
AATCTAAATCAAGCGCTGAAAGCAGTTCGACCAATGTCTCTGCTGACGCGCGATTTGAAACTTGTATGGCGACTTGAGTCATCGGTATTCCTTTGTTTTGCGCACGATTGTATCTATCTTACCACAAGAATGGTGGAATTCCCGCATATGCCAGACATATTTGTGCGGAAAAAGGCCAGAATGTCTGATGACCGCTGTGACAGCGAGTTTCATGTTTAGCTACCTTTCTCTATTATCAATTAGCCTGCTTTGAGAGAAAACTTGGCACGATCTTACGACGCCAACCGTGATAGCGCCTCTCGCGACTGCAAATCCACCACCGCTGCAAAGATGCGCGGCCCAAAGACATCCCGATGCTCGATATAGGTGTCGCCTTGCAAGAAACGAAGCCCAAACAAAAATACCTCTCGCCACAAGGTTTCAAACAGCCCCAGCCGATAATCATCCCAACAGTGCGCGAAGCTATAATCCGTCACGCCGTTCTCGCATAGGGTGTCATAATACAGCTTGAGCAAATCCTTCTCATGGGTGCGGCGATCTTCTACCGAAAAACTCGCGCAAGGGGACGATGTAACGCCCGCCTTTGGGGATGCTGTGCCAGCTTAGATGACTCTTAAAGGCCTGAAAGCCGCCAGGTTGGGGCGCATTCATGTCAAGGCCCGCCCAGTGGGCCATCTCCACCCAGGGCATCACGCGCATGATGTCATCAAAGTTCATATCGCCCCGCGTGCGCAGACCATGCACAATCTGTTGCACCCAGGTCGTGCCACACTTGGCGTAGGGCGAAATAAAGAGGTCACTCGCTTGGGGCTGGTAGGTCAGACTGCGTGCCCTACTTTCCGCCAGTTGGGGACCGAAAAGCTGCGCCCGTTCTTGCCATTCTTGCCAGGAAGCGGGTCGGGTGAGGGTTTGAGTGGTGTTCATGCGATTGCTCTCCTGATAATGCAGTAAGACAGTGGACAGTAAGACAGTGGACAGTAAGACAGTGACTGACCTACTGTCCTACTGATTTACTGTCTCACTGGATTCCCGCCCCAACTCTACCCAGCGGGCGCAATCCGGGGTCAAGACTTTGGCTTTGGTCTGCTCATACATTGCCAGTTCCGCCGCGGTGAGAACGTCCCGCCAGCGACCATTTGTCCCTTGGTGAAAAAAGGTTTTGGCCCCCTCACGAAAGGGCGATGGGCCGTTGGCGACCGCATCGGCGGCGATGGCCCGTTGCCGCATGGCGCCAAAGCTGGTCCAGTCAACCACGTGGGCCAGGGCTGCATCGGTAATGGCAATATTGAGGAAGTCGGCGATGCGGCGGATCTCACCCAGCGGATCGGCCTTGAGATCGGCATAATGCACCAAAAGAATATTCTCCAGATGACGGTAGTCCCACCAACTCTGGTTGTGGTGCATATTCCCCCAGAAGGGATACCCTTCCTGTTCCCAGCCAAACCAGCCGCGGCTGATCCATGTCGCCCAAAAGTCGTGGATATCGTCTGGACAGTGGGGCTGCGGCTCACCTACCCGCCCCGGGTAATGATTGATCAGGTGCAGGAACTCATCGGTGATGCCCCGATGGTGATTCCACAGCGACATAAAGACATCGCGTGGGTCACGCGCCACGACGAGATAGTTGACCTGGGCATAGATCGGCAAGCCATCCAGAGCCAGATGACTTTTGAGAAAGCGGCGATGGGGTTGGGCTGCCAACGCAGCCTGTAGCTCATCAACCGGGCAGATCCAGCGGGCATCGGGCCAGAGGCTGGAGGTGCTGTCCGGCCCCGGCAATTGGGTTGAGTCAGTGATACCCGCTTGCTGCATGGCATGGACGATCAGTTCGCGCACAACCGCCATGGTCCAGGTGGTGCCGGCCTTATAAGAGGTGGAGATGACCACGTCGTCGGCGCGGGGGGTGAAGGCTTGCCAGCGGGTGCTGTCCAACACGGCGTTTTGATAGATGCGGCTGGGGGTAAAGCTGAGGTTGCCATGTCGTCGCTTCCTTTCTGATGGTAAGCGTAACCCATGTAATATTTCAGCAATTGCGTAAAGTATAGCAGATGTTATATATGCTGAACTAACGGTTTTTGATAGCCAGATCCGGTAATCGTAGGTGCGGTTTGTAACCGCACGAGTTCGTGCGGTTACAAACCGCACCTACAAAAAGGGAACATTACGCGGCCCTAACGCTATTTATTGACCATTCGGAATCGTGACGCCGGCGATTGCACCACGTCGGACCGTCGAGAACTTCTCGTAATGGTTGCCATTCTGGTCTTGCCAGGTAACCCAAGGCGTGTCGGCGGGCTTGTCTTCGATGCTAATGATCACTGGACTGGTGAGCGCCTGCTTGTCAATAAAAATTTTCTTTTGAACGTCGGTGCCAAAGAGTCCCCAATTGTAATCCTGGATGGAGATGGTCATGTGATCATCCCCTTTATCGGGCAGCTCCATGGCAAAATGGGCGATATCGCCATGCGCCGCATCGCCATGCGCCGCCAACTTCTGGGCGAGGTAATAGGCATCATCCACACGCAGCCACACGGCGTCCAGCCGCATTTCGGTGTTATTCACAAGATGGAATTGAATTGTCGTTGTCATGATCGGTTGCCCTTTCTGAGCGATAAACAGCGTAACGAAAGTCAATAGTCCGCAGTCGCGTGGTCGCGTAGTCCAGAGTCAGTCTAAGCGCAACCTCGGCTACGTTGCGGTCTACTGAAAGTGAGTTGTGTACTGCGTCACATCTGCGGTACATTGAACAGGATAACTGCCCGCTTTCCCAGCACTTTCCCAAAGGTTTCCCACTTTTTCCCACTTCTTTCGCAAATGTTTCCCAGAAATTTCGCGCTTGATTATTCCACTAATTCCGGTACAATGAATGTACCGCATCACGTTGCCCGTTGTACGGATCATTGACCCATGAATACCTTTCACCTTTACCTGTTCGGCTCGCCCCGTCTGGAACGTGACGGTGTGGTGGTCAAGATTGCGCGTCGCAAGGCTCTGGCGCTGTTGAGTTATCTGGCGGCCACGGGCAAACCGCACGCGCGCAACAGCCTGGCGACACTCTTCTGGCCCGATTACAGTCAAAGCGAAGCGCGTGTGGCGCTCAGTCGCCACCTCTCTGATCTGAACAAGATCCTAGGAAACAACGCGTTGGTGCTGGCGCCAGAAAGCGTGGCGCTGGGTGACGACTTCCGGCTGGATGTGGCCGAGTTTGCGCGGGTGCTGGCCGACCATCCCACGGTGACCGCGCACAATCTATCCACGGTGCAGGCCGCCGTCGATCTCTACACTGCCGACTTCCTGGCCGGCTTCACGCTGCCTGATTGTCCCGACTTCGACGACTGGCAAACCTTCCAAAGCGAGCGTCTGCGCCAAAGCCTGTGCGTCGCCCTGGAAAAGGTGGCCCTGACCCAAGCTGCCGCCCACGATTTCGCGAACGCCATCGCCACCGCTCGGCGGCGGCTGGCCCTCGATTCGTTGGACGAAGCCGCCCATCGTGCCCTCATGCAGATCTACACGCAGACCGGCCAACAAGCCGCCGCCCTGCGCCAATACGAACGCTGCGTCGCCATCCTGCATGAAGAATTGGGGGTTGCCCCAAGTGAAACAACCCAACAGTTGGCCGCCGCAATCCGTCAGGGTGCGTTTCGCCCCATACCGCACGCTCAGGCCACACCGGCGGTTGCTGCCCCGGCGCCGGCCCCACTCGATCTAGCGGTTCGACGCCATAATCTGCCGAGCCAGACCACGTCGTTTATCGGCCGTCAGGGTGAAGTGGCCGACCTGACCAGGCTGCTGGCCGAGCCGGCGGTGAAGCTGGTGACCATCCTGGCGCCCGGCGGCATGGGCAAGACCCGGCTGAGTATAGCGGTGGCTGAACGGCAGCTTCACCGCTTCCGCGATGGCGTCTTCTTCGTGCCGCTGGCCCCGCTCCGTTCGCCGGCCGACATCGTGACCACCATTGCCGAGCAGGTCGGCTTCAGCTTCGACGGCAGCACCGCCCCCAAGCAGCAACTGCTGGACTACTTCCGTGCGCGCCAGACCTTGCTGGTGCTGGATAATTTCGAGCATCTGCTGGATGGCGCTGCATTGGTGACCGACCTGTTGCGCGCCGCACCGGACGTCAAGGTGCTGGCGTCCTCGCGGGAGAAACTCAATCTCAACGGCGAGACTGCCTATCTGCTGGCCGGTCTGCCCTTTCCCACCTGGGAGAGCCTGGAAGATGTGCTGGAATACGATGCCGCTCGGCTGTTCATCGGGAGTGCGCGGCGGGTGCGGCCGGATTTCACCCTCCAGCCACCGGATCTCGACGATCTGGCGCGCATCTGCCGGTTGACGGCCGGCATGCCGCTGGCCATTGTGCTGGCGGCCGGCTGGCTGGATGTGCTGTCGCTGGCGCAGGTGGCGGCGGAAATTCAGCGCGGGCTGGATATTCTGGAGACAGAAGCGCGGGATGTACCGGAACGCCAGCAGAGTGTGCGCGCCACCTTCCATTATTCCTGGACGCGTTTGAGTGCGGGGGAGCAGCAGGTCTTCATGAAGCTGGCGCTCTGCCGAGGCGGCTTTGCTTTCGAGGCGGCGGAAGTGGTAGCCGGGGCGGACTTGCGCACATTGCGCCGATTGGCGGGCAAGTCGCTGGTGCAGGCCCTCCTCGGCGGTCGCTACGAGGTGCATGAATTGTTGCGTCAGTATGGCGAGGAGAAGCTGCGGCAGAGCGCTGAAGCCAACGTAGTCCGGCAGGCGCACAGCCGCTATTATCTGGCCTTTCTGGCAGCGCGTGATGAGGATATCAAGGGGCGCCGCCAGCAAGCGGGGCTGCAGGAGATCCGGGCCGATTTCGAGAACATCCGCCAAGCCTGGCTGTGGGCGGTGGAAGAGCGACAGGGTGATGCCTTCAGCCGGGCGGCGTTGGACTGCCTGACCAATTTCGCTGACATGAATTTCAGCGCGCTGGAAGCGCACGCGCTCCTGAGCCAAACCATCAACGCCTTCCAGCCGACCGCCGGGCAATCCCCCCATCCGCTTTGGGAGCAAGCGGTGGTGCGGCAGCAGAAGATCAATTTTATCCTCATTCAGCCAACCGACCATGCCCAGATTCGCGTCATCCTGGAACGCGCCCGCACCCGCGATGACAGCCACGAGATGCTCCACTGTCTCATCGTGTTGTTCAATCATGCCTTCGGGATGCGTGACCCTGGAAATCCGGTGAACGACGAAGCGTTGGCGCTGGCGCAACGCCTGGGTGATCCATTTTATATTGCCCGGGCCTTTAACAATAATGCTTTCAGCCGTCTGAAGGACCTCGAACATCGGCACGCCTGTCTGCGGCGGAGCGCACAGATTCGACGGGAGATCGGTGATCGCTGCAATCTGTGCTTCTCGCTGGGCCAACTAACCGCATCGCTGGCCGAAGGGGGCGCCTTTGCGGAAGCGGAACAAGTGCTGGCGGAGGCAGTCAGCGTGCAGCATGAAATCGGTAAGACGCCGGTTTATATTGCCGTGATGGCCTTTAAAGCGCAGTTGGCCTTCTGGCGGGGCGAACTCGATCGGGCGGCTGAACTCCTGCGGACTGGGCAGGCGTTTGCCGGGGGACGCCTCTACACCGGCTTTAGCTATCATTATCCGGCGCTGTTGAGTTGGGTGGCCGGTGTGCGGGGCGACTATGCCCAGGGCTATGCGTTTGCGCAACAACTCGCCGACAAACCCTGGGCGAAGACCTTTTTTATGACATGGCGGCTCGGCTGGGGGTTGGCCCTGGCGCACTATGGCCTGGGGAACAGCGCCGCTGCCCGCCAATCCCTGCGCACGGTTCTGGCGTTGACCCACCACACGCTCCAAGCGCCTTCCGTCCAACAGTTCTGTCTACCGCTGGCCGCGGTGCTGGCGGAGAGACCGGAACGAGCGGTCGAACTGTTGGGCCTGGCGGATCGCGCTCCGCAAGAACTCACCGGCTGGATGGCCCATTGGCAACCGCTAACCGCTCTCCGGCATACACTGGCAGCGACCCTGGGCGCGGAACAGTATGCGGCGGTGTGGGAACGCGGGGCCAGACTCGACCTCGACACGGTGGTTGCGCAACTGCTGGCTGAATTGGCCGCCACATGAGCCTACCTGTAATAATGCCAAAAATAATCTTTGTATGGCGTCTTCATTGCTGCCCTGCTGATTTAATCGCACACGCACAGTCTCTCTAAAGCGCTCATTGGGCAGCGTTTGCCATCTGTGCTATACTCCTGATGCTGAGATGATTGTTGATGGCGAAAGGCAACGAGGAAGGCAAATGCGCAGATTTTCATCGTATGGACCGATCAATACCAAACTGCATTACTATGTGCCGCGCCAAGCATTGGTCGACCAGGCAATAAAGCAGTACAGCGTAGTATCCAGATTCCCAATCTAATTTCTGACGAAGTGGCAGAAATGTACCACTGGTATGAACGCGAAAGTGGACAAACCATCGAACCGGTGGTGATTGAACGCATCTATAGCCAGTTGTGTGGTCAACCGGGGCTGACGTCGTGGTTTGGCGAGTTGCTGACCGAAACCTACAACGAGCACAATCCAACCCTCACCTTGTCCGATTATGAAGCGGTGGAGTATGCCGCCATCAATCGCCTGCCCAACCCCAATATCATTACCTTGATTAGCAAGGCCAGCGAACAGCCCCATCGCGACTTTCTCGTCGAACTCTTTCAAACCGAAGAGAAGGTGGAGTTCAAGTATGATAACCCCAGCATCAACTTTCTCTACATGAACGGTATTATTGAGGAAGAGGTCGTCGGCAAAATGGAAGCCTATGTGCGCTTTTCGTCACCGTTTGTGCAAAAGCGCCTCTTCAATCGCTTTGCGGACATGATTTTCCCGGACACGGCGACCCTCTATCCAGCCTTTACCAACCTGGATCACATCTTGACGCCAACTGGGTTACACATGAAAAATCTGCTACGCCTCTATGAGCAGTATGTGCAAAGAAATCATAGCTGGCTCTTTCAAGGCGCACCGCGACGCAGGGATTTACGCCTCTATGAAGCAGTTTATCATTTCAACCTTTACCTCTGGTTATCACGTTTCCTGCAAAAGAAGGACGGGCGCGTCCATCCTGAGTTTCCGACCGGCAATGGACAAATTGATTTAATCATCTCCTTTCAAGGGCAACAATATGGGGTGGAGTTAAAAAGCTTTGATGACAATTTTGAATATCAAGCCGCCCTCCGTCAGGCTGCCCGCTATGCCAACCAACTGCAACTGGCGACGATCACAATTGTTTTCTTTGTCGAAGCGGTGGATGACGAGACCCGCGCCCATTATGAAACGCTCTACCACGATGCTAATCACGGTGTTGTCGTTGAGCCGGTATTGGTAACAACAATGGAGTAGTTAGCAGGAGTGAGGCGAGCGCAATACAAGAAGGACTCTTTATGCCATTACAGCTTTACGACACCTACACGCGCAGCACGCGCAACTTTGAAGCTTTGCAACCACCCAATGTTGGGCTGTACACCTGTGGCCCGACAGTTTATAACTATGCGCACCTGGGCAACCTACGCACCTACATCTTTGAAGACATTCTGCGCCGGGTGTTGACCTTTAATGGGTATCAGGTCAATCATGTGATGAATATCACCGATGTGGGCCATCTGGTGTCCGATGGCGACACGGGCGAAGATAAGATGGAGACCGGCTCCGCCCGCACCGGCAAAACGGTCTGGGAGATTGCCGAATTGTACACTCAGGCGTTTCAGGCCGATCTGCGCGCCTTGAATATCCTGGAGCCTGACATCTGGTGCAAGGCGACCGACCACATCCCGGAGCAGATCGCCTTTATTCAGTGCATTGAGGCGCAAGGCTACACCTATCGCACCGCAGACGGCATCTATTTTGACACGTCAAAACTTGCCAACTACGGCTATTTGGCGCGCCTCGATATTGAAGGGTTACGGGGCGGGATGCGCGTTGACCTGGGCGAAAAGCGCACCATCACCGATTTCGCCCTCTGGAAATTCAGCCCCACGGATCAAAAACGGCAGATGGAGTGGGATAGCCCGTGGGGTGTCGGCTTTCCCGGCTGGCATATTGAATGTTCGGCAATGGCGGAAAAATACCTTGGCCCCTACTTTGACATTCACTGTGGCGGCGAGGATCACATTGCCGTGCATCACACCAACGAGATTGCGCAGACCGAAGCGTGTCACGGCACCCGGCTGGCGAACTTCTGGTTGCATGGTCACTTCTTGCAACTGGCCGAGACCAAGATGGCAAAGTCGGCGGGCGGCTTTTTGCGCGTACAGACGCTGATCGACCGCGGCTATGACCCGCTGGTCTACCGCTTCTTTTGCCTGGGCGCGCACTATCAGGCCAAACTCAATTTCACCTGGGAAGGGTTGGATGGCGCGGCTACGGCGCTCCAACGGTTGCGCACCGCCGCCGTCGCCTGGGGCGAACCAGGTACACCTGATGAAGCGCTGCTGGCGAGCTTTACCGAGCAGATCAACAGCGATTTGAACATGCCGCGCGCCCTGGCCGTCACCTGGGATCTGGTGAAGAGCGACCTGCCGGCGGCCACCAAGAAGGCGACGCTGCTTCAATTCGATCGCGTGCTGGGTCTGGGGCTGGCCACATGGCAACAGACGGCTGAAACGATCCCTGCCGAAATTCTGGCGCTGGCCGATCAACGCCAACAAGCGCGCGCCGAAAAACGGTGGCAGGACGCCGACGCGTTGCGCAATCAACTCAAAGCGGCGGGCTATGAGGTGGAAGATACGGCACAAGGGCCGCGGGTGCGGGCCATTACGCTTTAAGAAAGTTGTCATAACCTGTGTAACGCCAGAACTGTTATCAACGCCGCCGCCTGATGAAGGCTACGCAAATCAACTGGTACCGCTCGCCTGTCATTCTGCAAGAATCTCCAGCGCATTGTAGCCTGGAGGCTCTGTCAGGGTGACAGGCAAGTTTTCTCGTTTACGCGGGAAGCCTTCGCGCCCTGCGTCTAGGGATGGAGACCACGTCGACGATGATTACATCGCGCCCAGGCGCAACCCAGCCTACCCAGCGTGGGCTAACTGCTTCGCTGTTTGTGGACGCGTTTTGCCTATTGCGCGATCTGCTTCATCAACTGGCGCGCTTCGTCGGCGCGTGCCAACGAAAAGTCGCATAAGGTAGCCCAAGCAGCGGCCAATTCCGCCAGAGGGCGCCCAAATTGGCGTATCGCACGGGGCGCCATTGGCCCGGCAAACCAGAAGGCCGCCGCCGCCGGCAATGCCATTCCCCAATATAGTGCAAGCCAGGTCGTATACCCCAAGCGCGCCAGGCGCAGATCGCCAGCCCAGCCGCCAACAGCTAAACCGTTTACATAGGCAGCAAAGACCGCTTTGTCTAACACCGCAAGCTGGGTAGGCGACCATTCCAGCAGCGCGGCGCTACTGCCAACGAGTGAGTAGAGATCGCCGCCCAACGCCCCTATGCCGCACAGCGCCCAATCGACGGCCACGATCTCCTGTTGACCGCTCGCGCCAGGGCGCAGGAAAAGATTGCGGCGCTGAAAGTCGAAATGTGAGAAGACCTGGGGCAGCCGTTCCAGCACCGCATAGAAGCGTTCGCGTTCTGTCCAAAGCTGTGTGACCCGCTCGTGCAGGGTGTGGGAAAAGAAGCGCTGCACGATTGGATCGTCCCAAGCGGCTTGTGGTGGCAACCCTTCGGCCCAGGTGCGTGCGTGTCCCCGACAGAGCCAAGGCGCTGCGGGCAAGGGACTTCCCTGGAGATAGGCGGCGTTGAAGCGGCCAAGTTGGTGGGCAGCATAGGCATAATGTGCCAACTGCCAAGAACCGGTGACTGCGTCGGTCAGGTGTTCCAGCCAGAGCCAGTCGCTGCCCTGCTGCGTGGGATAGCTTTCCTCCGCCACCTGTCGCCACTCACCATCGATCGTGATGACATGACCGGATGCTTGCAGCGCGATGATGGCTTTGTCTGTGGAGCGCACCCGATCATAGACAAGCTGCGCACTCTGCGGATGGATTGTTGGGTCGCCGCGGCTGTAGATGACCAGCAGCGGACAGGTAACCTCCGGCAGGATGCGCTTCACCTCGCCGATCAACTTCATTGCTTCGTGCGCTGCAGCGGTGGGGTAGACCGAGTAGCCGTGAATGAGAAAGGTGAAGGATCAGATGAAAGCGCCATAGGTGGTTCTCTCTTTCACGCCTGCGCCTCCAATAGCCATACCTCATTGCTTCCGCCGGATTTTGTGGCGGCATACCATTTGTTGAGGAACTCCGCCATCTCGGGCTGCGCATTCACTTCGGCCCAAGCTTCCTCCATCTGGGTAATGCTCGCAAACTCAACTTCCAGGGCAATGGCGTCAAAGGCGCCGTAATAGGAGCTGCAGATGCGGTATTTGTAGCGAGCGCCTTTGGCCGCTTCACGCAGGAGATCAATGGCCTCCTGAAACTTCCCTCGTTCCGCAACAAACGTTCTACGATTGATGATGGTCATACGTGTCTCTCCCTATTCACTGTCTTCATTGCTCATTCAGAAAACTCATCACTGCGCCGACGAAGAGGTCGGGCGCACTGTCCATGGCGATGTGCTGCTGGCCCGTCAGGACGGCGACCCGGCTGTGGGGCAGCGCCTGGTGAATGGCTTGCGTTGCCTTCTGCGCCCAGGCTGGGCTGGCGCCGCCCACCAGCAGCAAGGTGGGGATGGTCACGCCACTATAGCGGGCTGGATCGAAACTGTACTGCTCCAGCGCCCGCGCCTCGTGGACGAGGATGTGCATGCCGGCCAGCCTGGCGGCGTGGGCAGGCTGGCTACGTTGCAGTTCGATCTCATGTTCAGGCATTTTGACCACCTCGCGGTTCAGGGTCGCCCAAGCGCCGTCGCGGTCGCCCGCATCCAATCGGGCTTGCAGACGATCAGGAAATCCCGGCGGCAGCAGCGGCAGGATGGGTGCCTCGTAGAGGATCAATCGGCGGATGTTCGACGTGCACAGCGCCGCTGCCAGCGCACAAAGACCGCCAAAGGAGTGACCCAGCACAGCTACCGGCCCGCCGATAGCGCCTACAACCGCCGCAATATCCTCAGCCTGGCGCTCGACCGCGTAGTCGGCGGCCTCGCCACTCCCACCGACGCCGCGCCGCGCCATGCGATGAACGGTGAAGCTGGGATCGAAGCGTGACGCAATCGGTCGCCAACGTTCCGGCGTGGAGCCGCCGCCATGCACCAGCAGCAGCGTCGGCCCCTGACCGCTCGCCTCATAGACAATTCGTGTGCCATCTTTCGAGAAGATTTGAGGCATAATTCTTTCCTGACGCTTACAAAGCTGCCTACCCCATTGATGCGCCAAGTTGTTGGAGGAGAGCAGGCATTTCAAAATAGACGCGACCGCGCGTAATTTGGTCGTTTGCCAGGTCATAGACCACGCATAGGGGGACGCGCACCTCTTTGCCTGTTGCTGGGATGCCGGCGAACTCGCCAATGTGCTTACCGACAAATTCGCCTTCGACCATGGCGTTGTTTTCACCAAAGAGCGTGACACGTGTGATGGCAGTCGCGTCGAAGGCCACATGGTAGAAATAGTTCAGCATGCCCAGCACGGCGTCGCGACCTTGATGTTCCTGACCGGTCGCCATCGTGGTAAAGACGACATCCTCCGCCATCATGCTGACGTCGCTGTGATCCGAGTTGAAGTAGCGTAACATCGTGGCGCGTGTACTTTCGCTTGACATGTTCGTTCTCCTTGTGCAAACTTCACGCTTCCCAATCGCAGTATAGCAGCCAGCAACTTGCGTTTTTTGCCATTTCTTGCCAAATTGCCCGCGAGTTTAGCGACGAGCCTGGGCCAGCACACCCTCCGTCGGATAGTCCAGCCCTTCCGTTCCGTAATAGGCTTGCAGTAGCCGGGCCACATCAACGCAAAGAACGTCGCGCAGGGCTGCGTCGGCTGCCAGACCGCTCAACGCGCCGTAGCCGCAGACCAGCGCTTCAGGCGATGAAAAATGCGCCCGCCCCGCCGCTGTCTGTGCGACGACCTGCGCAAACCCCGCTTCCTGCAACAATCGGCTCACCGCTGCGGGATCGGGGAGCGCGTGAGGCGGGTTGAGTTTGGCGGCCTGTTCTGTGCCGACCCGCGCGCGCCACGCCTGCGCCATGGCCGCATTGCCCAGATTCTTGTCCAGGGGTCCCCACGTCATCAGGCTGATACGGCCAGCGGGGGCCAGCACCCGGCGCATCTCCCGCAGTGCTGCCACGCGATCGGGAAAGAACATCAGCCCCAACTGACAGAAGACCACATCGAAGCAGCCGTCAGCGAAGGGCAGCTTCTCGGCTGAACCTTCGCGCCACTCAATCACCGCCCCATTGCTCCGCTCGTTCACCCTACACGCGACAGCCAGCGCTTCCGGGCTGAGATCCAGACCGACGACGCGACCGGTCGGGCCGACAGCTTCCGCCGCCTGGCGGGTGACTACCCCTGTGCCGCAGGCCACATCCAACACCCGCTCGCCGGGGCGGGGCGCAGCGAGCACGGTGGTTTTAGCGACCCAGGGGTTGATCAGGGTTGGGACGAAGCAGGCGTGGTACACCTCTGCCCAGTTGCCGGAAATTCCCCAAACGTTTGTTGTGTCCATCAAGCATCTCCGGGAAAATTTGTCAGCTTGCTCCATTCTTCGTCACCGGCAGCCCCGCATCGATCCACGCCTGCACGCCGCCTTCCAAGATTTGCACGTTGGTAAAGCCCATGTCATGGAGCAGTTTGCCGCCCAACGCCCCCAATGGCCCGAGGGTGCAAGTGGTGACAAGCGGGCGGGCGCGATCGGCCAACCGCGGGTCGCGCCAGGTTTCAGGGACACCGTTGTCGGCCATGTAGGTCAATGCGCCATAGGAGATGTTGGCCGCGCCCGGTATCATGCCGGTCTGCGCCACGTCGGCGGCATCCTGCACGTCGATGATCAAGAGATCCGGCTCCTTCTTTTGGCGACGCTGTAGATCGGCGGCTTTGATTGTCGGTACGGTGCGAAATGCCTCTTCGACCATGCCCATGAAGGTCTTGGGGACGCCGTTACTCGCCGCCAGTTGCTCACCTACAGGGCCATGTGTGACGGTCGTGTGCGGTTGCAAGATGTCGAACATCTTCATGCTCGCATCGTGTAAGATCGGTGCATCCTTCGCGGCGGCAACGATTGGCCCATTCAAGAAAGCTTGCACTGCGGCTTCATCATCAAAGAGATAAATCCCCCCACATGTATGCTCTGCCTCATTCATCAGCCAGACCTTCCAACGCAGACCGAGGGTGTCGGCAATGGGTTGCGCTTCCAGCAACCAAGCTTGTTCCAATTCGGCCCGCGATAGACCACTAAAAGTAAAGTTGATCTGCAGAATTTTCTGTGACATGATTTGCTCCTTATGTAATGAAAGTGGGGTTACTCACTTGTCGCGTCGTCGCTACCGCGCAGCAAGAGTTTAGCAGATCTGGAGTTGCGTTTTATGCCATTTCTTGTCAAAATGGCCGATCATTTCTTGCGCAAGTTGTGCTATAATGGGTGCAATACCTTGATCGTTCCTTTGTAAGCAAATTCCGGGGTGAGTATGTCAAACAGCACGCTGCCTCTCGCGAATTTTTCTACGCTGGGTGATCTGCTCAAGTTCCTACGTCGCCGCGCCCATCTGTCACAGCGCGAACTCGCCATTGCCGTTGGCTACAGCGAATCGCACCTCAGCCGCATTGAGCACAATGAGCGCCCGCTGGATCGCACCAGCCTACTGGCGCTTTTTGTCCCTGCTCTGCACCTGCAAAATGAACCGGAGATTGTCAAGCAACTGCTCGCTTTGTGCGCTGATCAGCCAGCTCCGGCGCCCGATCCACCGCCGGTAGCAAGCAGCCAGCCGCCGGTTTATCATCTGCCGACCCCCTTGACTTCGTTTGTCGGGCGCAGCGAAGAGATCGATGAAGTATGCGCGCTATTGCAGAAACCAACGACGCGCCTGCTCACCTTAACCGGCAGCGGGGGCTGTGGGAAGACGCGGCTGGCTATGCGGGTGGCGGAGGCGTTAGCGCCGCACTACAACCAGGGCATGTGGCTGGTCGAGTTGGCGGCCCTGGCCGATCCCAAGTTATTACCCAAGACCGTCGCGACCGTGGTCGGCTTGGGCACAGGGACTGACACCGACATCCTGACTGACCTGACAACCTATCTCTATCCGCGGCGGGCGCTGCTGATCTTGGATAATTGTGAACATCTGGTGGCGGCGGCGGCACAGGTAGCCGCTGCGCTTTTACACGGCTGTCCACACCTGCAAATCTTGGCAACCAGCCGCGAAGCGTTGAGCGTTCCTGGTGAAATCAATTACTGCGTGCAACCTTTGGCCCTACCACCCTACCAACGGGGTCTACGCCCTTTGTGTACTGATATCGCGCACTATGATGCCATTCGACTCTTTGTTGAACGCGCACGGGCCGTATTACACACCTTTGCCCTCACAGACCGGAATGCCCCGGCTGTAACCCAGATTTGTCAACGGTTGGATGGCATTCCGTTGGGCATCGAACTAGCGGCGGCCTGGGTCAATGTATTGTCGCCGGAAGAAATCGCCAACCATTTAGCAAAGGATTTTGCGCTGTTGGTAGACAATAACCGCATTGTGTTGCCACGTCACCAAACCCTGCGTGCGGCGATCGATTGGAGCTACAATCTCTTGAACGACGCCGAGCAGACCCTGTTGCGGCGCCTCGCGGTTTTTGTCGGCGGGTGGAGCATGGAAGCGGCGGAAGCCATTGTCATCGACGATGAGCAGCAAACATTGCCGCCGGCCAGTAGTCAAGTGTTAAAGCTGCTGAAGCAGTTGGTCAATAAATCTCTGGTCGTGGTTGATCACCCTGTGGAGGGCGCAGCACGCTTTCGCCTGTTGGCGCCGCTTTGTGAATATCTGCAAGAGAAACTGGCCGCGGCAAGCGAAGAGGCGCCGTACAAGCGTCGTCACCTCTGCTATTTTTTGACCTTGAGCCAGCGACTCATGGCGCAGTTACACGGGCCGACACAAGTCGCGGCATTACTGGTGCTAGATCGTGAGTTAGACAATTTACGTTCAGCGCTTACGTGGGGGTTGGCGCCGGACGGTAGCGCCATTGAGGATAACTTGAAAGCGATTACACTGGCTGAGCAACTTGGCGGCTATTGGTACAAACGTCAACAATGGCGCGAAGGGCGCGCCTGGCTGACCAAAGCGTTGACCACGCTTGATTACGTGACCGAGGGCGCACTGTCCAACCAGCCCCCAATGGCCAACGATCTGCTCACGCTCCGGGCTGATCTGCTCCTGTGCGCTGGGCATTTGGCCGGTGGGCAAGGCGAGTTACCCACCGCACAGCACCTCTTGGCACAAAGCTTGACCTTGCAGCGCCATGTGGAAAATCGACGCCGCATTACCCGCTGTCTCCAGGAGCTAGCGACGATTGCCAATGAACAAGGCGATTATGCGCGGGCGACAGCCTACCTGACCGAAAGCCTCGCCCATGCGCAGTCCCTGGCTGATGAGTGGCTCTATGCTATCTCCCTGGCGAAACTGGCCGATGTGGCCGGCGAACAGAATGACTATGCACGCTGTGAGAAATTTAGTACTGAACTTCTGCAGATCGCACGGCGCCGCGGTGATATTGGGATGCTCATCAGCGCCCTAAACCTGTTGGCGCAGTGTGCGATTGCCACCGCACGTTGCACAGAGGCGGTTGCCCTGTTGGAAGAGGCCATCGCCCTTGATCATCAAGGGAATCCCAATAGCGCCGGTAGTCCGTGGGCCTTGCGGAACCTGGCGCTGGCCTGGCAGATGTGTGGTAATTACGCGCAAGCGGCTGACGACTATCGGCGCAGCCTGGTGCTCCGCTGGGAACGACAACAGATTAACGGCGCGGCTTGGGCGCTCGAAGGGCTGGGCGAGGTGGCGGCACTCTCTGGTTATCCTATGCAGGCGGCCCGCCTGTGGGGGGCGGCTGCGACGTTCCGGCAGAGTGGTGGTTCTGTCATGTCCGACAGTGATCGCTTGCGCAACGCGCCAATGGTCGCAACGGTGCGCAGCCAACTGGGCGATGAGGCATTCAAAAGCACCTGGACAGCAGGGGCATTGATGGCGCCAGAAGAGGCCGTCGCCTATGCTTTGATGGCTGAAACAGCTTTACCGTAGTAGCAGCGCCATGACATCACCCCTTTACCTGTCGGACGGATAGCACGACGATGCCCAGCCCGTGTAAGCGGCGGATGAGGCCGACCAGCCCGGACTGATCCATGACGACATTGGCGAAGGTGGTCACTTGCGTGTCATCCGCCAGGATTTCGGCTTGGACGTTGGCTGCCCCAAACCAGGCCAGCCAGGCGTCGTCCGGTTGACCGTAGATTTTGATTTCATAACAATTTTGTGAATTCAAACCAATGGATTGCGCCATATCCGCTCCTCGCCAATGCTCACGCCAATCCGAGAACGAGTCCCAGGATCAGAAACAGAAAATATACGCTCTGCCCGGAATGGAGGATGATGGGGAACCAGTTGCTGCGGAAGCGTTTGCCGGCATAGGCAAAGAGCAGGTCGCCGGGCAGTGTGGCTAGGATGCCCCAGGGTTGATGCAGATGGTACAAGCAGAAGAGGACGCCGTTTGCCACCCAATCCCATTTGCCAAAAACACCGGCCATCTTGGGCAACAGCACGCCGCGGAAGAGGAATTCCTCGCCCAGGAAGGTGTTGAAGGTCGCCGTCACAACGAACAAGCCAAGCAGTCCCCAAGCCCCAACCCACTGGCTGCGCAACGCCGGGGCAAACAAGATGGCAGCATCATAGCCCTTTGGTTCGGCGAAGAAGGGGAAAAACGATGTCCACAGATTCACGAGGGCTGAGCGCAAACCGATTTCCAGGACGGCGAGCAGCAGGATCATGGGAACGAGCCACCACCACAGCGCCTTTTTTGTCTCGCCAGTTTCAGGTGAAATTGGGTGATTGAGCCAAAAGCGGCGGCTGATGGTGCGCAGCCGGATATTGCCCTCTTCGCGATAGAGAATGATCATCGCCAGAACAAACTGCCAGATCAGTCCGACGGTCAACAACTTCATGCGCAACAGACCGGCATCTATCGGCGGGAGACCTACACTCAGCGCTGGATAAGCCAACCAACCCAGCAGCCACATGGGCGCACCGCCCGCCAGCCAAATGCCGAGAATTTTCCAAAGGGTGTACTGATCTTTCTCAACATGTGTTGAACGATCTTGCAGGTTATTCATTGCGGTCATTTCTTGCGTTGCCATGAACGTTCTCCTTTTTCTTTGGCTGGCGGCGACCGCTGCGGCCCCGCCAGCCTTGCCGTGTTTGTCAACTAATACCGCCACCCTAACAGGTTCCAGTAATTCAGGAACCAGACAAATGCCACCGCCGCGACCGTTCCCAGCGTGTAATAGACGCGAGCGACGATACCCCAGTAGCCATCTTTCCAAGCCAGCACACAATAGAGCAGCGCGCCGACTGTCAGCGCGGCGGACAAAAAGCCCAGATCCAACACGATTTTGATGAGCAAGGGTGGGTCGAGCAATTCACTGGGCAGTCCCCCCATCTTGCCCCACGCCGTACCGATCACGATCAGCAGGTTCAGAACGCCAAGCCCCACAATGATCCCGTTGGCAACACGGGCGCGGCGCGGCACGGGTTGCCCGTCATCGCGCCGGCGGCGATTCCGCAGCGCGCGCAATCCTGCGACCGGGATCATGGAGAGGAAGAGCAAAATACAGCCCAGCGCCAATCCCATGTTGAAACCGCTCGTTTCATACCACGCCAGCTTTAGGTTCGTGTACTGCGGCATGAAGTCGGTATACAGATGGGTGATGCGCCCGCGGTCGTCCTCACGAAAGAGCATGGCGAAGGGACCATCCACCTGGCGGAAGTAGAGCGGCTCTACTTCGACAAAGCGCAACTTGAGTCCCTCTATGCTAAGGAGCAAAGTGCCATCGCCTGGATCGCTGATTTCGGCTCTGTATCCACCGAAAAGTTCCACGATCTTGATGAAAGTGGTATGTGGGCTGCTGGCGTTCCGATAAATACCCACGAACCGGCCAGCCCGTTCAGCGAAATCCGCCGGCGGTTGGATTGGCTCGACAGCCGGCGCGGCATAGTAATGGTCGAAAAACGCGCGCTGGAACCCAATATGTTGCGTGGTTAGCTCGCCGGCGTCCGCGCTGTTGTAGGTGACAAACAGACCCAGCCGCTGGTCGGGCAAGAGCAACAACTGACTATGCATAGGTGGGAAATATCCTTGATGCCCAAGCGTGCGCTGGCCGTTGTCGCTCAGATCGGCAAAGCCGTAAGCCGTACCCAGCAGGCGCGGGTCGGGCGTGTACAAGGTGGTTTGCATTTGCCGGGCCGTGGCTTCGGTCAGGATGCGCGCCTCGCCCATGGTGGCGTCGCGGTAGCGACCACCTTCCAGGTGGGCGATCATAAAACGCGCCATGTCCGTGGCGCTGGCCTGGACGCCGCCGGACGCCGCCCCTGCCGGTTGGGCCGTATACGCTGGGAAGACCTGAAAGGCGCCATCTTGATAGGCGTAGCCCACCGACACATATCGGCGCAGCTTTTCCGGCATCGGCGACTGGACAGTTGAATGCACCATGCCCAGTGGATCAAAGATATGTTCCTGGATGTACTGGTCGAACGGTTGCCCAGACACCCGCGCCACAATGTAGCCGGCCAGCGCGGCGTTGAAGTTCGAATAACCCGCACCATCGCCGGGCGGTCGCACCCGCGCCGCCCTATGGGAGACCAACCAGTCGCGCATGGGGATCAGATCATGCGGATCCACCACCACGCCACCGAGCAGCACATCTTCAAACCCTGACGTATGCGTCATCAAATGTTTGAGGGTGATCGGTTGTGGATAGGTGTCCGGGATGCGAAAGTCAAGATAAGTGTTGACATCAGCGTCCAGGTCCAGTTTGCCCTGCTCGACGAGTTGCATCACCGCCGTCCAGGTGAAAGTCTTGCTGACGGAGCCGATGCGAAAGATCGTCTGTTCGGGGTCAACGGGGATTTTGTTCGCCAGGTCGGCATAGCCGTAGCCTTTGGCAAAGAAGAGCTTGCCATCCTTGACAACCGCGACGGCCGCCCCCGCGATATGATGCTCTGCCATATCTTTTGTAAACAAGCCATCCATAAACGTTTCCATTTCCGCCGGGTCAGTCGGGCCGAGTGCCTGAGAGGACGCAACCGATTCGTTCTTCCCCGAGGCGGCTTGATTTTCCTGCGCCAGGGCTGGCGCGACGACGGATAGAAGCAGTGCGGTCAACAGTAGCGGAACCATCATCAGGTGCTTTGTTTTCATAGTCGGTGTCTCCTTTTTCAGACGAATTGATTGCCTCCATTCTAGGACTCTTGTCACAAAAAAGAACCACATGTTTATGTGGTTCTTTGGCGGAGAAATATGTGGTTCTGATTTTTCACGTAAGCGGGCTTATGAACATTAGGTAAATAAACCGGTAATCGTAGGTGCGGTTTGTAACCGCACTTGCTCCCTGGGAACCGTGCGGTTACAAACCGCACCTACGAT
>QWII01000116.1 GCA_021405325.1 Caldilinea sp. CFX5 | reverse complement strand
CATGCAAGCCTTGTGATTGAGTTGCTACCCATAGCCTACAGGCCGACCGTGACAACGGCGTCGCGTTCAGCGCCCGGATCGTGACAAAAATGGGCCGGATCGTGACAAAAGTGCGCGCTAGCAGCGTTTTAGGTGGCTGTGGTATACTGCGTGCTACGTGATTCGTGACCAGAGCCTGTCGACACGGTAGTAGCACGCAACACGCAACACGAATCACGCATCACGTAGCACGCATCACGCATCACGCATCACGAATAGAGCGCCATGACACCACTCGTATTAAATCTGTTAGGTGCATTTGAAGTAACCGTCGCAACCACGTCACCGACGGGGCGCGCCTTTGCCACGGACAAGGTGCGCGCTCTGCTGGCCTACCTGGCGCTGGAACCGGCACAGGCCCACCGGCGCGAGACGCTGGCTGCGCTCTTCTGGCCGGAGATCAATCATCAGTCGGCGTTGACCAACCTGCGCCAGACCTTCCACCGTCTGCGCGACGGGCTGGAACGGGTGGCGCCCGGCAGCAGCGACGCCCTCTTTACCGTCACCAAGCAGACCATGCAACTCAACCAAACGGCGCTGACCGTAGACGCCATCCGCTTCACCACCTTGCTGGCCGCCAGCGAACGGCACGCTCACGCTGACCTGGCGACCTGCGAAGCCTGTCTGGAACGGCTGGGGCAGGCCGTCGCTCTCTATCGGGGGGAGTTGCTGGCCGGCTTTGGCCTGGGCGACGCCGCGCCCTTTGAAGAGTGGCTGCTCCTCCGCCGTGAGCTATACCAACAACAAGCGCTGCTGGCGCTCCAAAAGTTGACCGATGCCCATGAACAACGGGGCGACGATGACCAGGCCCACACCTACGCCAGCCGCCAGGTGGCGCTCGACCCCTATCGCGAAGAAGCCCATCGCCAGCTCATGCGCCTCCTCGCCCTGCGCGGTCTGACCAGTCAAGCCTTGACCCAATACGAACGCTGTTGCCAACTCTTGCGCGACGAACTCGGCGTCCCGCCCGCGGATGAGACGGTGGCGTTGATGGAGCAGATTCGCACCGGCCGGCTTGACAAGGTGACAAGGTGGCAAGGTGACAAGGTGACAAGTGACAAGGTCACAAATGACAAGGTGACAAGTGACAAGGTGCAGCCACCCCGTTCGGCTGAGATCGGGAGCCCGCTGGGCGCAAAGCCTCACCCGGTCACCTTGTCACCCGGTCACCCGGTCATTCCCCACAACCTCCCCGCCCAACTCACCCCCCTAATCGGGCGGGCGACGGCAGTGACGGCGTTGTGTGAGCGTTTGGCCGACCCCGCCGTGCGTTGCTTGACCATTGTCGGCGCCGGCGGCATGGGAAAGACGCGTTTGGCGTTGGCGGTGGGACAGACGTTTTTGGCTGCGGCGACGCACTTTGTAGCGCCAGACCCGCCACTATCCACTAGCCACCATCCACCCTTTCCCGATGGCATCTTCTTTATCTCCCTGGCTGCGCTGCCAACAGCCGCCGCGGTGGCGCCGGCCATTGGCGCCGTGTTGGGGTTGACGCTGCCGGGTGATCCGCAAGCGGCGCTGTTGCAAGCCATGCGCGCTAGGCAGATGTTGTTGATTCTGGATAACTTTGAGCATCTGCTTGACGCGGCGGCGTTGGTGGTTGAACTGTTGCAGGCGGCGCCGGGTGTGCGCATTCTGGCGACTTCGCGCGAACGGCTCAACGTGCGGGGCGAACATCTCTATCTGATTCCCACGCTCGACTACGACCAGACGCCGGCCAGCGTCACCACGGCGGATGACCTTGTCCATGCGCACAGTTTATCGTCGGTGCAACTCTTTACCCAGAGCGCGCAACAGGTGCAAGCGGCCTTTGCCGTCGATGTCACCAATGGCGCGGCGCTCTTGCGAATTTGCCGTCTGGTGCAGGGGATGCCGCTGGGATTGGAACTGGCGGCAGCTTGGGTGGGGACCTTGTCACTCACCGAAATTGCCGACGCCATCAGCCAAAGCGGCGACTTTCTGGCCAGCGACTGGCGTGACATCCCGGAACGGCAACGGAGTTTGCGCGCCGTCTTTGAATGGTCATGGCGCCTGCTCACCCCAACCGAACAGCAGGTGTTGAGTCAACTGGCGCTCTTTCAGGGTGGTTTTACGCGCACCGCCGCCCAAGCTGTCGCCGGCGCGTCCTTGCCGGTGTTGACGCGCCTGGTGCATAAATCATTAGCGCAGTGGACGGAGGGCGCCCAACCGTCCACTGGCGGTCGTTACACGGTGCATGAGCTATTGCGCCAATTTGCCGCCGAAAAGTTGGCGCAAGCGCCCGCCATCCAGGCCGCCGCCCAGCGCGCCCACTGCCGCTTCTATTTGCACTATCTGGCCGAACAAACGCCCCGGTTGGTAGGTCGGGAAATCCGCGCGGCCGGCGCCGCCATCCAACAGGAGCTTGACAATATTCGGCAAGCTTGGGCCTGGGCGCCAACGAGCGGCGAGATCGTTGCTTTGGATGGTGCGGTCTATGGTTGGTGGCAATTCTGTTCCTGGCGCAGTCTTACAACCGAGTTACGGCAAAGTCTTCGTGTAGCCGTGCAAGAGGTGCGCGTCTGGCTGACAAAGCCGGAGACCGTTGCGGATGCACAGCAGCAGCGCACCGGTCAACGGCTGCTGAGTAAATTAGTAGCCATTTACGCCAATCTGCTCTTTGCCCAAGGGGTTGATGAAGAGATGGCGGACAAGGCGGAGGAGGCCATTGCGCTAGGCCAGGTCAGTGGCGACACGGCGGGCGAGGCGATGGGCTATTTTGTGCTGGGCCGCGCCTATCAGGAATTTGAGCGCACCACCGATGCGATTGCCATGTGGCAAAAGAGCCTTGCCCTTGCTCTTGCCGAGGAGCAGCGACCGGAGCCCAGCCTGATGACCCGTGATATGGCGCGGCTGGCCCACACCTGGTTGCGGGGGGCAGCCATGGCGCTGGAAGATTTTGCCGGCGCGCGCGAACACATGCGCCAGGCGCTCCAAATCAGCCGGACGCTGGGAAACCGCGCGGGTGAGCTAAATTGTCTGATCAATCTGGCGTGGATCGATGTGGCCGTTGGCGACTACGCTGCCGCACAACAGGGCTTTACCGAGGGTTTTACCCTAGCCGGCGCCCTGGAACACCGTTGGGGGGAAATGGCGACCGGCATTGGGTTGGGCGAGATGGCGCGTCTGCAGGGGAAGTATCTCCAGGCGCTCGCCTGGTGGCAGCGCAGCCTGACCGTTGCCGCCGAATATAGTCGGTATGGGGAATCAATGCTCCTCAGTCTGTTGGTGCGCTTGCATAGCCATCTGGGCGATCAGGCCAGCGCCGACGCCACGCTGCAGCAGGTCTTTCAAATTTTGGAGCAACACCGCCTGCCCAAAGATTGCCAGCGCCAGGGGTTGTTGGCCGCTGCGGTCAAAGCCTACTGTGGCGGCGATATGGCGACGGCCTGCGCCTATGCCGAACAGGTCCGTCAACTGACCGGGCCAGGTGACATCATCGTGGAGCGCGCCGCCGTGTTGGTTATCCTTGGTCATGCCCAGGTGGGAGCGGGGCAACTGGCGGCGGCCGCGGACAGCTATCAGGAAGCGCTGGGTTATTACCACAAGGTCGGCGATAGGGGGTCGGCCACCGAAGCGCAGGCCGGTCTGGCGCAGGTAGCGCTGGCGCAGGGGGATCTACGCGGCGCGCAACAGTGGGTGGTGCAGCTTTTGCCGGTGCTGGCTGCCCAGCCGCGCGCCGGCTTCAATAGCCCGTTTTTTGCCTACCTTGCCTGCTATCGCGTCCTGGCCGCCAACCAGGATGAGCGCGCCCCGACAATCCTCGAACAGGGCTGGCGTCTGCTGCTGGACTATGCCGCCGCCATCCCCGATCCGGCGCTGCGGCGGAGTTTTCTGGAAGGGGTGGCGGTGCATCGGGAGTTGCAGGCGCTGCATGAGGCGGCTGGATCGTTATCCTAACACCGCTTTAACCCGCTGTAACGCGGCAACATGTTCTTTCGGCGACTGCAAGCCAGCCCCCATTGTGTTGACACAAAGATGCGTCGCCCCTAGCTTGCGCCATCCTTCGGCGCGGGCGGCCCAATCGTCCTCTTTGCCTTCACGAATGCTGAGGGTTGCCTCAATGCCCAACGCCTCCGGCGCGCGACCCGCCGCCCGCGCATAGCTGTGGAGCCGTTCAATCATAGCCCTTGCGTCGTCATTGGGCGGGAGCAGGGGGAACCAACCATCGGCCAGACGAGCGGCGCGCTTGAGTACCGGCTCAGCATGACCGCCAACCCAGATGGGAATCGGGCGCTGGATGGGGAGCGGGTTGATGCCGGCGGCTTCCACCCGGTGATATTGGCCCTGAAAGGTGACGACCGGCTGGCACCAGAGCGCCCGCAACAACTCCACCTGTTCGGTCAGGCGCACGCTGCGGTTTTGGAAATTTTCATTCAGCCCCTGATACTCGACCTCATTCCAGCCCAGGCCAATCCCCAGCCGCAGCCGGCCACTGCTCAAGACATCGACCTCCGCCGCCTGCTTGGCAACCAGCACGGTCTGGCGTTGCGGCAGGATGATGATGCCCGTCACCAACTCCAATTGCCAAGTGACGGCGGCCAGATAGCCATAGAGGACAAAGGGTTCATGAAAAGCGGTCTTGCTGGTGTAGGGGCCGCGCCAGTTGGGCCGGCGGGTCGTGTCGGCGCCCAAGACATGGTCATAGATGAGCAGATGACGATAGCCCATCCCTTCGACGGCTTGCGCATAGTCACGGATTGCCAGCGGGTCGTTGCCGATTTCGGTCTGTGGGAAGACAGCGCCAAGTTTCATGGTGGTTGCTCCTTTGATGTTGATAATCGTGGGGTGAGTCTGCCAGGTTGACTGGTTTCTGCGCTGTGGGGTAGATCAGAAGCCTCGGGAATCACCGTGATTACGTTGCTCCAGCCGCCGAATAAGTGCTAGATTTGCGTCTATGGAACCAGTGTGTCAGTGCGTTGACCAGGCGTGGAATCATGGCCATGCAGCAGAGCCGAACGCAATCCCCAGGGGGAAAGGCCCCTGTTTTCCTGAGTCATGCTACGGCTGTCGGTGATAGACGTACCACGAACCGCACATTATTGATCGTAATCTGATTGTGGTGAACTGTGATGCCGGGAAGTGCAACGTCCGGTAAGGCAAATAACAGCGCCTTGATCTAACTCTACCCGAACAGGGTGGGGAAAATGTTGCCTTACGTTTTGTAATAGCCCGCTGATAGTGTCACCATTAATTTGTTCCCACGCTTCTAATTGTAACATAACTACTTTGCTAATCTTGTAAATATGCGAGATGGAAATATAGTATTCCCAACTCCACCAAACCTACAAACTCTCTTCAGAATTTCCCCACATTTTCCCACTATACTAGAGATAACGAGCAGCAACCGTGAGCAGAACGGTTCGTCGCGCCGCCCTTTGGCCCGGCGACCACAGAGGGAGTATCAGCATGGGCAAGAGTGCGCCAACCCACCCGCCCAAATCGCCGGTCATCGACATTCAGGCGATGACCAAAGTCTACAAAATGGGGGAGACCGAAGTCCACGCCCTGCGCGGGGTTTCGTTAAGCATCAACGCCGGCGAATATGTCGCCATCATCGGCACGAGCGGTTCGGGCAAGAGCACCTTGATGAACATGATCGGCCTGCTCGACAAACCGACCAACGGCAGCTACCGCATCCGTGGCGTCGAGACGAGCAAGCTAAGCCAGAACCAGATGGCCGACCTGCGCAACCAGGAGATCGGCTTTGTCTTCCAGCGCTTTAACCTGCTGGCGCGCACCACCGCCCGCCGCCAGGTCGAATTGCCGCTTTTCTACGCCGGTGTGCCGGCCGGCAAGGCCACCAAAATGGCAATCGACGCCTTGACCCGCGTCGGCTTAGGCGACCGCACCCACCACCGGCCCGATGAGCTATCCGGCGGTCAACAGCAGCGAGTGGCGATTGCCCGCGCCCTGGTCAACAACCCCAGCATCCTCCTGGCCGACGAGCCGACCGGCGCCCTCGACACCAAGACCGGCGAAGAGGTGATGGCGCTCTTTCAAGCATTAAACCAACAAGGCATGACCTTGATTGTCGTCACCCACGATATGGAGATTGCCAGCCAGGCCCAACGCATTGTCACCCTGCGCGATGGGCAGATCATCAGCGACGAGCAGAATGGTCATCACCGCAGTCGCCCGGCCGATTGGCGACAGGTCGTACCGGCAATTGATCGCCCTGGAGATCGCGAGGTCGTTCATGAAGCTGTTTAAATACTTTGGCGTCGCCATCGATAGCATCTTTGCCCACAAATTGCGCGCCGGCTTGACCATGTTGGGTATCATTATCGGCGTCACCGCGGTGTTGTTGACCACCGGCTTTGGCAGCGGCGCGGCGGTGGACATTACCAACAGTATCCAGAGCGGCGGCATCAACCTGTTGACCATTAGCTCCGGTTCCAGCCGCGGCGGCAACAACCCGCCCACCATGACGATGGCCGACGCCGCCACGCTGGCGGATCAAACCATCTTTCCGGAGCTGGTCCATGTCGCGCCCCAGTATAGCGCCAATGCCACCTTTACTAACGGCGACCAGGAGGGCAGCTATCAGGTCATCGGCACAACGGCGAACTATGCTATCGTGCGCGATTTGGACATTCAATCTGGCGCCTTTTTTAACGACGATCAGGTTGCTACTAACAGCAGCGTGGTTGTCATCGGCTATACCGTCGCCGGCGACCTCTTTGGTAACGCCGAGGCAGCGTTGGGTCAGAGTGTGCGGATTAACAACAATGCTTTTCAGGTGGTGGGCGTTTTGGAAGAGAGCGGCGGCGCCGGCTTCGGCAGTGATGACAGTCGCACCTTTGTCCCGCTGGAGGCGGCGCAAGGACGGCTCTTTAACGCCAATCGCCACCGGGGCAGCTACTCGGTCGGCACGATCAGCATCCAGGTCGCCACGGCGGAAGGGATGGACGCCGCCGCCCAACGGATCGAGCAGATTCTGCGCATGCGTCACGGCCTGGGCGCCGATGATGAGAATGACTTTACCATCTCCAACCAGGCCGATCAGTTGGAGATGATCAGCACCGTTACCGGCACGCTGACGATCCTGCTGGGCAGCATCGGCGGCATCAGTCTGTTGGTCGGCGGCATCGGCATTATGAATATCATGCTCGTCTCGGTGACGGAACGCACCAGAGAGATTGGGCTGCGCAAAGCGGTCGGCGCGCATAACAGTGACATTCTTCTGCAATTTTTGATCGAGGCGCTGGTGCTTTGCGTCATCGGCGGCGCCATCGGCATTGGCTTGAGTTATGGCATTGCCTACGGCTTGAGCCAACTTCCCTTTATGCCCTTTGGCATTGTCATTGAATATTGGGCGCTGGTGATGGCGCTCGGCGTCAGTTCCGGCAGCGGTTTTATCTTTGGTCTCTACCCGGCCTGGCGCGCCACCAAACTCGACCCGATTGAGGCGTTGCGGTATGAATAGTGCCATTTTTGAAAAATTATTGTTACGAAACGCAAGGAGTACGCTATGTATATCGGAAAACGCTGGCTGATCATCGTACTGATCCTGCTGGTGGCAGGTGGTGGTGGTTATTTCTTCTTTTACAACACCCAAATTCAGGCGCAGGAAGGGGCAACCAGCAATAGCACCGAACTAGCGACGCCTTCCACCGTGGCGATTCAACCCGCCAGCGCGTTGATCAGTGAAGTGAGCGCGTCCGGTCATATTGCCCTGGTAAACCAGCAATTTGTGGCGCCGGAGGTGAGCGGCGTGGTCAAAAGCGTCAAGGTACAGGCCGGTGATCAGGTGCAGATCGGCGACCTGCTGCTGGCCTTTGACACCGTAGCGCTCGAACGGGCGGTCAAACGGGCGGAACTGGCCGTGGCCGCGCAACGCAATAATCTTGCCAAGTTGACCGAACCGGCGGACGCCGCCGAATTAGCCGTCGCCGAAGCGAACCTGGCCGACGCCCAAGAAAACCTGGCCGATGTCGAGGCCGGCCCCAGTGACGCCGAGCTTGCCGCCGCGCGCAGCAGTGTAGCCTCCTCCTGGTCGCGCTACAATGAACTCAAGGCCGGCCCCAGCCAGGATGAGTTGACCCAACTCAGCGCCGCGCTCAAGAAGGCTGAAGTGGCGCTGGCCGAAGCACGCCGGGCCTATGATAAAGTGGCCTGGCGCAACGATGTAGGGATGACCGCCGAATCCGCCAAATTGCAATCCGCCACCATCGACTACGAAAGCGCCAAGGCCGCCTACGCCCAGTCGATTGCCGCCGCTGACAATTCGGATGTGCAGTCCGCCATTAGTTCAGCCCAGAATGCCCAGGCGCAACTGGATGACTTGGTCAACTCCCCGACGGCAGCGCAGATTGCCACCGCCAAAGCCAGGGTCGCCGAGGCCGAAAAAGCGCTGGCCGATCTCCAAAAAGGTCCCACCGATAGCGATTTGCAAGCGGCCCAGATCAACCTGGAGCAAGCGCTGGTCGATCTAGAGGAAGGGTATGCCAATCTGGCTGCGACGCAGGTGGCGGCCCCGGTGGCCGGCACGGTGTTGGCGGTGGATGCCCAGGTCGGGCAACGGGTCAATGCTGGGGCGGCGGTCGTCACTCTGGCCGACACCAGTCAACTGGAACTGACCATTGATGTCGCCGAGTTGGATCTGCCTCAGGTTGCCATCGGTCAGGCCGCCGTGGTGGACATTGACGCCTTCTCCGGCAAGCCGCTGAATGGCGTTGTCGAATCGATTGCGCCGTCCAGTTCCAGTGCGTCCGGTGTGGTCTACTACCCGGTGACGATCCGCTTGACTACTCAAGAACTGACCAGCGTCCGCCCCGGTATGACCGCAGTGGCAACCATCAAGGAGACCGAAGCCGCCAGTGACGGCTGGCTGGTGCCGACCACGGCCATTCAACAGCAGGACGGCCAGGCAACGGTACTCGTCGTGAGCGGCACAACCACGAGTACCGTTTCGGTGGCGACGGGCGCGATCCAAGGCGAATGGACAGTGGTGCAATCGGCCCAATTGAAGGCCGGTGATCAGGTGGTGGGCAGCGTCGCCACCTATCTGAATCAACAGCAACAACGCTTTGGCCCGCCAGGGGGTGGCCCCCCCGGTGGCGGCCCGTCGGGACCGTAATTCGTTTTCCAGTCGAAAGGCGCTACTTTTTTCGGTAGCGCCTTTCGATCACAGCGGCAACAGTAACGACTATGCCTGGGAACGCCGCCATCCTGGCGGCAGGTGAGGCCGGAAGCCGCCAGGATGGCGGCGTTCCCAGGCGCGCTTCCAGGCTTGGTAGTTACCGGCAACGAGTCAAGCCAGCTAGTTTCCTACGCAGACATTTCAGGGTATAATAGGTCTATCAGCTATTGACGAGTTGTGTAGCGCCAAAGTGGAGGCGACATGGAAACGAAACTTAATTTTAATCAGTGCACCCTGCCGCTGCTCGATAAAACCTTTGGGTTGCGTAACGTGGTTTCATCCTCGGTGCTGGATGATTGGTTACAACGGGCGGCTACGGTTGAACTTTCTGCTTTTGAAGAGCAGTATTGTCTCACCCTCCAAAACCTTCTGCGCGCCAATACGAATAGCTGGCAGGAGCAGGAGTTGGCCATGCACTTTATCGGTCCGCTCTTTACGGTGGTCAACTTTACCGATTTATACCGTTACAACTTATTCGCTCAGCGCCATATTGAGGCTAGAATTGACACCTATTTACTTGCCGGCGAACCGGACGGACTGATCGCATCCGGTTATTATGAGCCAGAGATTCCCTTTTTTGCCTTTTCCGAATACAAACGCCAACGGGACCCTAACGGCGATCCGGCTGGGCAGGCATTAGCAGCAATGTTGGTCGGGCAAGTGCTAAACCAAAAGCACACCCCAGTCTATGGCTGCTATGTGATTGGTCGTGATTGGAACTTTATGGTTCTCGAAGGCGCCCACTACGCCATCAGCCGCGATTACTCCGGTCTTTCCGATGAAGTCTTTACCATCTTGCGTATTCTGAAGGCGCTCAAGACCATTATTATTGAACTGACCATGCCAGGCGAGTAGTTTGAACTCAAGTCTGTCGATGAGTAATGGCCTTTTATGTCCTCGTATAAATTTGGGTTTGAGTAAAAGTACACTGCCCTTTCTGGATAGGCAGTACTTTATCCTCATAACAACGCCCATGGTTGGGTGCTAAGGTTTTCTGTACCCTGTTCCCCCTTTCAAGGTCAACCCGTCCTGTAAACAGTAAAGAGATCCATCCCAATGAACCAGCCCCAAGGGTTAACTGAAGAACAAGTGCAGGCCAAGCGCGCCCAAGGGTTGGGCAACGATGTCAACCTCAGCGGCGGTCGTTCCTATTTCGACATTGTGCGCGCCAATCTCTTCACCCTCTTTAACAATATCCTCTTTGCCATCGGTGTCGCCCTGATTGCTATGGGGCGCTTCAATGATGCTGCCACCAGTGTGGGGATTGGTCTGGTCAACGCCTTGATCAGCACTGTGCAGGAGATACGCGCCAAACGCCAACTCGACCGGATCTCGCTGCTGGCCAAACCCCATGTGATTGTGGTGCGTGACGGCAAAGAGCAGAAGATCGACCCTGGCGAAATTGTCCAGGAAGATCTGCTGCGTATCGGCGCCGGCGATCAGGTGGTGGTCGATGGTGTGCTGGTCAGCGAGGGCGTGCTGGAGATGGACGAATCGCAGCTTACCGGTGAATCGAATCTCATTCGCAAAACCGCCGGCGACAAACTCTTCTCCGGCAGCTTCTGTGTCACCGGCGAGGGCTACTACCTGGCTGAAAAGGTCGGCCTGGCGAGCTTTGCCAACCAGTTGACCGCGACGGCGCGCCAGATGACGTTGGTTCAGACGCCGTTGCAAAAGAAGATTAACCTGTTGGTCAAATTGGTGATGCTCTTTGTCGCTGTCTTTAGTATACTCATCTTTGTCGCCTCACTGCTCGAAGGGTTGAGCAATATTCGCCTGGTGCAGATTGCCGCCGTCTTGACTGGTCAGGTACCCTACGGTCTTTTCCTGATGATTGTCGTCGCCTATGCGCTGGGCGCCGCCAAAGTGAGCCGGGAGGGCGCCCTGGTGCAACAGACTAATGCCGTCGAGTCGCTCAGCAACATCAATGTTCTCTGCACCGACAAAACCGGTACGTTGACTGCCAATCGCCTGCTCTTCCATGCACTTTACCCACTGAGCGGCGCCGAAGAGGCGACTGTCAAGGCCGCCCTCGGTGACTTTGTGCGGAGCGCCGCCACCCGCAATCAAACCAGCGACGCAATTCTGGCCGGGCTGCCCGGCGCCGCGCGTCCGGTGGCCGATGAAGTCGCCTTTGCCTCAGTCCGTAAGTGGAGTGCGTTGGCCTTTGCTCAACCCGACCGGCTCGACGTGGCCTTCGACAAGCTCAGGCCCCCGAACCTGTCGAAGGGGCCGACACGGCGGGGGATCTATGTGTTAGGTGCGGTCGAAATGGTGCAGCCCTATTTGTCCGCGACAGCAGAAATTGACGAGATCAACCGGCAAATGCAAGCATGGGCGGAGCAAGGGCTGCGGGTGTTGCTCTTTGCCCATGCATCGGACGCCACGACGTTGCATAACGCGGTCGGCGACATCGAGTTACCCCCTCTAACACCGCTGGCGCTGGTCAGCTTGCGCGATGAACTGCGCCCCATGGTCAAGGAGACCATCGCCGACTTTACGGGCATGGGCATTGCGCTCAAAGTGATCTCCGGCGACAGTCCGCATACCGTAGCGGCGCTGGCCAAACAGGCCGGCTTGCCGCCGGATATTCGCTTGGTTTCGGGACCGGAGCTGGCCGCGATGAGTCAGGCCGAGTTTGATCAGGCCGCCAGCGAAACGACCATCTTTGGCCGCATTGCACCGGAACAGAAAGAGCAATTGGTCGCATCCCTGATCCGCCAGGGCAACTATGTGGCGATGATGGGGGATGGCGTTAACGATGTGCTGTCGCTCAAAAAGGCATCACTGGGTATCGCCATGCAATCGGGCAGCAGTGCGGCGCGCAATGTGGCCGATATGGTGCTGCTTAACGATTCGCTCACCGCGCTGCGCCCGGCCTTTAGCGAAGGCCGGCGCATTATCGCCGGCATGAGTAGTGTACTCTTTCTCTTTCTGGCCCGCTCGACCACTACCACCCTGCTGATCATTGCCGTCACCATGATTGGCCTCAGCTTTCCCTTTGATCCGGCCCAGGTGGCGTTGACCACCTTTACCGTCGGCATTCCGGCCTTCTTTATCACCTTGTGGGCCAAGCCGCGCCCGGTTGAGCCGAACATTCTGACGTCGTTGGCGCGCTTTGTCATCCCCGTCGCCTTGCTGACAATGCTGATGGGCGTGGGGATCTATCTCTATGATTACAATACGGCGCTCTTTGCGGCCGCAAATATTGAAATGCCGCGGCGTAATTTGGAGAGTTACCTAACTTATACGGGACTGAGTGCGGACGATACGTCCTTCCCGACGGCGGTGGCGACGGTGGCGGCACAGGGCGCGCTCTCGATCTTCATCTCTTACACCGCCTTTTTACTCCTGCTCTTTCTAGAGCCGCCCACACGTTTCTTTACCGGCTGGCGATCCCAGGTGAGCGTAGATAAACGGTTGGCGTTCTTGGCTGTGGCGCTCTTTCTGCTCTTTCAGGTGATCTATTTTGTGCCGGACATTGGCTCCTATTTTGGCCTGCTGCGGAAGCCGATGCGCGTTTATCTGAGCATCCTGGGGCTAGCCGTGATCTGGTTCTTTCTTATGCGCACGATCTGGCGGCATCACCTGTTCGAGCGCTTTTTGGGTCTCGACCAGATCGAGTAATTGACAACACGGAGAGGCTGCGCACATGAAAGCGACCCGCAAGTTGAGTACATTCCTAGCCCCCTATTGGCACTGGGCAATCCTGGCCCCGTTGCTCATGGTGCTGGAAGTGAGCATGGATCTGCTGCAACCACACCTGATCCAGCAGATTATTGATGATGGGGTTCTGCAACGGAATATGAACGTCGTTCTCACTAACGGCGCCTGGATGATCGGCGTGGCGACCATTGCGGTGATCGGCGGCGTCGGTTGCACCATCTTTGCTGTCCTGGCGGCGCAGGGGCTGGGGGCGGATCTGCGTCATACCCTCTTTGCCAAAGTGCAATCCTTCTCCTTTGGCAACCTAGACAAGATGGAGACCGGCGCCTTGATTACCCGCCTCACCAACGATGTCAACCAGGTACAGGAGGTGGTGATGATGGTGCTGCGTGTGATGGTGCGCGCCCCACTGTTGATGGTGGGCAGTTTGCTCATGGCGATCATCACCAGCCCGCAACTGGCGCTGCTCTTTGTTGTGTTGATCCCGATTGTACTGGTGGCGCTAGTCTGGATCATCAACCGCGCTTATCCGCTCTTTGGCGGTGTGCAGCAACGGCTTGATGCCCTCAACACCGTGATGCAGGAGAACCTGGCCGGCGTACGCGTGGTGAAAGCCTTTGTCCGCACGCAGCATGAGATCGAACGCTTCCGGCGCGCCAACAACAACCTCATGGAACAAAATTTACAAGCGGTGCGCACCGTCGCTGTGACGATGCCTTTCAATATGCTGATTCTGAACGCCGGCATTGTCGCTGCGCTCTGGATTGGCGGGGTGCAGGTCAACACCGGTGGGATGCAGGTGGGGCAGGTGGTGGCCTTTATCAACTACCTGATGCAAGCGCTCATGTCGCTGGTGATGGTCAGTATGTTGACCATGCGTTTTGCCCGCGCTGAAGCGTCATCGGTGCGCATTCTAGAGGTGCTGGAAAGCGGGCCGACGATCCAGAACAAGCCGGATGCCATCACCACCTTTGACCCGCAGGGACGAGTGGTCTTTGACAACGTGAACTTTAGCTATGATGGTGTCGATCATGACCCAGTTCTCAAGGACATTAACATCGTCGCCGAACCGGGGCAGACCATTGCCCTCCTGGGCGCCACCGGCTCCGGCAAATCCAGTTTGGTACAACTGATTCCCCGCTTTTATGATGTCACCAGCGGTGCTGTCACCATTGACGGCGTCGATGTGCGGGCGATTGACGAACAGGCCCTGCGCCGCAAAATTAGCGTCGCTCTGCAAGAGTCGATTCTTTTTAGCGGCACGATTCGCGATAACATTCGCTATGGCAAACCGGATGCCAGTGCCGAAGAAGTGGTGGCTGCGGCCCAACTGGCCCAAGCCCATCACTTTATCATCGGCTTTCCCGATGGTTATGACACCATTGTCGGCCAGCGTGGCGTCAACCTGTCGGGGGGCCAGAAACAACGCATTGCCATTGCCCGTGCGCTGTTGACCGACCCGGCGATTCTGATTCTCGATGACAGCACCAGCGCCGTCGATGTCGAAACGGAAGCGCGCCTTCAAGATGCCCTGGTAGAGTTGCGCCGGGATCGCACGGCGTTTATCGTCGCCCAACGTATTAGCACAGTCCTGACCGCTGATAAAATTCTGGTCTTGGACGATGGCCGCATTGTTGCCGAGGGGACACACGACGAACTGCTGGCAACCAGTCCAATCTACCGGGAAATTTACGCGCTTCAGATGGAAAGCGATTCACCCGGCGCACCGGTTTTACTCGAACAGCCCGCCACCAACGGTAAAGGAAACAAGCATGAGTGAGCAGAACAAGCGCGGCCCGGCAACCAATCAGGCGGCGGCGACGCCAGATCTACCAATTATGGGCCGGGGCGGGCCGATGGGGATGCGTCACCAGATGGGCAAGGTGGAATATGCCAAAAACCGGCGGGGTACGTTGCGGCGGTTATGGGGCTACTTGCGGCGCCAACGGCGCGCCGTCACCGCGGCGGCGATCCTGGTGGTCGTCAACACCTTGTTGACGGTCGCCAGCCCATATCTCCTGAGCAAAGCCATTGATCAGTACATCATACCGGGGGATTTGCCGGGGCTGACACGTATTGTCGCATTGATGATGGGCCTCTATACGCTCAATTCCGGTTTTACCTGGCTGCAAACCTATATCATGGCCGGCGCCGCCCAGCGCACCGTGCGCGACCTGCGCAATGATCTCTTTGAACATTTGCAGACCCTCTCGTTACGCTTTTTTGACCAGAACCCGCATGGGGATCTCATGAGCCGCCTGAGTAACGATGTGGAGAATGTCAACCAGGTGCTGGCAGAAAGCGCCACCCAACTGGTCTCCGGCGTCCTGAGCCTGGTCGGTGTGGCGTTGATGATGCTCTGGCTCAATCCGTGGCTGGCGCTGGTCAGTCTGTTGACGCTGCCACTGATGACGCTGGCGCTCACCCGCTGGGTCGCCCCGCGCACGCGCAGCGGTTTTCGCGCCCAACAGGCGACGTTGGGCCAACTTAATGGCCTGATTGAAGAGACGATTACCGGCCAGCGGGTGGTTAAGGCATACAGCCATGAACAACAGGTGCTGGCGGAATTTGACGTTGCCAACGGCGACCTGCGCAAGGCCGCCACACGCGCCCAAATTTATGCCGGCTTTATGGGGCCGCTGATCAACTTTGTCAACAATACGGGGCTGGCGTTGGTTGGCGGCGTCGGCGGCTGGCTGGCGCTCCAGGGGCTGGCGACGGTCGGCACGATTGCCGGCTTTATCAACTATTCCCGCCAGTTCAGCCGTCCGCTTAATGAGATCGCTAACCTCTATAACTCGATCCAGTCGGCCATTGCCGGCGCCGAACGGGTCTTTGCCCTGATCGATGAAACGCCCGATCTGGTCGATGCACCGGATGCGAAACCATTGCCGCTAATCCAGGGTGGTGTTGTTTTTGACCATGTTACCTTTGGCTATACCAAAGAGATGTCTGTCCTCAAGAATGTCAGCCTGCACGCCCAACCGGGACAGATCATCGCCCTCGTCGGCCCGACCGGCGCCGGCAAGACGACGATTGTGAACTTGCTGACCCGCTTTTATGACATTCAAAGCGGCGCCATCACCATTGACGGCTGCGACCTGCGGACGTTGCAACAGGATGCTCTGCGCCGGCAATTGGGTATTGTCTTGCAAGATACCTTCCTCTTCGCCGGCACGGTCTTGGATAACATCCGCTATGGCCGCCTCGACGCCACCGAAGCCGAGGTCATCACTGCCGCCAAACTCGCCAATGCCGACCAATTTATTCACCGTTTACCCCAAGGCTACGCCACCCCTCTTTCGGAACGAGGCAGCAATTTGAGTCAAGGTCAACGGCAACTGCTGGCGATTGCTCGCGCCATCCTGGCCGACCCACGCATTCTCATTCTCGATGAAGCGACCAGTAGCGTCGATACGCGTACAGAGTATCACATCCAAGAAGCGATGCGGCGGCTGATGGCCGGGCGCACCAGCTTTGTCATCGCCCATCGCCTCAGCACCATTCGCAACGCTGATCAAATCTTGGTGATTGACCAAGGCGAAATCATCGAACGTGGCACGCATGACACCCTGTTGGCGCAACAGGGCTTTTACTTCAATCTCTACCATAGTCAATTTCGCGCCAACGCAAGGCGAATGACACCCGCCAGTGGGCCGCACCACCTGCTTGATTTGTCCACCGCCATCGAATTTGTTGCGCAATGAAGCCCACTACTAAGACGGCCCTAGGACGCTTCGTAGGGGCAAGGACTATCTTGCCCCTACGAAGCGTCCTAGGGCCGTCTTAACAACAAATTGGCGCTCTCCTTTTTTTAGAAATGGCTCTTGTTAGCGCGCCATTTTCAGCGTATACTTTGCGCTATGCTGATTGTATTGAACTATAAAACAGAGGAACCGTAACCATTATTATGACAACAAAACAAGCATGGATTGGCTTTTGGGTGCTGGCGCTGATCTGGGGTTCGTCCTATCTCTTCATCCGCATCGGCGTGGAGCAGATGACGCCCTTTCAACTGGTCTTTATGCGCACCGGCATTGCGGCGCTTGGCTTAAATCTGGTGATCTATGGCATAGGCAAACGGCTGCCTACCGATAGCCGGAGTGTGCGCGATCTGCTCTTTCTCGGCATCGTGAACACAGTCTTCCCCTTTGCTTTGATCACCTGGGGCGAGCAACATATTGAAAGCGGTTTGGCCAGCGTGTTGCAAGGGACAACTGCCCTCTTCTCACTGGTGATTGCCCACTTTGCCTTTGCTGATGAACGCATCACCTGGCGCAAAGTGATGGGTCTACTGATTGGCTTTCTCGGCGTGGTGGTGTTGGCCAGTCGCAGCGGCGGGGCGGCAGTGACCAACCGGGGTGCGCTTCTCCATCTGCTGGGGCAACTGGCGATTGTCGGCTCGTCGCTCTGCTATGCCGGCGGCGGCGCCTACAGCCGCAAAGCGATGCAAAACCGCCTGGAACCGTTAGTCGTCTCGGCGGGGGCGATGACGGTGGCGGCGGTGATCACAGGGGTAATTGCCTATCTTGCCCCGCTCTGGGGTGGGGCGGCGCCTGTGCCGTGGGCTGAACTGACGCCCCGTGTGCTGGGCGCCGTGTTGGTGCTGGGTGTTGCCAACACCTTTGTGGCCTATCTCATCTTCTATCCGCTAATTGCTGCGCTGGGTGCGGCCCGCACCGCGATGATCACCTATGTGTTGCCGGTAGTCGGTCTGCTGCTCGGCGCCCTGTTTCTGGGTGAGCCGGTGGACAGCCGCCTGCTGCTCGGCGCTATCTTGATCATCGGCAGCATCGGCATTGTGAACCTCAGCGTACAATCCTTTACCCTACAACTTGGCCGGCTTCGCCCGTCCCGTAGGGACGTTTGAGTTTAGCGGAGGCGATCATCGCTTTCCTTGTTAATCCCTTTCTGCACCAAGCTCTTGGATAGCCGGTTCACGGTCGTCGTTGGATGCGCCTAGCCTTGCGACCAGGCGCACAACTCGTCATCTAGCGAGTTTGCGTGCGGCGGTTTTGTTATATACTCAAGGCAGGGAACCGCACACTGTTCCTTCTCTGTGCGCGTCTACGATATACACAACCCTTCTGCATACGGCTTGCTAGACGCGCCGACGCTGGAATACTGAGTGGTAAGGATTGGCTGGTGCATTGACCGCAGTAGTATAGCGCGAAAGGGGGTAACGATGAAGTTCTTCAAATTGGCGTTGGTCTATGGCTTTGTGTTATGGGTTATCCCGTTTGCCGTGGCGATGGCGCTCTTCCAGGTGCGCAACACCGAGCGCCCGCTCTTTGAGTCGATCATGCCGGTGGTGCTGGTCATCTGCGCCACGATTTTGGCCGATCGCTACCTGGGCCAGGTGACAACCCATTTTGTGCGCGATGGCATTCTGCTTGGTCTGCTCTGGCTGATGATCAGTATTGCCTTCGACCTATTGCTATTTATGTGGGGGCCAATGCAGATGAGCTTGGCTACCTACCTGAAGGATATTGGCCTCACTTATCTGATCTACCCCGTCATCACCATTGGCATGGGGTATCTGCTGGCGCAGCGCCGGATCACGGCGGTGGCGCCGCCATGACCGGACACTCCTATTTGCACGGCAGCGCCGCCGCTGAACAACAACGGCTAGAAGTTCAGGCCGATCTGCTGGGCGGGGCGACGTTTTTGCCGCCCCTCACGGCTGGCATGACAATCTTGGAAGTCGGCTGTGGGACGGGGGCGATTGCGCGGGCGGTGGCCGGTCACAGTGCGACGATCAAGGTTGTGGGCATTGACCGTGACGAAGCGCAACTGACAACGGCGCGCCGCCTCGCGCAAGCGGCCGGGCTATCCAATCTCGAATTTTTGGCCGGTGAGGCCACCCAGCTCGACCTAGCTGATCACACCTTTGACGCCGCCTACTGCCGTTTTCTTCTAGAGCATCTGCCGGACCCATTGCCCGTGGTGCGCGAAATGCGCCGCGTCGTCAAGCCCGGCGGTTGGCTCTGCGCCTACGAATGGGAACCCGGCTGTTTCAGCATCTACCCGGACGCGCCGGCCATCGAACAGGTCTGGCGGGAAGTTTATCGCCTGCAACAGCAGTTGGGTGGCGATCCGTGGGTTGGGCGCAAGCTGCTCAATTTGTTCCAACAAGCCGGTCTGCACGCTATTCAAGCCGAAGGGCGCGCCTGGTCGCTCACGGCGCAAACGCCAGAACAGCTTCAGCAATATGTCACCGGAGCCAGGGAAATCATCCGCCAAGCCACACCCAACCTGCTGCAAAGGCAAGCGCTGACGCCGGCGATCCTAGCGCAAGCCGAGGGCGAGTATCAAACCTTGCTCCACAGCCCGGCGGCCTTTGTCTTTCATGGCTTCTGCCGCGCGGTGGGGAGCAAGCCGGAGTCGCAATGATGTTTATGAATCCCCCTTCACCGACTAAGGCGACGATATTTGCCTACGGCCAGCGGCAGAAAAATTGTGAGCAGCAGCCCCGGCCACAAGATAGCCAGCCAGATCGCCTGTTGAACCACCCAGGTGTCGCCCTGTCCCCCCGGATTGAGAAAGAGTTGGCGGATCGCCGTGGCGGTGGCTGAGAGCGGATTCCACTGGGCTACCATACCCAGCCAGGTGGGCATGGTAGCCGGGTCAACAAAGATATTGGACAGAAAGCTAACCGGCCAAACCAGGATCTGCACGGCCACGACCGATTCGGGACCCTTGGCCTGCAACCCCATGAAGATGCCGACCCAGAGCAAGGCAAAACGCAGCCAGAGCAGCAGGCCAACAGCAGCCAGGGCGGCCCCCAGGCCATTGTGCCAGCGCCAGTCTAAGAGCAGCCCTACACCGATCAGAATCACTAATCCCACCAGTGAATTGAGCAAGTCGGCTAGACAGCGGCCCAGGACGACGGCTGAAGCATGAATGGGCAGCGCGCGGAAGCGGTCGGTGATGCCTTTGGTGGCGTCGGTGGTGACGGCGATCATTGTGGTTTCCAGACCAAAAAGCATGGTCATGGTGAAGATGCCCGGCATGAGCGCGGCGAAATAGCTGCCACCTTCCGGCACCCGCAGCGCACCGCCAAAAAGCAGGCCGAACATCAGAGCGATCATAATAGGGAAGAACCAGCCCAGAATCACTGGCCCAGGCTGTAGTTGCCAGTGGCGTAAGTCGCGGATGGTGATCGTCCAAGCATCGGCGAATGCCCAAGCGAGGCGAGAGCGCTGTACATTGGTTGCGGTGACAGCTTTGGTCGTGTGGCTAGTTGAATTCATGCGATTACCCCCGGTGTGTACTGGGTTTGGGTGGTCTCGGTTAGATGCAGAAAGACTTCATCCAGCGTTGGGCGGCGCAAGGCAATATCCTCCGGTTCGATGCCGGCCGCAGTCAGCGCGGTCACCAGGGTAATCAACGCTTTGGTGCGCTCTTGCACGGGGATACTGATTTTGTTGACAGTTGCGTCAATGTGCAGCGCACCCGTGGCAACCTGTTGGGCGATGGGAGCGACCGTCTCCAGGGCCACCTCTGGGCGAACGACAAGGTCGATCCAGTTGGCGCCCAAGGTCGCTTTGAGTTCATCCGGTGTACCTGTTGCCACGATGCGGCCGGCCTGGAGGATGGCGATCTGATCGGCCAGGTGGTCGGCTTCCTCCAGATATTGAGTGGTTAAGAGTACGGTTGTGCCGGCGGCCACCAGGGCCTGAATCGCCTGCCACACCTCGCGTCGACCGGCGGGATCAAGCCCGGTGGTCGGTTCATCGACCAGCAGAACGGGCGGCGCCGTGATGAGACTGACGGCAAGATCGAGCCGACGGCGCATACCACCCGAATATTGGCTGACCGGCTGCGTTGCCGCGGCGGTCAAAGCAAACTGCGCCAGCAACTGGTCGGCGCGCTGTTGCGCCTGGCGCGCAGAGAAGTGGTGGAGCCGGGCAAACATAAGCAAGTTTTGGCGACCGGTCAGGATTTCATCAACCGCAGCATATTGTCCAACCAACCCAATCCGCTCGCGCACCTGGCGCACCTGCGTCTTGACATGGAAGCCGGCGACCGTGGCTTGCCCGCTGTCAGCATCGAGCAGAGTGGCAAAGATGCGCACGGCGGTTGTTTTCCCCGCCCCGTTTGGCCCCAGTAGACCACAGACCGAACCGGCGGGAACCGCCAACTCAAAGCCATTCAACCCAGTATCACCCTTCGCTCCCGGATAGTGTTTGTGGATATCCTGGGCAACAATTGCCATTGCCATGTTTCCCTCCTTGAGACATCGCTTGCCTGGTAAATTTTTTACCACCATTTCCGTATATTGTACCGTACAATGTACGATTAGGCAAAATGATAAATCGTCGCTAGAATATTGGCAAATTCCTTGGCGGGTGCGGAACAGGAGAAAAGGAAATGCCGGTGCGTGACAAAAGAAAGGCAACCAGCGCGGCGATGCGTCGATTGGCGCTGCTGTGGGGTTCCCAAAGTGAAGAGGGGCGCTCGGGTCTCACCATCAAAGCGATTGTGGCGGCGGCTCTGACCATTGCGGATGAACAGGGGTTAACCGCGCTCTCGATGCGCGCCGTAGCCGACCGGCTGGATGCCGGCGTGATGTCGCTCTACACTTACATTCCCAGTAAGGAGATGCTGCTTGATCTGATGATCGATAGCGCCTGTAGTGAAGTATACGCCAGTGTTGATGAGCCAAGCCAGCAGCCGGGCGGGTGGCTTGGCGCGCTCCGCTTTATTGCCCAACGCAACTGGGATCTCTACCAGAAACACCCCTGGCTGCTGCAAGCCAACACGGGGCGACCGGTCATCGGGCCGCACACCTCCCGCAAGTATGAAGCCGAACTGCGCCCTCTCGACGGAATCGGTTTGACCGATGTTGAGATGGATGCAACCCTGACTCTAGTGTTGACCCACGTTGAAGGCTGTGCCCGGACGTTGGCCAATCTGATGCGCACCCAACAAGATTCCGGGATGACGGACAGTGAATGGTGGGTTACACAGGCGCCGCTGCTCGACAAGTTGATCGATCCGGTGCATTTCCCAGTGGCAACGCGGGTGGGCACGGCAGCCGGCGAAGAATTCCAGGCTACCGCCAACCCGCACTATCTCTTTACCTTTGGCCTGGAACGCATTCTGGCGGGGGTGGCTGAGTTGGTTGCAAACAAACGCTAGCCAATACACATCACTAGCCAGACACTTGTTTGTTGAAGCATCAAATTTCAAATGAAACGTAACACGAGTGTTGAAGAAAGCAAACTATGGCGCATTCCGAGATTTAGCAACTTGGAATTGTTGCAGGCACACCACCGCACCCAATCCTTTCCGCTGCACACGCATGAGCAATATGCCATTGGTGTGATTGAGCGGGGGGCATTGGGCTTTTTCTATCGCGGCGAGAATGTGGTCGCCTGGCCGGGTACTATCAATTTGTGTATTCCGGGCGAACCGCACACCGGACAGCCTGCGGGGTCTGAGGGCTGGAGTTACCGCATGTTCTACTTTGACCCTGCTCTGCTCCAGCAGATTGCTTCCCAGGTAGCAGATTGCCCATGTGCGATCCCCTATTTTCAACCGGGTGTGATCGTAGATCCTGTCATGGCGCAGCAACTGGCATGCTTGCATCGACAATTTGAGCTGGCGGATGGCTCCTTGCTTGAGCAAGAAACGCGCTTGCTCGATGTATTAGCGCAGATGATCCAGCGCCATGCCGATGATCCGCCACAAGTCTATCGGATGGGTCAAGAACCCTATGCCGTGACGCGACTCAAAGAGTACATGGCAAGCCACTACAGCGAGAACATTTCACTCGAAACCTTGTCCCAACTTACCCATCTCAGCCCCTATCATCTCCTGCGTACGTTTCGGGCTGCGGTGGGAATTCCGCCCCACGCTTACCTCCGCCAAGTACGCGTCCAGCACGCCAAAGAATTGCTAGCGTTTGGACAGCCGATTGCCGATGTGGCGCTTGCCACTGGCTTTACCGACCAGAGCCATCTAACGCGCTGGTTCAAACGATTGTGGGGCGTCACGCCTGCCCAATTCCGCAATTGCGTACAAGACAGTTTCCCGATCCCTATAGTACACTCTCACGGGCGCTGATCGCAATCAATCAGTCATAAAGCCCAGCGGGACAACTTTCTTTCGGAGGTATAAATGTTTAGTCCAGAATTTTTGTTAACATCCCTGATTGTGGTTCTGATCCCTGGCACCGGCGCTATTTACACACTCTCGACCGGGCTCTTTCGCGGATGGCGGGCGAGTGTTGTTGCCGCAGTTGGCTGCACCCTCGGCATTATTCCCCACTTGTTAGCCAGCATCTTTGGACTGTCGCTTGTTCTGCATCAGGGTGCGCTGTTCTTTCAGACGCTCAAATGGGTAGGCGCCCTCTATCTGCTCTATCTCGCTTGGGTGACCTGGCACGAAGAGCGTCTGTTTCAGCTCGATGCAACTTCATCCAAGCAAAGTGCTTGGCAGATCGTCGCCAAAGCCATTTCCCTCAACCTCTTGAATCCCAAATTGACGATCTTCTTTTT
This sequence comes from Caldilinea sp. CFX5, assembly GCA_021405325.1. The sequence goes on along the minus strand of QWII01000116.1, from coordinate 7,798 downwards.
GGCGTTTCTTCCTCCGTTTCTTTCGGCTGGCGCTGCATCCCCCACGACTGAGTTGCTCAAACTGAGCGGGGTGTTTATGGTCATCACGTTGATCGTGTTTGTGCTGTATGGTGTTTTGGCCAATGGAGTGCGCAGTTGGGTTGTTAATTCACCCAATCTCATTCTTTGGTTGCAGCGGACGTTTGCACTCACCTTTGCGGTCCTCGGCCTAAAGCTGGCTGTGGATGAGTGACAACCGCTTGCGAGATGGGGCGTATTCTTGTTAATCTCCCATCTCACAAGCACTAAATTATCCGCTCTCACCTACCCCAATAGTGCATCGATTTCGCTCATTTGCTGGGCACTGAGCGGCCCAAAGTTCATCGCGGCGCAATTCTCCTCCACCTGTTTGACATTTTTGAAACCGGGAATGGGAATCGTGCGATCACTCTTGGCCCAGAGCCAGGCCAGCGCGCCTTGGGTTGGCGTGCGCCCACCGCTGGTGAGGATCGCGCGCACGGCTGCCAGTTTTTGCAGAAACTCTGCTTTTGGGCGTCCCTTTTCAAAGTAGATTGCCCAGGCGTGGCCAGCCGTCCGAAAGTCATCGGCGGGCAGCACAGAATCCGCCGTGTATTTGCCACTGAGCAACCCAGAGGCAAGCGGCGCGTTGTTGATGCTGGCTAGGTTGTAGTGCACACACAAATCGACCATTGCCTGGGCCGGTTTCAGGACGTTCATGTCATGTTGAATGGCGGCACAATGGGAACCTTGTGCAAAGAGCCGTGCTGAGGCCAGGTTGTCTGTACTCCAGCCATAGCTGCGAATTTTCCCGGCGGCGCAGAGTTGTTCGAGCGTTTCAAGAAGGCCCTCGACCTGCTCGGCGGCGGCGCCACAGTGCAGTTGGTAAAGATCGATATAGTCAGTCTGCAACCGGCGCAGGGATGCTTCACACGCTTGTCGAATATAGGCCGGTGAAACATCAGTACCGGTGATCTGGCGCGTCGCTTCGTCGTAGGTAAAGCCAAACTTGGTGGCGATCACTACTTGCTGGCGGTGTCCTTGCAAGCCCTGGGCCAACATCCGTTCGCTGTGGCCGGTGCCATACACATCGGCGGTGTCAAAAAAAGTGACGCCTAAGTCGAGCGCCCGCCGAATCCCCTGCAGGGACGCCCGGTCGTCGACCCCATGCCAGCCGTCGAATTTGCCATCAAGCCACATCGCGCCGCCAATAGCCCAGCAGCCCATGCCAAGCGCGCTCACTGGTATGCCGGATTTGCCGAGGGTTCTGGTCATGGGCGTCGCCACTAGAAGATCAGTGCGGTTCATCGATTGGGTATTCATCATCTCCTCCTCTTACATTCATTTTGACTGATTCTCGCTTTATGGTATCATGCGTACGGCTCCATGAATAGAGCCAATTTATGACCAATTTGATAAGTCCACTTTTTTGTTCTGTGAGGATTGGTCTGGTACTGTTATGGCTGTGAAAGCTTGTTTTATGCGCATCCCACTCGACTCGCAAAGTGCAACACCGCTCTATCAACAGATTGAAACGTACCTGCGTCAGCAGATTCTCTCCGGGGCGCTGGCCCCAGAGACGCGACTACCGGCCACCCGTCAACTGGCGCAGGAGTTGGGCGTCAGCCGCATTACGGTCAACAACGCCTATGCCACCTTAGAGAGTGAAGGCTTGCTCTATAGCCGTGAAGGGAGCGGCACCTTTGTGTTGGCGCGTTCGCTACCGCCACCTAACAGCCTGGATGACGATCACAACCGTTGGCCCCTCTGGCAGCAAGCGGTGATCCGGGCAGAGGAACTCCCCTACGAAGTGCAACACGCCGCCACCCGCCGCCCGCGTAAACATCCCAAACCCATCGCCTTTACCGGTGTGGGCGACCCGCGCGAGTATCCCATCAAAGCCTTGCTGCACACCATACAGGATGTCCTCCTGCGGGACGGGGCCAACGCCTTGGCGTATGGCGCGCTGGACAGCGGTTATGCACCGCTGCGCACCACCATCACCCATGTCCTGGGTAGCCAGGGCATCACGGCGCATCCTGATAACATACTAATCACGGCGGGGTCGCAACAGGCGTTGGCGTTGGTCTGCCAGCTTTTGCTCAAGCCGGGCGATGCGGTGTTGGTGGAAAGCCCGACCTATAACCTGGCGCTGGAACTCTTTCGCACGCTGGATTTACAGCTAGTTGGGGCGCCGGTTGATGCGGAAGGTATGGCGGTGGCGCAGGTGGAGCCGCTGTTGCAGCAATATCACCCCAAGTTGATCTACACCATCCCCAATTTTCAGAATCCAACCGGCGCTTGTCTTAGTGGTGTGCGGCGGCGACAACTGGTGGCATTGGCGGAGCGCTATAATATTCCGCTCTTGGAGGATGACTATGTCGGCGATCTGCGCTATGAAGGGCGCGTGCAACCGGCGCTCAAAACGCTTGACCCTGGTGGGCGGGTGATCTACATCGGCACTTTTTCCAAGATGTTGATGCCGGGATTGCGGATGGGGTTTCTGGTGGCGGAGGGGCCGGTCTTGCAGCGGTTGGCGGTGCTCAAGCGGGTGAGCGATCTCACGGTTCCTACCCTGATGCAGCGCACGCTCGACGCCTATGTCAACGTGGGGCAATACCAGGCGCATGTGCGCCGTTCGTGCCGTCTCTACCGGCAGCGGCGCGATGCGATGATCGCAGCCATTCGACGCTATCTGCCGCCAGAAGTGCATCTCGACCCGCCGCAGGGTGGCCTCTTTGTTTGGTTGCGTCTACCAGCGAGGTACTCTTGTCTTGATCTCATACCGTTCGCCGCCGAAACCGGCGTCGAATTTGCCCCCGGCACGCGCTTTTTTCCTAACCCGGCGGAGGGTGAGGCATATCTACGGCTGAACTTTGCCACCCACACGTCAGCCGAAATTGAAGTGGGTATCCAACGGTTGGAGAAGGCGATGCATCTCTATCAGCGAATGTAGTAAACCGCCACTGGTTAACCGATCGCCAACGATTCATCAGGTCATGCAGCTTGGCGCAACCAAGGCGCCTGCGCCGGAATGCTACGGTGCAGGTTCACGCGTATGGATATCGAGCATTATTTCCGGGGCTGGTCTGCGCAGCAGGCGACGGACGCCTTCTCGCCTTTGTTTTCCAATATTTTCATTGTGTCCCCTGTTATCCTGCCCTCAATCCCGACACAAGACCGGCACGGCGACTTCCCTTTCAACATGGCGGAGGACAGTTACTACGCTGTTATCATTGCACAATCTTAGCAGTGAGGCCGTATACCGCGGTAGGATTTACGGATATATTGTGGGAAGTCAGGCTGACCGCCGACGGGTCAACGGCGCATTCACCTGCCAGTGTTGTTGCACGGCCTGCCGGCGTTACTGGTTTTGCATCACCTGCTGACGGAAGTGAGCAGCCGCTGCCAGCGTCAGTTCTGCGCTGCGTTGGGTAAAAGCCACCAGGAAGGCAAGCTGCTCATCCGAATACTCGTTCATCCAGGCCAACACCGGGCCAAAAGCTTCGTCGAGCCGCTGGCGCATTTCCTCGTTCCGTTCGTTGGTTGCCTCCACCCACACTTTGCGCCGGTCTTTGGCATCGCTGACCCGGCGCACAAGGCGCGCTTTTTCCAGCCGATCAATAATAACCGTGATCGTGCCGGTGGTCAAGCCCGTCATCGCGGCCAGTTGACCGGCGGTCAGCGCGCCGTGACGATAGACCAGTTCTCCACATTTCCAATCACTGACGTTTAACCCAAAACTTTCGGCAATAAGCGTATGGATCAACACGGTGGCGGTGCTGGCGTCTCGCAGCGCCAGGGTTAGCGCCTGGATCAATTCTCGGCGCGTTGTTGTCGTAGTTGCTGAATGCGTCATACTTGGTTTTCCTCTCATTGCTAATACCTTGATAAAAAAGAATCTTGACAAACAAGGTAAAAATCATATAATGAATATAGTTTGTCTGTCAAGATATTTAATCGCCAAGATAATTTAGTGTAACACGAACTGGAAAGGAATTCAACCAATGCCGCTGCTTTCATTTCCCAAACTCTCGCCCGCCCTGCGTAAGCTCTTCTTGACCTTGCACGTTGGTGTTTCGGTGAGCTGGCTCGGCGCCTGTGGGGCCATGCTGATCCTGAGCCTGATTGGCATGTTGACTGAGGATGTTGAATTGCGCCATGCCGCCTATGCCTTCATGCACATTTTTGATCTGGCGCTGGTGATTCCGTTGGTGGTGTTGTCGATCAGCAGCGGGTTGCTTGTCTCGCTGGGGACGCCGTGGGGGCTGTTTCAATATTGGTGGGTGGTGATCAAGCTGCTCATCTCACTGGGGATTGTGGGCTTTGCCACTGTGCAGGAGAACTTTTGGGTGCGGGGTCTGGCCGAACAAACGGCACAAAACCGGGCAGCGGCGTTAGGCTCGGTTCCGCTCAATTTGTCAGTCTGTATGGTGGCCTTTTTTGCGGCGCTATGGATTGCGACAGTTCTGTCGATCTACAAACCGTGGGGTAGAACCCAGTGGGGCGAAGTGCAATACCTCAAACGCAAGGAGAAGGCGAGGTAATAGACAGTGGGATTCAGGTGACTCGGTGCGCAAAGGCCAGGATGTAGCCATCCAGGTCGGCGCTGTACGCCACCTCATCACCCCAATTGCGCAGGGCCAAGCCACTCAACTCGTGCGCCCCGGCCGCCAGCGCACGTTGGTGATAGGCCGCCGGGTCAGTCACCACCAGATAGACCTCCGCCCCGGCCATCTTGCCCCACTGCCCCAGTTCTCCAACAGCAGAGCCAAGCAGATTGATGATGCCTTGTTGCGGCATCAGGCCAAGCACTACGTTTTCACCCAACGCGAACTCCGTCATCCCCGGCACATGCAGCGCAGGCGCTGTGTCCAGCACGCGGGCATAGAAGGTGGTGCTGGCCTCTTGGTCGCGGACATAGAGAATGAAATGGACTTTTTCGATCATAGATGGCTATTCCAAAATAAGGTCCAGTGCCCGACCCCGTTCGGCGAATGAGGCGACCACCAGATCGGCGCCTGCCTGGTGAAGTTCTTTGTCCGGCAACGTTGTCGTCAGCGCCGCAACGTTGCATTACGCTACCTTGGCCGCCCGAATGCCGTAAGGAACGCCCTCGAAGAGTTCGGCAGAGACGCCCCGTTTATAGGCATCCATTTCCTCGGCGGTCGCCAAGCCGGCGGCGAGGGGTTGCGCCACGAATTGGAAAAACGCCTTGTCGGTGCGCCCCTTGAAATCGTCAAAGAGCGTACTGGAGGGTTGGATGCCGAAATGCACCAGCGTGAGCCGTTTCGCTTCGGCGTGGAGGGGTTCTGAGTCGATGATCAGGTTGGTTACCTTGTTCACTTAATGGCCCATCGTATCGGAATCGACCCGCGGCTCCGCCCCGGTGTCGAGCGCTGTGATGGCGGCGATTTCGTTCGCGGTGAGGCTGAAGTCGAAGATGTCCAGATTCTGCGCCAGCCGCACCGGATTTGACGACCGGGGGATCGTCACCAGGCCAAGTTCAATGTCCCAACGGAGGACAACCTGTGCCGGCGTCTTGCTATAGCGCGCGCCGATGGTCGCCAGCAGCGGCTCATCCAACAGCCCTTTCCCTTGACCCAGCGGACTCCAGGCCACGGTGACGATGTCGTGGGCGCGGTCATAGGCTACATGGTCGGGCCGGGTGATGCGCGGACTCAACTGGATCTGGTTTGCTACCGGGCGGATCGTGGTTTCGGCAAAGAGCCGATCCAGATGGGCCGGCTTGAAGTTGGAAACGCCGATTGACCACGTCTTGCCACTGGCCAGTAACGTCTCAAAGCTCTTCCAGGTGGCGATATACTCATCGCGCTGGGGCAGCGGCCAGTGGATCAAGAGCAGATCCACATAGTCCAAGTCAAGCTGGCGCAGACACTCGTCGAGGCCGGCAATGGCGCGGTCGTTGCCCTGAAACTCGCCATCCAACTTAGTGGTGACGAAGAGTTCCTCGCGCGCGATGCCGCTGTTGCGGATGCCCTTGCCCACGCCGCGCTGATTGCCGTAGCGGAAGGCGGTGTCGATGTGGCGGTAGCCGGCTTCAATAGCCGTTACAAGCACCGGCGCGATTACGTCATCTTTCAGGGAAGCGGTGCCTAGACCGATCTGGGGGATGGCGTAGCCGTTGTTGAGCGGGAGGGTTGGAATCTTCATCGTTTGAACCTTTCACTCGATACACAACATTAGTTCTTCAGGGTGCAACACCAAGGTGCTTTGCCAGAAACGCTTCGGTTATTTTGGGTACGGCCGGATCGGTAAAGCGGCCATGTCCCCCGCCAACAACCGTGTAAAAGGCCACATCGACCCCGGCGACCAGCAAGGCGTTGACCAGCAAAACGCTTTGCCCATATGGCACCAGTGGGTCTTGATTGCCGTGAACTACCAAAAAGGGCGGTGCGTCGGCGGTGACATAGGTGATGGGATTAGCCCTGGCCGTTTTCGCTCTGTTCTCCTGAATCGGCCCGCCGATCAGCTCCGATTCCGGCGAATCGGGGGTGTCATGGAGCATGCCATCGGGCGGGCGTTGGGCGTCCATTTGCAAGAAGTCGGTTGGCCCGAAATAATCGACTATACATTGCACGCGACTGGAAACGTTCCGATGCTCGCCCACTTCAAATTCTGCCACCTGCCCCGTCGTGCCAAGCATGGCGACCAGATGTCCACCCGCCGACGGCCCCCACGCAGCAAAGCGGTTGGGGTCGAGTTTGAACTGGGCGGCATGGGCGCGCAACCAGCGCACCGCCGCTTTGCAATCCTGGATCTGCGCTGGAAAAATAGCATGTTGACTCAGGCGGTAGTTAAGCGAGGCGACAGCATACCCCTGCGCCACATACTGCACCGGCACCGGGTCATTTTCGTTGCCCTCCTTGCTGCCCAGGCGAAAGGCGCCGCCGTGAACCCAGATGATCAACGGGTGGTTGTCGCCCCCATCGGGCAGATAGAGATCCAGTTTCTGGCGCTCATGGCCGTCCGTTACATAGGCCAGATCACGAAACGTTTGCATAAATTTCTCCTGTCTCACATGCAAAAGACCTAGGATGGTAGGGGAGGCGGTAGGCAAGTTGATCAGGGGTGATGCTGTGCGCTATGATCATGACCGATTTTGGCTTTTCCTGCAACAATAGATACCCCCGCTAGCTTGTTTATACGCACAATCAAGAAAATTCAGGAGATTTCTGAAGCAGGGTTTGATCTGGTCTTGATCGCTGCTGACAAGGATGGTTATCCCGCCTACTTACCCAAAGCCGTGGCCCTGGTGCGCGCCGGCGGGTTGATCCTGCCCGACAATACGCTGCCCGATGAGGGGCTTGATCCCAGGGGCGACAGTGGTACGAAGCGCTGCCACAGCGCCGTTGCCGCCCATCCGGCCCTTGTCTCTACTATTGTGCCGGTCTTACGTCGCCAAGGTTTTGATGGGTTGACGATCTCGATCAAGCAGGTGTAATAACAGACCCGGTTTCTACCAGAAACCGGGTCTGTTATTACACCTGCTTGGCCAAGGGAAGTACAGTTACGCGCGAATTTCTTGCCGTTGAAACAAAATATAGCACAACGCAAAGAGCAGAATCGTGGCCGCCACCAGCCCGGTCAATGCTGCAACGTCAGATCGAGCGCATCGACGGCGACAAAACGACCGTAGCGTTTGGTCAAACCACGCGCTTCGACAACGCGATTGTTCTCCGTGAGCTACCCAACGCTAAAGCTGTTGGGCTTCCAAGTCATCGACTTGGAACTTTTCGGGGGCCGAGCGTCTTACTGCACTACTCGTATCTCCCACCGC
>QWII01000115.1 GCA_021405325.1 Caldilinea sp. CFX5 | reverse complement strand
GTTCTTCCCTCGGCTTTCCGTGGCTTCTCTGACTTTGCGATTCATTTTAACACACTTCCCCCAAAAATTCCGGTTTTCATTCTGATTTGAGTATAGCTACACAATTCAATAAGTGTTTACCCATAAGAAAAGGTGAATCTGCGATGAAAGCAACGATCCAACGCCACAACGGCGTGCCGACGCTGTTTTTGAATGATCAACCGGTCTTTGCCAATTGTCATCTGATCGGTGGTCTCGACCCGAACGCTATTGGTGTAATTCAGGAGAGCGTGCGCGCCTTTGCTCGGAACAATATCCACATCTATTCGATTGACGCCGTCGGCTCGGAATGGACGACACCCCGTTCCGGTGATGTCTACACCTTTGACTTCACCGAGACCGCACCCCGCTTGCAGGCGATCGTGGACGCCGATCCAGATGCCCTTTTCCTGTTGCGCATGGGTTTTGAGACCTACTATTTCGATTGGTGGCGACAGGCGTACCCCGATGAAGTGGAAGTGCTGACCGATGGCCCATCCACCTCTGCCTCCTATGCGTCGCCTGTCTGGCAGAAGCAGGTCAAGGATCTGCTGCGGGGGTACATCGCCCATTTGAAGGAAGCGGGTCTCTATGATCGGGTGATCGCCTATCAGGTGGCGACCGGCACTTGCGGCGAGTGGATCAAATCGTGGTCGTCCATGGACCCGGCTTGTGGCGACTTTAGTGCACCGATGCAGCGCGCCTTTCAACAATGGTTGCGCGTCCGTTATGCCGACAACGTGGACGCCCTGCGTGCTGCTTGGGCTGATCCTGCCGTCACTTTCACCAATGCAACCGTACCGGCGACGGCGGCCCAGATGCAGACCACCCATTGCTTTTTCCGTGATCCCCGCCGCGAGCAACAGGTGATCGACTTTTATGATTGCTATGCCGAAGTGACGGCGGATGCCATGATCGGCTTTTGCGAGGTTATCAAAGCGGAGACAAACGGCGAGAAGTTGGCCGGCGCCTTCTTTGGCTATTTGATGGAGATTTCGTGGAACAACAGCTTCTTCAACAACAACTACGGCGATCTGGCCGCCAGCGAAGTCTCGACCACCCAACGCAGCGGTCATCTGGGTTTATGGAAAGCGCTGCGTTCACCCCATGTCGACTTTTTCGTCAGCCCCTACACCTATGCTTTCCGGGGCGTGGGTGGCGACGGGCTACCGATGCAGCCGACCGAATCGTTGCGCCTGCACAACAAGCTCTACTTCTTTGAAGAAGACACCTTGATGCACAACAACTTCGACCCCGGCGGGCGGATGCACCCGGTGGAGAACTCCATCGCCATCTACCAGCGCAACTTTGCCCAATGCGCGACCCACGGGCTGGGCATCACCTGGCTGGAGAACAATATCTTTGTCGAGAGTCCGCTCATTATCGACGAAGCGCGTCAGTGGTACAAGCGTTTTGATGAGCTGGGTCACTGGGCGCTACATCTCGACCGCGCCCCCAGCGCCGAAGTCGCCGTGATCCTTGATGATGAATCGTTCTATTACGAAGCGAATCGCAACAATATCGACATCCCGCTGATCTGGCACCAGCGGGTCATCAGCCTCAACCGCTTTGGCGCGCCCCATGATCTCTATCTGCTCAATGATCTGCTAGCAGGATCGTTGCCGGAGTACAAGCTTTATGTCTTTCTCAACCCGTTCCATCTCAACGCGCGGCGACGCAAGGCGCTGAAAGAGCTTGTTTGCCGCGATAACAAAGTGGCGCTCTGGCTCTATGCCGCCGGCTACATCAACGCCGACGACCCGGACGCCCCGATCCACACCAACCACATGACCGACTTGACCGGCTTCCGCTTTGGCGAGGGACGCAGCTATTACGGGCCGTTTATGCACCTCACCAACTTCAACCACCCTATCACCCAGGGCTTGTCGCAAGAACTTTTCTGGGGAACGACGCGCTCCATCGCCCCCAATTTCCACCTGGAAGACTCGGACGCCACCACTTTGGGCGAGATTGTCTATACGCTTGGTCGCTGCCGCCCTGGCTTTGGCGTCAAAAGTTTTCATGCCGATGATCCCAAAGCAGCCTGGCATTCAGTCTACTGCGCAACGCCGAATATCCCTGCCCCTGTGTTGCGTGGGATTGCCCGCTTTGCCGGCGTTCATCTTTACAATGACCAAGGGGATGTGTTGTATGCTACGCCTGATCTGCTGGCTGTCCATACGGTGGCCGGCGGTTCACGCACCTTTGCCCTGCCCCGCTCGGCTGAGGTGGTGTACGATCTCTACAATGATTGTGTGTTGGCTCGCAATGCCAGTCACTTTGAAGTGAAGCTACCGCCAGCTTCGACGGCGCTCTATTACACGGGCGCTGTGGAACCGCTGCAATTGTTGACGCGCAAGCGTTGATGACGGTAGTAAAGACTTTAGTCTTTGGGGCGCCCCAAAGACTAAAGTCTTTACTACCGATCGTTATCCTGCATAAACGCATCCACATCGACAACCTGACCGCCTTGCCGTGCAGAAGTCCAGCCTGCCAACACCGGTGCTAACGAATAGAGTCCATCGTGATAGTCGCTCAACAGTAGACTGGGATCGTTCTGACGCAAGGCTGCGATAAAGCAGCGGCTCTGTTCAAACCAGGGGTCAAAAGGAGCGGCCTCGTAGATCGTTTCGCCGTTGGCTTCCAGCCGTTCATAGCCGTGGAGCGCCAGATAGCCGCCTTCATAGAAGAGGGTGAACCACGGCTCGTTGGGTGGCCGCACAGCGGTCGTGCTGAGAAAGGTCATGGTCATCGGCGCGCCGTTGCTCAACAGGTAGTGAAACGAATAGGATAGCGGCAACGCATAGGATGCGGTCTGGTGATAGAAGGCTTGCGCCTGTTTGACCTCTAACCCCGTCATGAAACGCACATAGTCAGTGGCATGAACGCCCCAGTCAAAGGCCGCCCCGCCCGATTTTGCCAGATCCGACCACCAACTGCCCCGCCAATCGATGCGAGCAGCAGGGAGATCCCCAATGCTGAGAAAGCGCACATGGGTGACGGTCTTGTCTGTCAGCCATTGGCGCGCCTGCTGAAAGAGCGGTCGGTAACGCTCGCGAAAACCTACAGTGCTGATCACCCCGCGCCGCCGGATGGCATCATCAATCCGGTGGGCCAGCGTCATCTGTAACGCTTGCGGCTTTTCACTGAAGAGATGAATCCCCCGTTCAACGGCGGCAACCTCTACATCGCTGCGTACATAGGCCGGCACAATCGAATAGAGCGCGTCGATTGGTTCAGCCGCCAACATGGCATGGGCATCAGTATAGCGCGCCTGAATGCCGAACGCTTCGCCGGTCGCTTGCACGGCTTGCGGGTCGGCATCACAAAGCGCGATCACCGCTACCCCTGGCAACTGGCGCAAGTTGGGCAGATGGGTTTGGTTGGCAAAGCGCCCACAGCCGTAGATGGCGACGCGAACAGTTGATAAAGGGTGCATGATACCTGCTCAATTCCCTTCCAACACCGTAGCTGAACCGGAGAGAGCTTCTTGCACCGCTTCAGGATTGTGCCACGCCACTTGTAGTAATGCGCGGGCAGGGCCTTCTGGTTTACGCCTTCCCTGCTCCCAATTCTGCAAGGTAGCAACACTCACGCCGATCATTTGTGCAAACTCATTTTGCGACTTCTGTAATTTTGCACGAATTGCCTTCACATCCAATGGGCTGAACTCAAAGACACGACTTGGCTTACGCAGGCCGCGTTTGATTTCGCCGGCTTGTTTAATGCTTTCGACTAATTGGGCAAAAGCTTCATCCTTCATGAGAGATACTCCTCCACCAACCCCCGCAACACCTGAATCTGGTCACGTCTTAGATCTTCCTGTTCGTTCTTTTTATACAAAAAGAGCCTGAAAAATCTGTCACCCTCGACATACCAATAATAAATTACACGTAATCCACCGCGCTTCCCGCCATGTTCTGTACGCCAGCGTAATTTGCGTAAACCACGACTACCAGGAATGATGTTTCCTGCGTCTGGGCGTAAGATCAAAGTTTGTTGCAACGCAACATAGCTATCATGTGATAGATGTTCTTGTACCAGTTCTGTAAAAATCGGTGTTTCAACAAATGTCATAGGATAATTATACGTCAATGACTGATAGTAGACAAGGTTTTACATTTGAGATAGACGCTCCGTTATACGCGCTCCGCAACCGGCGCTAGCGGCGGCAACCCATTTTCAGGCCGGTCGAGATAAAAATAGGCGCAGCTTGACCAATCATCTTCGCGCTCAAAGAGGCCAAGCGCACCGGGCTTGGCTAGATCGACCGGTTGCATCTGCGTGTCATAGATCGTCTCGCCGGTCGCCTGCATCCCCTCGACCCACGCCTTCTCCCAAGCTGCACCGATCTGTTGCACCGCAACCCGAATGTCCTGGTGAAAGTAGACCGGGTCGGGGATATGAAAGCGGTAGAAAGCAAATTCATACGTTTGCAGATCATTGAGCGGAAAGCCCTGGTAGGCATGGCTGTAGGTGACATCGCTGTTGCCGGCCCAGCCATTGCCCACATAATCTTCGACGCCGGTGCCACAGAGCGTAGGGAAGTCGGTGTCGCCATCCAGATAGACCTTGATTTCGCCCTCGCCCCACCACGAATCAGCATAGCGCGTCCGGTCGGCGATCACCCCCACGCTCATGCCCAGGAAACGACCCCGCCCGGCAACCGTCGGCAACACGGCGTAGTCAGCTTGATAGGTGGTCGGCTTTTCGCGCCGCCAGTGAGTATGAAAGTAGAGTAGATCAGCGCCAAAGGGGTCGCCGATGGTGTAGTCCACATCATAGAAAAAGTGGGAGAGATCGGTCGCGCCTTCGTTGGTGACGACCAGCTTCATGCCGGTGCGAAAGGGCATGGGGATGCAACAGTTAAAGCTGCGTCCTTCGGGGCTGCTCAAGAGCGCCGATTCAAAAGCCACGCACCGACCGGCGGCGTGACCAAAGAAATCGCCGATGGGGGTCGAAACCGCCGGGGTCGTCGCGCCATCCCAGTAAATGTCGAGTCGGATGCTGCGCAACATTTGCGGGCTGCGGTCGCGGATGGTACACCAGATGCGGCGCACCATGCCGCTCGTGCCGCTTACTTCGGCTAAGGTCTGTTGTTGACCGGCTTTCAGGGGAAACCAGGCCGAACCTTTGCGCCCCTTGCCGGCCTGGCCGCCGACGCCCTTTTCCCCCCGCCAATTCTCGGCGCTGGCCCAGCGACTCTGCACACCTTTGGGCATGGCGAATAACGATTGTTCAGAAAACATGGCTTTTTCTTTCTGTTGGTGGGGCGACCGCAAGGGTGCGCCCCTACGACGGCGAATGATTGCTTGACAACTTTGCTGACCCAGCATAGAATCGAGGCGATTGGTAGTATACCTGGGCAGTGACAACCTGCCAAACACAACAGCGGATTTGGGTAGCAGCGGATTGTGTTTCGAGCGTTGGCGTCCAGCGGACAAATCCGTTGCTACCCAAATCCGCTGTTGTGATCCTGGTGGCGAACAACCACAAATGCGGCTCGATCAGACCGCTGTTGCAATAAGAACAAGGAGAAACGATAGTACAATGAGTAGACAAATAGATAGTGGCTTGAAGCTGTTAACCCAGGAAGAAGTTGCGCAGTATCAGCGCGACGGGTACGTAATCGTGCCGGATTTGATTGCGCCGGCAGCAGCGATCGAATGGAAGGCGAAACTGAAAGCACGGCTTCAGGAGGAGGGCAACTTGGAAATCCCCTCCGGCGTGCGCGTTTGGATGAGTGACAAGATGGACGACTACAGCAGCGCCCAGTTGCAAAGCCCGCGCATGGTCGCCATCTTGCAACAGTTGATCGGTCCCGATGTTGAATTTTTGAGCTACAAGGCCGTCTTCAAAAACGCCAAGACCGCCTTTAGCTCCCCCTGGCATCAAGATTGGGCCTACTGGCAGGGCAGCGCCAAAATTTCCGTCTGGATCGCCCTCGATGACGCCACGCCGGAGAACGGCTGCCTCCGCCTAATCCCCGGCAGTCAACGGGCCGTGGTTGAAATGAAAGAAGTGGAAGATGTCAAAGGCTTTGGCCGGCGTATCACCGATGATCAGGTAGCCGGGCTGTCGATTGTGGACGCGCCTGTCCCCCGTGGCGCCGGTATCTTTTTCCATGACCTGACGCTCCACGCCTCCTGCCCCAATATCAACGGCGCTGATCGCTGGTCGGTCATCCCTACTTATCGCGATGCGTCAACGCCCGATAGTTCCACCGTCTGGAAAAGCGCACTTGTGTTAAGCGGTTCCAGCGTGAATACACCCGCCTAGCGCCATCGTCCCTACGGGACGCTTGCGTTTAGAGGATCTCCACCGCTAAACGCAGGTGTCCCTACGGGACAAATTGTCGATCCTTGGCGCTCACGGCTTTCTCGTGCGCCTGCGCCCAGGGGTGGGGAAAGCGGGGATTGGCAAAGACATTGGGGCTAGGAAGATAGTCCTTTATATGGGTGCGCTTGGGGGCGTGCGCGGGAACTATCCCCTCAAACCCTTTTATCAACGCCTGGTTGGCCGTGGCAAAGCAAAAAAAGTTGCACTCGTCGCTGCCGCCCGCAAAATTCTCGTTTGGGCCTGGACCCTCTTCTCTCGCCAAATTGACTGGAATCCTGATTTTCATCAAATTGGGGCTTGACAATGATGAGAGAATAATGAGAGAATCTTTGGGCGCGGTTTCTAGCTGTCGCAACTCACACCTTTTGTAGATGAGTCACCAGGGTTTTTGTCCACCCGATGCGCTAGGTTCTGTTGACATTTGCGACGCACACACCTGACAGGTTTTGGCAACCTGTCAGGTGTTTCAGGGGCTACCACGAAATGTCAATAGAACCTAGTTCACCGCTTGAAAACCTTGGTTTCTTACCAAACTAGCTATTTTGTCGGTTAAATTAGCGGATTCGTAATCTTTTGACGATGCATGTATTTTTCGGGCAACTTTTGCATCTGTTTAACAGAGTTTGTCGGTGTATCAAACGGTTGTGGAGCTAAATGTTGACGCACATCTCATTTCAACGCTTGATCGATTATCTGGAAGATCGACTGAGTACGACGGAAGCCGCTGAAGTCAGTCAACATTTGGCGCGCTGTACCGAGTGCCAGCGTTCGTTACCATTGGCGCGCCAATTGTTGACCAGTATGCGCGGACGGAATTTAGCGACGCCGAAAGCGGGCTTGCTACGCCGCGCCGTCGCCGCCTTTCGTCAACAACAGCAGCGGCTGGCCCACCGCCCCCAACAGCGCGGCGCTCTACGCTATGACAACTGGCAGGGTCAGCTTTTCGCCGGCGCCCGCGGTCTCCCCGGCGAACATCAATTGCTCTATCAGGCGGACGGGTACGATGTCGATTTACAGATCACCCACGACCCCGCCAGTCGGAGTTATGTGCTGCGCGGGCAGATTTTTACCACGGTGCAACCGCAAGCGGCACTGTAAGGCTGCGCCATTCGCCTGACCGACGGGGCGACCGTTGAACGGGGTGCGCTGGCCGATCATCTGGGGCAGTTTCAATTTTCCTACTTGCCCCAAGGCGCTTATACGTTGACCATTACGGCGGAAGCGGTTGATATAGTCATTCGTGCTGTTCAGATCGGCGACGAAGCGCATTAGTTCTTGGGGGCGGCCCCCTTCCTGGCAGAAGCGGGAACCGTTTGGTATGACCAGACGATAGGTTGCCTCTGCCAGGAAGGGTGGTCCCGTTTCAACTGATACTCTACTTTTTATGTCAGATTCGCTCACCTTGTTCTTTGCTCTGCAAACTGATGAGGAGCGCCGCCATTGGCTTGCCGCCAACCAACCGACCCGCACGGAACCATTGCTGCAAGCGCTATGGGCTGAAGCCAACCGCCGTGAATATAACGCTCCCCATACCTTAACGCCTTTGATTAGCGCCGCTCATGTGATGGCGCAGGTGTGGGGTGATCAGGCCGTCGCTGCCGTTGCGTTGCGGCTTGAAGCCGCCATGCATCGTGCGCTTGGGCGCTATGAAGAAGCCCTTCAACATTATCAACAGGCCATTGCACTTTACCAAAGTCTAGGACAGGAGGAAGAGGCCGCGCGCAGTGTGGTGGGGCCATTGGATGCGCTGCTTTATCTTGGGCGCTATCA
This sequence comes from Caldilinea sp. CFX5, assembly GCA_021405325.1. The sequence continues at coordinate 41,304 of QWII01000115.1, read as the reverse complement.
GGAAGCGCTGGATCTGGCATTGTGGGCCGCGCCTACGGTGCGTGCCGGCGGCGATCAGGCGGCGCTGGGGCGCCTGTTGGTCAATCAGGGAAATCTCTATGCCCGGCTGGCCGATTATCGGGCCGCACAAAGCTGTTATGCCGAAGCGCGCCAACTCTTTACTGCGCTAGGCAATAGCCACCATACGGCAATGGTGGCGGCGAATGAAGCGAACGTTTTGACCAATCTCAATGATTTTCGCCAGGCGGAGGCGCTTTACACCGCGGCGCGTGAACCGTTGCTCACCGCCGAGATGACGGGCGCCGTGGCCCAAATTGACCACAACCGCGCCTACCTCGCCTTTGCCCAGGGTGATTATCAACGGGCGCTGCAACTTTTTCAACAGGCGCGTACAGCCTTTCTCGCCCAACAAAGCGACCTGGATGTGGCCTATGTTGACCTCTACCGCTGTGAAATCTATCTGGCCTTGAACCTTTTTGCCGATGCACTGGCGTTGGCGCAAAGCGCCTATCCTATCTTTATGGCGGCGCAAATGCAATGGGAAGCGGCGCAACTCTTGCTCTGTCAAGCGGCGGCAGCGCTGCAAAGCAACCACCCGACCGACGCGCAGGCTTTGCTTTTACAAGCGCGCCAACTTTTTACCGACCAACAGAACAACTACTGGGTGGCCGTGACTGACCTGTATCAGGCGACCTTTGCTCTGCGTTCCGGTCAACCGGCGGCGGCGCGCTTGTTGGTGACGCGTGTTCAGCCCTACTTTGTTGCGGCGCAGACCGATCATCGGGTGGCGCAATGCGCGATCTTGTTGGGTGAGGCGGCACTAGCCGAGAATCAACTGCCGCTTGCCCTGACCCATTTTCAGGAGGGGTTGACCGCGGCCGGCAACGGTCTGTTACCGGCGGTGAGCTACCAATGTCATGTCGGCCTGGCGCGCTTATACAAACAGCAGGGCGAGATCGCATTAGCCACCACCCATTACCATGAGGCGATTGACGACATTGAGCGGTTGCAGGGGACGATTGGCGCGGAGGACTACAAAATTGCCTTTCGGCGCGACAAATTGCAAGTTTATGAAGAATTGATCTTTCTTTACCTGGAGCACAAGACGCCGGCCGCCGCCGCTGCCGCCTTTGCCACCGTGGAGAGCGCCAAAGCGCGCACACTGGTGGAAGCGATCACCCAGCTCAGTGATAAAGCGGCGGCAGGCGGCGGCGCTATGCAGGCCGACTATGAAACGCTGAAACAGGAATTAAATTGGTATTACAATCAGTTGCATGGCGCAACCCCCGAACAAACCGAACCATCACCTGACCAACAACGCGGTCTGTTACGGACAATCTACGAGCGGGAAACGGCCCTCGAAGCGCTCCGGCAGCGGTGGCGACAACCGGATCTGGCCCCCATTCCCCATAACCGCATCTGGACCGTGACGGCGCCCCAATTACAGGCGCTCTTGCCGGCGGATACCTTGTTGTTGGAATTCTATCTCACTGCGCAGCGCCTGATCATCTTTGGCGTCACGGCAGAAGCGTTGTGGACAGCCGAAATTGCCTTGTCGCGGAGCGAACTTGGTCGGCTGCTGGATGGGCTACGCTTTCAGATGAATAAATTCAGCTATGCCCAGAGCTATCATGAACAGCACCGGGCAGTGTTACTGGCCAGCGCTAACGAGCTTTTCTACGAACTCTATCAAACCCTCATCCAGCCGATTGCCCATAGCTTACAGGCGCGCCACCTGATCATCGTTCCCCATGATCTGCTGCATTACCTGCCGTTTCACGCCTTTTATGATGGACAGCACTATCTGGCCGAACGGTATCAGATCTCCTACGCGCCGAGCGCCACCATCCTCCATCGTGTCCTCATCCAGCAGGATCTGCCGTCAACAACGTCACCGTTAATCCTGGGGCTGGCCGACACCTCGATCCCTTGCGCCACGACGGAAGTGGCCGCGTTACAACAAATCTTCCCGACCGCAGAGTTACGCCTGGGTGAGCAAGCAACCACCCAGCTCCTGCTGACCGAGCAGCAACGTCCTCCTTTTCTCCATATTGCCACCCATGCGCTCTTTCGCGCGGATACGCCCTTCCTATCGGCGCTCAAACTGGCCGATGGGTGGTTGACGGTGGAGGATCTCTATCACCTGACAACAGTGGCGCCATTGGTGACACTTAGCGCCTGTGAGACTGCCCGCAGTGAAGTAGCTGCCGGTGATGAATTGGTTGGGCTGTGCCGCGGCTTCTTTAGCGCCGGCGCCCAAACGTTGGTCGTCAGCTTGTGGATGGCGGAGGATCGGACAACGGCAACCTTTATGCAATATTTTTACGCCGCCCTCCGCCGCGGACAAGCGGTTTACCAGGCCCTCCACACGGCGCAACTGACCATCTTCCAGGACTATCCTCACCCTTACTACTGGGCGCCCTTTATTATGACCGGCAACCCCTTATTACGATTGCCGACCTTCCCAACTTGATGCGATTGCCGCTATTTTGCCACAGGCAGAATTAGTTTTACGGACCCTTACTATCAACCAATCACAAATTGTCAGGAAGTTGTAACACTAAATCCAGCAAATGACGGGTACGCTACTACAATAGACATACTCACAAAATTGCGAATGGCGCCGAATCAGGTTGGGTTCCTTCGTGTGATTGTCGTAAGACGGGACGATAGTCACACTTGGCAGGCGTTCCCTTTTGTCCAATCTTTTGTACGATCTTTTGTACGATCTTTTGTACGATCTTTTGTACGATCTTTTGTACAATAATGTGTGCGATGAGTGCGCTCCCAACAGCGAAAAGCGGATAGACCCCAACCAGCAACGGCTTTGCCAGTGACAGCACCGGTAACAGGATCGGCGCACCGGTTTTACGCGCCCCAAAGGTTGAGCTGCAAAAGTTGAGTCTCAGAAAGGGGATCAAAGCAGCATGTATTTACAGCGAAAAGGTCGATACCTCTATACAACTTTGCTTTTATCATTGGCACTACTGCTACCGACTGGGTTGCCCGCTCCCTCGCTGCACGCAGCCGAACCGATCACCTTGATCATCCAGTTGGCGCCTGGCACTGACCCGACGGCGTTTGGGCAAGCCTATCAATTGACCCTTCAGGAAGAAATACCCGTGTTGTCAGCCTACTTGTTCCAAGCCGCCGGCGCCACCCCGTTGGCGCCGTTGACGGCGGATCCGCGTGTCATTGCTGTCCAACAGGATACACACCTTACGGCCTTTGAGGCGCAACAGCGCCCGCTTGGCGCCAACGAGGTGGAAGGGCTACAGCGCTACTTCGGCTTTGGCAACGGCGACGATGAAGGCGAGGAGCAAACCCAAACGCAACAGACAACAAAGAAAATCAAGAAGAAGAAAAATCCTTTCACTATTGACAAGCCGAATGCACCCGAGCAAGTGTTGGTGATGCAACCGGGACAGAAATTTGAGCATACCTGGGCCAACTGGGGCGTCCGCAAAATTCGCTTGGACAAAGTTTTTCGCGACGCCACCGGCGCCGGCATCACCGTCGCTTTACTCGATACCGGCGTTGATCTCGATCACACCCTCTTACTCAGCCGTTTGACCACCGGCTACGATTTTGTCGCCGATGATGGCTGGCCGGACGATGAACCCAACGGTATTGATGATGATGAGGATGGTCGTACGGACGAGGGCAGTGGTCACGGCACTCATATTGCCGGCATTATTGCGATGGTGGCGCCGGCGGCAAAGATCATGCCGGTGCGCGTGTTGAACAGCGATGGCGGCGGGACGCTCTTTGCCATTGTCCAGGGCTTGGTCTATGCCGTTGAACAAGGCGCCGATGTGGTCAATATGAGCTTCAGCGCTGTTGACAGTTCGCCTTTGCTCAATGCCGCTGTGCAATTCGCCCTCAATCGCGATGTGGTGTTGGTGGCGGCGGCGGCGGGTGAAGACGGCTATTTGGAATTTCCGGCGGCTTATGATGGCGTCATTGCTGTTGGCGCCACCAAAACCGATGACGCCGTGACCGATTTCTCGCAATCATACGCCAACGAGGTGGATGTTTTTGCACCGGGCGAATGGATCTTTTCCACCTATTTGAATGGAGGATATGCCTGGTGGAGCGGCACCTCCATGGCCGCCCCCTTTGTTGCCGGGGGTGCAGCCCTTTTACGTGAACAGACCGCTTGCCCGCAAGGTTGGGTCATGTCAATCCTTGTCAATGAGATCAGCCCGGTCAAACCCAAGCTGAAAGATCACGGTCGCATCAATCTTGAAAAAGCGCTAAAGAAAACCAAAAAAGCATGTACGTTATCAGCCGCGGCTGACGAGACGACGAAACAACTTTTCCTACCACTGATCCAGTCGCAATAGTTGCTCCCGACAAACCTGTTGGGCCGTATCAACCCGGCAGGTTTGTACGGCCCGCCATCCACGCTTATTCACCGATGACCCTACCACACTGGTAGGGTTTTGTTTTGCCAGTAGCTGCTATAGACGTTCAGAAAAAGAGCCGTGGCGGTAGGGGCAAGCCCTGGCGGTTGCCCCAAGACACCGGCAAACCGCGGGGCAACCGCCAGGGCTTGCCCCTACCGCCGAAAGATTCTCTGACCAGCCATAGTTTTTCATCTTAAGTCTCCGTTAAGTTATCAACACCAAAAGCAACAAAATTGGCACAGCTTGCGATGTATTTCCTCTTCGCTTTTTGCATCTGTATAGCGAAAGCAGAACTGGCGGCCGCCATCGTTCCCCGCTTTCAGCGTTACATAGCTCAATCCTCCCTGGTATGTGACCTGTTCTGTGACACGGAGAGAGCCGGCATTCCCGTCTTTGCCGGCGCCCTTCGCGACGGTGAGTGTGTCTTGTATCCATGAAGCGTTCATCCAGCCTTATCTATTGCCTGGCCAAACGATAGGTAGGGCTGGATCAGCACTACTATACTCACGAGCAGTACAGAAAGTAACCTATTACTCCTGGATAAAGTGTTACTTTCTGCGGGCGCCCCGGGGGCGCGTTGGTATATCTACCCTTAATCGTACGAATCGTGGAGGAAACATGTACGACCAAGATTGGTGCTTGCGTCCAAGCACCCGGCTATTTCGCTATAGCATGACAATTTTCACCATTGTCACGTTAACAGCGCTGTTCTTCGTTAGTGTTCTGGCCCAAGCGCCTACACGTGACACTCGATCATGGACCGACCCAGGCGGAAGCGGTTTAACCATTACCTTTTCCACCCCCAAAACCTATGAATCCTGCACCAGCGCTTCCGACCGCATCTTTACCAGCGGCATCCCCGACAACTGGTCTTTGTTGGGCGCCGTTGATGTTTATTGGGCTACAACAACCGGTGCTGAAAAGATCAGTTCGATTCCAGTGCGTCAGAACGGCAACCTGGATCTGACCATTCCCTACCCACCTTCTTCGACCTGGCCCGATCTGACTTCTATCGGCAATCCGCTGCGTGAACTGCACATTGTAGTGGGGATCCTGGTGCGCGACCAAACCGGAACTGAAGTCTCCTGGGTCGGCGGTGATCTCGTGAATGCACCCGGTATTTTGGGCGCCGGCGGCCAGGTTTGGGACGTCATCTGCTTGCCGACGGGCGCCACCCCAACCCCAACGAACACGCCAATATCACAACTTGGCTCGTTAGGTGATCGCGTCTGGCGTGATGATAATGGGAATGGAATTCAGGACAATGGGGAGCCGGGCATTCCAGGCGCTTCTGTGGTTTTGCTCGATTGTAGCGGCAATACCCTCACCAGCAGCAGCACCAACGCCAGTGGCAATTATCTTTTTGGTAACTTAAACGCCGGTTGTTATGTCGTGCAATTCGACCCAGTTTCCGGCTTGAGCTACAGTCCCGCCAACCAGGGTGCGGATGATACCAAAGACAGCGACGCCAATCCCGCGGGCGGACGCACCGGGCCGATCAACCTGGGCTCGCGTCTGGCGCGATGACAACAGCAACGGCATCCAGGATAGTGGCGAACCGGGCGTGCCGGGCGTGACTGTCCAACTCAAGGATTGTAACAACAACGTTCTCCGCACCACGACCACTGACGGCAACGGCAACTACAGCTTCACCGGCTTGGCCGCCGGCTGTTACCGGGTTGGTGTTGTTCCGAGTGGCTTCACCATCAGTCCTGTCAATCAGGGGACGGATGATACCCGCGACAGTGATGTCGATCCGGCGACGGCCATGACCGGCAACATCAATCTGGCGCAAGGCGAAAATAATCCGACCGTTGACGCCGGTCTCATACCGCCTCTTGGCTCCATCGGCAATCGTGTCTGGAACGATGTTAACCAGAACGGGATTCAGGATACCGGCGAAGTGGGCATTCCCAATGTTCCTGTACAGCTCAAGGATTGCAACGGCAATATTATCCGCACCAGAAACACCGACAGCAACGGCAACTATGGCTTTAACAACTTGGCTGCCGGTTGTTACATTATCGGCGTCGTCGTCCCGAGTGGTTTCCAGATCAGCCCCAAAGGGCAGGGCGGCGATGGGGCGCGCGATAGCGACATCGATCCAACCACCGCCATGAGCGACCCGGTGAACCTTGCCGCCGGTCAAAACATTTTCACAATTGATGCCGGTCTCTTCCAACCACCAGTAAATGGTTCGCTGGGAGATCGCGTCTGGCGCGATGACAACAGCAACGGCATTCAGGATCCGAATGAACCGGGTGTCTCCGGCGTGACCGTCCAGTTAAAGGACTGCAACAACAACGTATTGCGCACAGCCACGACCGACGGCAATGGCAACTACAGCTTCACCGGCTTGGCCGCCGGTTGCTATCGGGTTGGTATTGTTCCGAGTGGCTTTACCATTAGTCCCGTCAACCAGGGGACGGATGATACCCGCGACAGTGATGTCGATCCGGCGACGGCCATGACCGGTAACATCAATCTGGCGCAAGGCGAAAATAATCCGACCGTTGACGCCGGCCTGATTCCACCGCAGCCCAATCTGGGTTCGCTCGGGGATCGACTCTGGCGGGACGACAACCGCAATGGGGTTCAGGATTCCGGCGAACCAGGGGTACCGGGCGTCACCGTCCAGTTGAAGGATTGCAATAACAACGTCCTCCGCACCACGACCACCGACGGCAACGGCAACTACAGCTTCACCGGCTTGGCCGCCGGCTGTTATGTGGTGCGCTTTGCCAACATTAACAGCAATCTCTTCGCCTTTACAACACCGGATCAAGGGGGTGATGACACGCGCGATAGCGATGTCACCCAACTCGATAGTGTAACGCCAGGCATTATCAATGGGCAAACGGAACCGATCACATTGGCCCAGGGGCAGAACAACCCGACGATTGACGCCGGTCTGATTACGCCGCAGCCCAACCTGGGTTCGCTCGGTGATCGCGTCTGGCGCGATGACAACAGCAACGGCATCCAGGATAGTGGCGAATCGCGTCTGGCGCGATGACAACAGCAACGGCATCCAGGATAGTGGCGAACCGGGCGTGCCGGGCGTGACTGTCCAACTCAAGGATTGTAACAACAACGTGTTGCGCACGGCCACGACCGACGGCAACGGCAACTACAGCTTCACCGGCTTGGCTGCCGGCTGTTACCGGGTTGGTGTTGTCCCCAATGGCTTCACCATCAGTCCTGTCAATCAGGGGACGGATGATACCCGCGACAGTGATGTCGATCCGGCGACGGCCATGACCGGTAACATCAATCTGGCGCAAGGCGAAAATAATCCGACCGTTGATGCCGGTCTGATTCCACCACAGCCTAACCTGGGTTCCATCGGGGATCGGGTCTTTAACGACACCAATCGCGATGGCATCCAAAATGCCGGCGAACCAGGGGTGCCGGGCGTCACCGTCCAGTTGAAGGATTGCAATAACAACGTCCTCCGCACCACGGCGACGGATAACAATGGCATCTACGGCTTTACCGGTTTGGCTGCCGGCTGTTATCGCATCGGCATCCTGCCCAACGGTTTTACCATCAGCCCGGCCAATCAGGGGACGGATGATACCCGCGACAGCGATGTCGATCCGGCGACGGCCATGACCGGCAACATCAATCTGGCGCAAGGCGAAAATAATCCGACGATTGACGCCGGCGTTTTCACCCCGCAACCGGTCGGTTCTATCGGGGATCGGGTCTTTGATGATCTGAATAGCAACGGCATCCAGGACAATGGCGAGCCGGGCGTTCCCAATGTGACAGTGCAACTTAAAGATTGCAACAACAATGTGTTACGAACCGCCACAACCGACGGCAGCGGCAACTATCTCTTCAACAATCTCAATGCCGGTTGTTACACGGTTGGCGTTGTGCTGCCTATCGGGCGCGAATTCACTTCCGCCAATCAAGGTACGGACGATGCTCGTGACAGCGACATCGATCCCGCCACCGGCATGACCGGGCCGATCAATCTCGACCCCGGCGAAAATGACCTGACCAACGATGCCGGTCTGCGCGCTCCATTGGCTTGTGGGTTGACGGTTGATCAGAAATGTCAGGTCGCCGGACCGCCGCCCAGCAGCAACTTCACCTGTTCCGACGCCAAACCATTGAATGAACTGAGTATGGTTTGGAATGGCAGCCAGCGCGTTGACGTTAGGGCGTGGAAGGGGTCGGTCGGCTCAACCTTGCTGGCGACAATCACCAATGTAGCCCCAGGCCAGATTGTTAATGTCACCGGCTATGCCGGCGCTCCAAACGATGTGATCTGGGAAGTCTTTGCAGCCGGCACAACGAGTAAGCTGGGCGAATCTACCTTCCATCTCTCCTGTTCCGATCGCAACATGGATGGGCCGGAAGACTGTGGCACAGCCCAGGGTGACGGCAAAGATAGAACCGGCTTCCTCAATTCCTGGAAGTTGGAAGGCATGGGCGGCAACGGCATTCGCTTCACCTGTAGCAGCACGCCACCGACACCGACCGATTCGTGTACAGTGATCTCTAGCGGTGGTTCGGTCTGTAATGGTTCCAAACCAAAGTCGCTCACCTTCCGTTACACCGGCGGCAGTTGCGCCAATAGCACCAATCCGCAGAGTGGCAAGGCCACCTGTAGCGGCAGCCCTGGCACAGGTACGGTGACGATTGCTGCCACGGGAAAAGACGCCAGCAAAATCTCAATCACGCCAAGCAGTGTCAATCCGGGCCAGGAAGTCACGCTGACCAGCACCGATGGCAAGGGTTTCCCATCCGATACTCGACTGCAGGTCGGTGGTCAGGCGCTGGCGATCCATACGTCTTGCTCGCAAGCACTCAACCTGGGCGATGTCTTTGGCAGCCTCGTGCTGGTTGGGGCGGACGGCAAACGGTTGGATACGCCCGTTACCTTCACCTATCTGGTGGCGAATAGTGGCGATGCGTTGAGCAATGTTTCGCTGGAAGATGACTTTGGTTCAGTCACTGCGCCCTTTAGTCTGGCGCGCGGCGCCTCCCAAAGCTTCCAACGCCAAACGACGATTGGCGAAACGACAACCAACACCGCCTTTGTACGTGGCGTTCTGGCGAACGGCCAACAATGCGAAGACAGCGATGATACCACCGTCGTAATCGAACCACCGGCGCTCTCCTGCCAGGATGGCAAACCGATTGCGCTGACCTTCGAATACACGGGCGGCAGTTGCAGCGACACGACCAATAGCCAAAACGGCAAATTGCTCTGCAGCGGCAGCCCCGGCACGGACCCGGTGTCCATTGCCATCACGGGCAAAGATGCTGACAAGGTCGCGGTACGCCCCAGCAGTGTCAGTCGCGGCCAACGCTTCACCATGTCCCGCACCGACGGGCGTGAGTTTGCGGCGGACACCCTGTTGCGTGTTGGCGGGCAATCACTCAGCATTCACACCTCCTGCTCACAGCAGTTGAATGTGGGTGATGTCTTTGGCAGCCTGCGTCTGGTTGTCTTTACGCCCAAGGGCTTCCCCATCCCGGCCTCGGCCGATGGTGGCGCCAATCAGACCTTCCTGCCATTGATCGCACGGCAATAGTGCAAGCAGCAGTAGTGGCAGTTGTGTTCATTCAATAACGTTGCGTGTGTTTGGTAGTAAAGACTTTAGTCTTTGCCTGCTGTGGGAAGACTAATGGGAGTTAGGAATTTGTCGGTTTGTAACCGCACGGTTCCCAGGGAGCAAGTGCGGTTACAAACCGCACCTACGATTACCGGTTTATTTACCTAATGTTCATAAGTCTTTACTACGGCGAAGAGATTGTGGATGTTCATCCGCACGAAGATTACCGATCGTCGCCGTCTGTTGCTGCTTATAAAGGAGAACGCGAAATGGCCGATAGCACAACGATTCTCTTGGTCGAAGATAACCCATTGATGCGTGAAACCGTGTGTGATATTCTCCAGATATTTCATCCCGATTGGCGCGTGATGACGGCCAGTAATGGTTCAGAGGGGGTGGAAGCCGCCCAACGGAATCGTCCGGACCTGATTGTCCTGGATTTTCATATGCCGATCATGAATGGGTATGAAATGGCCTTGCACCTGCAAGCCCAACCGGAAACGCGTCAAATCCCGCTCATTTTAAGCACCAGCGAGGATCAGAACCATCCTCTGATCAAGCAACTACACACGATGTGCAACGCTGTCCTCAGCAAACCATTTTCACCGCGTGATCTGGATCATGTCCTCAACCTGACCCTCAACCTGACCCTCAACCAACGTTCCGACAATCAACATGGCTGTCCCTCCGTAGCACAATCCGCGATTGCATAAACGCGCATTGCTTCATCGTGCATCCTTAACAGACTCACTTTACCGTCTTCCGGAAAGCTTATACCCTTCCGTTGGCTCTGAGGTCCAAGCTTCCCGGAAGATGATTGCCAAAGCGGTTTGGTAATGCTGCAATAGGACATGGATCAATCACGGCTAAACTGTTCATGATAGGAGTGCCAACTAAATGGTCAACGCACAGCCAATGACCAAAGCACAATTTGCCCCAGGACGACAATGGGCGCACTCGTTTTCGCGGCGCGCTTTTCTCACGATAACGAGTGGTCTCACCACCGCCGCCCTAACTGCTGCGCTGACGGTCACCGACACCGACAAAACAACCAGCGCCGCTACCCCTGAGCCGAGCGCCAGTGACGACAAATCGGCCAAAGAGCGGCGCAATCGCGCCTATAAAATTCGGCAGGAAGCAGCGCAGCGTCAGCACAAGGCGCCCCTGGCGGTCCATGTCACCAACGGCGACGAAGAGCGTTACCCCACCTATTTTGCTAACTACAGCAAAGGGTTGCCGCACGATCACCTGGGACATGTCGATCAATCGGCTTATGCCACGTTGCTGGCAGCCCTCAAAGGGCGCCAACCCTGGTCGGCCGTACCGTTGGGGGGTAGCATCAAGTTAACCAATCCGCAGGCCGCGTTTGCCTTTCAACTGGAAGGCGCCGACTCACACAGCTTGGTCACACCGGCGCCACCCGCCTTTGCCAGCGAGGAAATTGCCGGTGAGATGACTGAACTCTATTGGTTGGCATTAACGCGTGATATACCTTTTGCACACTATGGTCAAGAAGCGCTCACAGTGGCAGCCTTGGCCGATTTACAACAATTTTCAAACTTCCGCACGCTGCAACCGACAACCCTCTTCCGTGGTACCACAGGCGGGGATTGGATGGGGCCTTATATTTCCCAATTCCTTTACCTGGATGTGCCGTATGGCGCCACAACCCTCGTACAGCGATACCGTGTCCCCGTGGCTGGCGATGATTACATGACCACCCCAGAGGCGTGGTTGGCAAGCCAAAACGGCCAACCAGCCCTTCGGGACAATCAGTTGGACACGACATTGCGCTATCTGACTAACCAACGCGATCTGGGTGAGTGGGTGCATCGTGACTTTAGCTACCAAGCGTATCTACATGCAGCCTTACTCCTCCACAGCTTTGGCCCTGCTGCGCTTGATCCGGCCAATCCCTATCGCAGCCTGGCCACTCAAAACGGCTTTGTAACCCTAGGCGCCCCAGATATTTTTAGCTTGGTCGGTACGATGGCTTGTTTGGCCCTCAAAGCGGCCTGGGCGCAAAAGTGGGTCTTTCATCGACGTTTACGCCCGGAGGCGTTTGGCGGGCGCGTCTACCATCATCTTCAGGGTAATGCAACCTATCCCTTGCACCCTAAACTCCTGACGACGAAGGCGCTGGCAACGATCCAGGAGCGTTTTGGCAATGCGCTCTTGCCACTTGCCTACCCGGAAGGCGCACCGACCCATCCCGCCTATCCGTCCGGTCATGCCACCATTGCCGGCGCTTGTGTTACTCTGTTAAAGGCATTTTATGCTGAAGAGTTTCTGATCCCCAGACCCAAGATAGCAACCGCCGATGGCCTGACGTTGGTTGACTACAAGAGCGCCGAAGCGCTGTCTGTAGGCGGGGAGCTGAACAAGCTGGCGGCCAATATTGCGCTGGGACGTGCTGCGGCCGGCGTCCACTGGCGGTCCGACGGGATCGCTGGCATCTTGCTCGGCGAGGCGGTTGCGCTTGCCGTTCTAGCGGATCTGACAGCAACCTATACTGAACACTTTGATGGGATTACGTTGACACGCTTCAATGGTGATAAAGTGGTGATTGGCGGTGGCCAGGCGTCCACAGCCGAGGGTTTCGCCGAGGACGAGCGCGCAGTTGACGAGTATAAAGTGTTCTTACCAACAGTTTCCTCGTAGCAGCAAAACGCTGAGACACGCCGGCGCAGGGAAGAAAGCGTGTCTCAGCGTTTTGCCGCAGCCCACATAATCGTTAGCTTAGTTGAGCCGTTCAATAATGCCGGCGGCGCCCATGCCGCCACCAATACACATGGTGACCAATCCCATCTGCTTATTTTGGCGCCGCAGTTCGTGGATGAGTTGAACCGTCAGTTTGGCGCCGGTGCAGCCAAGCGGGTGGCCGAGCGCAATGGCGCCGCCGTTGACATTGACTTTTTCCTCATCAAAACCCAGTTCACGGATCACGGCCAGCGCTTGGGCCGCAAACGCTTCATTGAGTTCGATCAGATCAATGTCATTCAGGCTCATCCTTGCTAATTTTAACGCCTTGGGCACAGCGACAATGGGTCCGATACCCATCACTTCCGGGCGCACGCCACCGACGGCAAAGCTGACAAAACGGGCCAGCGGGGTCAAGCCGAGCGCCTTCGCCTTCTCTTCACTCATCACCAGCAACGCCGCCGCGCCGTCACTGGTCTGGCTGCTGTTGCCGGCGGTGACGGTGCCACGCGTGTGGAAGACGGGCTTCAGTTTCCCCAGCGCTTCCAACGAGGTATCGCGCCGCACACCTTCGTCTTGGGCAAAGGTAAAGCTGCTTTCCTGTACCGTGCTGCCATTCCCACTCTTGATCTGTACGGAAAGCGGCACAATTTCATCCGTAAACTTGCCGCTTTCCTGCGCAGCCGCGGCTCGTTGGTGGCTACGCAAGGCGAAAGCATCTTGTTCTTCACGCGTTACTTCATACTGACGCGCCACATTCTCCGCCGTGAGACCCATGCCGATATAAACGCCGGGATATTCTTCGGCCAACGTTGGGTTCGCTACAAACTTGTTGCCAACCATCGGCACCATGCTCATGCTCTCGGCACCGCCGGCGATGATCGCTTCGCCCATGCCGGCCATAATCTGTTGCGCTGCGCTGGCAATGGTCTGGAGACCACTGGAACAGAAGCGATTTATGGTCTGCCCACAAACGCTTTCGGGCAACCCAGCCCGCAAAGAGGCAATACGGGCCATATTCATCCCTTGTTCCGCCTCTGGGAAGGCACAGCCCAGATTAACATCTTCAATCGCATTGGCATCGACCCCCGCCCGCTCCACCACGGCCTTGATCACCGCCGCCGCCAGGTCATCCGGTCGCGTCGTGCGCAAACTGCCACGGGGCGCCTTGCCCACCGCCGTCCGCACAGCAGAAACAATGACTGCATTTTGCATAATTCTCTCCTAAGCTTCTAGTTGCGCAACGGCTTGCCATTCTGCAACATATACCAAACGCGTTCTTGCGTCTTCGCCTCGCCGGCCAGGGTGAGCAGCGCTTCCCGTTCCAGGTCGAGGAAATATTGTTCATCCATCCAGGTCGGTGTGCTGAGGTCGCCGCCACAGAGGGTATAGGCCAGTTTGTTGGCAATTTTGGCGTCGTGTTCGCTAATAAAACCGCCGGCTTGCATGGAATAGACTTCAATGCGGGTGCTTGCCAGCACATCGCGCCCGGCGGCGTAGACGTTGCCTTTGACCGAAGGCGGGGTGTAGCCATGTTCGTTCATAGTCAACACTTCCTGCTGCGCCAGTCCCAGTTGATGGTCGCGGTTCATGACAATCTGATCAGTCGCGGCCAGGAAGCCGAGGTCGCGTGCTTCGACCGCTGAGGTCGAGACCTTGGCAAAGCCAATGGTCTCAAAAACCTGGCGCAGATAGGGCGTCGGGTTGACATTGGTGGCGTGCATGTGCGGTGAAATGTTGCGGCGCACCAACTCTTTACAGCCACCCCAGCCTGGGATAATCCCTACGCCAACCTCAACCAGCCCCATATAGGTTTCAGCATCGGCCAGGATGCGGTCGGCGGCGAGACAGACCTCCACGCCGCCACCCAAGACGCGCTGGAACGGTGCGGCGATGACTGGCTTGGGGGCAGTGCGCAATGCCATCAACACATCTTGCCCTTGTTTAACCATCTGTTCCAACTCTTGCCACTGGCCGGCTTGGGCCAACATCCCCATCACAAAGAGATTGGCGCCCACACTAAAGTTTTCGCCTTCGTTGGCAATAACCAGACCAGCCGCGTTGCCATGTAGTTTTTCAATCGCCTTCTGCATGATGGTAAAGATGCCGGCGTCGAGGGCATTCATCTTGCTATGAAATTCGAGCAGCAACACACCGTCGCCCATGTTATGCAAACTGGCCGATTCATTCTCCGCCACGGGCCGGTCGTTAAAGCGTAGATCATCCAGCTTCACCGCCAGATTGCTACGCTCCAGGGCAATATAGCCTTTGTTGATGGGGCAGTAGACCATGGGGACAGCACCCTGGTGCAGGTAGAAGGTGGCATACCCCTTGTCCAGCATCTCCTTGACCCACGGCGCGACGGCCAAGCCTTCGCCGGCCATGCGCGCCACGGTTTCGGCCACGCCAAGGCGATCCCAGGTTTCAAAGGGTCCTAGCTTCCAACCAAAGCCCCATTTCATGGCGTTGTCAATGTCGGCAATGCGGTCGGCGATTTCGGGAAGCCGGTTGGAGGCATAGGCCATCGTATGCGACAACGTGTGCCAGATCAAATCGCCCGCCGGATCGTCGGCGACGGCCAGCGACTGGAGCCGATCAACAATCGGCTTCTCTCGGACTGCGCCCACGCTTTCCCAGCGTGGCTTGGCGGGCGCGACATAGTCAATTTTGCCCTGTTCGGCGGCCTTTAAATCGAGGCCCCAGAAATCTTTTTCGCCTTTGGCGCCGGTCACAGTCTTATAAAAACCCTGGCCGGTTTTGCTGCCGAGCAATTTGTTGTCCATCAACAACTTTAGCACGGCGCTTGTACGCGGGGCTAACAAAATTTCGCGATCTTCATCGTCCGGGATCATCGGGTAGAGGTTCTGGTTGACCAGCGCCATCACATCAATACCGACCACGTCGCCGAGGCGGAAGGTGCCGGTTTTGGGCCGCCCGATCAATTCGCCGGTGAGACGATCCACCTCTTCGACGGTGTAGCCATTTTCGATAGCATATTCAATCAAGTCACTGACAATAAAGCTGAACATGCGGTTGGCAATAAAGTTAGGCGTATCTTTACAGATCACCACGCCCTTGCCCAACACCTGTTCGCCAAAGTGCTTCATGCGCTCGACCACTGCGGGGTCGGTGTCGGGCGTGGGAATTACTTCCAGCAGATGCAAATAGCGCGGCGGATTGAAAAAGTGGGTGCCGAGAAAGCGTTGCTTAAAAGCCGCACCGCGCCCTTCGCTGATAATATGAATCGGAATACCGGAGGTGTTGGTGCTGATAATAGCATGAGCAGGCGCGGCGGCTTCAATACGGGCCATCAACGCCTGTTTCGGCTCCGGTCGCTCGACAATTACCTCGATCACCCAATCACTCTTGGCCAACGCCCGGTCAAAATCATCTTCCAGGTTGCCGATGGTAATGCGCTTGGCAGTCTCCTGTGTGAACAGATTGTTGGGCCGCGCCTTGATCATACGCTCAAAGCCCCCTTGGACAATGCGGTTGCGTACTTTGGGGTGCGCCAGGGTCAGACCGGCGCGTTCTTCGTCCGCTGTCAACACCGTGGGAACCATATCGAGCAGGGTTACCGGTACACCAGCATTGGCCAGATGGCCCGCAATCGCCGCCCCCATTGTCCCTGCCCCGATCACGGTGACAGAATTGATGCCATAGGGCATGTTGCCTCCTTTGGTTTCTGCGTAAAAACTACGGCTGAAAATTATACTATGATACCCTAGCATAGGGCTGTTTTGAAACAGTTGTGGATGTGTCAAAGCAATTTGGATGGATCACGATCAATGTGGAATAATTTGGATGCCCGTTACATTGCGGTGTTATAATGATTTTGCGGCCCTGTAGTAACAAATGACACATCGTCTCACACGTTGAGTAAGGAAAGGGTGCGATAGAGAATGATGAAAACCCAATGGTCTTACTGGCAGATTATCTTGCTAGTTGCCTTGTTCATTGCATCACCACTGTTGTTTGTCATCTTCATCATCCTGGCTGCTATTTACTGGTACTTCATCGGCAAACATAACCCACCGGGGACGCCAGTGCTAAAATTAGATGAAAGTGATCGTCCCCTCCTTTACATTGCTTGCGGCTTAACCCTGGCTTCACTGCTGATCTATCAAACCGGCGATTACGCAACCCAGTTGGGCTTTCCTACAACTTTTGTCACCTACTATCATCAGCCGGGCAATGGCGGGATAAGCAGTAACTGGCTTTTTGTCTTACCACCCCCTCTGTTGATTAACCCGCTGCAAGGGACGCTTAACGTCGCCGCCTACTTCTTGCTTTTGCGGCTGATTCGTCGGCTCTGGCGACGCCATCTTGTCACGGCATAACGCACAGCTTGTTGATTACTTTGGCTCCAAATGAATCAACGCCTCGCTCACATTCGGGACGTGGGCGCGAATCTGCTCCTGCAATTGCGTACTCAACTCATGCGCCTCGGCCACCGACATCGTGCCGCTGACCATCACCTCCAGGGTGATAAAGAGCCGGCCTTCCACCTGGCGTACGGAAATTTCATGCGGGTCGCTCAGGCCAGGTAAGGTCGTAACCGCTTTGTCAATCACATCCACCACCCGATGTTGCAAGCGGTGACTGACACGAGCGCTGGGCAAAATTTCCAGGCTGTTGGCTTCAATATGACTATGGACAGCATGGAGTTCCGGCATTCGTTCCAACAGGGTCGCTTCCAATCGATCCATCAGGGCGTGCGCCTCAGCCACCGTCAGGGTCGGATCGACGCCGACGTGCAGATGCAGCCCCAACCCATCATCCATTGCCTGCACCCACCATTCGTGAATGGTAACGCCTAACTCTTGGGCCGCCAGCCGGCTGGTGCTATACAGATCCAAAGCACTCTCCGGGCCACGCTCGGCTTCGGCATGAACGGTCACATCACCCACGCCAGGCAACGCCAGCAAGCGGCGGCGCACCTCATCGGCAATGGCGTTGGCATCCTGCATCGAAAGCTGTGGCGAGACGCGCACATGCAGGTCAATGGCGACATTATCCGCCGGCCCGCGACTGCGAATGCGATGATAGCTCTCTACGCCGGCCACCCCCGCCACCACGGCGCCAATCCGCGTTGCGTCCAGCGGGGCGCGATCCACCAGGGCTGGCGTATTTTCGCGCACGGTGTCGATACCAATCTTGGCGATCAAGCCGGCCACTAGTAGCGCGACCAGAGGGTCAGCCCAGCCATAGCCCAACCAGACCAATCCTAGACCGACCAACACCGTGGCACTGACGCCAATGCTGGCGATGGTATGGCGGGCGTCAGCCAGCAACAATTCGCTCTGCAACTGACGGGCTTTGCGCCACTCCCACCAGCCGGCAATGCCTTGTACACCGGCGCCAAAGAGCAAGGCCAAAACACTCCACTGGTTGACGACCGGGGGCGCCGGGTTGAAAAAACGATCAATGGCGCCTGTCACCAATTCCCAGGCGGCGACAAAGAGGGCAGCGGCAATAAAGAGCGCCGCCAACGTCTCAAACTTGCGATGGCCGTAGGGATGATCCTCATCGGGCGGCTGGCGACTGATGCGCACAGCCAGCAAGCCCACCACATTGGAGAGGCCGTCAAAGAGGGTATCCAAGCCATCGGCCACCAGACTGAGTGCGCCTGACCAGAGGCCAACACCCAATTTGGCGACAGTTGACAAGACATTCAACAAAAAGGTAACAATCAACACCCGCTCAATGGCGGCATAATTGCGATCCATCATCTGCAATCTAGCGTGTCGTACGGAAGAAAAGGGGCGGCTGCGTGATTAACAGCCGCCCCTTTTCTCAACGAGCATAAGCTCGGAATGGATTGACTTGCGTCAATTGGGTGATCGTCGCCTCATCCACACCCGCCTGTCGCAACTTGGGGAGGAAGGTCTCACAAAGATAGGTGTAGGACTGGGGTGTGCCACCGCCTGGTTTGGACGGATCATACCAGCCCCGATCATGGCTCAAAAGTAATTTCTCGCCATGGCCGGCAGCCAGCAGGCGACAAATCCAGTCAATAAAGGTGTCGTCCATGTCAGGCGCACCGATGGCATCGTATTCGAGCCAGACGCCCCGTTGCGCCATTTCCAGATGCAAAGCAAAGTCAGGGTCGGCTTGGGTGTGAATCCAGATAAAGCGTTCAGCGGTATAACCGGCAGCTTCGAGAATAGCCAATTGGTTGCGCACCACGCGCCCCTGAATGGTATGGCTGCCGATAATGGCGTTGGTGGCGCGACCAGCCCGCGCTGCCGCCCGCAAAATCTTCGTTTCGCATGGGGTGATCCCATCGTCACCGGCGCTGATTTTGATCCAGGCGGCGCGCACACCGCACTGTTCAATCTGGTCGGTCAGTTCAGCCATTAGCCACTCAATCAAGTGCTCTTCTGACGCGGCCTGCGCCCAAGCCGGCACCCACGGTTCGCGATAGATGCCGGTGGGCAAGACAACGGGGAAATTGGTGGCCTGGGAGACGGCCAGATCAATGTCGGCGCGGCGCCCCACGCCCACCGGCGTACATTCGACTAACGCCGTAATACCCTGGCGTTGAATCTTGCCAATCTCCGGCGCCATGACCCGAATCACATCAGATGGATCGGCATAGCGATAACTCTCGGCAGCAATCGGCCCTAAATCCACAAAAATATGTTCGTGCGGCAGAATCATGCCCAGCTGGTCTGCCGCCAGATCACCCAAGGTTGTGATTAATTTGGTCATCCGTCCTCAGTCGTGTGGTCAGGTTCTGCTCGAAGCCGGTTCATGACCGGCGTCTGGGGCGCCGGTCATGAACCGGCTTCGAGCAGACAGTAGGTAGGGGTTACGCACTCAGGTAGTTGTCAATCGCTTCTCTGCTGATGCGGTACTGGGCGCCGATCTTCTTCGCCTTGATTTCGCCGCTGTCGATCAGGGCTTGCACATCCGCTGCCGTCACTCGTAGGTAAGCCGCCGCTTCTTCCAAGGTCATGACATCGGGGACGACCGGAGCGGCGCTGACGGGGGCGTTTTGGGCGGATTGTTGGGCGCTGGTCATGGCGTTGCTGATCATGCCGGCTAACCCGGCGCCCAGACCAACGCCGGCGCCTAAGCCTAAGCCTTCACTCGTGCCACCGCCGGGTTGTTGGGCGGCGTCGCCGATGGCGCGGGCGGTCTTGAATTTCATGTAGGCATCCATGTTGCCGATGGCGCCCATGCTGGCCCGTTCGTCAATCGCCTTGGCGGTCTCATCGGTCGGGTTGATCGAGACAATCATGAATTGCTTGAGGACAATACCGACGGCGGCAAAGTCTTCCTGTACCTTGGCCCGCATTCCTGCCGAGATGTCATCAAAGAGCGCCGGCAGATCAAAGAGACTCTTCATGTTTTCGCCAAGCAGATCGGTCAGGCGACTGATGACGGCATTGCGCAGATAATCTTCGATCTGGCTAGCGCTGTAGACCCCCTGCACGCCGACAATTTGATCGACAAAGCGTTTTGGGTCGGCCACTTGGATGGTATATTGACCAAAGGCGCGCAGCCGCACCAGGCCCAGGTCACTATCGCGCAGGCTGATCGGCTGGGGAGTGCCCCATTTCAGGTCGGTCAACTCGCGCATGTTGACGAAGTAGACCTCAGCCGTGAAGATATCCTTGCCACTGGTTGCTAGGCGCAGTAACCCGGAGAGGATGGGCAAGTTCATGGTGGTAATCGTATGACGACCAGGCTCGAAGAGATCCAATGATTTGCCGTCGCGATAGAAGACCGCGCGTTGGCTCTCGCGCACAATCACCTGGCTACCCAGTCGAAAGTCGCCTGCTCCCGTCTCCGGCACCCGTACCACCAGATCATTTGCCCGCATATCCGGGGCGTCAATGACATCAATAATGCGTGCCATAACAAAATTTCTCCTTTGTTGAATCGGTCGTAAAGACTGATGAAGGTTACGAAAATAAAGCGGTAACTGGAGGTCATCGCCGCCGGCGTGACAAGTTCCAAGGATTACCGAAACCATTAGCTAACCTTCATTAGTCTTGTCTCCACGGCGAAGGCTAAAATCTTACGACAAAATTTGCACTTACGCACTCTTGTTTTGCAATAATGCGGGGTCAACAATGGCTTCACGACGGTGGTTAAAGAGCGTGTCCATTGCTGTCACCGCCCCAACCAGCTCTTGTAACACCGGTTGTACAGCTTCTTTGTTGTTTACGGCGCTTTGCAGGCGCGTCACTGCCTCGCTAATCTTGGCAGCTTCCGTCGCCAAACCAGTATCAAATTGATGTAAGGCCGTCAATTGCGCTTCGCCGATTTTCACGGCGTCAAAGAGACCGGCATAGCCATAACTGGCGGTGCGGATGCGGTCGGTCAGGGTCTGTAATTTTTGGATGATCTGCTCAATGTCGGCCAGGCCACGCAGAGCGCCGCTACTCAACAATTGCTTTTGCACAGCAAGCAGCCCCTGCTTCTGTTCGTTCAACTGACCGGCGATCAACTCGCGCAACCGCTTGTCAGCATCCCGGCGCAACTCTTTATCCACGTAGCCGGAAATACCCGGCAAGCCTTTGAATAACCGCTCCAGCGCCCCCATCGACGCCTTGGCCTGTTCCATAAATTGTTCACTCACGGGAAACCTCTTTTTCTCCATACCTGCCTACGCAGCAGTTGTCGCTGCCGCCCGTTTAGTCAAGAAGACTTCACTGCCGCAGTAGGGACAGGCGACCAAGCCTTTACCGGCAAAGGTTAATTCGCCGCCGCAGTTGGGGCATTTGCGGTCGGCAGTCAGTTCCTGACTTTCCACACTATACAAGATGCCCTTTTCCCAATTGATGGCGCCGCTAAAAAGCTGTTTGCCTACCAAGTTGCGGATCATCTCTTCGACGCTTTCGCGTGGCGCTTCCAATTCGGCCACCAGCTCGGCAATGGTCACTTTGCCCTGGGTCAAAACCATGTTGAGAATCTTCTTCTCCTGCTGGACACTGGCAAACTCAGCCTGTTCGGCGGTCCCTTTGCGAAAGACGTAGGCGCCGATGCCAAAGACTGGACCAAGCACCGCCAGCGCAATCACTATGCCCAGCGCCAGACCGCCGCCGGTGGTTTCACTGGTCATCAAAGCTACGCTTGCCCACGCGCCAAAGGCCACCAACAGCACAGCACTGACAAGCATCAATACCACCCCAACGGTGCGTCCGCCACCAATCATGCGTCACTCCTTCTTTTGCCTGAATCAATATTCGTTGGTTTCGACAGGCTCAACCAACGAATCAACCAACGAATCAACCAACAAATCAACCAACGAATCAACCAACGAATCAACCAACGAAAACTTGATAATTTAGCCGAAGCCGCCGCTACCACCGCCGCCGCCACCGCCGCCGCCGGAGAAGCCACCGCCACCACCGGAGAAGCCACCGCCGCCGCGGCTCCAACCGCCACCGGAGGAACTACTGGCGGGGCGACTGGTCATGGTGCTGCTGGCGCTGCTGAGGAGGGCGCCCAAGCCGGCGCTCATGCTGGTGAGGCTCGTGCCCAAGCCGCGACTCATGTCACCCAGGCCACCGCCCAGACCTTTCCCATCACCGCCGCCTTCGTTTCCACCGCCAGTCAACACCGGTCCGCCAGTTACGGGGCCGCCGACCCACGGGCGACCATAGTAGCGCCGTCGGTAGGGTTCGTACATGGTCGGCGAGGGGATGTACCAGCCCGGCGCTGGTGCATCGACGGCGGCAAATTTGCGGATATAGTCCCGGTCAATGCCAAACGCGATGGCATAGGGCAGCCAGCGATCCCAGATCGCTTTTTGCGCTTCCAGGTTTGTATATTTGTCAATATTCTGCAAATAGCGCTTGAATGCCCGCCACCGGGCCGCCACTTCGGCGCCGTGATCCGACTTGCGGGGCATACTTTGCGCCAGGATCAACAAGCCGATGGCTGTTACCCCTAGCCCAACCCCCGGCAGTACAGCAGTGCCGGTCAACTCACCAAAGAGCGCCCCCAGAAAACCGCCAACCACAAAGGCGCCGACCAGCGCCAGCACGCCCATCACAGCGTAGAACTGACGCACCGCTTCCGGGTTGCGGGGGAAGAGATTCGCCTCCGTCACCGCATCATACAGGCTACGTTTGATACCTGGTAACTTGGTATAAAATTTATTTTTTAGATCCGAGAGTTTGATCTCATCCTTGCGGCCAAAGACAGCGTCGAGCAATTCACGTTCGTAGGGCAGCAAGTCAACATCGTCCCGTTCGCGGCGATAGACAAAATCCATACCCTTGCGAAAGAAACTGTCCTCCCGCTCCTCGGTGATGCTAATGGCCTGCCGTCTGGCTAGATCAACTAGGGTGGCGACAATGTCCTCCATGTCCACCGACTCATCCAGCAGCGTGCCGGCCATGCCAGGTGTTAGGGTATCAGGTGGCTCCGGCAAATAATCAGCCACCATTTCCACCGGCTTGTCCCGTCCGAAATTATACCAGAGCAGATAAAGGCCGGCGGGGCCGCCGAGCGCCAACAGCAGCCCTACAGCGCCAAAGCCCAGCGTCGCCCACGGCCCCCACTGGGCGCGATAGGCTTGTTCGGCTTCCCGTTGCGCTAGTTCGGCATCAGCCCGTTGTTGCCAGGCCGGCGCGGCGCCGGCAATAACGCCGTGGGGAAACTGGACACGTACCTCTAATTCTTCATCAGCGCCTAAACGGCGTTGCAATTCAAAGACGATTTGGCGCGCATTTTCGCTCAGGGTGGCCGTGGCATAGTTGCCTTCGCGGGCATCATATTCATTAACATAAGCCGCCCACTCGACAATGTTGGCGCCAGGGGGCGTTGTCACCTGTACCCGACCGGCCAACACGGGAAAGCCCCGATCACCGTAAATCGCCTTCCACCAAAGCTGATCGCCCCCTTCGTAGAAACGCAGGACATTATGTACAGTGTAACTGAGGGTGTAGGTTTCGGTCGTATTCGCCAGGGGTGGAAAGTACCAGCGGATCACATAGTGGTGGCCGTTATCTTCCACCGTAAAGGTATAGGGGTCTTCGCTGCCGTAGGCCAACTGGTAGCGGTTGCCGCTGCCATCGGTGACGGCCCAGTTGTCAATGTAGCCCAGATTGTTGATCGGAATATCGCGATAGCCAAAACGGAAGGTTCCGCTGGTGAACCGAATTGTCTGTTGCTCGGCGACTGCCACTGTGCCGTCCGGGTTGAGATCCAGCTTCACATCAAAGCGATCCCACACCAGTGATTTATCCTGGGCCAGCAATGGGGGGGTGTAAAGCAGGGAACCAAGCAACAAAACCAGAGTTGCCAGGAACAAAGCTGACCAATGCCGCTGCCTTACCATATCTACGCTCCTTCTATCCGCACGCATGGAGTGACTTTTATGCGAAAACTGTTTGTAAGAAAATAGCAACGCTGAAAAACCGACCAATGCGTTTTATTCTTTCAACGATCATTCTACCATCGCTATGGTTTAGTAGTTTCTCCTTTTCTATAGACGTTCAGGAAAGAGCGGTGGCGGTAGGGGCAAGGGCTTGCCCCTACCGCCGAAACATTCTCTGACCATCTATAGTCTACAGGATTCTCAGCGGGATTACCTGACAGAGGGCAGACAGTTATCAGAAATCAATTCACTTTACTGACAGTGACAGTGGAGCAAGCAGGAAGACGTCCAAAACAGAGGTAGATGTTGAACCAATCCCAATAATTTAACTCTCGCCGGCACGATCCTGTTGCTCTGCCAAAACTGTCGCCGCCCATAAGGTGTCCGCCTCTGTCATCTCCAGTGCCGGCAGTTCGTTCAGGCCCGTCAAGCCAAAGTGGCTCATAAAGTTTTCGGTCACACTGTAGAGAATAGGTCGTCCAGCCCCTTCCAGGCGACCATTTTCCTGAATCAACCCCCGTTGCACCAGTGAACGCAGAATGGCCGAACTGTCTACACCACGCACCGCTTCGACCTGCGCCCGCGTCACGGGCTGACGATAGGCAATGATGGCTAATGTCTCTAAGGCCGGTGCGCTCAAACGGGTGGTGAGATCGAGATTGAGAAACGTTTCAATAAGCGGCGCCAAGGTCGGACGTGTCACCAGTTGAAATTTGCCGTTATACTCCTGCACCCGTAGGCCACGACCCGTACTCTGGTACTCTCGATCGAGTTGTTGCACCCCCTGGTAAATCGCTTCGCTCGCGACCTGCAATGCTTTGGCTAACTGATTTGCCTCCACCGGCCCCTCGGCCACAAACAAGAGCGCTTCGATCAATGGCGGCAGGTCAAAGGTTTCACCATGAATGGTGATATCCACCGCTTCCCCCTTGTTGACCACTGCCCGTCGAACAACCTCATCCGCTGGCTTACCTGGCGTTGCCCTCTCACTTTGTATTTCTACTTGGGCCGCGCGAGCCACAATCACTTCATCCTCAACCATAAAGTCCAACCAGATCCCACTACGTTATTCGCTTAGAATTGTTTCAATGAAAGGAATTTTACGGCTCAACCGGCCAACGTCGGTTCAAAAGGCGCACAGCGCATGTGGACATCAAGCTTACCTAAGGTGAGACCGATGTCTTCTTCAACCACATCACGGGCCAACGCCACGACTTCATCTGTTTTCTTGGGAATGTCCACTGCCGGCATGACCTCAATCTCTAAGCGCACATCGACGGCGCCGCCCTTAGCCCGTACCGTCGGCACGACATTGTTGACTTCGGCCACCTTCTCTAAATGCCATTCCAAACGGCGGCTGACGCTGGCGGTATCGAGCTCGGCCTCTCCACCATCAGCCGTGCGAATGCGGACGCCACGCTTGCGCATTCCCCACAGTTCCAACCCCAAAAGAATACCAAAGAGCAAAACCGCCGTGATGCCGATGGTGGCCTGGGCGATAATAAAGTTATCACCACTAGCCGCCTGCCAGGATTGGATTTGGGTGAGCGCGCTGTCCAAAAACCGTTGTAACTGCTGGATTGCACCTACGGGCGCAACGGCCAGGATAGTGATTATTGTGAGGAGGAATAGCCACAAGAGGGCAGCTACAATCCGGTTGAACAGTGCCATAGGTCCGGTCCTTCATTGCAAACGAATTTGTCTATCGCGCCATTATACCTGAAAGTTGCGTTGGGGGCGAAAGCAAGGTTGAATAAAACAGGACTTACGCAAGACGCCGGGAACGCCGGCATCCTGCCGGCCTGCCGCCATCTCTGGCGGTGTTCCCAGATTCCCGTCTTGCGTAAGTCCTATAAAAAACACCGGCGCTATTCCTCGCGCCGGTGTTTCACGTGAAACATCCCGTTTCGATTTAGAGGTAGTCGCGCAATTTCCGGCTACGGCTGGGATGACGTAGACGGCTTAATGCTTGGGCTTCAATCTGGCGGATGCGTTCGCGCGTCACACCAAACTTCTTGCCTACTTCTTCGAGCGTGTAGCAGTAACCGTCAACCAACCCAAAGCGCAGTTGCAGGATACGCACTTCGCGCGGCGTCAAGCTTTGGAAGATTTCATCAATGACTTCACGCAGAATCTGCTGACCGGCTGCCTCGTTGGGGGCAGCGGCATCTTCATCTTCGATAAAGTCCCCTAGGTAGCTATCCTCTTCCTCGCCGACCGGCATCTCCAGGCTCAATGGGCGCTGGCTGACCCGCATAATATGCTCGACCTTGCGCGGTGACACGCCCAGCTCCTCGGCAATCTCCTCGGTGGTTGGGTCGCGGCCCAGCTCTTGCACTAGCTGGCGGCTCGTTCGGGTCAAGCGGTTGATCTGTTCATACATGTGAACCGGCACGCGAATCGTCCGGCCCTGGTCGGCAATGGCGCGCGTCACCGCTTGACGAATCCACCAAGTGGCGTAAGTGCTGAACTTGTAGCCCCGGCGGTAGTCAAACTTCTTAACGGCGCGAATCAGACCAATGTTACCTTCCTGGATCAGATCCAGAAAGGGCACCCCACGACCGACATACTTCTTGGCGACGCTGACCACCAGGCGGCTGTTGGCTTTGATCAGATGTTCCTGGGCGGCCTGACCATCACGCACCAACCAGAGCAGGCGTTCGCGTTCTTCCCAATCTTCGACACCCTGCGCCAGTTTGCGCCGTGAATCGCGGCCTTTTTCCATACGCTTGGCTAAGGAAACTTCCTCTTCGGCAGTTAACAGCGGCACCCGCCCAATCTCTTTGAGATAGAGGCTAATCGAATCGTCGATTTCGATCTGGCTCAGATCAAAATTCTCTTCTTCGATCATCTCGGCATCCAAGTCGGTCATGTCCTCCGGTTCTTCCTCCCGCACTTGACCAACTTCAATGCCATGCTCAAAGAGCGAAGCAAAAATATCTTCCACCTGCTCCATGTTGTTTTCCGCTTCCGGCACCAACCCCAGGACATCATCATAGGAGACAAAGCCTTGGGTGCGGCCCAGCGCGAGAAGTTGGTTCAGGATCTGTTCCGGCGTTAAAGCAACGGGTGGCGCTAACTCGACATCACCATTTTCCTGCAACTCGGGTTCCTGCTCGCCAAGATCAGTTAGTTCATCGTCAAAGTCGTTCTCAAACTCCTGGTCGAAGCTGTTTTCAAAATCGGTGTCGAAATCAGCTTCCATTGAGAAATCGAGCATTCTTTGCTTCCCCATAGTTAAAACAGTCTCTCCTTATGCACGAATTATACGCACAAGCGACCCGGCTGGTAACTGACAATTGCTGTATTATTAGTACATCTCGACGCTTGTTGGTATATGCACAGATAATCTCAATATACTCTATAAAGAGATAAAAATTTTGTTCTACGATAAAGTTATGGTACAATAGAAACGAAACCTTGAATCTACATTCAAGGCGTTTCAAGCATTCTATAATACTTTACCACAAAGCGCGCACGATTTACGGTATTACGCCTACCTTTTCGGATAGCAAAACCGGTTAAAACCACGCGCAATCTGCTCAGCAAACGATCAAACCGCCGGCCGTTTAACCGCTTGTCGCAAGCTGTTCCTTAAAGTCCCAAATGCCCGCCTTTTTCGCAAAAGCAGCATTACATTGTCGACAAAGCAGTTGCTCTTCAGTTACGGATTGAAACGCCTCGGCCTGACAAAGCGGACAACGAAAGAGCGCCGCTAGCCTTTGGTTATGCGAATCAACCGCTGCCGACGTCCGGTTTTCAACCAATGTCGCTTGCACAAAGACACTTGGCGCTACGGGATAATAGCCGCCAGGACGAAAGAGATAGCTATCCAGTTTGGCAAGCCGATTTGCATCAATCCGCTGCTTGAGTACGGGCAAGCGAAAGTGAGATACGCCAAATTGATGCTTACGCTGTAAACCGGCGGCAGCCAATTGCTGCTCCATCCACGCCGGATGAAAATCAAAATTTAAAGCGACAAATTCAAGCGGCGCCGGCGAAAAGGGCGACCATTGCTGTCGTTGTAATAACCAGCGCGCTATCGCCTTCAAATTTCGCTTGTTGGCATACTCTAAAACGGCGACACTGCGCTTATGCAAAGTACGGGCAAGCTGTTGCAATGCCTGTGGCACATCAGCCAAATGGTGCATCACTCGTACCATGACTAACGTGTCCAACACGCCGGTCGCCAATGGTAATTGGTAGATGTTACCGGCGACAAAGACAAAGCGGGGATCATGCCCCCAACGACTGACCGCCTCCTGCAACAACGTCCGGCTGTAATCAAATAAAACGATCTGCTCGTATCCCAGGTATAGATCGGCTAACCGGCCAAAACCTGCCCCTATTTCGGCAATACGCACACCATGGTGCGGCAACAATTGCCGAAGCGCCAACCGCTCGGTGGCATCTTCGTAGTTACGACCTTGACCTTCCCAGAAATCTGTCTTATACTGACTATTTTCGTAGTCAATAACGGGGATATCGGCTTGCTTGGCAGAACGTGCGCTTTTCGCAATAGTCATTAGGTTGACGACATTTAGTGTTTTGCGCAAACTTATGTAAGTAATCCAATAGATACTTATCAAAACAGATTGCGATAGATGACAAAAAAAGAGCGGGAATGCTCCCACTACATTCAGCAAAATTCAGCAAACGTTTTCCAGGAAACGTTTCCACAGCCAGCGGCTAATCTAATCGCGCCACCGATCAAGATTAAGTAGATTATAGCAGGCTTTGTAAACAATTTCAACCCCCAATTTAATACAAAAATCCAGGCAATCTTGTCAGCTTTTGGCAATTTTGTCGATTTTGGCAAGCAGACCTTACGATGAGCAAGGTAAAACAGACGAGGAAACCGTATGGACATTCAGCAAAAGACAATTTTAGTCAGTGGTGGTGGATCAGGGTTGGGGCAGGCGACAGCCGCGCGACTCGTCAGCGAAGGGGCGAATGTTGTCATTGTCGATGTTGATCAAGCCAAAGGCGCCGCAACTGCCCAAACGCTCGGCGCACAGGCGCTCTTTGTGACGGCGGATGTGACCGATGAAGAGCGTGTGCAAAATGCCATTATGCAAGCGCAAGCGCACTTTGGTGCGCTACATGGCGCTGTCAACTGCGCCGGCGTCGCTATCGGTGAACGCATTACCGGCAAACGCGGTCCTCATCGCCTCGATAGCTTTGCCAAAGTGATCCATGTCAACTTGATTGGTTCCTTTAATGTGCTGCGACTGGCGGCAACAGCTATAGCCCAAAATGAACCAGGCTCTGACGGCGAGCGCGGCGTGATTGTCAATACGGCATCCGTCGCTGCCTTTGACGGGCAGATCGGCCAAGCCGCTTATGCTGCATCGAAAGGCGGTATCGTCGGCTTAACGCTCCCGGCAGCGCGCGACCTGGCCGCCTATGGCATTCGCGTCGTTACTATCGCCCCTGGTCTCTTTGATACACCCCTTATGGCTGGTCTGCCGGAAGCGGCGCGCGTCAGTTTGGGTGAACAGGTCCCCTTTCCCAGCCGCCTGGGCCAGCCGCCTGAGTATGCCGCGCTCGTCAGCCATATCTTTGCCAACCGAATGCTCAATGGCGAAGTGATCCGGCTCGACGGCGCCCTCCGCATGGCGCCGCGGTGAGGGGGACAGACGCTGATTGAGGAAACGCGGATTATTCCTCGGCCCGGCAAAGATCCGCGTTTCCTCAATCAGCGTCTGTCCTCTATAAATCCGCACAAATCTGCATTCCAGTATTGACACCGCCCCGTCGTCATGTTACACTATGCAACCATGATAACCTTGTTTGCTTCCTTCAGTCACTTTCACTTTAGGCCGTACCGCGTTCCGATCGGATGATCCGAACTGGAATTAGCGCGCGCGGCTCACCACCCAGTAACCTGCGAAGCTCTCCAGCCGGAGAGCTTTTTTATTGCGCAGCAGTCGGTCTCGATTCTTCAGCAAATTTTATCTACCAATTGTATCAGTACAGATGTACGTAAAGCCAAAGACAGCACAGAATCGCTAGAGGCTGTCCGTTTATCAAACAAACCAATTTTTTCTTCACTTGCTAGACAAAGGGGGGAAGTCGCATGTATAAAGCAGGGATTGCCGGCGCCACCGGGTACACAGGCATTGAATTGGTTCAGTTAATCCACCGCCATCCTCAGCTAGAGATCGGCTGGGTGACGAGTGAGAGTAAGGCCGGCAGCACCCTTGCCGAGGTTCATGCTGTCCCCTGGAATTATCCGCTGATCAGTTTAGAGGACGGTGTCGCCCGCGCCAAGGAAGTGGATGTTGTCTTTCTCTGTCTGCCCCACGCCGCGTCGATTGAGCCGGTGCGCGCCTTCCAGGCCAGCGGTGTGCGCGTCATCGACCTGAGCGCCGACTTCCGCCTCCCGACGCCGCAGATCTACAAGCAGTGGTATCACACTGAACATACCGCGCCGGAACTGCTCCCGCAATTTGTCTACGGCCTCTGTGAAATCTATCGCGACAAGATCCGGGGCGCCCAGTTGATCGCCAACCCCGGCTGCTACCCGACGACAGTCAACCTGGGTCTCTACCCGCTGGCCAAGGCCGGTTGGCTCGGTCAACAGGTGATCATCGACAGCAAGAGCGGCACCAGCGGCGCCGGGCGCAAAGCTTCCTTGCCCTACAGCTTTGTCGAGGTCAATGAAAATTTCTATCCCTACAACATCGGTTACCGCCATCGCCACATTGCCGAGATGGAGCAGGTGCTCAATCATGCCGCGCCGACCAAGCAGAACTTTCAATTTATCTTTTCGCCCCATCTGCTGCCGGTCAATCGCGGCATTCTCAGCACCATGTACATCACCGTCCCCAACGGCATTACCGAGCAGGAGATTCGCCAACTTTACACCGAAACCTACGCCGATGAGCCATTTGTCCATCTGCTGCCGGCGGGGCAACTGGCTTCCTTGCGCCATACCACCTACACCAACCGCTGCGCTATCAGCATCACCCCGGCTAATCCCCAACAGCCGGACGGTAACAGTTATATCATTGTCGCCAGCGAAGACAATCTGATCAAAGGCGCAAGCGGCCAGGCGATCCAAAACTTTAATATTGCTGTTGGTCTCAAAGAAACCGATGGGTTGCTCTAGTAAGAGGAATCAAAGATTTCACAGATTACGCAGATAATAAAAATAAAATAAATCTGCGTAATCTGCGAAATCTGTAACTACTAACCCCCTCTTAACCTCTAACCCCCACCTACCCTCCCCCTGCTAAGGGGAGGGACAGTTCCTCCCCTTAGCAGGGGGGACGCGCCTAAAAGCGGGAACCCTCAGGGTGAGCCACTGGGCGCGGAGGGGGTGGCTTGGTAGTTACCGAAATCTTTGATAAATCGGTATTCTGACCCTCGGTTCGACGCTCTCTGGAAATATAGGAAAAATGCCTTAATTTTGTCAAATTGTTCCAGAGAACGAACCTTAATTACACGAACCGTGGGTTTCTGACAATGAAAAAATGAGAAATAACGAAGATGGAAACACTCTCACTCAATCAAGCAGATACAGATGCGGAAACGACACCCAGGTTTATTGTGGTGTTGAAGGTGGGCGGCAATGAGTTGGATGATGAATCGTTTTTGTTTGGTCTGGCGCAGGCGGTAAAGGCGACGCTGGATCAGGGCCATTTTCCAGTGGTAGTGCATGGCGGCGGCAAGGCGATTGCCGATTACCAGCAGCGGCTGGGGCTGAAAACCGCCTTTATTGAAGGGCTGCGCGTGACCGATGACGCCAGCATGGATGTGGCCGAGATGGTCTTGAGCGGCCTGATGAACAAGCGCATTGTGCGCGCGTTAGTCAATGCCGATATTATGGCCGCCGGCATCAGTGGCGTGGACGCCGGCACGATCTACGTCGAAAAGATGTGGCACCCGCTGGGCGACCTGGGGCGGGTCGGCGACATTCGTGATGTCAATGATCAATTGTTGCAAGTGCTGATCGCCGGCAACATTGTCCCGGTCGTCAGCCCGATCAGCTTTGGCAGCCTGGACGCCCTGAGCTACAACGTCAACGCCGACCACGCCGCCACCGCCATTGCCGCCAAGTTGGGGGCGATCAAGCTGGTCTTTATCAGCAATGTGCCGGGCATTCTGGTGGCGGGACGGGTGGTGCGCGCCGTCACCGCCAGCCAGGCCGAACAGTGGATCGAAGAAGGCATTATTACGGGCGGCATGATCCCCAAAGTGCGTAGCGCCACCGAGGCGGTGCGGGGAGGAGTGGCGCAGGCTGTCATTACCAATTTGGCCGGTGTGCAGGAAGATAGCGGCACCGGGATTGTCGGTTCAAAATAACAAGCAGGGGGAGATTGAGAGATTGAGAGATTACGTGTAGTAGTAATGAATCTCTGTATCTCTCAATCTCCTCACAACAGAATCATCGACGATTTTTTACAAGCAGACAGGGAGGAAGAAAAGTCATGGATAAGCAAAGCGTTATCGCAGCCGAGCAGGAGTACATTCTTGGGGTCTACAGTCGCCCGCCCTTTGTCCTGGCCGGTGGCGAGGGCAGCACCTTGTATGACACCGACGGCAAGGTCTACATCGATTGTGTGGCCGGCATTGCCGTCAATTCACTGGGCTATAACGACCCCGGCGTCAAACAGGCGATCCAGGAAGCGACCAGTACCGGCATGTTTCATGTCAGCAACCTCTATCACACCGAACCCCAGACCCGTCTGGCGAAGTTCCTGTGTGAAAACAGCTTTGCCGACAAGGTTCACTTCAGCCTGACCGGCGCCGATGCCAACGAAGGGGCCTTTAAGTTTGCCCGGCGTTATGCACGCGAGCATGGTCATGAAGACAAGTATAACATCATTGCCTTCACCAACGCCTTTCATGGTCGCCTCTTTGGCAGTCTGGCGGCGACGCCCCGCGCCAAATATCAAGACCCCTTCAAGCCCTTGATGCCCGGCGTGCGCTTTGCCGAGTTCAACAATCTGGAAAGCGCCCGCGAACAGATGGATGAGAGCGTCTGCGCCATCATCGTCGAACCGATTCAGGGCGAAGGCGGCGTCTATCCGGCCAGCCGTGAGTTTTTGGCTGGTCTGCGCGCCCTGGCCGATCAATATGACGCGCTGCTGATCTATGATGAAGTGCAATGCGGTCTCGGTCGCACCGGCAATTTGTGGGGTCATGTCACGGTTTCCGGCGGTCCCGATGCGCCAGGCGGCGTGATTGAACCGGATCTGATGACGCTGGCGAAACCGTTGGCCGGCGGCTTGCCCATCGGCGCCATCATGATGCGCCAGAAGGTGGCCGACACGATCCACAAGGGCGATCACGCCAGCACCTTTGCCGCCAACCCTTTCACCACCCATGTCGCCCACCATGTGGTGACGCGCATTGCCGAGCCGTCATTCTTGAGCAGCGTCAAAGAAAAGGGGGATTACCTCAAGGAACTCCTGGCCGAACTCAACAGCCCCCACATCAAGGAAGTGCGGGGCGAAGGGTTGTTGGTCGGCGTGGAGATGGATATTGAAGTTGGCCCTATTGTGGAAAAAGGCTACGACAAAGGGGTCATTCTGGTCAGCGCCGGCGCCAATGTCCTGCGCTTTGTCCCGCCGTTGATCATCACCAAGGAGGAACTGGCCCAGGCGGTGCAGGCGGTCGGGGATATTTTGCAGACGATGTAGGTAGACAGGTAGACAGGTAGACAGGTAGATAGGGGATAGACGTGTCTACCTGTCTGCCTACAAAGTAGACAGGCCAGTCGAAGATTCAGAAGGCACAAACAACCGGATCGATGACAACGATTCGGGTTAGGAAACAGGTGAAATGTATGATGGCCCAAGAGATGGTCAGGTCGCGACCGGGAACGGATGCCAGACTTTTGCGTACAAGATGGACGTTGGCAAATTGCTGCAACCAAGAAAAGGCGCGACGCGTATTTTTCAGGTGGTTTCGTTCATCACCATTTGATCGGCATGGTTGACGGCTGTAGATAAAACAGCCCCAGTGAACAAAGAGGATACAAGAAGATGGAGATCGTGATTCGTTCCGCACAAGAACAAGATGTTCAGCCCATTGTGGAACTGGTGAATCGGTTTGCTGCCCAAAATATCATGTTGCCCCGCACCGAAGAGAGTGTGCGGAAAACCCTGGCCGACTGGCTGGTGGCGATTGAGACCCAACCGGTCGGGAACAAACGCGGCCAAACGACAGAGACGCTGGTCGGTTGTGGCGCGTTGGTGCCATTGAATGATAAACTGGTAGAAATTCGTTCCGTGGCGATCCATGAAAGTCAACACGGCAAGGGGCTTGGTAGCCAGCTTGTCAACGAATTGGTCGCCGAAGCGCGCGAACGGGGCTATCAACAAGCGTGCGCCCTGACGCTACGGCCCAACTTTTTTGAACGGTTGGGTTTTGAGTTGGTGGATCGCTGGAGCATCAGCCCCAAGGTGTGGCAAGCCTGTATCTACTGCCCCAAATTTCATCACTGTGATGAAGTGGCCGTCCTGATGAATTTAGCCAAACAGCCGGCCAGCAGCGAAGAGCAAGCCATTGCCCGGAGCGCCGCTTGGAACAGTTTGTTAAAACATAAGGCGTGGCAACCCCTACGGTTGGCCTACCGCTATGAGCAATATGAACCGAGGAATTAAAACGAGTGTGCCGATGACGAAGAACCGATCCAAAGCCATCCTTGTCCTGGCCGATGGCGCGATTTATGAAGGGGTGGCCTTTGGCGCCGCCACCACCGTTGTGGGCGAAGTGGTCTTTAACACCAGCCTCACCGGCTATCAAGAGGTGATCACCGATCCCTCCTATCGCGGCCAGATGGTCTGTATGACCGTCTCCCATGTGGGCAACACCGGCATCAACGCCGAAGATGTGGAGAGCGACCGCCCGCAAGTAACCGCCTTTATTGTGCGCGAGATCAGCCCCGTGGTCTCCAACTGGCGCGCCAATGAAACGCTTCACAGCTATCTGGAACGCCACGGCATCCCCGGCATCAGCGCGGTGGACACCCGTGCGCTCACCCGCCGGCTGCGGGAAAAAGGGGTATTACACGCCGCCCTCTGCACCGATGGCAGCAAAAGCGCCGAAGAATTGCTGACCCTGGCGCAAAGCTGGGAAGGGCTGGATGGTCGCGACCTGGTGCGCGAAGTCACCTGCCAGGAGACCTACAACTGGGGTGACGGCACCGGCGTCGAGTGGACGCCCGTGCCTGCCGGCAAAGCCGAAGCCACCCCCGGTGCGCCCGAATCGACCGAGGCGCCGCTGGTGGTCGCCTACGATTTTGGCATCAAGCATAACATCTTGCGTCGCTTGACCAGTCATGGGCTACGTGTTACCGTCGTGCCGGCCACTACTCCCGCTGCCGATGTATTGGCGCTCGACCCAGACGGCATCTTCTTGAGCAACGGCCCCGGCGACCCGGCTGGTGTGCCATACGCAGCCCAAGCCGTGCGCGAGTTGTTGGAAAGCAAGGTGCCCACCTTTGGCATCTGTCTGGGCCACCAGATCATCGGCCTGGCGCTGGGTGGGCAGACCTATAAGCTGAAGTTCGGCCATCACGGCGGCAACCAGCCGGTGAGCGATGTTGATTCGACCAACGTCCAGATCACTTCCCAGAACCACAACTACGCGGTGGCGCTGGATGGGTTGCCGGCCAATGTCGAAGTGACCCATCGCAACCTCAATGACGAAACCGTCGAAGGGCTGCGGCTGACCGATCGCCCGGTCTTCTGTGTGCAATATCATCCCGAAGCCAGCCCCGGCCCCCACGACGCCGACCTGCTCTTTGCCCGCTTTGCCGGGTTAGTCAAAGAATACGCAACGCAAGCAAATTAAATAGAATGCGGCACCCAGTGGGTGCCGCATTCTATTCTTCTCCTGGAGATCCTCATGCCCGAAATCCGTACAGCGCTCATCGGCGTCGGGGCCGTCAACCGCAGCTTTTTGGAAATCCTGACGCGCAAGGCAGAGCGTCTACAGGCGCAATATGATCTAAGCTTTCGCATTGTACTGGCTGCCGATAGCAGCGGCGTGGTTCGACGCGCCGCCGGCTTTGATCCGCAGGAACTTTACCATTTCAAACGCAACGGCGGTCGTCTCAACACTTTACAGGAAGTTGTCAACGCGCCGCTCCCCCAAGTTTTACAGGAAACCGACTGTGATTTGGTGTTGGAAGCCTCGCCCGTCAATCTCAAAGATGGCGAGCCGGGCTTGAGCGTCACCCGCACGGCGTTGGCTTGTGGCATGAATGTAGTCTTGGCGAACAAAGGGCCGTTGGTGCTGGCCTTTCGGGAATTGCATGAGTTGGCGGCACAGAAAAAGGTGGGACTGGCCTATAGCGCCACGGTTTGCGGCGCCCTGCCGATCATCAATATCGGGCAACGCGATCTGATTGCAGCAGATATTACCATGCTACGGGGCATCTTCAACAGCACCAGCAACTTTATCCTGGCTGAGATGAACAGCGGGCGCTCCTTTGCCGATGCTCTGGCTGAAGCTCAACGTCGTGGCATCGCCGAAGCCGATCCATCCCTAGATGTTGAAGGGTGGGACACGGCCAACAAATTGGTCATCATTGCCAACAGCATCCTTGGCATCCACACCACACTTCAGGATGTCGAGGTCATGGGCATGACTGGCGTCACCACCGAACAATTACAGGCCGAAGCGCGCCACGGTCGCACCATCAAACTGGTCGCCACCGCCCAGCGTACTGACCAGGGCTACCACCTCACCGTTGCGCCGAAGGTTCTTCCCCAAAGCGATTTTCTGGGCAGTTGCAGCGGCTGGGAGATGGGCATTGAAATCCACAGCGACCTCTACGGCAAGTTGTATCACAAAATCTGGGAAGATAGCCCGCTACCAACGGCGTCCGCTATGTTACGGGATGCAGTCAATCTTTTTACGCGTGGCGCTTGATTAGTTTGGTTCTTCCGCCAGTTCAACCGTCAGATCAAATGGCTGCTCATCGCGCACGAGTGTCACTGTCACCGGGTCGCCGACCGTGTAATTGTCCTCCAACAGCGTCTCCATGCCATCCAGCGTCTGGACCGGGCTACCGTCAATCGCGATCAGAATATCACCACCAACATAGACCCGCTGGTTGCCCACGACGATCTCCTGCTGGGCGCCGCGCACGTCAGCCTGGGCCAGGGGGCTGCGATCATACAACTGGACAATCAACAAACCCTGTTCGGTGGAAAGTTCCAACGCGTTGGCGAGACTGGCGGTCAACTCGTAGGCATAACGCACCCCCAGCCATGGGTGGCGATAGCGTCCCAGCGCCAGCAGATCAGGCAGTAGCCGCTTCACCGTATCGACCGGCACAGCAAAGCCGACGCCGGCGCTGGTGCCGGTAGGGCTGAAGATGGCCGTGTTAATACCAATCACCCGTCCACTCGAATCGAGCAGCGGCCCGCCGGAGTTGCCCCGGTTGATGGCGGCGTCGGTTTGAATGATGCCGGTGATGGTGCGGTTATCCGAGCCTTCGATGGTGCGGTTCAACGAGCTGATCACCCCAATGGTCAAGGTGCGGCCAAATTGCCCAAAAGGGTTGCCGATGGCAATGGCGCGCTGGCCGACCTGCAAATTTGCGGAACTACCCAGTTCCACCGGTCGCAGAATCTCTGCCGGCGCCTCCACTTTGAGAACGGCAATATCATTACGCCGGTCGATACCGACAACCGTCGCCGGCGCGACAAAATCGTCGTTGATACTGACATCAATCGATTGGGCGCCGTCAATGACATGGTAGTTGGTAAGAATATGGCCTTCCTGGTCGAGGATAAAGCCGGAGCCGGCGCCTTCGTCGGGAACCTCAAAAAAGAAACCGCGGCGCAAGACCTGTGTGGTGATGCTGACTACCGACGGCGCCACCCGTTCATAGACGTTGATAATGCGCCGTTCGGCAATATCCAACCCTTGGGCGTCAACAAAGGCGGAATCTTCGGTGGGCGCCCGCGCGGCCGCCAAAGGCGCCGGCGTCGGCGTAAAGGTCGGCACCAGCATTGGCGTGCGCATGGCCGGGATGAACTGGGGCAACTGGCCCGGTTGACAGCCGACCACCCACAGCAAGAGCAAAAGAACGCCTAGCGTCAGATAGCGCAATACGATTTTGCGCGGTCGCTGAATTTTTGTGAGATCGTTGTACACAGGTCCCATCCTACACCAGCAAGGGAAGGCCAGTGAGCAATGACCAATAAGCGTTCATTGGCACGCGTCATTGGCAACGAATTGATGGGGTCTATTCTACCACGAAGAGAAGGCGATTCGGTAAGCAGGCAGGCAGACGCGGAAAGAATGCGACCACGCGGAAAGAATGCGACCACCAAGCCGGCGCGCGTTGCGATTTATGGGAAATAAAATTCAGCATTTCTGACGCCTGCGATTTTTATACCGGGCGTCAGAAATACTGAATCGGAAAAGGGCTTGTTGATGAATGGAAACGGCAAGGACAGAGAATGAAAGGCAGCCATAGCCAGTTGTGGCTTAAAAGGTGGCGACCATCTTTTCGCTATCGAGCGCATCATTAATGGTGATGGGCGGACGATGAGGCGTAAGCGTCGGCGGGGGGGTTTGCATTTTGTGGCCGGCCAGGGCCGCTTCGCTTTTGATGGCTTTGCCGCTGGCGAAACGATAACCGATCCCGCGCACCGTAAGCAGACGATCAGGGCGGGCCGGGTCTTTTTCAATCTTTTTGCGGAGACGACTAATGGCAACTTCCACCAGGTTGGAGCCATCGGTCGAATCATAACCCCAGACAGCTTCCAGCAATTCTTCTTTGCTTACGGTCTGGTCCGCATGAGTCATGAGGAAGTGCAGCAACTGAAATTCGGTGCCGGTCAACTCAACGGCGATGCCGCCGACGGTGACCTGATGCACTTCGCTGTTCAAGCGGATGTCACCCCGCTCAATAATTTGGAAGACATATTGATTATTCTGGAAGTTGGTGCGGCGCAGAATGGCGCGCAATTTGGCTTCGACCTCTTTAAAGGTAAAGGGCTTGACAATATAATTGTCGGCGCCAATTTCCAGGCCACGCACAATGTCATCGGGGCGACTGAGCGCCGTCAACATGACGACGGGAATATCAGATCGCTTACGGATCTCGGCACAGGCGGTAAAGCCGTCCATGCCGGGCATGAGGACATCAAGTAACACCAGGTCAAAATGATGGCGATCAAAGAGTTCAATCGCTTCCAGGCCATTTTCGGCAGTGACCACATGATAGCCGAGCCGTTGCAACGACATGGAAAGCAATTGGAGCATCATCTTCTCATCGTCAGCCACCAGGATGTTGATCTTATCATCTACCTTAGCAGCGCCGCTGCTGACGGCAGTTTCGCTCGGCGGCGCAGGACGTTTATCTCTATGAGCAGGACTAGTTAACTGAGGGTTCAATGGTTCGCCTCCAATCACACGCGTGTCAACATCACGTAATTTTTCTATAACCTATTCTTACATGACGAATGGTGTTCGAGCATCTGCAAAACGATGAATATTGCTTACAACAAAAGAAGCGCGAATAAGTGCTCACCATACGACAGATTATAGAGACGTGACACGCGTTTCTCGTTAGGATTTCAAATAAAGAATTGTACATCTTGTAACGCCATAGCAAAATTACGCCAATGGAGATTACCAGATATTTATGCAACCCTTTATTTTACCACTTGCTGGCCTCTTCCAAATTGGTCAACCCTTCCTTGAGTGCATAGAGTGCAGCTTGGGTGCGATTGGCCAGATGTAATTTGCTCAGAATGTTGCTGACGTGGGTGCGCACCGTCCGCTCACTGATAAAGAGGGCGTTGGCAATATCTTGGTTCGAGTAGCCGCGGGCGACAAAGATCAATACTTCAATCTCTCGTTCAGTTAACGGTTCGTCGGCAGGGGGTAGATTGGAGGGACGATTCAACTCACGAATCAACTTGCGCGCAATGGCCGGGTGCAGTGATGATTCACCCCGGTAGACATCATGAATCGCCTGTAACAACTCTTTAGTCGAGGTCTCCTTGAGTAGATAGCCCAAAGCGCCGGCTTTGATGGCGGCAAAGACCTTTTCGTCATCCGAATAACTTGTCAGTACCAGAATGCGGGCATCCGGATCTTCTTGTTTGATCTCCTCAATAGCCTCGATCCCAGTTTTGCGCGGCATCATCAAGTCCATGAGAATGACATCAGGGTTGAGCGAGCGGGTCTTCAGGACCGTCTCAACACCGTCCGCCGCTTCGTCAATGACATCAATATCTTCTTCGGTTTCCAATAAGGCGCGGATGCCGCCACGCACCACATGATGATCATCAGCAATTAAAACACGAATCCGTTCATTCATACCCTTCTCCAAGAAGCTGAATTAGTACGCCCTGGCTTATCTATCAGTAATGAAAGCGACTGGCCATTGCTCCGATTAAGCGATCACAAAATGCTGTGCTGATCCGGTAAGGCGTTATCCTACGAATATAGGACGGTCGCTCATCAACTTGATAAGACAGCCAACCCATTGTAGCAGGTTTCTATTACAATTTCCTCAGATAAATTGCGGGTTTTTTTACCAAAAATCCAGTAATGCAAATGATGGATGACATTCTTTGCGGAAAACCCTGGGGATAACCCCTATTTTGCGGCGGATAGTTGTGGATAATTGTTCTACCAATTTTCCCCTTCTTTCCCCAATCTAGTAGCTGTTGTTATAAAGCTCCCTAGATGTAGGTGTCATAAGTTGTTGGCGATCGGTTTTTCCCTATCTATCCTAAATTATCCCAAAACTTATCGGCAAACAATCCCGATCCTCGCTTGTGTTCAGTGTCGCTATTCAGTATCGTAACTCGGGCGCTACACAAGATCTAGGGGTATGGTCTTGACCAAGAAAAGTTATCCCCAATTCCACAGCCCCTATTACCAATACGGTTAATAATTATTACAAATAAGCGCGTGAAACTTTTGAAAGAAAGGGCAAGAACACACCTACATCTCTGGTGAAAAGGGAACACCCCTGTCAAGCCCTTCACTTGCCATTGATCCAGACGCTGGTTTGGTTAGGTGGGAAAGTGCTATGGTTTGCTGATAATTACTCGAAGTTGCGTAATGGCGGCTTGTTCCAGATCACGAATATGTAGAACCTGGGCGCGGATTTGCTCGCGTAGCATACCCACCTCGGCGGCAGCCAAGGGAAAATCGGTGATCATGGCTGTGCGAATGGCCTGCAGCCGTTCATCAATCAGCCTTCGTTCCTCGCGTGCCGCACCACCCTGGTCGATAAAAAGTTGCCCCTTGCGTTCCAGCAGGAGCCGTGTCTCTTGCAAGGGGGCAA
>QWII01000014.1 GCA_021405325.1 Caldilinea sp. CFX5 | reverse complement strand
CCTTCTCGTAGGGGCACGATATATCGTGCCCCTACGAGAAGGCAGGCCAATTATTGTTGTTCTTCGGTTGCCAATTCCTGGTCCGCCGCATCGCGATCGACATCAACCGCCGCAGTGGCAACCGTCCAGGCCACCAAAAACCAGACCCCGCCGCCAATCAGTAGCGCCATGCCAATGCTCGCCGGGTTGAGCGGCACGTTGCCCCGCAGAATGCCGACGACGGTCAACAAAATTCCAATGGAGCCAAAAATAACCCCGATTTTCACCGGGCCGGAAGCGTTCATCTTCATGTGATTATCCTAAACTCAAGTGTCCCTACGGGACAAGTCAACTCAGCACTCACCACCCGCAACCCGCCCCTCACCACTCGCTACTTCTCACTAAGGCGGAGATCCTGCACATTCAGTTGGAGCCGTTTGCGCCCTTGCCATTCGTTGGCTTCAACCTGGAAAACGAGGTCAAGGCGGCTGCCTTCGGCGAGCTGTTTGACCCAAGCGCCCTGTTGAAAGGCGACGGCATCCAGCACGGGGGTGTTGGGGCCGGCATCGACAATCAGGCGCATGT
This sequence comes from Caldilinea sp. CFX5, assembly GCA_021405325.1. The sequence goes on along the minus strand of QWII01000014.1, from coordinate 226,700 downwards.
GCTGTTTCTGGCTACCAATGGGGCGCGCCTCGCGCACACGCACCTGGCGACAGAGCAGCAGCGGCGAGGGGTTCTCTTGGCCCATTGGCTCCAGCCGCATAAATTGTTCCTGGATCGTCCAATTGATCTCATCTAACGTCACCACGGCGTCGACATGCAAGGTTGGCCGCAGATCCGCGCGTTGGCTGAGGTCGCGATGGGCAATGCTCTGAACCGCCTCGGTAAATTCGGCCAGCCGACTGGTGGCGACCGTAAAACCGGCGGCGCGACTATGGCCGCCATGTCGAATCAGCAGCCCGCCCACCTCATCAAGCGCTGCGCTAATATCAAATTCGGGGATGCTGCGGGCGCTGCCGCGGGATTCCTGTTCGCCCTCTTCAATCACCAGGACGGGACGGTAAAAACGTTCGGTCAACTTGCCGGCCACCAACCCGACAATGCCGGCGACAAAGTGGGGGCTGTGGACAACATAGAGCGCCCGGTCTTTGTTCATCTGCTCGGCCAGTTGCGCTTCCGCCGTGGCGTGCGCCTCATCGGTGAGGGTGCGGCGGCGATTGTTGAGCGCTTCCAATTCGGTCGCCAGGCTATAGGCTTTGCTCGGGTCGCTGGTGCGCAGGAGTTCATAGGCCAGTTTGGCATGGGCCAGCCGACCAGCGGCGTTCAAGCGGGGGGCCAGGCGACAGGAGATGGCAGTGGCATCTACTGTCCCTGGCCGCAGGTCGGAAATGGTTAAGAGGGTTTCCACCCCCACCCGTTTTGGTTTGTTGAGGCAGACCAGCCCCCGTTGTACGAGTGAACGATTTTCCCCCAACAGCGGCATCATATCCGCGACCGTGCCCAGCGCCACCAGATCGAGCAGATCTTCTTCAATTTCACTGACCTGGTTTTCACTGATGCGGCTACCGCGGCGCTGGGCTACGGCGCGCAACACGGCCTGCGCCAATCGATAGGCAACGCCAACCCCCGCCAAGCGCGCCGTACTGCCCATACAATCTTTGCGCCGGGGATTGACCACGGCCAGCGCCTTCGGCAATTCTGGCCCCACCGAGTGATGGTCGGTGACGATGACATCCAGCCCTAATTCGACGGCGCGTGCCACTTCCCGCAAGCTACGAATGCCACAATCAACCGTGACCATCAACTTGGCCTGCTGGGCAATCCGTTCAATGGCGTCCAAATTGAGACCATAGCCTTCATCGACGCGATCCGGGATATAGGGGCCGACCCGTCCACCGGCGGTCTGCAACGCGCTGACCAGCAGCGCCGTGGCCGTGACGCCGTCGGCGTCAAAGTCACCATAGACGCAGATGGTTTCGCCCCGATCAATGGCTTCCACAATGCGCGCCACTGCTGGCGTCATGTCACGCAGCTTATAGGGATTTTCCTGCACGGCGTCGATGCCGCGCAAAAAGGCATTGATCTCCGCCGCACTATTCAAGCCGCGGTTGTAGAGCACCTGCACCAGCAACCCATGTTCCGGTACACTCTCCACCAAGGGGCGGGGCGCCGTCGGATAGATCACCCAATTTTTTGCTTGCTGGGCTAACATGACAATGATTACATCTTCCTACTTGTCGCCCGCTGTTGACAGCCAACTGCACCCTTATGCAAAACCAAAGCTTAGATTCGATGCACTATCGTTGCAACCCGTGAAACATAGCGGTCGATTAAGAGTTGTTATGGCGATAGAATACCATAGGACTTAAATCTTTGCCTAGTATGATTCGGGTTTGCGCTGAATCTAAAAGCAACAAACTTAATGATCATTCTTTGTTTTGTAAGCTTTGAGATAATTTACAGGACTTTCATCAAAATATTCCCTATTGACAAAAAAAAAAAAAAGGAATAAAATTAGTGTTGCCACGACAAGTTGTAATCATTCTGATATGTTATCGATTACAAGTACTAAACACTTATTTGCTCCTATCACTACGTATAAGAAGCTGTGTTCTATTTCGTGTATCAAATTATGCAGATAGCAACAGAGGCAAAATCTTATGTTCAATAGAAAAGCAGTTAGCTATCTAGTTATGGCAATTACTGTTGTCCTCCTTGGAGGCATCATCATGACCAACTTCCCAGAGCGTAGTACCATAAATAGAGCTAATCAACAAATTGTTCAATTAGCAACGCCATTGGTTGAGCTATCACCGCAAACGACGATTTCGCCTGAAACTGCTGTACCAAGTCCCACTTGGCCGCCGGATTTGCCAACTGGCGTTGCCCCCACTGACGTAGCGAATCAAGCCCCCTATACGCCTTGGCCAACCTTTCCACCACCACCTAGGCTTGATGTTACACCTATGGTTACTGTGGATGAATCACCCCTAGAAGCTAGATCCGACCTTTTGCCAATATCTGAAGTTATTAATCGCGCTGAGGGCCTTCCCGAACAGGAAATATATGTTGCAATCATCCGACGTTCTGATGGGATATATGCTAAAATTTTGTTGCCTCTTTCTATACTGAATTATGGAAATTTTCAAGACAATTTATCTAAAGAGCTAAACTTAAACGCACAGGAGAAATTGATTAATGCATTTCCCTTAGTTCCGCGTACCCCACTTGGCGGCCCTACAGTTGTCCCAACTGCAATTGCAGAAACAGACTAGTGTTTTGTTAAATAAGTTGTGAGCGGTAGAACAGACCGTCACGTCGGAGGCGATGACCTACGAGCAACCTATCAGAATTTACGTAACAAAACACTAGTTGCAAGTAATAGGAGAAGATAAATGTTAGGACTAAAATATTTGACAAAAATTTTGTTTTTCGCATTGATTTTTGCATCTATTTTCAGCATCTATCCAGTTTATGCAGATGGAAACGTTTGGTTGACTACAAATTTGCGCAAGGATCACCCTAATATATTTTATAGTAGAGATTATCGCCTTTTCGTTAATGCCACCACACTGCCGTCAACCAGCTTACCGCTGAATACAGGCACGGCTGGCTGGTTATCAGTAGATCTAGGTAATAATGCAGGTTTTTCACAGGTAGGTTTAGTTGCCTATCCAGATGGATTACACTGGTTTGCTATTTCGTTTTACCCTATTACTTGCAAACGGGGTAATTCACATTGGGGTACCCTTGGCTGTCTTGGCAATGTTGGTGATTTAGTTAGTCTAAATAATTTTCACCAAGTCCGAATATATAAGCCTTCCGCATCTGGAAGTGTATGGAACATGTATGTTTATGATACTGCCGGCAACCAATATTTAGTTGCAGAAATCCAGTCGACAAGTGATAGGATTTATAAAGCAAGCGCTACTTTTGAGGAAGCGTATGTTGGTAGTAGCGACCCTCAAGCCTTTGGTCAGTTTTATTTTGCATCTCCTCAGTACAAGGCCGGTGCAGATTGGCTGAATTGGGCGCCCAGCGTAACAACAACAGGTACACACAACTGGGCTGATACCAATCCACAGACTAGTTGTCCTCAACCATATGGTTATACTCCTAATCCATTAGGTGATTGGTATTGGTTTGCAGGATCTGGTGGGAAAAGGTGTTCTTTCCTTTTTTACTTGCTCAAATATGATGATGCCAGTCCAGCATCAATAACATATGCTGGCTCATGGACGCAGCAGAGCGGTTGGGCCAAAACGTATGGTCAAACCATCAGTTGGACGAATAGTGACAGTGGTTCTGCAACATTGCCCTTCGGTGCTAGCAATAGTATTTCCCGTGTTTATGCAAAAGCTAACAATCGTAGCAGTACTTACGTGGTTATTGATAGTGGTTCGATACAAAGTATGGCGGATTTTTCGACACCGACATTGTGGCAAGTTGCAAAAACTTGGTACGTAAGCTCTGGTTCACATACAATTCGTACTCAGCATGCAGTTAATGATGGCTATTTTACTGATTTGGATGCCTATGTAATAGATATTCCGCGTTTTGCTCCTGGCACTTATGATGACCGTGCTTATGGTGTGCAATATATCGGTGATTGGACACATGGCATTGGTTGGTCTTCTGCACACGCTAATACGGTTAGTTATACGAAAGAGCCTGAGGCTGCCTTTACCTTTACGTTTACAGGTACTAAGATCGATTATTATTTTACCAAAGCTTCCAACCGCGGTACCGTTGCGGTCACCATTGATGGAATCAATTATGGTACAGTCAACCAGTGTTCCACTAGCGGCACGCAATGGCAAGCATCTCAATCATTCACAGGGTTGAATGCAGATGTGCATACGATTCATATTGCACGTGTAGGCAGTTCTTCGGGCTGTAGTGCTGATGGTTACGTAGATGTGGATAAGTTAGTGCCACAATCTTAATATTTACATCCCAGAAGTTAAATCACATTACTAGCACCAATCCACAAACCATGAGGTGATTTAGCTTCTGGGCTTTCTCTATTATTTACTCAGTATCGGCTAGCTGTTTTCGTTGAAGACGAGCGAGGCGATGTTCCAAATCGGCGATGTGAGCCAACGACTGTTGCCAGGCTGGGACGGTACGCAAGGTATGAAGCGCCCAGCCGGTCCACATAGCGGCTTGCTCAAAATCTTTACATTGCCATTCGCAATATTTGGCTAACTCTTCGTAAGGGGTGGCGTCAATGGCGGTAACGGTGGTGAGCCATTGTTGCCAGATGGTGGCGGCTTCGTCCCAGCGCGATTGGCGTTTGAACAACTGGCCCAACTGGCGAAAGGCTTCGGCCTGGGCAGCATTGCCGTGGAGACGAGCGACGGCTTCGCGATAGGCCCGTTCAGCTTCGGCCATCTGCCCCCGCTCCTCGTGGCAACGACCCAGGGAAAACCAGTCGAGGCCGTGTAAGGTTGCGCCATCAGCGGTGGCTGTACCCTGGTAGAGCCGGCTCAACTGGGCGGCCAGCGCGACCATTGAGACAATGTCTTCCCGGTTGTGATAGAAGATCCGGCGTAATTCGCTGGCGTTTCCGCTCTGTACATAATCGGTATAGAGTTGTGGGATGAGCTGACCGGGAACATCCTCTTCGCTGCGCTGCATCCCCAGAATTTCGGCTTCCAAGTTGATCAACCGGCAACTTTGCAAGCGTCGTTTCCACAGGCGGCGCGCAGGGTGCAGGAGATCCAGATGCGGCTTTTCTGGTTGCAACAGCCGTCCACTGCCCCGCAACTCCGGGTAGATCTGCTGATTCTGGCGCAAGCGGGTGCGTAATAGGGGTAAATCAAAGGTGCGTCCATTAAAAGTGACGCTCATCCCATAATTTTCCAGCAGTTCCACCAGCGCCTGTAACAACGCCCCTTCCTCACCGGGGTGGCGCATGAAGAACTGGCGAACGACGAAGTGGATAGTGGATGGTGGAGCGTTTGTGACTGGTGAATCGGTACTCTCAAAGGTGCCGACGCCGACCATAAAACAGTAAACACCCGCCCCGCCGCCAAGACCGGTGGTTTCCGTGTCGAGAAAGACGGCCTGGCGAAAATCGATGCCGGCTTGCAGGCCAAAGGCAGGGTGAAAGGCGGCAAAGGTGGATGGGTGATGGTCGAGCAGATGGGCCAGCGGTTGGTCGCCCCGCTGGATGTGGAGCGGGTAGCGTTCGGTGACGACATAGCAGACACCGTTACCATTTTCGATCACCTCGCCGGGGATCAGCGTTTCCAGTTTGCCGGTCCGTTGCGGCTTGCTGACGGCGGGCGCGCTGATACTCTCCTGCCGTGGCGTAGGTGGCGGTTCCGGTTCACGTTGGGTGCGCTGTGGCCGCACTTGATGGAGACGGCGCAATCGATCAAGGGTTGACATGGAAGGAAGCATACCATAGGCGATAATGGTTTGCCTAGTCGATTACGACATGGATAGAGGGTTTTGCAACTGATTAAAGCCGAAACACGCGAAAGCCCTGATTGCCAAAGCAGTAGATCACAAACTGGGCAATTTGCGCTTGCGGATATTCGTGACGCAACCCGGCGGCGTAACCGGCGATCTGTTCGGTATCTTCGGCTTGCAGTTCAAAGGTTTCAATTGTCTGCTCTAACCGGCGTAACTCGGCGTTCGAGTAATATTTGAACTCAATCACCCAGCGCAGATCGGCAAATTTTTCGTGATACTTGCCGACAAATTCGAGATCACTTTTACCGGTAGGATAAGAACGTTCCATATTCCAAGTGAACCAGCGCGAGAGATAGCGGCTGCATAATTCATAGAAGGTAGTGCGGTAGAAGTTTTCATTCATCTTGGTAAAGACTGCTTCGGGCAACTGTGAAACATACTCGCGCCAGTAACCGGCAAAAAGCTGTTCCAGGTTGGGCTGGTTGACAAACGCTTGCATGATTTCCGTGTAGCGCGTCGAGACATCAATGGCGTGGACTTCGTTGAAGTACTCGACAAAAATCTCGCGCATACTTAAATTGGGCAGACGTAGGTAGAAGCTGTCTTGCAGGGTTAACATGCCCAGGTAGAAGAAGGAGATTGGGAAGAAGCTTTTGGCAAAAAACTGCCGCCTGTCAAATTTTTCGATCAGAAACTTCTCGTCATAGCCAATGTTGCTCTGTAAGGTCAACTGCTCGACAAATTCCTCGGTCAGCGCCGGGTTGGAGGCCGTCAAGCGCTGCACCCAGGAAAGATCCGTCTTCAGATTGGCGTCGATCAAACGATTGGGAATGGTTTGGGTGGCGGTAAATTGATCCAGAAAATAGATCAAACTGGTGGCGTTGTAAAGCGGTTCACTGGGTGAAAGACCAAACTGATAGCCATCGTAATAATTGCGGACCGTAGCATCCACCTGTGACCGAGTCGCCGGGTCGATGCCATAATCCTGATAAACGGCATCCAGCAGTTGATCAACTTCGCGTTGGGTAAAGCCCAACATCTGCTCAAAGCCGGGTCGCAGCGTAAGAAAGCTGGCAATATTATACCCGGAAGCCAGATCATCAATGAGAATCGGTAGAACACCGGTAATGAAGATATTGGCAATTGCACCCGTTTCACGTCCTTCCTTCAAGGTTTTAAAGAAGGATTTGAAAAAGCTGTCATCGGCGGTCAATTGATCATAAAGTTCATCATTGTGACCAGTAATCAGTTGGTTGGCAAAGCTATCATATTCATCAATGATGACATATAGACGTGGTAACTGGCGCGCCTCAAGATAAACTAAGAGCGTGCGCAAGTTATCAGCGACCGGCGCATCCACTGATAACACTGGTAACTCATCTAACAAAGGTGCATAAGTATGGCGTAACGAATCGATCTGATAATTGCACTGCCGCTTGAAACTATTCTCGGTCGCCTGGTGGGTAGGGCCAAACGCAACTGTCGAGAAGTTGAGGGAAAGGATCAAATATTGGTTCTGTCGCCCTGTTGGATGTTGGCCAATCCAAGTGTGACCAAAGAGTTCTTCAAACTGTTCGGCATAAGTGCGATCATAGTAATAGCGTAGGATCGAACAGAAAAGTGATTTGCCGAAGCGGCGCGGACGGAGGAAAACCGGATTGCGCACCAGTTCCAACTTGGCGATATATGCCGTCTTATCGACAAAGTACCCATGATCGCGCACAATGGCAGCATAATTGGCTTCACTGTATAGAACGCGTTTTCTCATCTTAGCGCCGCTCCTTCTGTTCGCAAGGTTTGCTTCCTCGCAACCGATCTGCTGCGCGCCATTCTACCACAGATGGCCTATTTACTCTATAGTTTGCTATACCACGATAAGTCAAGCCAACACCGGGTTATCCGTCACAAACGGCCGTCCCGCCTGCCGACAGATCGTCTCCAGCACATCCCGCCCCGACGCGGCAGACAGTTGGACATTGCCCCCCGGCTCCACCCATTGGCCGATCATGTAGAAATTCTGCAAACCGGGCAACGTCTTGCTCATGCCTTGCCCCATCATCAGCGTCATTTTGCGCGGGGCCATTGCCCAGCCGTAGATCGATCCGCGCCAGTTAGCGGTGTAGCGTTCATAGGTCACCGGCGTCGCCACATCGGTCGCCTCAACCTGCGCTGCCAGACCAGGATACCGGCGATCCAACGCGGCAATGACCTGGTGCGCCACCTGTTCCTTCGCTGCGATGTAAGCTTCCGGCACGGTATGCAGCCCCTGCCAGTAGCCATAATCTGCCGCACACCAAATATTCAAGACCGTCTTCCCTGGATCGGCCAGCGTGGGGTCAAAGGCATAATGGCGCACAGTCAGATGGTCGTGGCGCAGATCGCCAAAGTCAAGCGGTTGGGCCACCGGGAAGCAAAGTGCCGGCGGCTCGTTGCTGAAATCACGCTTCACCCCCAGCGCCACCTGGATGATCGACGGCGCCAGCGGCAGCGTGCCATAGTAATCTTGCAGCCGTGCGTTGACATATTGCCCGCCCAGCAGATCAAAAATGGTCGAACGCCCGTCCGCCGCCGAGATGACCAGATCGGCAAAGTGTTCCGTGCCATCGGCCAACTGAACACCAACCGCACAATTCTTTTTTACCAAAATTTTGGTGACACGGGCGCCATATTCCGCCTGCCCGCCGAGATCCCGATAGCGACGGGCAATCCGCTCCGCCAGATCCAGCGAACCGCCAATGGGGTAGCCAGCCATCTGGTTGGACATCTGCGCCAGCGTGATCAGCAGCATCAACAGCGGAAAATCAGGACGGGCGAACTGGAGAAATTCCATCAACCCTTTGCGCAAGAGCGGGTCACGGAAGTGTGTGACAAAGTCCCCCAGCGCCACATCTTTCCAGCGCAGCAACGGCCCGACAAAGGGCAACATGGCCAGCCCCATCTGTAAGTTTTCGCGGGCGTCGTCGGGAGTCGGATCCAGAGGCAAGTCAAAGGTTGCCAGGGCATGGAGCGTATCGGTAAAGCTGGCAATGGCGTCATAGTCGCCGGGGGAGAGCCGCCACATCTCCTGCTTGAGCCGTTCAAGATCGGTGTAGAGATGAAAGGCGCGGCCCCGATCATCTTCGACACAGATAAATTCGTCGTAGCGGTAAAGCCCCTGCCCCGGCAGCACGCCCAACTCTTGCCACATGGGATAGGCTTTGGCCGCCGGGTTCGTACCAACCAGATAGCGCACACCGCCATCAAAGAGATACCCTTGTCTTCGCCACGAGGTACAGAGACCACCGGGGATGGTATGCAATTCAAAGATTTGGCTGCGGAAGCCATTCATCTGCGCATAGCAGCCCACCGACAGACCGGCGATGCCGGCGCCGATAATGATCACGGATTTGGTTGCCATAGGGCTTTCTCCCCATCTACCCGCAACTGTGCAGCCGGGCGAACGGGGTGGTGGGTTGCGGCGGTTGGCAGTTGTTGCGAAAGATCGACATTCCACCGAATATTTTCAAAGTCCCAATACGACCACGGCCCGGGCTGGTTGGCCCAGGTAATGGCGACGCGCAGCGGCACTTGCAGCCCATTCACCGTCTGCCACCGCTCGAAGTCTACCCGCCAGCCCACCTTTTCGGGGTTGCTGCCCTGGTAGCGCATGGCCGACAGATAGGTGATCAGGCCGGTTGTTGGGTCAAAGTGGTAGACCAGTTCATCTTCCTGGTCGCCAAAGGGAAAGATTAGGCGCGCCGAAGTCGCATCAATTGCCTCCCAGCGAATGCGCGGGTCAGTAAGCAGAAGGGAGGGATAAAAGGGCGCTTCCGCCCACAGAATCATATTCGATCCTTGATCGACTTGCGGGCCACTTTCGGCGTTGCCGACGGGACCGGTCATGCCAACGCCGTTGATGTATTGATCCAGCGCTTTAAGCACCGGCAGGCCAAACCAGGTCACTTCCATCTCCCGTTTGAACGCCTCTCCCGGCTGATGGTAGAGGCGGAAGCGGAGGGGCATCCAGATGCCGAAATTGGCGCGCGCCCGCCCCCAGGCCACCATTGACCCGATCCGTGGCAGTTGATCGCCAAAGGCGACCTGGCAGTAGCGGCGCACGGGAGCCGGCAAATGGATCGGCACAGCCACGGTTGTTCCCACCTTCGGCGCGTCGTCGGTGGGCGGCGGGAAGTTGGCCGGCGGCACTTGCAAGCCCAGCCACCCAATCCCACCCAAGGCGACTAGCCCACCAACCACGCCAACAACGACTTTGCTCCATCTGTTCATGGTTCTCCTCCATCCTCGGCAAGCGGCCAGCGTTCGGCAACCCAATGTTATCGTTCACGCACGCTTGTGATCATTCCTCAGCGTATGCCAAACCGGCCTTTACCACACTAGTCAGTTGATGGGGAGCGCGACTGGCTAACCGGTGGGTTTGTCGCTTTGCCGGCGCGCTGCTGCCGGTAATCAACCATGCGCACTTTCTTTTGCCCAATGGAACGAGTTGCAGCGTCAGAGTCAACCACAAAAGGCCCGCTTATTGCGCCGTTGCGGGTGGCGCCGCCTGGATCAAGAGAATGGGAAACCAGAGCGCCGGGCGCACGAAGGGGGGCTGCGTATCGACAATGGTGGCCGCCTCCGGTTGTCCGGTAAAATCTTCCACCTGGCCGCGATTGTCTACCGCCCGTGCTTCAAATTCGTAGAGACCATCACCGGGAGCGACAAAGAGTGCGCTGGTGGCGGTGGTCTGCTGCTGCCACAGTTGCCATTCGCCTCGCTCCACGCGGAAGCGCACCTCATAATATTGAATGCCGGAACCGCCGCCGTCTGTCCCTACCCAACTGACCGTAAAGTTTGTCACGCCCACCAAGGCCGGCAGGGGATTGACCCGCGTGGTTGGGGGTTGCGTGTCCACGGTGGTGGCCGCTTCGGCGTCGCCAAATGGTTCGCGATTGTCGGCATTGTCTACCCCGCGCGCCCGAAACTCAAGGCGCTGGCCATTGCGGCCAGCAGAGAATTCTGCTGAAGTAGAGGTCACTTCAGTCAACCAATCCACCCAATCGCCGCCGTCCACGCGATACTGGACATCATAATAGGCGATGCCGGAACCGCCGGGGTCTGTGCCGCTCCAGCTAACCGTAAAGTTGCGCCCCACAATGGGCGGCAGCGGGTTGATTGTGACGCTCGGCGGCGATTGGTCGGTCTGCACCGTGTAATCGACCACCAGGCGTGGGAAGAAAGCGGTGTTGGTCTCGCGTGAATAGAAGGCGCGTTCCCGCTGCTGTACCTGTTCATCGCCGATAATCTCAACGCCGTAGTTAGGTGTACCATCCACCCAAAGCTGCACCTCCGGGCCGACATTCCATTCGTACCAATCCTGTGCGCTGCCAACCCGTGTGCGGTCATCGACATCGGTCCATGCCGGTTCACTGTTCCAGGTGACGCCTGTTTCGCTCCAATCTGACGCCAGGCGGCGCAAGACCGTGCCCATCGGCGCATCATTGCTGGGACTGGAAAAGCTAAGGCGCAGCCGCAAGCGCGCGCTGTTGATCACGGCGTTATTCGGTAGATTGCCGGCAATATCAAAGCGGACGAGCAGACGTTGGGCGCCAAAGCGATCGCCCACCAAGTTATAGCCTAAAAAGAGGGAATCGGCGCCAAAGTTTTGGTTGGGCCGCGCCGAGGCAATGTAACTATCGGCAATGGCCGGCAATTCAACCACCGTCCGCAGGTCGCCGGTCGCCAGCCGACTCTGTTCCAGCACTTGGGGTTTGCGTACGGGAGCAGTACGCTGTAGCCCACGCGTCAACTCGGCAGTGGCGCTATCCACTTCCTCGGTTTGTGCATGTAACGCTGCGCCCCCCGTTGCCAGGAAGAGGGCGAAGGTCAACAACAAAAGAATAAAAAGGCATGCAGCGTACCCAGGTTGGCGACGGTACGCAACGATTGCATCACTTTTCCACCACGCCCTACGGTTGACGCATCGTGCAGGCTGGCTCATATTATTTCCTTTCTCATTAGATTGACTTGTACCACAGCGCCAACGTAGACGGCTTTCCTGATAACGACAATATATCGGGGTACATGCCATAGTTCTATCGTCCAAAGTAGGTCGCCGGCGTCGGTCATGGCCAGCGTATAACCATTATTTGTGTCCTGCTCTAGTGAAAAACGCGCGGAATCGGCTACGGTGAGGGCGCTATGTCGCTGTTGTAAGAAGAGGAGAATGACCCATGAAAGTGCACCCCTATCGTCATCTGGCGCTCATAAAGCTAGTGCTGCTCTTTAACCTGTTTCTGGTCGATCACCCTGTGCTCTTTGCGCAGGGGGCCGCTGGTGTACGCTGGCAGGCGGAGTATTGGGACAATGCCACCTTGGCCGGCGCACCACGGGTCACACGAACGGAAACGGCGATCAACTACAACTGGGGAAATGGCTCACCGGCGCCCGGTCTCATTGGGACAGAACGTTTTTCGGCGCGTTGGACCGGCGCCCCCCAACTAGCAGCCGGACGCTACCGTTTCACCGTTACCGTTGATGACGGCGCGCGCTTGTGGGTCAATGAACAGTTGTTGATCAATGAGTGGACCGTCCAGGCGCGGCAGGTCTATGAGGCCGACATTACGCTGGCCGACGGGGCGACGCCGCTTCGTCTCGAATACTTTGAAAATACGGGCCAGGCCGAAATCCGCCTGACCTGGGTGCGCCTCGACACGGCGCCCCCACCGCCGGACGCAGTCGGCGCGCCGGTCAATCTCTGGCGTGGCGAATATTTCAACAATACCACCCTAGTCGGCACACCGGCGCTGGTGCGCAATGATGTACGCCTTGATTTTAACTGGGGGTCGGGGTCGCCGGCGCCGGGGGTGATTGGCGCCGACCGCTTTGCGGTGCGCTGGACGCGGACCCTCAGTCTGCCGCCTGGCCGTTACCGATTTGCCGCCACGGTCGATGATGGCGTGCGGCTGTGGGTGGATGGGCGGCAGGTGTTGGATGACTGGCGCGTCCAATCGGTGCGCACCTTGCAGGCTGAGGTAGCGATCACCGGCGGGGCGACGCCCGTGCAAATGGATTATTTTGAGAATACCGGCGAGGCAATCGCCCGGTTGACCTGGACGCAGCTTTCGGCGGACAGTGCGCCTGTCTTGCCCCCAAGCGCTGACTCATCTTTACCGGCCGGTCAAACAGCGACGGTAGCGCGTGCAAGCCAACTTAACCTGCGCACTGGACCAGGGGTGAACTTTGCACGGGTAAGTGTGTTGAACCGTGGCGATGTGGTTGAATTGTTGGGGCGCAATGCCCGCGCCACCTGGATTCAAGTTCGGCTGGCTGATGGGCGCACCGGCTGGGTGAACAGCGCTTATCTGAACACAGCCGCCACCCTGCGGGCGCTGCCGGTAACAAGGTAAGCAAGAGCGGCCACAAGGCAGGGGAGAAGGTGTGATAATGCAACCACAAAAGCAGCTACCTCCGCATTACGAAGTGGCCGGCGCACTACAGGGCCTACCTACATCAACGCTTGCGAATCACCGGTAAGAACAAGCGGTTGGTGAAACTGGTCGGCGGCGGTGTGGTGGGAGCAATGGTCGGCGTACCGACCGGTGTTGGTGTGGGGACAGGAGTTGATCCCGGTGGCGTTGGCGTCGCCACCGGCGTATTGTCACCCGCAGCCGTCCCCGTTCGTGACTGACTCCCGCGACCGGTACCCCAAAGAATTCGTGCGTTCGCCGTGCCGGGCAGATCATAGGCGACAAAGCCCGCATGAGCCGTATTGAGAACGACTTCCAGATCGGGATCGTTATCGAGGTTCGCGACTGTCGGCGCAGCCAGTGCGCCGTTCCAGTCGCCATTGAAGGCTTTGGGCAGTTCGAGTTCGTGGAGGACATTGCCCTGATCGTCCAGAACATGGAGCTTACCGGTGGCGTTCTTCCCCTTTTGCACCCACGAGGCGAAAAGCACTTCGGCGCGACCATTGTTGTCCAAGTCCACGACGACGGGTTCACCGGCAAAGCGGAAAAAGCCTTCGCCCGGCTTGTTGACCGCATAGGGCCACTGGCCATGCTCGGTCTTGTCGAGCCAGTAGGCATGGACGCGGCCATCGTAAGAAGCGTACAGAATTTCCAACAGCCCGTCGCCATCCAGATCGGCGGCGACCGGGTTGGGATGGCTGTTTTCGATCAGGTTATAATCTTCACTCAAGGGCGCCGCCTGGTTGTCAGGCGCGGGAATGGCGGTCCAGTCAAAACTGTTGCCGGCCCATCGTGTCCGGTCGCGGTTGAAGATAAAGGGCATTTCATACAGGTTGCGATAGGGGTTGGCGCCACAGTTATAGACATTGCCGACCACAACAATCTCCGGCGTTCCATCTCCGTTGACATCGGCGACGGTGGCGGCGGCGTTGGCGAAGTTGGGGCGGTGTTCTGTGCCGCAGTTGGCATAGCCGCGCAGATCGACGGCGTGATCAACATGGACGCCGACCTTGCCCCACGCTTTGTTGCCATAGATATTGTTGGCCGGGATTTGGACGCCGTTAGCTTCATAAGCGCAGATGTAATGGACATCAGACGGGATGACAATCTCCCCGGCGCCGTCGGCGTCGAGATCGGCTATGGCGGCGTTGTCATTGTAGACGCCCCAGGCGTAACCGGTGTCGTTGCTCAGTTGCGGCCAACCGGGGCGTAACGTACCGGTGTGTTCAAAGACCCAGGCATTGGTTTTGGACCCCAAGGCACCGGTCGCCAGAATTTCCAGCGAGCCGTCGCCATCTAGGTCATAGACCGACAGGCCGCGCATTTCGTTGTTGATCGGTTTCTGGGGCCAGCCTTGCTCAAAATAGCCATCCTGGTTGTAGACAGCGACCACGCCGCCGCCATGCGCCGTCACGATCTCCTGGTCGCCGTTGCCATCGACATCAGCAATGATGATCCCCGGCCAGGTGCGCCCCACATCTTTGACCACGTCAATATTTTCCGAACGGTCATGGCCGGAGCGGACGCGCCAGCGCAGCGCACCGGTAGCGCCGTCAAGGGCGACAATGGAGTAGGCGGAAGCGATCACTTCCATGGCGCCATTGCCGTCCAGATCGGCGACGGCAGGCGAGGAGTACCAACCGGTCTCGCACCAGGAGGCATAACAACCGCCCCGTTGCCATTTGAGGACCGGCGCCTGGATCGCCTGGGCAGCGTCAGGGAGGGATAGCGGCTGCCCATTAACAGGTAATTGGGGAAAAAAGCTTAGGAAGAGGAGTAGGATGATTGCCAGGCGATTTTGCGTGGGGTGGATGATCGTAGTCTCTTGTCGTTGGTGCATTGCACTCCTCCTGCTGATTGACCTGTGCGCAGATGAATCAAATGGCAATGATAAGCGCAACGGTAGCCGCTTTGAGTGTAGTGCAATTATCGGTTGGCGTCAACGGACAAATAGGCGACGGGGGTGCGCCGTCTGTTGTACGACTGCATTACATGATATATCGCTGGTCAGAAAAAGCTCGGTGGCGGTAGGGGCAAGTCCTTGCCCCTACCGCCGCCGAGCTTTTTCTGACCGTCTATCGTTTGAGGTAGGGGTTTATCTCACTCCACAGTCAACGTCACCGTCATCCCCTTGCCTTCGTGATCATCAACCGGGCAATAGGCTTGATAGTCGCCGGCTTGTAGATCGACCTGCAACGTGCCTTTCTCCCCCGGTTGCAAGGTGGTCGTCAATGCTTCATCGATTCCTTGCCCTTCAATCGAAAAGCTATGTTCGACTGTGCCATCATTGGTCACCTCGAAGGTGGTCATGCCGGCGGCCAGGTTTGTTTCCATGTCAATGCTGTATTCCTTCAATGAAACCTGTACCGTGTTCCCGGTCACGGCGCTACCAGTCGTGCCGGTCATCTCTTCAGTGCCGGTCATTTCCTCAGTGCCGGTCATCTCTTCAGTGCCGGTCATTTCCTCAGTGCCGGTCATCTCTTCAGTGCCGGTCATCTCTTCGGTGCCGGTCATCTCTTCGGTGCCGGTCATTTCTTCGCTGCCGGTGATCGCCTCGGTAGGCGTTGCCTCCGCTGTAGTGGCGATGGCTTCGGTGGTTGGTGTGGCCGCACTGCCGTCCGTTGGCGCGGATGGTTGGCACGCGGCAAAGAGCAGAATCGCGAGGGCGCATACAGACGCCATGACAGACAAACGCTTCATTGTTTTTCTCCTTCAATGCTTATTGCACGAACATCACTTCCTTACGTTTCTTATTCAGAGATCTGCCTTTTGAGTTCTCTGCCTTCTATTGAAACCATGTGTGGGCGGTAGCGTCCATATAGCTAGGTATAAAGAAAAGGTACAAGCGAGCAATTAGTTTACCGCCGTCACGGTCGTCAGGGCACGCTGCACCAGGGCACGGGCTAAGGGGGCTTTGTAGCTATTGTGGCGCAACGGCTGGGCGCCTTGGAGGGCAAGATCGACAATCTGTTTAAGCTGTTCGTCTGTAATGGTGGCGCCAAGTAAGGCTTGTTCAGCGGCGGTCGCGCGCCAGGGAATGGGCGCCACGCCGCTGAGAACCAGCCGGGCATGGTTGACTTGCCCATTGGCAACTTGGATCACCGCCGCCACGCCGACGAGGGCAAAGGCCCACACTTTGCGGTCCATCGCTTTCAAATAGGTGCTTTGGGCGCCGGCCGGTAGCGTCGGGAGATCTAACCCAAGCAATAATTCATCGTCGCCGATGGTTGTTTCGCGGCGGCGGCCATCCTCTGGTAAGGCGAAGAATTCAGCAATCGGTAGGGTGCGTTCCCCCTGTGGACCCCGCAGGCGTACTGTGGCGTCCAACGCAACCAGGGCCGAAGCCAGATCCGAAGGATGGACGGCAACACAAGGGCTGCCGCCAAAGAGCGCATGGTGTTGATTCTCCCCCGTTTGGGCCGGACAGTCGGCGCCCCCTTTGAGCCAGCAATGAAAGAGGTGATTGCGAAAATACCAACAGCGCGGTCGTTGTAACAGGTTGCCGCCAATCGTCGCCATGTTGCGCAATTGGGGGGTGGCCGCTTGCGCCACGGCTTCGACCAGCAGCGGGTAGCGAGTGCGCAACAGGTCGCTCCGCTCAATCTCGGCCAGCGTGGTCAGAGCGCCCAACGTGACACCGTTGGCGGTTTCGCTAATGCCGCGCGGCAAGTCGCCCAGCCGTTTGATGTCGATCAACTGCGCCGGGGCGACAATGTCCGCCTTCATCAAGGTCAGCAGATCGGTGCCGCCGGCTAAAGGGCGGGTATGGCCGTTCTCGGCATGGTCGAGCAACGTGATTGTTTCGGTCAGATTGGTGGCTCGTGCATAGGCAAAGGTGCGCATGGCGTTCGTCCTTCTCTCTTTCTTATGCCGCTGGCGGCGTTGCTGCTATCCCCTTCGACGCAGTCGTCAGCGCATCCAGGAGGGCACGCCGGGAAAAGGGCGTCTGGTAGAGGCGCACGCCGGTGGCATCATAGATGGCATTGGCAATGGCCGGTGCGGTGGGAATAAGCGGCGGCTCACCAATGCCCTTGGCCCCGGTCGGGTTGGCGGCGACATCGGGCAGATCAACCGGCGCATGGGTGATGGCCGGAATGTCGGCCACCGTCGGCACTTTGTACTCTTCCAGGTTAGCGTTGAGAACAATGCCGCTCTGTTCATCAACAAAGCGCTCTTCGGTCAGGGCAAAGCCAATGCCTTGCGTGACGCCGCCGATGACCTGGCTTTCCACCAGCGTGGGGTTGATGATGCGACCACAGTCATGGGCCGCCGCCACCCGCAGCACCGTCACTTCACCCGTCGCTGTATCCACTTCCACTTCGACGCACTGGGCGCCAAAGGTGCGGATCGAGACCTCCTTGGGATTGGCCCCGCGCAAGCCGTGGCCCAAAATCATGTGGGGCGAGAGCCGGCCAGCGACTTCCTTCACCGTCACTGTACCTGTGCCTGTGCCGTTGCCATTGACGCTGATCACCCCATCCCGAATGTGCAATTGCGTCGGATCATCTTCTTCCAACAACTTGGCCGCCGCTTCCAGGATCTGGCGTTTAGCATCCGCCGCCGCAGCCCGTACTGCCGGGCCAACGGTAACCTGCGTGGCGCTGCCGGCGCTGGTGGGCGCATAGGGGCCGACCGCTGTGTCGCCCAGATGCACCGTGACAGCGTCCACCGGCAACCCCAACTCCTCCGCCGCCACCATCAGCAACCCCGTGCGCGACCCGGTACCAATGTCCTGGGCGCCGGTGATCACATCCGCCGTGCCGTCGCCATTGATCTTGACCCAGGCGTAGGCTGGTGGGTTGCCGCCACCGCCCCAATCATGAGCAGCAAAGCCGATGCCCCGGCGTTTTGCACCACTGGACGCCGATCGTTGATAGTCACGCCAGCCAAAGGCCGCCGTCACCTTCTCATAGGAGGTGCGTAGACCCAGGGGCGAAGAGTAGGGCTTCCCCTTCTTCTGATCCATGGTCGTATAGTTGCGCAAGCGCAGCGCAACGGGGTCGATTTGGAGAGCGTGCGCCAGTTCATCCATCGCTGATTCCAGGGCAAAGGCGGCTTCGACATGGCCCGGCGCACGAAAGGCAACGCTCGGCCCCGTGTTGAGATAGACGGCCACCTGTTCCGTGCGCAGGTTGGGACAGCGGTAGAGGCGCTGATACATGCCGCTCACATTGGCCGCCTCGCCGCCGACCGAATAGGCGCCATTGGCAATGCGAATGGCAGCCGAGAGGGCTGTCAAGGTCCCATCGCGCTTGGCCCCCAACCGCAGGTGTTGCCACGTTTTACCCCGGCTGCCGGCGGCGAGATTTTCGCCTTCACGGTCCAGCATAAATTGCACCGGACGCCCGCTCATCTTGGCGAGCAAACAGGCGATGACGGTCTGTTTCCAGGCAATCTGCTTGCTGCCAAAGCCGCCCCCCATGTGTTCTTTGATGATCCGCACATGATGTTCGGGCAATCCCAATTTGGCGGCGACTTGTTCGCGCACCTCAAAGATGCCCTGGGTGGATTCCCAAATCGTCACCTGGTCGCCTTGCCAGAAAGCGGTGCAGCCATGTGGCTCCAACGAGTTGTGAACCTGCGTCTGCGTGGTATAGACCTGGTCGATGATCGCCTCTGCCGCCGCAAAGCCTTGATCGATGTCGCCCCGTTCGTAGACCTTCGGTTCGTCTTTGCGGTTGCTGTCGCCATGAATGGTGGGCGCACCCGATTGTAACGCCGCCTCCAGATCGAGGACAAAGGTCAGCGGTTCATAATCGACTTCGATCAGCCGCAGGGCATCCTGGGCGATCTCTTCCGATTCCGCCGCCACCACCGCCACTTCGTCGCCGACAAAGCGCAGCGTTTCGGCAAAGAGGGCGCACTCCTCCTCATACCAGGTGATGGCCGGTGCATTGGCAGAACTGAGAACAGCATGAACGCCATCCAATTGTTCGGCAACGCTGGTGTCGATCCGGCGAATGCGGGCATGGGGATAGGGACTGCGCAAGGCGGCGGCATAGAGTTGACCGGGGAGCCGCATGTCGTAGGCATAACGGGCGCGCCCGGTTACCTTTTCCACGCCTTCCGCCCGCACTTGTGGCCGCCCGACGACGGTCAACTGGGTGTTCTGGTCCCAAGCCGGCAGTTCGACTGTCTCGACCAGTTGCAGCTTCTCTTCGTCCCCTTCGCCTTCACGCAGGACTGCAATATGTTCAACAGGCATGGTGGTGTTCCTTTGGTTCGTTGGTTAGTTAGGTGGTTCGTTCGTTGGTTGAGCTTGTCGAAACCAACGAACGAACCACCTAACCCTGACTCATTTGTGCAGCCAGACGACCGGCGGTGAGAATGTGTTGGTAAGCGCCGCAACGACAGAGGTTGCCGGTCACTGCCCGTACTATGTCGGCGTCGGTAGGAGCGGGGGTGCTGTTGAGCAGCCCTTGCAAGCTCATAATTTGGCCGGCGGTGCAAAAGCCGCATTGAAAGGCGTCGGCTTCGATAAAGGCGCGTTGCACCGGCGCCAGTTCTTCGTCGTCGGCGATGCCTTCAATGGTGGTGATGGCGCGATCATCGCAATCTACTGCCAGCAGCAGACAAGCGTACATGGCCTGGCCGTCCACCAAGACGGTGCAAGCGCCACAGTTGCCCATGTCGCAGACTTTTTTGGCGCCGGTCAACTGTAGGTTGTAGCGCAACGCATCGAGCAAGGTGCGGCGCGGTTCGAGCGCCAGGGTGTGGTTGACGCCGTTGACTTGTAGATCGATTTGCATCGTTTCCCTCTGTGTTGTTTGCGTGACGCTGCGTCGGTTCAACGGGTGATGAACGCTTCCGTTGCCGAAGCTTACAGCGTAGCGACTTCACAGAGAATGTGCCAGGGCATGGATCAGAGGTATAGTGGAGAACGAAGGAAAGAAGAAAGCATATTTCAGCCGTTTCCCAGTCGAGAGACATTCGACTGAGGCATACCATTTTCCTGGGATACATCGGCCTGTGTCAGATTTGCTACCCTACGTAATTCCTGAAGGGTGAGATCGTCTATCTCTACTTTGCGCGTGCACGCTTCAAGCCGTGCCTTGCGTTCAGCAGGTAGTTTATCCCAGATTTCTTGGTAGATTGGGCCTTTCGCCATTCTAGTTGCTGCTTCAATTGGGCTAACTGGTCATCAAACTGGGCATCTGCCTTCTTGATTAACTCTTTATAAGACTACACATCGCCATCCGGACCAATTGACATTAGGAATAGCATGACCGACAACCTGGAAGCGGGCGAACACGATGTTTAGTAGCCAGGGAAACAGCGGGACGGCAACGTGACGAACAAATCAACCTCAAAGCGGGCGAGGAACGCTACTTGCGCATAATCTTCTCTGGTCTGCTAAACATCATGTTCGGCGGTTTGGTCTTGTCTGTGTCGGTGAGTAGGAGCGGTGTCTTGCGCCGTTTCCCATCCACTTTGCCAAGCCTGAGCAAGCAATTTTATACCCTTTGGAGAAATTGATAGCTTGGATCTTCAATGCCAAGGCGAAGTTGCTCTAACTTTCTCAGTTTATAGGTGCCTTCCTGATATTTTTTGTGAGAAGGAGACTCGCCCAGATCCTGCAACATCCGACCCGCTTCTTTCGCAATGACTTCCAGCAAAAACTCTCGAAATCGTTGTCGATTACTAATATGACCTTTTTCTAATAGGAGTTACGCAGTTGACGGGCGCTACCAGAGACCTGTCAGGTTTCGCAAACCTGACAGGTCTTGTCCAACTGCGTAACTCCTATCTAAATCAACCACATCCAGTTCTACTGTTTCATCATCGAGTACGATCGGATGGGGACGCGAAACACCGATTTCAGTAAAATCACTATGAATTAACCATTCATAAAAAGGCTCTGAAACGTCGATGGTCATCGGCGGTTTTCCGCTGGTTGAATAGAAACTAATATCGAGCATTATCTATCCTCCAATACGTGCAGCAATGTGCCGTGCGGTTGTTCGACAGAAAATGAGTATCTCACGCGGGAGTACGCCAAGTTTGCCACTGCGCTTCGAGAATCCGCGCAACATCGTTTGGAGATGGCATTGCTGCAATATCTTCCTTGATGCTGGACGCATGTTCTTGATAACGTGAGGTCGCGAGCATGTGGTGTATTGTCGTGCGCACAGATTCGATCGTCACCTCGGAAATGTGCAGCACCTGAGCGACCTCCAATGCGGCCAGCCGATTTGCACTTGGAAAGTGATCGCCACTCAATGGAATAATCAACAGTGGCTTGCCATGTGCTAATGCCCCGAGGAGCGTTCCTGACCCACCATGACATATTACAATATCGCACCTTGGCAGAATAGCCGCTTGTGGGAGATAGCGCTCAATATGCACAGACGGCAGTTGTGCGCCGAATTCCTGCGGATCGCGCTCAATGCCGACAGTGACAATGACATTGTATTCGCCCTGCCCAAGCGCTGCCAGAATCGTCTCGATCAGCCCACGGGTCTGATTAAAAACGGTGCCAAGTGTGACATAGACGGTGGGCAGATCGGTCAACTGATCGCTCCAGTTCGGCAGTGCTGCGCCTGCCTCGGCGGGAAACTCGGGACGAATAAGGTGACTATGATCAGCGATACTTGGCGATAGCGGGCTAATACACTCTGGAACGTGGTGGATATACATGTAGCGGAAGTATTCGCGGTACTGCGGGTCGGGTGGTAGGCCATGCGTCTGCCGAAACGCAGCGTATTCACTTCACAAATACCTCAGCCACCTCATTTGCGCCAGGTGGCAGCTGGCCCAGGTGCTCCCGATATTCACGAAATGTCATATCTAAGCCCGCCGGAATCGCCTCGAACCCAGCATCTGTGACTACTGAACTAAAGCGGGCGGGTGTTGCGAATGCGATTTGGTGGCTACGCGCTTGGAGGGCTTGGGCAAGGGGGACAAGTGGATTGAAATTGCCCATACCACCACTGGTAGTAAATAAGATTCTCAATCAATTTCTCCATTCTTGCTTCACGTACATGCTGTTGAAAAATGCTATATAGCTATGGTATCCAAATATCATGCGGCAGGTGTTGATGTCTGTAGGATGTGTCTACGCCATGTTGGGACTACGATTGGGAAATCGTGAGACATGTCTGAGCTGCCGAACGACATAAGCGGTATACGGCGGCAAAACGGGCAAAGCCTGGAACTCAGCACGAACAACGAGCCGCCGTATATTGCTTATGTCGTTCCTGCTTGGTTTACATAAATGTCTGTTGCTTACTATATCAGTTTCCAATGCCTTTGTCAACAAGAATTGCTCGATCCTTGCGAGCCTACTTGATGGCACGTAAGCCTAAAACGCCTCGATCTCATCGCAGGCGCAAGTGCCATCAAGTAGGGGACGCCTTCTGTTTGAAGAACGACGTCTATCATCAGAAAAAACTGAGCGGTGTTACCATTTTATGACCGTATAGGAGTGGAGACTGCGATGCCACGCTCCTGTGGGGTCAACACTTCAAGTACCTGGCAAGCCAGTTCATAGCGCCCAAAGCTGGGCATGAGATAGACGCCCTGAACGTGGGGCAGTTCTTTGAGTTCGAGCAGCAGTTCCTGCGCCATCTTGACCCCCTCTTGGCGACCATTGGCGCCGGCTTTGCGCATTCGTTCTAGCGCCTCTTCGCTGAGGGTGATGCCCGGCACTTCGTTGTGGAGGAAGGAGGCGTGGCGATGGCTCTGTAACGGCAGCACACCGATCAGCACCGGCACGGGGAAGTCGCCGTAGCGCTCCTCATAGATTGCCAGGAAGTTGCGCCAGAGTTGCGGGTCATAGATGGGCTGGGTCATGGTGAAATGGGCGCCGCCGCTCACCTTTTGGTGGAAGCGATCCACCTCTTCGCTCAGGTTGGGCCGCGTCGGGTCACAGGCGACGGCAATGGTAAAGGCGCCCCGTTGACCCATCTCGCGCTCGTTGGCGTCGTAGCCTTCGTTAAACTTGCTGATAATGCGCACCAAGCCAATGCTATCGACATCATAGACGGGGGTGCTTTGCCGGTTGTCGCCCAAGCTGGGCGGGTCGCCGGTGAGGGCGAGGATATTGCGCACCCCCAGCGCATGAGCGCCGATCAGGTCGGCCTGGAGACCCATTAATGAGCGGTCACGGGTGGTGAAGTGCAACACTGTTTCAATGTTAACTTGCTGCTGGATTTGAATACAGAGCGAGAGCGCACTCATGCTGACGCGCGCCGTGGGACTATCGGCCACATTGACAGCATCGGCGCCGATCGACTTGGCATGGCGCGCCCCTTCGATCTGCTTCTGCGCCACAAAGCCGCGCGGCGGATCGACCTCGACGCTGACCATAAATTTGCCGTCGCGTAACTTTTGCAGGAAGGGGGTCGGGGCCATCTCCTCGGCAATGGCATAGTCGTGGGTGCGTTCGGCCACCTCATCCTTCACCGTAATGATTTCTACCGGCTGGGGTCGATTCCCGTTCTGTTGGGTCAAATGGTCATTCAGCGCGGCGCGCATGGCGCGCGTGTGCATGGGCGTAGTGCCGCAGCAACCGCCGATTAATCGTGCATTCTGCGCCAGGAAAAGCGGCACATGGCGGGCAAAATATTCGGGACTGGAGGGATAGTAGAAACGGCCCTCCACCCGCTCCGGGAACCCGGCGTTGGGCATGACGCTAAAGTGGGCGTTGGGCGTCGCCTTGTGCATGGCGGCCAGCGACTCCAACATCTGCGCCGGCCCGACGCTACAGTTGGCCCCCACCAGATCAACGCCATCGGCCAGCAAGCGCTCGGTGACAATCTGTGGTGACAGACCAGTGAGGGTCAAGCCGTCCTGCGCGTAGGTCATGGAGGCGACAAGGGGCAGATCACAAATTTCCTTGGCGACGCGCACGGCAATCAGTAGCTCATCCAGGTTGTTAAAGGTCTCAAAGAGCAGGAAATCGGCCCCGGCTTCCCAGAGGACGCTGATCTGTTCACGAAAGGCTTCGGCGGCTTCGTTGGCGGTCAACGGCCCCAGCGGTTGTAAGCGCTTGCCCAGCGGCCCGACGTTACCGGCAATAAAGAGCGCCCGCCCGGCGATCTCGCGCACATCGCGCACGAGGCGCACTGCTTTGAAATTGAACTCGCGCACATGGTCGGCCAGGCCATAGTCGGCCAGGCGCACCCGGTTGGCGCCAAAGGTGTGACTCTTGATCACATCCGCGCCGGCGGTGGCATAGGCTTGATGGACCGCCGTCACCCAGCCCGGTCGCGTTACCACCAACTGTTCCAAGCACTGTTCACTGCTGGCGCCCTTGGCATAGAGCATCGTCCCCATGCCGCCGTCGCCGAGGAGCGGTTGCTCGTGTATTTTTTGTAAAAAAGGATTCATCTACCTTATTATCTCCACCGGAAGAACATGTTGTTCGGCAACCACACGAAAATGGTTATCCGTAGAAACTATCAATTCACAATTTTGATGCAAGAAGGTTGCCAGTAGCAAAGAATCAATGGCGGGCAACCCCATACCATGACGAAGACGAGCAGATCGAGCAGCAATGTCAACGGACACAGGGACTATTACAATGTTTTTAAATTCTATTAACAAAGATTGCCACTGGGAGGCGAGTTCACCAGTACCACGTCTGTAAAAGTAAATAAATATTTCATGAATGGACAAGGTCGAAACAATAAATTGGTGTTTTCCCTCTAAAAACTCTTGCCAAATCTGCACAGCGCGTGGTTGACCATTAATTTGGCTGATAAAAAAGCTGGTATCAATACCGATTCTCATCGTCAGCCCGACCTTCTTCGATTTCGCTCCATTCAACCCCTTTTAGCGCAATTGCTAACAGCTCCATCATACGTTTCCCTTGTTCTACTTGGGAAATGTTATGATGATTGCTACCATTGGTATATACCTGGTCGTCGTTCACCTTTTCCTCGTCCCATTCAGGTTGCTCTTTGTGCGTTTTTACGCTATCCACCTCCGTCTTGGGCTGAATGACAAGCACAACTTCTACCTTCCCTGGCGGTAAACCACTAGGAATTGAGATATTTAGCGCACCATCCTGACCTACATCCGTTTCAAGCGTAATAGTTTGCATGAGAAACTCCTTTCAGAACGAGTTTACGGTTTTTACAGGCTAAGTCAATAATTATGATAGCATAATTTCTGATTAGCCACCGTGCTTAACCATTCTATCATACATGATCAAGGTTCCCGCAACGGCGACATTATAACTGGCAAAGCGGACGGCAGGAATGCTCACCACTTGATGACAGCGGGCGGCGATCTCCGTCGGCAGACCGCCATCTTCCGCGCCCAAGATGTAGACAGCCCGCTCCGGGTGGACAAAATCCGGCAGCGGCGTCCCACCCATCTCCACGCCGACGACCTGACAACTGTAGGCCGCCGTCTCGGTCATCTGCTCAAAGCTGGCATAGCGAAAGAGCGGAATGCGCAGCCAGCTTTTGAAAACATCCCCTGCCTGCGGTTTATAACGTTCGCCAATGGTAAAGAGAAACGCCGCGCCTAGTTGATAAGCGCTGCGCCAAAGCGTCCCGACATTTTCGGTGCGTTTCACCTGATGAATGCCGATGCCGAAATAGCCGGGGGCGGGTAGGAGTGGGTGGGGCATGGTTTCGCCATTACGAGTTACGAGTTACGAATTACGAGTTACGAGGCTCAGATTTGTAACTCGTAACTCGTAATTTCACATTCTACTTCGTCACTGCCGCAATCGACTCGCCCAAAATCTGCAAAACCTGGTCGATCTCGTCGGCGTTGATCATGAGCGGGGGGGCGAAGGCGAGGGTGTCGCCGATGGCGCGGGTGAAAAGGCCGCGTTCGACGGCGGCTTTGCGCACCTTTTCGCCCAGGTTGGCCGGCGCTTTGGTGGCCCGGTCGGCGACAAACTCGACGGCGGCCATGAGGCCCAGGCCGCGCACATTGCCGATACACTCAAATTCCTCGGCCAGGGCGTGGAGACCGTCGAGCAGCCGCTTGCCCATGACACCGGCATTGGCGACCATGCCTTCGTTGGCGAGAATGTCGAGATTGACCAGCGCCACGGCGCAGCAGGTCGGGTGGCCGGAGTAGGTGTAGGCGTGCATCCAGCGTTCGTTGGGCGGCGCATTCATGATCACTGCGCGGATCTCATCGGAGATCTGGATGCCGCCCAGGGGCAGATAGCCGCTGGTGATGCCCTTGGCAAAAGACATAATGTCCGGCTTGACCCCCCAACGGTTGAGCGCGAACCATTCGCCCGTGCGCCCAAAGCCGGTGATCACTTCGTCGGCGATAAAGAGGACTTTGTATTCATCGCAAATTTCGCGGATGCGCGGGAAGTAGTCATCGGGCGGCACTATGACACCGCCGGCGCCTTGCACCGGTTCGGCAATGAAGGCGCCCACTGTATCCGGCCCTTCGCGCAGGATCGCTTCTTCCAAGGCCCGCGCCGCCGCTTGTCCAATCGTTTCGCCCGGTTTCACATCGCCGGCAAAGCGATAGGGATAGGGTGCAGGAATATGCAGGAAGTTGGGCACACGCGGCTCAAACATCGGCCAGTAGGCGCCCAGGCCCGTGGCGCTCATGGCGGCCAGGGTGATGCCGTGATAGGCGTTGGTGCGGGCGATGACCTTGACCTTGTCGGGCTTGCCCATGCGCTTCCAGTAGTGGCGCACCGTCTTAAAGGCGCTCTCATTGGACTCAGCGCCGCCGGAGGTAAAGAAGGTGGTGTTGAGGTTGGGGTAGGCAAAGCCCGCCAGCCGTTCGGCCAGCCGAATCGCCGGCACATTGGATGAGCCGACATAGCTGGAGCAGTAGGCCAGCGTCGCCATCTGGTCACGGGCGGCGTCGGCCAGTTCGGTGCGTCCGTGGCCGACCAAGACATTCCAAAGGCCGGCCAACCCGTCGATCACCTCTTTGCCGTCAGTCGTGCGCATCTTCACGCCGTGGCCCGATGCAAAGATCAGCGCGTTCTCATGGGCTGACGGGTGATGGAGCGGATGGAGTAGATGAGCCTGGTCTTGTTCGACCAGCGTTGTATGAATGGACATAGTATCTCCTAACCTTGATAACTTTTGTTTCTCTCGTAAAACGTTGTCTAACGGTAGTGGACTGACAGATTCAAGTTCAACTGGCCACCTGTGAAATCGATAAATTGCTTACCCGTCTGATTTTCTCTGCCAATGAAGAGGAAATATAGATTGCGATATCCGATTTAGCAAAGTTAATTTTTACGCTTGTAAGCGGCCAGAACCCTCCTCTAGTGGTCACTTGCATTCTGATGTCTTGCCAGGGTATATCAATTGGTGGATGGGCAAACCGGAAGAGCAGAATCATTGATAGACTCATCCCCTCATCTCCCAACCCAATCGTTACAACATGGTTGTAGCCGCCACGATTAACCGGCAAGTCTGCTTGTTGCATCTGTAGACTTTGAAAATATATTTTTTCTTGCTGAATCCCTTGGTTCCGGGATACTTCTGCGCTAGGTAACGCCAGCCACTCATTTCTGATATCCAGTAGCAGAAAAACAACCAAAAACCGAGAAACAGGATGGGTGGCATAAAATCAGCATAAGACGCCATCACTACACTTTCCCTGGCACTCTGGTATACAAGAGCCGATTTAACTTCGTGCTCTTCGCCTCTTCGTGGTAAATCCTATTGTGTATCAATTTCCGGCGGCAGCACGATCCCATTTTGCTGGGTGATCAGCCCATAATGTTCAATCCGGCGGTGGGCGGCAAAGTTAAACATGTGCTGGCGATAGAGCGTACTTAAATCTAGGTCACAGGTGGCTGTCACCAACTCATCTTCCAGCGTCGTCGCCATTGCCACAATTTCGCCGGATGGTGCGATGATGCTCGTCTGGCCGATCTGCTTGACCCCTTCCTCTTCACCAGCCTTGGCTACGCCGACCACCCAGGCGGCATTCTGGTACGCACCGGCTTGCATAGCCAGCAGATTATGAAAATTCGCCAGATGTTCAACGCTGGGAATCAGCGGGTAGTGGGCGGGGGTATTGTAGCCCAACACAATCAACTCGGCCCCTTGCAAGCTAAGGATGCGATAGGTCTCCGGCCAGCGGCGGTCGTTGCAGATGCACAGGCCGACAATGCCGCCAAAGGCGCGCCAGACCTTGAAGCCCAGATTGCCTACATCAAAATAATACTTTTCCAGATTCTGAAAAGGTTGACCGGGCTGCGGCTCGGCCCAACCGGGCAGGTGGATCTTGCGATACTTCCCCACCAGCTTGCCCTGTTTATCAACCAAAATCGCCGTGTTATAATGGCGCTTCTGTCCCTGCTCCCAAGCCAACTCGGCATAGCCCAAGTGAAAACCGACGCCCAAACGCACGGCTTCGTCAAAGAGTGGTTGGGTTACAGGGCTGGGCATGGCCGTTTCAAAGTAGCTGTCGATCTCGGCTTCATCGGTCATATACCAGTGCGGAAAGAAAGCAGTCAACGCGCATTCAGTAAAGACCACCAGCTCACAGCCGCGGGCATGACCTTTGCGCAATAACGCGATCAAGCGCTGCACTACCTGTGCTCGACTTTCTGTGCGGTGAACCGGGCCAAATTGTGCCGCACCCACCATCACATTTCTCGCCATAAGCCTTCCTTCTCCGCTCATCATTTGGACGTGACCTTACTTATAGCAGAAATGAGCCGCTTGGGCAAATATCCTGCCAATCTGCAACTTTTCCGTAGGCATTGCGTAGAGTATGGTGTACTGAGCGTAAAAATTTGGGAAGTCGTGGAGTCGATTGTCGCTTAGTCGTGAGGTCGCCTAGGCGCAGTGTCCGTAGTCGCCTATCGGTCATGAAACTCGTGAACTTGAAGACGGCGCTGTCGCCCCTCTAATGACCACGCGACAAACCGACCAATCGACGACGCGACTATAGAAATAGATGAGTGAAGAGCTATGGAACAACGCAACGATCAATTCAACCAATCAGAACCAAATCCGGCCGGCATTAGCGGTGAACGCACGCCGATTGAGCAGATGGCCGAGTCGGCACGCGCCACAGCGACCGAAGCTGCCGATTCCTTGCGTCGGGGCGAGTTTTTGAACAATGCGATCACTGACCCTGATGCCAACGCCGATGATCGGCTGATTGCCCTGCTCTCTTATGTCACGCAAATTGTCATTCCGCTGGTGATGCCGGTGATTGTCCTGCTGAGTGAGAGCAGCAAACTGCGTCCCTTCCAGCGCTATCATGCCGTGCAGAGTCTGGCGTTGACCTGTCTCTTTATCGCCGTCAGCGTCGCCGTCGGCATCGGCACTGCCATCCTGCAAGTGATTCCAGTGGTCGGGCTGTTGGTAGGTTTTCTGATACTCTGCCTGTCGCCGATCGCTTACTTCATGGCTGTCATCGCCCTGCTCTACTACGGCTACCAATCCTACCAGGGCAAGCGCTTTGCCATCCCCGGCCTGACAGCATTCTTGCGCGATCAAGGGTGGATCTAGAGAAAGCAGGAAGACAAGGAGACAGGAAGAGAGGGAGAAGGGGAGACACGAGATACGAAATAGAATGAGCTTCTTGTCTTCATGTCTTCATTGCCAATTGGAGTCAAGCTTATTTGACGGCGCTGAAGAACCATGTTATACTGTTGTTCTGTTGACGCGGGGTGGAGCAGAGGTAGCTCGTTGGGCTCATAACCCAAAGGTCACAGGTTCGAATCCTGTCCCCGCAACTTGACCGCCGATCGCAAGGTCGGCGGTTTTGATCCAAACCCAGCTTGGGTAATGGTTCAGCAAACAAATGGTGATGTAGCTCAGACGGTTAGAGCGAAGGCTTCATAATCCTTAGGTCGGCGGTTCGATTCCACCCATCACCACCTAATCAAACTATATACTCCCCACTCACCATGGGTCCCTAGCTCAACGGTAGAGCAACGGCCTTTTAAGCCGTGGGTTCTGGGTTCGAATCCCAGGGGGCTCATTGAACGTACATTTTCTCTGGTGAAGCTGCAAAAAAGTCGTCTCGAGTGGTTCGACTTTTTGCTAGGTAGCGGAGAAGAAGTTGCTTTGCTAAAAACAGTAAGCTGTACAGTAAAACGCGGAAACCCAGACGCCATTGTCTGGTTCCACATAACCTTATCATGATTGATCATATGGTGCTGTGAACACCGGTCAATGTTTGTTAAGGTGCTTTGGTTACGGAAACCGTTTTCACTTTGTCGAGTGAGAACGGTTTCTTTTTTGGAAGAATACTACGATTTGGCAGAATCTTCAAATTCAAACTCGATCAGATCACTGGTCTCCAGGTGGCCCAAGTGCCGGCTAAAGAACGTTAACAGCGCATCAATACTTTTCAAACCAATCCGCTTTGGCTCATCGGCCATGACCAGATAGGCCGTGGATGTTGATAAGCCGGCTTCACGTAACAGGTCACTTGCTGTCAAGGCGCGTCCGGTTGTTTCTTCGTATCGGTGTCTCAGTTGCGCCATTCGCCAACGAACCATGCCCCCTCCCTACGCGGTAAACAGTTGTTCTTTCTGGTAATCAGTTCCGGATCCTCGCGCATCTTACCAGAAAATATGTTCGTTGGCAATCGTTACTTCACACAACTTTTATGAGTAAATGAAGCGAAGTGGCAAGTTACTAGCTCATTTTTCCTCTTGGCAATGATGAATCCCCCTTTCAGTCACGTACGGATTGCCTTGTGACGTGGCTTCCATGCGAAATTGTGCTCGGTTGCGGGCGAATTCGGCTTGCTGTTCTAACTGTTCCGCCAACACCATGAGATAGACTTGGGCATCGGTTGCCGGCGGCGCCAGCGGACAACCGTTGCAATCCTGGGCAAAGCGCAGGCTAGCGAGTTCATAGGCCAGCCGATAAGCCGTCGCTTCAATTTCTTGGAGAATAGCTCGGGTCTGCGCAAAGGGCGTTCGCTTGGCTTCGACCTCGGCCAGGGCTACTTTCGATTTCTGGGCGATGATGCGTAACTCTTCTTGGGTCTGTTCAAGGTTTGCCAAAAATTTCTTCGGCAAAGGGCGGGCAACCGGCATGACGGCCTCCACGGTTTAGAACACCTTCGTTCACACCTTACAAAAAATTCACCAAAATCAAGCTTGACATTGATTACGAACAATATTATAATACAAATAAATGCTATGTCAATCTACGTTTTGTCTACAATCAATTGTCTACAAACAGTTCTTTTTTGTACGACAGACTATTTTTATGGGCAAAGTGCGATGACTCAAAATCTTCACCCCGCTGTCGAATATACAACCTTGGCCCAGAAGGTGGACCTGTTGCTGCGTTTAGTCCGCCAACCGGATGGGCGGCGTTACACCTATGAGGATTTGGAGCGCAAGTCTGGGATCAAAAGCAGCACGCTTTCGCGGATCCGTAGTGGTGAAAATACCGATCCCTACTTTAAGACCATTTTGGCACTTTCGGAAGCCTTTATGATTGATTTGGAGTTTTTCTCGACCGAAATGACGCCGACGCAAGTCGAGGAGTATTTGACCAGTTCAAACAAGCAGCAGGTGTTGCAAGAGCTGCGATTGCAGCAGTTTTATGAGGCCAATGAAGAGCGTAACCAAAAACTGCAACATATTGCCTTACGCGCGGCACAATTGGATGATGAAGGGATCAACGCCATTGCGGATATTCTGGATTATGTGCTAAAGCAGAAAGGTATCCGAACCAATTCTAGTAGTGAACTAGCATAGATTCCTATAGGGAACCCTGATACTACTTCTTTGTGCCTCTTCCATCGCTCCTCACATCGTCGCTACCGGCACGCTGATCACCTCACCTGATGCACACGCATCTGTGTTATACCTGGTTGTGTTGTTTTAGCAAGATGGTAGGCGTCTTATGATTCAACAACCTCGAGCAAACGTTGCTAACTCTCCCCTCCCCCCTGGTCCCACGACGTATCACCCCCTCGGCTATATGAACGCGATGCATGTCGATCCTTTACATTTTTTGCATGCGCTTGCGCTGACACATGGAGGAATCGCACGATTTCGGGCCGGATTCTGGCCTGTTTACTTAGTGGCGGGACCCACGGCCATTCGCCATCTACTGCGCGATAACCCAGCCAACTACAGCAAGAACACCTTTACCTACCGCATGGCGCGCTCGGTTACCGGCAATGGTCTCCTCACCAGTGATGGCCAGGAGTGGCATCAACGCCGCCGATTATTACAACCGATTTTTGCCCGCAACCACATTGCTCACTATGATGCACAAATCACTGCCGTAACAAGTATGATGCTTGCACAGTGGCAACAACTAGCAGAACAAGGGAAGCCCGTGGATGTGAGCGTAGAAATGACCCATCTGACTTTAAACATCGCCTGTAAGACGTTTTTCAATTTGGATATTGTTGACCAAGAAACAGCTTCCGTGAGCGAAGCTGTACTCACTTTATCGCAAGCTTTTACAAAACGCTTTCGGTCGAAGACAGCTCCGCTTTGGGGTCTCTTTGGTTTCCCCACCCCAAATAACCCTGCACTAAGCCGGGCGCAAGCGACGCTCAACGGGGTAGTTGAGCAAGCCATCCATTCCTTGGCGCAGGTCGAAACATCTTCTGGCAACGTGCTGGCCCAACTGATCCAGACAAGCGACCCCGAAACGGGACAGCGCTTAAACCGGCAAGCGTTGCAAACGGAGATTCTCACCTTATTATTGGCAGGCCACGAAACCACGGCACGCGCGCTAACCTGGGCATTGTACCTTCTGGCAAAACACACCGAAGTGCAGAGCCGTCTCGCTGATACGATAGATGCATTGGGGAATGCGAACACCTTGCATTTCCAAGGATTGAATGAACTGCCATATTTACGTATGGTCGTTGAAGAGACTCTCCGCCTATATCCGCCGATTTGGGCATTTAGTCGACGGGCAGAAGCCGATGATCTGGTAGATGGCTATCGGATGCCGAAAGGGGCGCGGATTTTGATTAGCCCCTATGTCGCCCATCGCCTGCCTGAATTCTGGCCGGAGCCGGAACGCTTCGATCCCGAACGCTTTACTGAGGAATCAGTAGCGCAACGTCCCGAACACGCCTATATTCCCTTTGGGGCAGGGCCACGTCAATGCATTGGCAAGCGCTTTGCCATGCTTGAACTGCAACTCGTGCTGGCCATGATTGTCCAACAGTTTGCCGTACGCTTGGCCTCACACGAAGTCGTGAAAGCGGAAGCATCGACGACACTAACCCCGAATCAACCGATCTACATTAATCTGACCAGGCGCACGTAAAAAACAAGTGTGGCGCCTGTACATCCCTGTGTTGGACGAGAAAGAGGGTAGACTTATGCACCTTGCACACGTTCTCAAACGGTCAGAAAGCGTCAAGGCTTCTGCTTTGTGTCAGCAAACCTTGCGTTCTGTAAGCCAAGAACGCTTACAAACCTTGCTGCTACAGGTTGAGCAGGAATACGACTTTCACCATTTCTCCTTGTCCAGTTTTGCCCAGTGGGTAGCAACTAAACGGCAACGGGAAATGAAGCGGATTGGTTGGCAGCTACCGGCCAGCATTTCAGGAGTATGGGTCGCAACTCAACACGTTGATTTTGTTTTTTACGAAACCCGCACACCGGCTGTTCATCAGGTACATATTCAATTGCATGAGTTAGCCCATATTCTTTGTAACCACAAGGCGATTGACTTGGAACTTGAGCCGGAAGGAATTAGCCGGGAAGCTATGCTCCAGTATTTAGCTGGCGCTTTTGACACAAATGTCCGTCCTATACAAGCCATTGAACAACTGTTATTACGCTCTGCCCGTGATAATGAAGAGGAACAAGAGGCAGAATTGCTTTCGGCGTTGATTCAGCAGCGCATTGCCCATAAGCGGTTTCACGCATCCCTCACCCAACCGCTCTCTTTTAGCGATAACGCACTGGTGCTTGGGGTGTATCAAACATTGGGGTGGATATGACAACAACAACTGCGCTCACCTTTCGAGAGTGGACAACGGGCTTTGTTGCCGTCATTCTTTGTCTACTGGCCCTTTATCAATTGGTGGAGATCTTTCGCAGGCGGCGCTATGGCTTTGTTAATCTTGTCACACTTACGGCTTTTCTCGTGGTATTGTCATTGACGATGTTGGTTGATCCAATAAGTCGCGCCATTGATACCAGTACCGGTCTTAACAATTTGAGCTGGTTTCTGGGCTATGCTTTAGGCGTATTGGCTTGTTACCTTGTTGGTTACATGGCTTGTCGGGTGAATTTGCATCCTTACAGCGCCATTATGGTCAAAATTTTAAAACTAGGGGTAGCGTGTGTAATTGTGTTGATGAGTCTGTTGTACGTTCGTGTGCTTGTACATACACCCGAGTGGATACCCCGGACACCGCGCTCCTTAGCAGAAGTTATCTTCTCTACCCTGTTTTTTGGCTATGGTGGCGTTGTGGCCGGTTTCTGCGTTATAGCGGGGAGGATAGCGATTCGGGCCGAGCGCAACGCTGCCATACGGCTACGGCTGCGGGTAACCGGTTGGGCAGTCGTCACTGCAACGCTTTTCTTTTTGGCTAAAGTCCTTTATCTTTGGTGTGTTCGCTTCTTCGCAGGAGTGGAATGGTTAAACCAACTTGCATTACTGTGTATGGCTATCACCGGGGTGCTATGGGTGATGGTGTTTATGCCGACATGGGTGTACCGTTGGGCTATCACCTACAACCCGGTTGCTTATACCCGACGGCTATTTACTTTGTACGAACTAATTCGATTGCAGCAGGTGCTTCACCGCTTACTTGCGCCGGCAACTGTGCCGCAACAGGATCATTTATGGCATCGCCTCAATCAAACTAATGTCTGCATTTATCGTACAACTATTGCTATCCTCGATTACAAGCGGTTGCTCGCTAGTCAGATAGCCTTGACAGGTAATGAACGTCCCCTCACACACAAGTCCGCTTGGACCTTTGAGCAGCGTCGGCAAGCCCAACAACTGTATGAGTTATTGCAAGCCATCGACACCGTCCATGAGCAAGAATTAGCGCCAGTTGTCCAAGCGCTCAAGTTGGTTAGTGGATACATTCGTAAGACAAACGGAAGCGCAGATGCTTACCCCCCGAAAATCGACCCATCACATCGGAACAAAATTTCTAATCCCTCTTGACAAACCGAGCGGATCATAGTATGATTTTGTCGAAAGGGATTTCCGCACTGGGCGGGAGTCCCTTTTTTTGTTGGCTTGACCCGTAGGAAACGGGTGAAAGGAGTAAAACCGTGAGCTTCAAAGATTTTTTGTTGGAAACCGATGGGGATATGGTGGAACGAGGCCTCATCCTCGCTGCTATCGTCGTTGCCGCCGTGACCCTCTGGTTCAGCATTGGGACCAAGCTGGCCGCCAGACTCGGCACCGTAAATGGTTCATTTTAGGAGAGGAGCCAGCCCATGCGACGATGGCTGCTTGGCAACCAGGGCGATATGGTGGAAGGCGCTTTGACGCTCCCGCTCATGGCGTTGGTCACACTAGCCTTGGTCAATTTGGCCCTGGCCGGCTATGCCTCGGTCACGGCCAATAACGCGGTGAACTATGCGGCACGCATTGCCTCCGTCAGTCAACGTAATGTTACCGGCGAAGCGCTGAATGCGGCCAACCGCGCCTTACAAGCTGGCATCGGTGATTACACGGTTGCCATTCAAGCCGATAGTCACCCAGGCGGCCTGGTGCAGGTGAGTGTGCAATGGGAAGTGCCTAACTTCTTTGGTAGCCTGATGCCGTTCTTTGGCGCCCCCAATGAGCCACTTAACGGTGAAGCGGTCAGCGTCTTTCGCAAGGAAGGTTGGTAAAGCAAGTGCAGAGAGAGCAGCATACCCAGTGGTGGCCACAAGCATGGCTGCGACAAGGCCACGGCGATATGGTGTGGAACGCGCTAGTGATAATCACTGTGTTATTGCCCTTAGCTAGTCTTACCATTGATGTGCCGCGTTACTTCACCTTGCGGTCGCGGCTGCAACTGGCCGCTGATGGCGCGGCCACAGCCGCGGCGCGTTGTGTGGATGTGACGCATTTTCAAAATGTGGGCGAAACGCGGCTGAGGGGTGACTGTGTGGCTACGGAACCAGGCTTCATTTTTACACAGGCGACACAAGACCTCCAGCATAAGGGCCATGCACCTGCTCTGGGTACGATTGCTGTCGATGAAGGTAATGACACGGTGAGCATTGATGCCAGTGGTACAACCACGCTCTTCTTTGGCCTCACCCCAGCGTTTTCCGTTCGGGTGTATGCCATAAGTACCTTTCGTATGGATCAGCGCTGAGGCGGATGGGTGGAAGGAAACGCATGGAGATCGAGATCGGCTTTAGCAACCGTCAAGCCAGAATCGGTGTCATTGCGGCTGTTCTGCTGGTTGTGGTTATCGGGTTGGGCTTCCTGGGACGTGTGGTCACACCGATGGAGGCAGATACACTGGTTTTGTTGACGCCGGACCGATGGCAAGCCGCCGGCCTGGCGCGTCAAGCTGCTGCCGAAACGGTGCGCTTACAAACTGATGGGACGGCGTTGTATGAACTGCTCAACAACACAAACAGCGACCCGGTGACAGCCATGTTGCTGACCGAGCGCATCTATGCACGGCATAAGAGTGGCACTTCCGCTACAGCCACCGCGCGCCATGCCCTCATTGATGCGGCGGCGGTAGCTGCCCGCTATACCGCCGGCAGCGCAACCTATGATGAGGCCATCCTGGCCCTCAATGGGGCATTCGCGCGTATCGACGCGTTGTTACCTGGACAAGGAGAACATGGCAGCGAGCCAGATACAAGCTTTTGGCTGGACCCAACTGCAACTCTTCGATGAAGAACGACGGCTACGTACCCTGGCGGAACAGCAGGTGCGCGCCTACAATCGCTTGCTGGAAGAGTTGGCGCGCAAACTGGCGGCCGCAGCCGTGGAAGAACGCCGTCGCCAAGACCCTACTTTCTTTCAACGGCTCACCATTGACGGCTGGCAAGCTTTCTTTCTAACGATCCAACCAAG
Source organism: Caldilinea sp. CFX5 (assembly GCA_021405325.1). The sequence continues at coordinate 189,583 of QWII01000014.1, read as the reverse complement.
CCATGATCAGGCGGGCTTGCTTTGGCGCCGTACCGATGATAGTCAAATCCATCAACTGCGACGCGAGCTTCAAGAGTTACGCAGGGCAAACCAGCAGTTGCTGGATGAGTTAACGGGGTTGCGTACATCGTCCTGTCCGCCAGCAACCTCAGCTGCGCCAGCCCATACAGCGAATGGCGCATTGTCTACGGTCAAGGTTGCCAGCAAGTACGATGGCGTAATGGCCTTGCCGAAGATTGTGTTATCAGAGGCGCCACCAGCTATCTTCGCCCACCATTTCCGCAATTGGCAGCGGGAAGGGCTAACCCTGGCGCTTCTTGCGCAAACCGGGTGGTCTCTGCGCCACGCCATTGCGCAAGAATTGAGTATTTATATTGGCATTTCAGCCAAGGCCGGATCATTGAAACGGATGTTCACACAGATGGCGGAGGCTGGGTTGTGGCGCATGGAAACGTTGGGCATTGGGCGCAATCTCGCTGCCATCGTTATGCTTACCGACCTTGGCAAGCAAGTCATACTAGCCCTCGACCGAAAGCCCGTCGTGTCAGAATGGGAACAACTGCTGGCCGAGCATGGCGGTGAGCGGCAGAATGAACATGCAGCCTTGGTTTGCACTTTCACGTATCAAACGCGTCGGCGCGGTTTCGCCACCCAAGTTTGCCCGTCGGTCTCTGGTCCTGCTCAACCCGATGTCTTGTTGACTAGCGCCGCCGAGCAAGTTTATGTTGAAGTGGAAGGTGAAAGCGGTGACACCGAACGGCGGATGAAGAAGTGGCGCAACCAGGCTGACCTTCAAGGGTATGTGGCGCTCTGTGCAGTAACGCCCGAAGGACGTCATCGACTGGTCGCCGAAGCCAAAGGCGCGGCCAAGCATGGCAAAGCCACTGATATCAGCACTCTGCTGCGTGAGGATGGGCTGTGGGTAGAAGAGTGGTGAGTCGTGTGTTTGGCCCGGTGGACTTTGGTCCAACCGCCACCCACGGCCCCGTCCCTGGCCGCGAGGGTGGACGCGTAGGTAACGAGATGGCGGACCCGTCCAGCAAACAGGAAGACACAGGAGGAAGTTTCATGAATGAGGTGCATTTACGCGGACAAATCAAGACCCAACCCTGGACGTATGACGGCAATTTGTATGCACGTATTTCCGTTCGCCGCGATACCCAGCGGCCCAACCGACCAGCACGAGACGGAGGCGGTTTTGATTATGTGACCGTGCTGTTCCCCGGCGGTGTCCAGCAAGGGTTGGAGTTACGCAAAAATCAGATGATCGCCGTGCATGGCTGGTTACAAAGCCGGGATGTCTACGAGACCCTCAGCGACTTTCTGCAACGCGCGGCCAGTGAAGAAAAGGTAGAGCCGGCACTATCGCCAAAGGGGGAAACCCAACCGGTTCACCGCAGTATTGTGGAAGTGGTAGCCGATCGCTGGAGTGTTGAGCGCTAATTACTGGCCCACTAACCCAATACCTGAGTAGCAGAAGAGCGCAGCCCACAGGAGGTGCATCCACACGAACGGATGCAGTCCTTGTGGGCTGTTTTCTTTTGGTTCTCAGGCGCTATCGCCAGGAACCAAAGGGTGGCCACTTGGCCCCCGGGCAATGGGACCTTAACAACTGCATATCGTTCTATCGTTTCACAGAAGTGTATTTCCGCATGACAAGGAACAGAGGAGGCAATTTATGTACAACGAGATTCTGTTGATTGGAAACTTAGGCAACGAGCCGCAGATGCGCTACACCCCCAGTGGTGTGGCCGTCGCTCATTTTGATCTGGCCGTCAACAAGGTTTGGCTCGACGAGGGTGGGAACAAACATGAAAAGACCACCTGGGTACGCGTCACCATCTGGCGACGGCTGGCCGAAGTGTGCGCCGAGCATCTGAGCAAAGGGCGCCGTGTGTTAGTCAAGGGCGAGTTGGAAGCCGCCAGCGCTTTTATCGACAAGGAAGGCAATGCCCGCTCGACCAACGAAGTGACCGCCCATCGGGTACTCTTCTTGGGTGGCAGCAATGGGCAAGATGAGACGGAGACCGCCGACCAAACGGCGGCAACCCCATCAGACCTGACTCGCTTCTAGCCATGCCAAGATAGCCTTAATACCCACATGATTCCCTCAGGAGAAGCCTGTGCGCTCCATGGCAAGCACAGGGACTACCAGCGACGGCTAAGATGATTCGCGGTCGCTGTTCACATACACTGGTCCCCATGCCCACACCCTGAGCGCCCTGGCTTCGTTGCGAGGGCGCTCTTTTGTTTCCCATCGTTCACATAGAGGAGGTTGTATGACAGAAGCGTTCCTGCACACATTACTGCATTGGTTTCCCCTGCTCTATCTGTTGGTTCTGGGGTGCATTGCGTTGCTCTGGTCGTTACTCGTGTTGCTGGTTTTGCTCAACGCGGCCCAAAAACCTGTTGGGCAAGCCGAACAAGGGCAGATCCGGACAGACGCACCCCTTTCGACCAGGCGTCCCCGGCGCCATGCCCAACGCACCGACCAGACAAGACAGCGGCGCGATTGGCAGAAACATCTGCCCTCGTACATTAGCATGAACTAACAGCGGAGTACCAACAACCATTGCGTAGCGAGCGGGTATTGATGCGCTTGCTCAAGCGGCGCGCCAGTATCCGTTCGCCCAAAGTGACGAGAGGAGTTGATCATGATTACAGGAGTCCATGAGCAAACAACAGTGAATGTACAGGAGACAACACAACCGGTTTGGCTGTGTGAAGTCACCCGTGATCCGGTTGCCTATCCGGCCTGTCTGGCTTGTGCGCGGCAACGCTTACAGCCGACATGTCCCTTTCCACCCCACCTGCTGGCGGCGCTCTACGGCGCCAACCAGCCGGATGAGGTGGTTGAGAGCATCCGGCAGACCGGCTATCCCGTGTTACGGGTTTCCAGCTTGTTAGGGTGTAAGTACAAAACTTGGTTGGGTCGCAACGAAGGTTATCCGTTAGAAACGCCGATGGAACACTGGGCGCGGCTGCGTGGCAAGCTGATCCACCACGCACTTGCTGAGTTGGGTGGTGACGCCGGCAGCTTGACCGAACGGCGCTTGACGGCTTTTGTCGAGGACGAGGGGCTGGCCGCCTTTGTCACTGGGCGCATCGACGCCTATGACCTTGCCCACCGCACGCTCTTCGACTTCAAGACCGTCAACCTGGGCAAGACCGGCCTCGCCGGCATGACCTTGCCCCAGCCGCGGCATGTCAAGCAGCTCAAGCTCTATGCCTGGCTACTGGCGCGCAATGGCTACCCACCGCCACAGCACTTTCGCCTGGTCTATCTGACCATGGCCGATCTGTGCAGTGTGGACGTGAAGGCCCCGGCGGCGGATGAACTGGTGCAAGTCGAAGGTTGGGTGCGGAACATCCTGTGCGATGCATTGGCGACCCAACCGCCATCACCGCAGCCGGTCGAGCCTTGGGAATGTCGGTATTGCCCCTTCACCCACTGTCCATCCAATCGACGACCGCAGGGCCGGCAACGCATCGTTGCTGATGCCGCACAGGCTGTCGCCGCCAGCGACCCTGAAGCGGGCGTGACGGCGCCGTAGCCAGCGACAGGAAGCACAGCAGTACAGAGGAGTTTCACAAGTATTGCCCGGAACGGGACGCATTGCCGCGTCCTGTACACCGGGCGCGGCCAATGCGTCTCCCCACGGGCCAACCCGAGAGGAGACCAGATGAGTATTTTTACGCAACTGCAACACGAAACCAATGTCGATCCCAATCGTGTCCAACGCGCCCGTGAGATTATTCTACAAGCCGCGCTGCAAGTAGTAGATCAGGGTGTGGATCAGGTCAAGGCATTGGTCAACCTGCATCATACAACCGGCATCGAACGCCGTAGCGATGGCACCCTCAAGGTGGGTTGTAGCTGTCAGGACTGGAAGACGCGTGGGGTGCAGATTAACATGCCGTGTAAGCATATTCTGGCCCTGGCGTTCACCATTGACAGCCAATTTCTCATGAACGGTGTGGCCAATGGCACAGCGACGGCGCCCTCGCAACCTCCTTCACCCACGGCGCCGCAACCCTCAGGTGTAGCCGTTCAACCGGCAGCACTCACCTTCTGTGATGAAGTGCAGCAAGCCATTCGTCGTGCCATTACCGACCTGGCCGATCAGGTGCAAAGTTTCCTGGCCGCGCACGCCATTCCCTTTCTCATCGGCCCAACCGGCGCCGGCAAAACAAGCGCGGTGCGTTTGTGCGCCACTAGCAACGGGTGGGGTTTTGAGGAGGTGGCGGGCTGTCAATCCTTTGCCGACGCCGATCTAGTCGGGTTGCGCACCGACAAGCAGGAGTTGCCTGGGATCTTTGCCCGCACCTTCCGTCGTGCGCGTGCTGGCGAACAGGTGCTGCTCTTTCTGGATGAGTTGACCCGCTTCAATGTGCGCGCTCAAGACCTCTTGATGCGCCCGTTGCAAGTCGCGCCAGTGGAAGTTGTCCAGGCAATGGGTATCGCAAGTACGACCCCCTTGCGGCTGGTCGAAGCCCCGCTCTGGGGTGTCGAGTATGCCCCGGCCAGCGCGGTCTACATCGTGCTAGCCGCCAACCCCTGGGGCAGCGCCCTGGATCCGGCTTTGTTACGGCGGGTCGAACCGATCGAAGTGCAGATGGCTGACGCCGTCGCTGCCCTCTTCGAGCAACGGCTGGCCGACGCAATTCGCGCTTCGTGGAAGTCGGTTGACCAGGGGGAATTGCCCCTACCGATTGAGTATCAGCATCTGTCCACCGCACAAGCGCCTGATGACACCCGCATCTTGCAGCGCTATCTGGTCAGATTGCACATCCTGGATCGGGCCGCAGCGGAAGGCTATCGGCATCTGCTGCATGGACTGGGTATTGCTTTGTAGAGGAGGCCATCATGATCGCACAACAACGCAAACTGGCCATGCTCGAACGCACCGCCAATCAGTTGCTGTCGACAGTAGCGCCAGCCACGGCGCGTTTGCTGCCGGCACGTGTGCTATTGGAAACGCAACGCGACACAGCTAGCACCGATGGTCACACGGTCATCTTCATGCCGGTGGCCTTCTGTGGCTGTCCCATTCCCGACCACGAATTGGTCTCGGTGGGATTGTTGGCGCACGAGGCGAGTCACTTTCTTCAGCCGCTGCCGGCGATCCACGCCATGGCGCGACAGGAAGCGATACCGCACTGGTTAGTCAACCTGGTCTTGGATGTGCAGGGGGAAAGCCTGGTCGAAACCATCTTTCCCTCCTTGCATACCGCCCTGACGGCAACACGGCAGGCCGTGGCCGATACCCAAAGCCAAGTGTATCGACGCAACCTGAGCCAGGCGCAAACCTTTGTCGAAGCCGCCGGCGACCTGCTCCTCTACTGCCGTTTTGCATATCCCGACCAACCATTCCAGGAACAGGCCGCCGCCGACTGGGGCAACGCGCCCTATGGGGCTCTGGGCATCCATCTGGCCGATATGGTTGCCGAAGCCGCCCTGCTGGCGCCGGCCCAGATCGCCGATTTCCTCCAGCGTCTCATCGTCACCTTCCCCGAACTGCGGCAAGTGCATCCACCGTTTATGCCGATGGCTGGGCCGCGTAGTCAAAGCGGCGGGCCAGTCGCTGGTGTGCTGTTGGATGAGATTCAGCGGCATGTCGGTCAGTGGCGCGGCACCGGTGGGATGGCAACCCTCACTAAGGTCTATCGTCTGGTGCCGCCCCACGCTGAAGCGGTGCAACTGGCGCGGCAGATTCGCCCCCGTTTCGACACGCGTCGTGGCGCCTTCGAGGTGCTGGCGCCAGGGCGCTTTGATCGCCAGGCAGCCGCTAGAGGGGACTTCCCGTTTCGGCTGGCCTTGCCGGGGCGTGTGCAACCGGCGCCGAATGTGCTCATTGGCGTGGATGTCAGTTCGTCCATGCAGGGGTACAAGCAGCGGGCCGCTTTCATTGCCGCCCAAGCCTTGGCGTTGGCGGTCAAAGCCAGCGGCGGGCAAGTGGTGGGTCTGCTCTTTGACGAACAGGCCGCCGTCGCCCACGCCGAAGACGCGACGCCGCTCTTTGCCGTCGATGCCCAGTGGCGTAACCGGGATGGCACTTGTTTCCGTTTCCTAACGGAAGCCTGGCGCCGCTGGCCGACCCACTGGGTGCTGCTCATCACCGATGGGCAAGGCACCATTCCTGGTGCTCTGCCGCAGGACAAAGCGCGTACGTCCGCCATTGTCATCCCGGATGGCGATGTCGATGCGTTACAGCCGATTTGTCAGCGCGTCGTCGAATTGCAGCGCCTCTACTTGCTGCCGGCAGTCTTGGCAACCTTGTTGCCGCGCACACAGGTGGGTTAAGGTTCCCTGACAAGGTGACAAGATGACAAGGTGAATTTTCCCGTTCGCCTTATCACCCTGGCCCCTTGTCACCCCCTCATCAATGGTCCTTTTCCCTAGCTGGCCACATGCCGCTAGGGAAAAGGATACCTTTCACAGCAGCGGTTGGCGGAGAAGGAGACTTGTCCATCAACCGCTGGTGCGAAGGGTTCCAGCAGGTTCTTTACCAATCGTATCGTTTTTCGGCCCTGATCGCGCAGGTGGTTCTTTGCCTAATGCGCGATTAGTGCTGGATATGGGTTCAAATGCCGGAAAGCGGGTCAGACCGTTGCGTCGCCCGCTTCCGGGTGGACAGCATAGGGTTGGCGCTGCTTTCCCGCGGAAGGAGGAAAGCAATGGCACATCATCGGCCACAACGGCCTCGTCGCTTTCGTCTGTCGTCCCCCATGTCGTGGCGCAATGCACAGGCTGTGCGTCGCCAATGGGGCAAGCAAGGTTTCTACCGACACTTGCGCCGGTTTCAACGGTTCCTGTTACGGCAACAATGCCATCAAGGAAAGGGGGTGGATCATGCTGATGCGTAGGGCGGAGTTTGTCCGCCTTAAACAGCAGATCAACCTGCTGGACTTGATTGGCGGCGAATTGCACAAAGTGGCGAAGAGCCACGGTGGAGAGTATGCCGGCCCCTGTCCGTTCTGTGGCGGTGAGGACCGCTTCCATGTCCAACCCTTTGCCGAAGGGGGTGGTCGGTGGTTCTGCCGGCAGTGTACTGGTGAACCAACGATCAGTGGCTGGCGTGATGGCTTTGATTTCCTCATGCGGCGCGACAAGTTGAGCTTTCGTGAAGCGGTGGCGACGCTGTATGCACGCTCATGGCGGCAAAGCCAGCCCGTACAGATGGTGAAAGCAAAGCCATCGCCTGATTGGTGTAGCGCCATGTGGCAGGAGAAAGCCACTGCCTGGCTGGCACAAGCGGTGCAACGCCTCGCCGATCCGAGGGTTGGTTTAGCTGGCCGCACCTATTTGCAAGGCCGTGGCTTTACCCCGGCGACCTGGCAGGCGTGGGGCTTGGGCTATGGCAAAGCGTGGCATGTGCGGCGCGCACGTCATGAGGACGCCCTCTTTCTACCGTGGTGGACAGATGGCGCACTGCAAGCCATCCAGTATCGCTATCTGGCCGCGACCCTGACCAAACGCGAACGCTATGGGCAGAAAGCTGGCGGAGAGCGCTTGCTCTTTGGCTTACCTTTGCTTACCGGGGCGACAACGCTCATCCTGGTGGAAGGTGAGTTGAACGCCATCTCTCTCTGGCAAGTGTGTCATGGCTGGGGCGTTGATGTTCTCTCGTGGGGTCCCCAAGGCAATCTCTTGCGCTCTGCGGTATTGGCCGCGGTGGCGAAGGTGATCCAGCAGGGGTATCAGCAGGTTATCTTGTGGGCCGATGAAGAGAACATTACGCAGGAAGCGTTGACTGCACTGTGTGCATTAGGGGTAACGCAACCGCAGTTTATCGCTGTTTTCGTCCCCAGCGGACAGGATGCCAACGACTTACTCCAACAAAATCGCCTGGAGTCCTGGGTAGCCAAGCTGCTCCACCACTGAGGTTCCACCCGGCAGGGCCTTGTATCCATGCCCTTGCGCTCTGACTTTGGTCAGGGCGCTTTTTTTATGCCTGTCCTTGCCGAACAACTGCCATCACGCCCAGGTATGATCGCTTTTGTGTCACCAGCCCGTGTGGTGAAATGGGCATACCAGTGATTTTCGTGCATCAATAGAAACCGATTGCGATGGACAAACAAGACGCACTCGACCTCATTGCCGCAGTGCGTAGCGGCGAATTTGCGGATGCGACCATTGAGGTAAAACGGGCACGCCGTAGCGTGCCCCAACGCCTTTATGAGGCTCTCTCAGCCTTTGCCAATCGCCCTATGGGTGGCGTGATTGTGCTGGGGCTGGATGAAGCCCAACAGTTTGCGGTCACCGGGGTGGAGGATGTACAAACCGTCCTCACCGAGCTGACGACGTTGTCGGCGCGCATGATGCCGCCAATTGCTTTGGATATTGCTGTAGTCGAGGTCGAGGGACAGCGCATCCTGGTAGCGGAAGTGCCTGAATGTGACTATCTCTATAAGCCTTGTTACTATGCCCCCAGCGGTCTGCAGAGCGGCGCCTTCTTGCGCGTTGGCAACGAGAACCGGCGCATGACCGAGTATGAAACCTTTTCGTATGTCACTGGACGTGGTCAGCCGCTGTTTGATCGGGCCTTCGTGCCACAGATGACCTTGGATGACCTAAATCTTGATTTGTTGTCGGCCTACTTGGGACGTGTGAAACAGCAGCGCGGGCGTGTGTGGCGCCGCTTGCGGCTCGATGACAAAACACAGGTGGAGCAGTTGCTGGCGTTAGAAATGATTGGCCAGGACGACCAGGGCGTGCATCCCACCTTGGCCGGTCTACTCGTCTTTGGTCTTTGGCCCCAGCGCTTCTATCCCGCCCTGATGCTCACCTTTGTCCGGTATCCAGGCGTAGAAGCAGGCGGCAAAGGGCCACGGGGGGAACGCTTTCTGGACAATGCCCAGTTTGAGGGCGCGCTGCCGGAGCTGATCGAACAGGCGGTGCAACGCTGTCTGCTCAATATGCGCCAAAGTACGCTCATTGAAGGCATCTTCCATCGCACCTTGCCCGAATATCCCGAGGAGGCGCTGCGGGAAGCGCTGGTCAATGCCGTTTGGCGATTCAAAGCCCTGGCGGTCTCTTTGGTCCGGTTAATAAAAGTAACCTGCAACAAGCGCAGTCGACGCGCAACCAGCTTCTCATGCGGCTGCTGGGTGAGCGCGGCCTGGTGGAGAATCGCGGCTCTGGGATTCGCGCCATGTTGGCCGCGCGGCATGAGGCCCATCTAGAGCCACCGCGTTTTCACGATACACGCAGTTACTTCCGGGTAGTTTTCTCTAACCATACCTTGTTGGATCCGGCTACCGCCACCTGGCTCAATCGGTTTGCCGGCTTGCCGCTCCATCGCCGCCAACGAACGGCGCTGGCCTATTTGTATCGCCATGAACAGATGACGAATGGGGATTGTTGACGGCTGAACAATGTCGATCCAGGGCTGGCGACGCGTGAACTCCGTGGCTTGGTCGAGAACGGCGTTGTGGCGATGCAAGGGTCCCGCCGTTGGGCGTATTACACCCTCCAAGTAACACCACCAACCGAAAAGCAATCACCTGGCCTGCGATGGCAGGGATATGACCTCAACCCACGCCAGCAGGCGGCCCTCGCTTTCTTGCAAGAGCACGGCGCTATCACGACGGCGCAATACGTTGCCCTAACTGATGTCGCCATTTCTGAGCAGATGGTGCGCAGGGATTTACGCACGTTGCTCCAACTGGGTCTGCTCCGACGCATTGGCCAAGCGCATAGCACCCAGTATGTGCTAGCCGGGGCTGAATAGTTTCGGATAGTTCTGTTGCATTAGTAACGATTTTAGAGCTTATTTGAGCAATATAGTGCTTCGATGAGTAAACTTGTATGAAGATAGATTTGATTGAAGTAGTATGAGAAGGAAATGGCAGTCAAAACATCGTAATCTGCTTCTGATGTATTGCAAATAACAAAGTTTACTCCTCAGTTACTACCTCTTACCGCCAATAAACAGCAAGCTTACTGTAAGCTTAGAATACTTATTTTGCTGATAAGATAATCAGCAAAATAGTGTATGATTTCATCCTTTTTACCCAGTATAGCTAAACACCACCTCCCGTATATTAGTCTTTGGGCTGCTTGCAACATTTACGCATCGATTCTATAAGCTTTCAGGAGAGCGAAAAATTATTTAATCATTCTATGGATATATAAATTAGTAATTTTAATTAATGTAGATTACACTATCTCGTTAAATAAGAGAAATATCGTAAGTTATCTTCCATGTTAAATGCTAAATTACCACTCTTACCACATGATTGGTACAAACTTACTAACAATAAAGAGAGCGCAGGCAGAATTCTGTTTGCCACTGAAGCGAAAGATTTCGGTTATGGCATACGTCGCTGAATGTAGGTTCAATAATAAGCTATTTATGACCAGTAGTACCGTAGGTCCAGATTATGTGAATTATTAGGTTGCTCGAAAAATAACATAGACATAGGTTGTATATGCCTCACATCTACCCAGAACGGTTGCCAGAAAATGTATTACAAGATCCTAAACGTTCGGCTGAACGTTCGACTTATGCTGCCTTGAGCCAACTTCCTAACCCATTTGTGGTTTTTTACAGCGTAGCGTGGCTCTCGCGTCGCCCAGATAGCGATGCACAAGATGGTGAAGCCGATTTCGTCATTGCTCACCCTGAGCTAGGGGTGTTGATACTAGAAGTAAAGGGCGGCGCTATTCACTATAACGCTACCTCCGGTATCTGGACCTCAGAGAATCGAAACGGTGAGACATTCACCATTAAGGACCCGGTGAACCAAGCTCGTTCCAGTAAGCATACGCTTTTAGAGAAACTCCAGGACTTGCCGCAGTGGCCGCAGCGGTGGGTGACGATGGGTCATGCAGTAGCTTTCCCTGATGTCGTTGTCCATTTAACTCAGTTACGACCTGACCTTCCGGCAGAAATTGTGCTAGATCAGACGGCATTGCAGGATATAGAAACGGCCATACGCCGAGCTTTTGCCTTTTACCGCAATAGCGATGGTCGTAACGGGGTGTTAGGTGTGGATCGCCTTCGACTGCTCACCGATCTATTGGCGAAGTCTTTCCAGTTGCGTACACCTTTGGGTGTTGAGTTAGCCTATGAAGATGAGCGACTTATCGAACTGACAGAACAGCAGATGCGCGTTCTCGACCTCCTCAGCTTCCAACGGCGAGCGGCCATTCAAGGTTGTGCCGGGTCGGGCAAGACGATGTTGGCGTTAGAAAAGGCGCGCCGACTTGCAACAGAAGGATTCAATGTTTTGCTCACCTGCTTCAATGCACCATTGGCCCAATATTTGACGCAGCGGGCAGACGAAGGGGTTACAGTCCTGCATTTCCATAACCTCTGTGAAAGTTTGATTCAAGAAGCCGGCATCAAGGCCATCCCACCGCGTGACCGGGATGCTTACTATAACGAGTTCTTACCTGACCTGATGCTGGAAGCAGTGGATACGCTTGGCGCTCGCTTTGATGCCATTGTGATCGATGAGGGCCAAGATTTCAAGGAAAATTGGTGGTTGGCTCTTGGTGAACTGTTGCATGATCCTCAGCATGGGATCATGTATGTATTTTTTGATGATAATCAAAATCTTTACCGCGGTGTCGATCAAATTCCTGGGCTAATCGACAGCTCGCCTTTTCCCTTGTATGAAAATTGCCGGAATACGCAGGAAATTCATCGGCTCGTCGCTGGCTTCCACCAGCAAGGCTCCCGGCTCAAAGCACATGGGCCACTAGGTCATGCACCTGAATGGTTAGCATACGAGTCAACAGAGGAGATGCTTCGCCTCCTCCGCAAAACGCTCCATCGCTTGATCAACGAGGAAGCAATTGCCCTCCAAGACGTAGTGATTTTAACACCGCGCGGGGAGCATCGTTCGGCATTGCCAGAAGGTCAACCGCTTGGCAATTTCATGCTCACACGCAGTACACCGAGATTGCCGAACCATGTTCAGGTGAACACGATTCATCAATTCAAGGGATTGGAACGAAGGGTTGTCTTGATCGCAGAACTAGATGAAACCGCACACAGAGACCAACATCTAGTCCTCTATGTCGGCTGTTCACGAGCACGCACCCATCTGATTTTGCTGCATGATCAGAAATTCAAACCGTTGTAAAGCCCAACTTACCCAAACCATCACCCCCAAAACGAAGTAGCACACTTCAACTCAGGTACAACGGGAGTGCCAACCAACGATAGGAAGTAGTCATGAAGTATGGCGAGTTGATTCATTTTGATCCAATTGAAAGTGTGGTTCAGCTTCGTTCAGCCGATGATCGGAGCCAAGCTGAACGATTGGTGGCCACCTATGTCATCTCCGACCGCATGGCTGATGTGATCTTGCGCCAAATCTTACCGATACTCGACTTGCAGGCAACGGAACGGGGTGGCGGTCTCTTTGTGGTGGGCAACTATGGCACCGGGAAATCACACTTGATGTCGGTACTCTCTGCGGTCGCCGAACATGCGGCACTCGGTGCAACGGTGACCCACCCGGCTGTGATCCAGGGATTGAACTCGATTGCCGGGACTTTTTGGGTGGTACGTCAGGAGTTTGGCGCGACCCAGATGCCCCTGCGCGATGTAGTGCTAGGCTATCTCGAACAGGGGCTTGCCCAGCTTGGTGTTGTCCATCACTTTCCCTCCATGACTCAAGCGCCCAACACAAAAGACCTGCTGACGGCTATGATGGCGGCCTTTCATGCCAAGTACCCGGAACGCGGCTTGCTGGTTGTCATTGACGAGATGCTAGAGTATCTCACTTCGCGTACCGATAACAATTGGTACTCGATCTAGCTTTCTTACGTGAGGTGGGCGAAGTTTGCTCGCAAAGTCGGTTCCGCTTTATCGCTGGTCTACAAGAAGCGCTCTTCGACAATCCCCGGTTTCAATTTGCAGCCGATTCTGTGCGCCGGGTGAAGGATCGCTTTTCCCAGGTGCGCATTGTGCGTGAGGATGTCGCCTACGTTGTCGCCCGACGGTTGCTCAAGAAAGAACCGCGCCAGATGAAGTTGATCCGCAACCACTTGGCCCGCTATACAACGCTATACAACGAAATGGCTGAACACCTGGATGACTTTGTGGCGCTCTTCCCGGTTCATCCGGCCTACCTGGATACCTTTGAACGAGTGACCTTGATCGAGAAGCGGCAAGCGCTCCGTGAAATCAGCCAGGAGATGCAGCAACTACTCAATCAAAATGTGCCAACGGATCGCCCCGGCCTGTTGTCTTTTGATAGCTACTGGCGTGCCATTCAGGCCGATGCCTCTTATCGGGCCATTCCTGAAGTGAGAGAGGTGCTTGAGAAGAGCCGCGTGCTAGAAGATAAGGTACAAAGTGGCGTGCGGCCCGAATATCGTGAGGCAGCCCGCCGTGTTATTCATGCCCTAGCGCTACATCGGTTAACGGTGGGCGATCTAAAAGCGCCGATTGGGTTGACTGCTCAAGAGTTACGCGATCAACTATGCCTCAGTCTTCCCATACCGGAACAGGACGCCGATTTTCTGCTGACCAGTGTAGAAGCAACGCTAGAGCAAATTTTACGTGCAGTCAGTGGTCAGTTTATCTCACGCAATCCCGAGAACGGTCAGTATTATCTTGACCTGCATAAGGATGTAGATTTCGATGCTCTCGTTCGGCAACGGGCTGATACGCTAGATACTGACGCCTTGGATCGCTACTACTTTGATCTGCTTGTCTACGCGTTAGAACTGACGGATAGCGCTTATGTGCCGGGCTTTCGGATTTGGCAACGGGAGATCCCTTGGCCAGGGCATGGGATTACCCGTGATGGCTATATTTTCTTGGGTGCGACCAACGAGCGATCAACGGCGCAACCTGAACGGGACTTCTACATCCACTTCCTCGGCCTCTACACACAGAATGGCAAAGAGAGCCACACGGCTGAGGATGAGATTTACTTTGTTCTGAAACAACGCGACAACACATTTGATAAATTGCTACGCCTCTACGCCGGCGCCCGTGAGATGGGCACCATTTCGTCTGGCAGTAACAAATCACAGTATGAACGCAAAGCTGATGAGCATCGTCAGCAACTGGCGAATTGGCTGAGAGACAATTTGGCCCGTTCTTTTTCTGTACGTTATTGCGACAAGGTTCTGGCGGTGACAGAGTTGATCGCAGCCCATCGCTTATCCTTTGGCAACTTGGGTCTCCGTGATCAAGTCTTTCAGTTGACCGCCGCGTTGTTCTCAGCGCAATTTGAACAGCGCTATCCAAACTACCCGAAATTTGTTGGTCTTCAGTTAACACAAATGACGCTGCCCCAGGTTGCTAATGCCACACTGCGCGCCATTGCCGGCGGTCTTGTCACCCGTCCTGCCCAAAGTTTGCTGGAAGGGTTGCACCTGGCGCGCTTGCAGAACGGCGCATGGCTCTTTGAACTGGAAAAGTCACCTTATGTGCAACCGCTTTTACAAAAACTGGCAAGCTTACCGGTTGATCATGTTCTCAATCGAAGCGATTTGCTCACCGGTGACAGCCGACGTGAGCGTATGGTGCATACACGGCTAGAGCCAGAGTGGTTGGCTGTCATCCTCCTCACCTTGGTGCGTCAGGGCGAGATCGTACTCAATTTGCGTGGTCTACGCATCGGTGTTGACGATCTGGAGCAGGCGGCCCAGATAGGTGTGGAAGAACTTGTACGGTTTCATGCGATTGCGCGTCCCAAGGCGCTCCCTGAACAGACGCTGCGCACACTTTTTACTGGTCTTGACCTGCCCGAAGCATTGATTCAAGAAAGTGCGCAGCATGGCTTGGCGGTGCAAAGTTTGAAGAGTACCGTGGAGCGTGAACTGGAGCGAACACTGACCGCGCTGGAACGGTTACGCAAGGGCATCGGCTATTGGCGTTTCATGGTGTTGACCGAGGCAGAAATCCGGGAATGGCGTGAGCAGTTGGAAACCTATCGTCAGCTTTTGGAGAATCTAACCCGTATTAAAACACCTGGTCATTTTCGCAACTTTGCCATGAGTGAAGTCGAGATAAAGCGCTCTTTGCGTGGACGCGCAACCCTGCAGGAGATGGAGCGCTTACAACAGACGCTGGATGCCCTGCGACCAAGTCTGGAATATGTCTATCAGGCCGAGAATCATCTGCCCACGACTCATCAGTGGCAAAAGGCGGTACAGGAGACGCGCTCCCAATATCAAGCGCTCTTGCAAGATCCGAATCAGCGCTTCACACCTACGGCGCGGGCACGACTAAATGGCGGCTTGGAAAACCTGCATGATCATTACACGCAAGTCTACCTTGAACAGCACACCCGCGCACGTCTTACGCCTACGGAAGATGCGCGCAAGCAGGCCCTTGTAAAGGATAGCCGCCACTTACAGCTTAAGACGCTATCTGGCTTAGATTTGCTACCCGCCGCCAAATTGCAGCAATGGGAACAGAAGGTGCAGAAGTTAGTGACGTGCATTGGTTGTACAGCAGCCGACCTGCGCAACCAAGTGACTTGCCCCCACTGTGGCTATAGTCCCCAGAGCGAGCCACAAACAGTGGATGCCCCAGCCATTCAACGTCTGGCGGAACTGGAGAAAGATCTGGATCTGCTCTATACGCAGTGGACGACTACGCTGCGTGAGGAATTGAGCAAGCCAACCGCACAGGAAACGATTGAACTCCTGCCTGATGGTGTCCGCAACGTTCTGCAAGCCTTTGTACGCACGGGCGCACTGCCGCCGAAGATCACGCATGAACTGGTTGATGCTATGCAGGACGCCCTGCGTGGATTGGAAAAAGTGACCTTCGATAGCGCTGATCTCCTATTGGCGCTGACACGGGCAGGTATGCCCTGTACACCTGACGCGTTGGAGGAGCGCTTCCGCACCTTCCTCCATAGCCAAGTGAACGGCCAGTCACCGTCCCGACTGCGTATTCAAATTGAGTGGTAACAGAAAGCGATGTCCCATGACTACACATGGCAACCAACCAATCCTCTGGCATGAAGAAGCAACTACCTATCACCCCGATCCAGGAGTTGCTGCTGACTATCTCAAGCGCCTGGCGGCTGCGCTAAAAGACCCAGCCTTTCGCGCTACGCCAGGTTTTCCCATCGCCACCGATGAGGCCATCCTGGCGCTGTCCGACCCACCAACCTACACAGCCTGCCCCAATCCTTTTCTACCGGAAATGTTGGCAAGTTGGCAAGAAGAACGCTCTACGATACGCGAAACTCTTGGTTTGCTCACCAATGATGCACAGTATCATCGCGATCCATTCGCCGCCGATGTTTCCGAAGGCAAAAATGATCCGATCTACAATGCCCATTCCTATCATACCAAGGTGCCGCATAAGGCGATTATGCGCTATATTCTACACTATACCGACCCTGGTGATGTTGTGTTGGATGGCTTTTGTGGCACAGGCATGACTGGTGTCGCTGCGCAACTTTGTGGCGACAAAAAAGCGGTGGAGAGTCTGGGGTACCGTGTCGATGAGCAGGGTCGCATCTATGATCCGCAATCTCAGGAACCGCAATCACCCTTTTCTCACTTAGGGGTGCGCAAGGCCGTGTTGATTGACCTCTCTCCAGCCGCCACGTTCATTGCCTACAACTACAATACCCCCGTAAACGCCAGCATCTTTCTAGAAGAAGCCAACCACATTTTGACAGAGATGGAAGCAGAGTGTGGTTGGCTGTATGAAACACGACACACAGATGGCAAGTCCTTAGGACGCATTAACTATACTATTTGGTCAGATGTTTTTGTCTGCCCGCAGTGCCACGGTGAGATGGTCTTCTGGGATGTAGCAGTGGATCAAACCCACGGCGAAATACGAGACGAATGGATCTGTCCCCATTGTACAGCCCAGTTGAGCAAAAATTCTAATAAAGCGGGACGCAGTCAGTCAGTAGACCGGTCATTTGAATGGCGCTTTGATGGGATCGTGGGACAACGCGTGCAACAGACAAGACAAGTCCCAGTACTCATCAACTACAGTGTAGGCAAGAAGCGGTATGAAAAGAAGCCTGATGAATACGACCTAACGCTAATTCGTCGTATTGGAGAGAGTGACATCCCTTACTGGTTTCCTACAGAAAAAATGATGCTCAAGGGTGAACAATGGGGTGATAGTTGGCGGGCTGGTTATCATGCCGGTATTACTCATGTTCATCACTTTTACACACGCCGTAATTTGTGGATTATGGCGGCGTTAGTTGCTAAAGCAAAGCAACGGGGGAATCGCTCTTTACTATACCTATTGTCATCTATCAACTTGCATGTAACCAAGATGAGACGCTATCAACCGGCAAAAACGGGAGGAACGCCCAATTTACCAGGGACACTATATATTAGTGCCTTGCCTGTAGAATTGTCAATTTTAGATATTCTTCCCCGGAAAGCAAGAGATTTAGCCAAGTCCTTTTCAGCCTTTAATGTTACTCCTAGTGTCAGCATCCAAACAGTCTCTGCTAATACTATCGAGATTCCTAATGCTAGTCACGATTACATATTTGTTGATCCTCCTTTCGGTACCAACCTTATGTACTCTGAACTTAATTTCCTTTGGGAAGCATGGCTACAAGTGTTGACAAACAACGAATATGAGGCAGTGATTAATCGAAGCCAACGCAAGACGCTGTCCGAATACCAGGCGATTATGGAATCTTGTTTTCGAGAATTTTACCGCATTCTCAAGCCTAGTTGCTGGATGACTGTAGAATTTCATAATTCTCAAAATGCCGTATGGAACGCTATCCAGGATGCAATTCTACATGCGGGGTTTATGGTAGCTGACGTGCGCACACTAGATAAGCAGCAGGGTACCTTCAAACAGGTTACATCCAGCGCAGCAGTCAAGCAAGATTTGGTCATATCCGCCTACAAACCTAACCAAACGTTGGAGAAACGTTTCTGGGAAGCTGGTGGGAGTGTCGATGCGGCCTGGGACTTTGTGCGCCAACATTTGGAGCAGTTGCCCATTCCTCAGGTGAACAATCGTGGAGTCATGGAGCGGCTGGTCGAACGTCAGTCTTTTCTGCTTTACGACCGCATGGTGGCCTTTCATATCCAGCGTGGTCTTGTCGTACCCATCTCTGCACCTGACTTTTACCAGGGCCTTCGTCAGCGCTACTTGGAGCGTGACAGCATGATTTTTACCCCCATCCAAGCGGCCGAATATGATAAACGTCGCTTGCAAGCCGAAGGAGTGGCACAACTCGCTCTCTTTGTTAATGATGAACGCTCTGCTATCCAATGGCTACAGTATGAATTGGGGATTGAAGATGGCAATGGCCCTCAGCGTTACCAGGAAATCCAACCTAAGTTCCTACGCGAATTACACCAGGCGCGCTACGAAGAGATCCCTGAACTGCGCACCCTTTTAGATGCGAGCTTTCTGCAAGATGAGGCTGGTCGCTGGTATGTTCCCGATCCCGACCGACAAGAAGATCTGGAACGGTTGCGACAGAAGACTCTGTTGCGGGAATTCGCTACCTACCAGCAAGGCCGAGGACGGCTACGCGCCTTTCGCAGTGAAGCGATTCGGGCAGGTTTCAGTCATGCTTGGAAACAGCGTGATTACGCTACCATTGTACAAGTGGCAGAGCGGCTACCGACCCAAGTGGTAGAAGAAGATTCAAGTCTGCTCATGTATGTAAACAATGCACTATTACGTCATGACCGAACACCGCAGCAACCATCATTGTTTTGAGCTGCTGTGAGTTCAGATGACAGTCACGGTAGAAAGTGAGCGAGCGTATGTCATCCCCCCAAGCAAGCCAGAGAAGTTTACATCACTGGGATAAAACGCTAGAAGCATATTTTGATGATATTCAGCTTGTAGGCGAGATCCCAGTGACGCCGGCTGATATTGATGAGCTTGGTGTGCATTTGCGGGCGTTACTCAGGCGCTCCAATGTCAACGAGATCAAAGAGCAATTCGCGCGCCATCGTTATACCTGGATGACTTATATGGCCGCGGTTGCGGCGCGCAATGATGATCTCGGCTATTGGGATGCGTTAGGTCAAACCTTGGGCGTCACTGGCGCAGAACTGCAACGGGCTGGGCTGGGCAACGCTTTTCTAACCGCAGCGGGTGATCTGGGCCTGCCCGATTTCACCGAAGCAGGCGGCTATCGCTACGTTACGCCCATTCGTCTGCATAGCGGCATCCCAGCTTACTCTTTGCCAGACTTTTTTGAACATATCCTCTTGCCGGCAGCCCAGTCACCCGAATATGCGGACATGGCTGTCGACAAAATCATTGCGTCTATCCTCGCACGGCCAACGGTTCAACTATGGGTCGATTCACCGGCACGCTACTACCTGACCTATGGGGGTGTACCTGCACAACGCTTCTTCCAAACCTGTCTGAAGATGGTCCAGCTTTGGCAGAGCAACGGCAACCTGCCGCCGGCCCACACCTTGGGTTTGCCGGTCTATGTGGTGCGGGCGTTTCGCATCTTCATGGAGAACCAAACTGAGACCAAAGGACAGTTGCGCCTGCGCGCCCCGCGTCTGTTGTTGGATCCTTACTCTGCTACTGAATTATACCGACTAGAACTACCTGCTGAACCAGTCGCCGGTGATCGGGCAGCATGGCAGCACTACTGGACAATCACGGTTATAGAAGCAGGGGATCATCAACAGCCACTCATTGAAAGAGTACGGGTACGGCGTATCGGCTATGACCAGGTGACAGATGGGCGGATTCTCCCGTTAGACACGGCGCCGGCCAATATACGGGTAGAATTGTGGGTGGAGCCACCAGAAGAGGAAAAGGCAACGGCTGAACAGCTTGGACGATGGATCCTGAACCTCATTCCCAACGAGGAACCACCCCTATTGGCCTTTCGCCCGCCAAACGGTCAGGCTGTACGTTGGGGGGAAGCGTTGCCCGGTGATCTCCTCTGGCTGCTATATCCACGTGATGTTCAAATCCAGGTACACGGCGTCGAGCGTCGCGTGCAGGTCTTTCCAGAGCTTTTAGGTGACTGGTCAGGGTGGCAGATCGCCGCATGGGATCTTTCCAAAGCCGACTCCCTGACTCTCTATCAGCCCAACCAGAGCAAACGATGGTCACCTATCGCTGTGCGTGGACGAACGCAAGCTCCCCGGTTCGAAGGTGGCAACCAATGTAGAATTATCCGTATAACTGATGAAACGCCCTTTTACGTGGGGGAACCGCCCTGGCTCTGGCTGCCCCGTCTGCCAAGTTCCTCTGGAACAAAGGAGTTAGAGACGTGGTCTATCACCATCATATCACGTTGGGCTGCGTCGCCTACCCTGTTAAACGCAGAACCACGGCCATTGACAACCTGGCAACAGCACCTTGTCACCGATCAAGACGGCATCAGGCTACCGATTGTGGCTTTGTTGGGTACGGAGCCGGTGGGGGCTTACACGATCACCGTGGATGGGTCACACCGGCAGCATACAGAGTTGCGTTTTCGCATTTGGCCGAACCTGGAAGTAGCTGGCTGGAAGCCCTATTATCTACCTGGCCCAGCCGGTGCGCAACCAGTTGAGCTAGCTGTGTATGTAGGGGCGGCCCATCGCGTTACCGTACAGCCCGGTGTCGAGGGGATCACAGTTGCACCAGGGCCAGCATCGGGTCACTATCAAATCACTGTAGCGCCAGAAGCAACTGAAGCGCCGATTTTTTTAGAGGCCGCACGGTCGGGTAACGAACCAATCCGGGTCGCTGTCCACCTTGCTGTTGCTCGTCTACGCTGGATGCTGCGATTGGACGCCGGCGACACGGAGTGGAGTACGACGCCGATTCAGTGTCCTGTTGATGCTCTTTTACAGAGCGTAGTAGCTCGCTTAGTGCTGGAATTGGCAACTGAGCAGTGGCCGCTTTGTCGTTTGGTACTCATCAATGTTGCCGACACCACACAACCGCTACAGGAAACGACAACGCTTGCTGTTCATTCCGGACAACAACGCATCCATTTACCCTTACACGAATTTGCTGACACACTACGGCATCATCAAGACTGTGCGATCTTTATGGTGGCGCTGGCGGTGGATGATGTCTACCTGCCATTGCTATACCTCAATCGTCAATTAACAATTGAAGTTGCTCTTCTGGAGTGGACTGCGGCAGGGCAGGTGCGCCTCCATTGGGAAGCACAACACTACTTACGTAATCGCCGTGTCTGTTTCTGGTCTACCTGGCAGCCCTGGCTTGAGCCACTTGAATTTATCATTCCAGATAACCCAGAAACCAGTGACTTAACTAATGCGCCGGGCAGCGGCGTATTTACCTTGCCAGAGACATTACCACACGGTTGGTATCATATTGCATTGCGCACTGCGCCCGCTTGGGAACCATTACAGCCACCAACGCCCCCTCCCACTGAACGGATTCTACTCCGCGATGTAGACCCCCTTTCCCGCCTCATGGCGTTGAAAGAGCTTGCGAAGGCATCGCAGAATGCCTTGTTTGATATTCACTTCGAGTGCGCCTGTATCTTCGAGACGTTGAATGACCTGGGGCAACGCAATACTGAGATTCAGTGGCTGTGCAGCCACTTGCATGGTAGCGTTCCGCAGCACATTCTAGCGTTTTATCATTGGCTTTGTGTGCGCGATACCGATATGAGCAAAGCAGTACGTTTGCGTATGTACGCTCCGGAACACTTGACATCTATTTTGAGTAATAACACGCCAGAGAAGTTGCATCAGGCTTACCTGGAATATTTTACAAAAATTACGCTTATCAAACCAGAAAGTGCGCTACTTGTGTTACGTTACACGCAGCGGCCAGATTTAGTCAGCCATGCCCTGCGCGTGCTGGTCAAACGGAACCGGCCAGAAGCAGTACAATTTTTACTTGAACAGGTGCTGGCTGGCGCCTACAGGGAACGCGATGTCGTCACACTCCTATCAGCGGATGCCAATTTCGGTCTACAGACGCTCGCTTGTCAGCCGCAAAGTCCAGTCCGGGATCGGCTCATTGATGCCTTGCTCATGCAGATAGCCCCCTCCTTGTTTGTAAAGGTTGGTTTTTGGGTTCATACCGAGGCGGGTTGGGGACGGATTCAGAAGATTCACCGCGACGGGCAGGAGGCGCCACACTTCGCCCTTCAGCATCAAACCCCTATCTTGGAAGTTATTCTGCGCCCTGGCCACCAGCCGGAATATATTTTTATTGATCTGGCAAAGGGAACCATTACATTTCCCAGAGTTGCTCAGGTTTATGTCTGCACCAAAGAAGGCTGTACCGGCTTTGCTTCACAAAATCAAGAACAGGTGCTTTATGATCATAACAGGGCTGCTCACCTGGGCATAGGCCCCGCCTTTCGTTCCCAATCAGGAAGTTGGCGCTACCAACGGCAGCCTGAATATTCGGCACAACCACCGAAAAATGTCTTTGCCTAGATCGCTGATGCTCATCAGCATATGATAAAAGGAGTTTTGCATGACACTGCATCCACTGGCAACGACCAGCCATATTCAACAGGCATACATTCGTTATTTGAAAACCATTAAACCGTTTCAAGACACGGATCTGCGGCGCGAGTTTGCTAACGCCCTGGAAAAGCCTGGCATGTTGGTCAAAGGGCCATTGGTTGAAGGATCGCCGCCCTTTAAACCCGGAGCGAGTATAGAAAAGCTGGTCCAAGAGGGGGTGCTTGCTCCGGCTTTTGCACGCCTTTGTAATGGTGAGCTACCCTATGATCGATCACTCCATTTACATCAAGAGCGAGCAATCCGCAAGGTAGTCAGTGGTCGCAACCTTATTGTCGCTACCGGCACCGGTAGCGGTAAAACAGAAACCTTTCTCATCCCGATCTTACATCATCTTTTACAGGAGGAAGTGCGGGGTACGCTACAGCAGCCGGGTGTGCGCGCTTTATTGCTCTATCCCATGAACGCGCTGGCAAATGATCAAATGAAGCGTCTACGTCGAATCCTAGCGAACTATCCAGCGATCACCTTTGGTCGATACGTAGGGGAGACAGAGGGTAAACCGGCGGACGCCATTAGAGAATTTCGACAAAATTATCCAAACGAACCAGACCTTTGCAATGAGTTGAAGAGTCGCCAGGAGATGCAAGAACAGCCTCCGCACCTCCTGTTGACCAACTATGCGATGTTAGAGTATTTGCTCCTGCGCCCTGACGACTCTCCCTTGTTTGATGGTGAGATGGCGCGTTCTTGGCGGTTCATTGTTTTGGACGAAACCCATGTTTACAATGGCGCCAACGCCACCGAGATTGCCATGCTGCTACGACGGCTCCAAGATCGGGTGACAGGCGGACAACCCCAACGCTTGCAAGCGATTGGCACGAGCGCCACCCTAGGCGGTGGACCAGAGGATTTTCCGACCGTTGTGAAGTTCGCACAGGATCTATTTCATCTGCCCTTTGCGTGGGATGAACAAGATTCGCAACACCAAGACGTAGTGGAAGCCGAACGTATTCCGGTAGCAGCGCTGGGCGCCGCCTGGGGTGCTGGGACGCAGGAATTTTATCAGAAATTAAGCCAATGGGCGGACGACTGGCGACAAGCGACTGAGCCATCTCAACAAAAAGCGCTGTTGCAAAAGATCATGGACGACAAAGCATCGGCGCCAGCTCCTGCGACGGTGTGGCATGAAGCACAACAGGCAGCCAGCCAACATCCAGCGCTCGCTGTTCCACTCTTCTTGTATACGCTTTTGCGTGGCGATAGTCGCCTGCATGAGTTGCGGCAGAAATTAGAAGAAAACCCAGCCAATATTGAAAGTCTAGCAAACGCTGTGTTTGGCGGCGACCAGGAATGCCTCGTACATCTAATCTCAGCCGCAATCCTAGCGCGTGAACATGCGAAAGATGCCCCATTGCTGCCGGCTCGCTACCACGTCTTTGCCCGCGCACTAGAAGGTGCCTTCGTCTGTCTGAACACACAAGCGCACATCCGACCAGGGGAAGAACCAGCACCGCGCCTATTTTTGAAGCGCCATAAGTTCTGCCCAACCTGTCGCAGCCGTGTCTTCGAGTTAGCCAATTGTACGCGCTGTGGCACAGCGTATCTGATCGGTGACTTGATTGCTGGCCAATATCTAGAAGAGGAAGGTGCTTCATCAATACTACAAAACCAGGATTATTTGATTCAAAACAGTGTGCTATACGATGGAGAGGTCGCCAAGAACCTGACTTATTTTGTTTTAGAACCTCAAGCCACGGACTGGGATGAGGACATAGCGGTTACTTCTGAAGCGGAGATGGGTGAAATTGCATTATCACCAAAATTAGAGGCAATGCGTCTTTGTCCCATTTGCGGCGCTGTCTATGGCGAACGGGAACGCAAGCAATGTTCTTGTCAGGCCAATCTTGTGGTCATCAACCGCATCATTACTGAGCGCTCAAAAACGCTCCGCCGTTGCACAAGTTGTTCCACCCATGCCAGCGGCGGTGTAGTCTATCGGTTTCTGACAGGGCAAGACGCACCAGTCAGTGTACTTGCTGACGCGCTTTACCAGCACGTGCCGCCGGCACGCGACGAAAAAAGTCGTGAATTCCCAGGCGAAGGGCGGAAGATGTTGAACTTCACCGACAGTCGCCAAAATGCTGCCTTCTTTGCCTCCTATCTGGAACGCGCACACCAACGCACTTTGCGCCGCCGCCTGATTATGTTAACCCTCCAGGACACGCCTGATAGCAGTCGTGGGCATCTACGACTGCAAGATCTGCTGCCACGCCTGATTACCCAAGCGGAACGTGCGGGTCTCTTTACGGATAAACAAGGTAATGACGAACGGGAACGGCTGGCGGCGATCTGGTTAATGCAAGAATTCTCGCCCCTCGACCGTCGTATCAGCTTGGAAGGGGTAGGGCTGCTCAAATTTCGCCCAACAGAGCCACGCCATTGGGCGCCATTGCCGAGTTTGCTGGCGCCGCCCTGGAACATGACACCGAGTGATGTACTTGCCCTCATTCATCTGCTCATGAATACCTTGCGTTGGCAGGGTGTTCACTCCTATCTACTTTCAGAACGGGTTGATTTGCTAAAGGATGAAGCTTTTGCGCCACGGCAAAGGGCTTTCTATATACGTAAAGACCGTGGATCAGCAAAAGCTGGATACGGAATTTTGGGCTGGATGCCACAAAGTGGGTATAGTAATGCTCGGCTTGAATTGCTCCGTCAGTGGCTAGCGAAGCAGGGAATAGAACATACCGAGACCGAGGGCTTGGCACGCAACGGTTTACACGAATTATGGGAATATATTATGCGTGTGTCAAGTCCATGGCGCGGTTACGTCACCACCGAAACCGTACAACGCGAGGGTGTTCTTCATCGTCTAGACCATCGCATGTGGGAATTAGTCCCAGCTACAGCGGAAGCATCCGATGGCTGGCATATTTGTAGCCGCTGCCAAAATATCACTGCGGTCAACCTGGGCAACGTATGCCCTGTGTATGGGTGTACTGGACAGCTTCAACCACTAAGTTTACATAGGGAAGTACTGCACACCAACCTATACCGGGACATTTACGCGAACCCAACCCATCAGCCAATCCCGCTACGTGCAGAGGAACATACGGCCCAGTGGGTACCCAAGAAAGCGGCAGAAATTCAAAATCGTTTTGTCGCCGGCGAGGTCAACGTACTCAGTTGTTCGACCACATTTGAATTGGGTGTTGATGTCGGTGACTTACAGGCTGTGGTCTTGCGCAATGTGCCACCCAGCACAGCAAATTATGTACAACGCGCCGGTCGTGCTGGTCGACGGACCGATTCGGCTGCGTTTGTACTTACCTTTGCACAGCGCCGTTCTCACGATCTCACTTTTTATGATCACCCGGAGAAGATGGTAGCCGGCAAAATTCGGCCACCAATGGTCGTGCTGTCGAATGAAAAAATTGTCCGCCGCCATTTGCATTCGGTCGTGATGGCGGCGTTCTTCCGATGGGCAAAAGAACGCAAGAATGTCACCTATCAAAATGTTGGTCAGTTCTTTGTCCCCAGTGATCGGATGCCTGGTCCGCAACTTTTGTCCGATTACTTGGAACAACGACCAATTGAGTTGGAGCGTGCGCTTGAGCGTGTACTACCAACAAGTATGGAAGAGCCTAGCCTGCGTCGGGAGTTAACGTTTGCCAATTGGGGGTGGGTTGATTATCTAACCAATACGCAGGGTACAGGGGTCATGGATCGGGCGGCAGTCGAAGTGCGCGAAGAAACGGAAAGATTCGCAGATTTGGAGAAGAACGCTGCTGAACAGAAAAAATATCGACAAGCTGAATTTTATCAAAAAGTACAAAACCAGATTCGTGTCCGTGATTTGTTAGGCTTTCTTGGCAGTCGCAACGTACTGCCCAAGTATGGCTTTCCCACGGACGTAGTCGAGCTAAAGACCGATCACTTGGAAACGGTTGACGAAGCCAAACAAGTGTCACTTGAGCGCGACCTGCGCATTGCCATCTCGGAGTTTGCCCCCGGTAGTGAGGTTGTCGCTGCTAAACGCATTTGGAAAAGTGCAGGGTTGCGCAGGTTACGCGATGGTCACTGGAAACCCATCGAATATGCGGTGTGCCGCAAGTGTAATCGGCTAAACTTTGGATTTAGCGGTATCGGCGCCTTCTGCGAATGCGGCGAACCGCTCGCCAGTGGTCGCTCCGTTAAAAAGACCGAATACATTGTTCCTGAACAAGGCTTTGTAGCAGCCAAAGAAACTAAAACACCGGGTGATGCTCCGCCCCAACGACTCTATGCGGGTCGTGTTTACTTTGCCCACTATCGGCTGCCGCAAACAGGGAGTGCTTGGGAAGGCGAAGAAGCAAGGCCCCATATGGAACTTGACTCAGCATTTGCTGGTTCACGCCTCAGGGTTTGGAAGCGTTATTCCCGCTTTGGTTGGATGGCAATGGTGAATTCAGGAATGGGTTCTGGGTTCTCCATTTGCTCTTCATGTGGGTATGCTGAAACAGTAGCGCTGCAACCCCAAAATTCTAAGAAGAGTCCAGTTCATACCAATCCACTTACCGGACATGATTGTGGCGGAACACTTACCGTGCGGCACTTGGGCTACCATTTTATGACCGATGTACTGGAGATTAAGGTTTCCATTCCTCTGCTTACTGAAGGAGCAGTCTATTCGTTGCTATATGCGATTCTAGATGGCGCTAGCGATGCATTGGGCATTCAGCGCGCTGACATTCATGGCACATTCTACTATCAACAGGCAGGGCAACCGCCGTCGTTCATTCTGTTTGATGATGTGCCCGGTGGGGCCGGCCATGTCAAACGAATTTTCGCCAATCTGAGGCAAACTTTCACCGCTGCATTGGCACGCGTAGCGCATTGTGAGTGTGGTTTAGACACCAGTTGCTACAACTGTTTGCGTAACTATCAAAACCAGTTCATCCATGATAAACTGCAACGCAATATTGCCATCGATCTGCTGAAACAGATACTGGCATAGACTAAGCCATTGTCAAAGCCTATGCACAGGCCAATGAGAGGGATGCGTTCGTGTCAGCAAGAGTGTTGCCTACGGTTGGGTTCGACCGATTTGTTACGTTGGAATGGATGAATTATGCGCTGGACTTGGCGTTACTAGGCCAACCACCAGAAGTACTGCGAAGCTGGTTGTCATCACAAATAACTGGCCCAGATGCTATACGCAAGACCTATAATGTCTTGTCAAATTTATGGTTGGTTCCTTACCCCCGGACGCAACAACTACGCCAGAAAGGAATCGAGCTGGCACAGCAAGTAACGCTTGAGGAACGGTTTGTATTGCACTGGGGGATGGCGGTTGCAAACTTTGCGCTTTTCCGTGCGACTACCCAACTGATGGGAAGGCTTATACGACTACAAGGTGATTTCCGTAGCCAAGAGATCATTAGCCGTGTACTCGAACAGTATAGCAACGCAAACACCGCTGGGCGGGCTGTGGGTAGGATTATCCAAAGTATTGCAACATGGGGTGTTATCTCTAGCAAGGGGGGACGGTACAGCCTCACAACTGTGCATGAGGTACTCAACCCTAGCCTTACCGAATGGTTGATGGAGGCTGTATTGCTTACGCACAATAAGCAACATCAGTTGATGGTAGACCTACTGCGAACAAACGAACTTTTTCCCTTTGACGTAAGTAACCAGGGTGCAGTTGTGCTGCATAAGTCCAATCATTTTATCGTGTCCCGTGAAGGTCTTGATCAAGAAGTGGTCCGTTTGACAAATTCCTCTTCAGCAATGTAGAAAAATTTATCTTAAGATAATCATCGTTTTACTTTAATCCAATTGAAGTATCCACCTGAAATAGGTGAGCATAGCAATCATGTCGCACAACAAAAGATTTGCGACATTAAAGGGACGAGCGTATAGAAGATCCTAATAGTTGTGAACATCTGTTCTTTTGAGGTATAATTGCACACCAACGTAATCGAAAGCAAAAGTTTTCATCGTCCTTTGTTTAGTAAGGAGAGAGTGGATGCAACAGATGACTGGTTATTTTGATCGCTTCCGAAGCGAAATCGAGCCGGGTGAAAAGCACAAAAAGCAGGCACAGAAGGCAGATGACCCAGTTAGAGAACATTTGCAGAACCACAAATCCTTTGCCAGCAAACACATAACGACTTTTTTGTATGGTTCGTACCGAAGGAATACAGCAGTCGGAGATATCAAAGATGTAGATCTCGTCGTTGTCACCAGGTACACGACCAAACACGCTCCAGTCACTGTTCTCAATGATCTTAAGGCTTCTTTGGCGAATTTATACGAAGAACCAAATCTTTCCGATCAGCGAAGATCTATCCGAATTGATCGTCCACTACCCAATATACCTAGTTCTAAACTCACCCTCGACGTAATACCAGCAATCTACCAGGGTGGGCCTGATGACCCATTGTGGGTGCCTGACCGGGAAAAACAGATGTGGATTCCAAGTCATCCATTAGGTCACATTAACTATTCAAATGGCTTGAGTAATGCGTCAAATTTGGAGAATGGTTTCGTCCGGTTGACAAAAATGATGAAATGGTGGTGGAACTATCAATTTGAGCAACGACAGCCTAGCACTCCGCCGCATGAACGCAAGCCTAAGGGGTTCTGGATCGAGGTTATGACTGGCGAATACGCCAACTTATCAAAGGGATCATACCCGGAACTTATCGTCGCCCTTCTAGAGAACACTTTCTCTGAATTCTGCTCGTTCCGGCAAACAAGGGTAGTGCCAGATCTGCCCGATCCTGGCTTAAGGAACTATCGAGATCGAACACATCGAACAGTAAAAACATCAATGACCGCTAATGAATTTGCTTTCTTTCTCAACGTACTAGAAGAATCGTTGGGCTGGGCGAGGACAGCATTATATGCAAAGAATGAGCGGGAGGCTTCAGAATATTGGCGATTACTTTTTGGCGCCAAATTCCCACTTGCACCTGCAGATCGATCCGTTAACAATCTGCTGAGTCCGGCGGCGGCACCAAGTGGATTAAGTTTTCCCAATAAACCAGTTGTGCCGCGCAAACCAGGAGGGTTTGCATGATAAGGGTGTGGTTTCTTGAAGATCCAGCGCGACTAGCCAGAGAATTGACAGAGATCGAGGCACTGGCTTCGTTAACAGACTGGCTTATAGGTGTAAATTGGTCTGTTGATAGTGGGCTTTGCGTTGACGCAGTGATCCGGGTGCATGGTAACGATTATCATGTATGTATGAAGTATCCGACCCATTTTCCCTCAGTTCCACCTATTGTTCGTCCAACAAATGCAGATTTTCGTTGGACATCCCATCAATACGGTGGCATTGATGGACCGCTCTGTTTGCAATGGGGATCAGATAACTGGCACGCTGATGTTACCGGAGCGCAAATGCTCGAAAGCGCCTACAATCTTTTTCAGCATGAAGACCCACTAGGCAGGCAAAGCTCGGAGATTGCTACTCCTGCCCCTTCACGGCACAGACTCACGATCGGACAAGAACTACGCTCAACTTGGTGTCGATTTTATATAGGATGGAATCTGCTTACTTCCCTCAAGTCACTAACCGTGGGTACCTCTGGTATCATGAAGTTTTCACTTCGTATAAAGAGTGACACCTGCATTATAGTAATCCATGAACTTACCGTTGATAGCTCGTCAGAGTCACAAATTGATCATATGATTCCACTATTTATGCGGGAGGGAAGCGGTGACTTTTCCCTTATGAGGGGCTTGTTTTTCAAAACCTATCTAGATTCTGCTATGATCAGCGGTGTAGGTAACATCTCTGATCTAAAATCCCTTCTACTACATGCACACTTCGATGCCAGTCTTCTAGCAGAAACGATAAGCGAAGTAGAGATCAGTAGTCGCGCAGCGGGTGTACTTGTACTTGATGACTTCAATACTCCTCATTTCTTCTTGTTACTTTCAAACAACAACCTTGTGAAGGTAGCTGCAATCTGCTCACCACCTACAGATGAAACATATCGGCGCCCTCAAAATTTAATAGGACTCGCTAATCCATCTATTGGCATTGTTGGGTTAGGATCAGCGGGCAGTAAAATCGTGGTAGCACTTGCCCGGATGGGTGTCAAATCATTTCATCTTGTTGATCATGATGTGTTCTTACCAGAGAATATCGAGCGCCATATTCTGGACTGGGGTTATCTTGGTGAACACAAGGTTGACGGAGTACGTAACTTGCTTTCAAGAATCAATCCAGATATTGTCGTTAGTGTTTCAAAATTACATCTAACTGGACAGGAGTCTGCTTCCCTGATCAATGGTGAGTTGCTACGGTTAAGTGAATGTGACCTTCTCATTGATGCTACAGCCAATTCTGATGTCTTTAATCTGTTAACATCTGTTGCCATTACAGCACAAAAACCACTCATATGGCTTGAAGTATTTGGAGGAGGTAAAGGTGGACTGGTCGCCCGCAGTCGGCCAGAAAGAGATCCTGATCCTCACACTATGCGGGCGGCGTATAATCACTTCTGTGAAGATAATCCTGCTCCAGAGGAAAGTGTCATCGCCTCTTATACAATTGAAAATAGCGAAGGAACAATTATGGTAGGGTCAGATGCTGATGTTGCGATTGTAGCCAATTATGCAGTCCAACTTGCGGTTGACTCACTGGTCGCTCTTGATCAATCACAATATCCGTATTCAATGTACCTTATTGGGCTAGCCAAGTGGTGGGTATTTACTGCTCCTTTTCATAATATTCCTATCGCTACTGATCATCTTCGGCAGGATCGGGAGTACAAGCAACCATTACTATCAACTACAGATGAGGCCAAAATAGTACATTTCTTAAATGGTCTATTCAACAAGGCATTCAATGCAACTTCTTCTACCTCATGAAATTGCCGAACGATTAGTGAAGAGTCTTGCCAAGGCTGGGAATCGGGAAATTGGTGGCATTCTTATGGGTGAGCATGTAGCTGAAAATGTCTTTCGGGTAACAGAGGTGACTATTCAGTGGCATAGTGGGAGTTTTGCTACTTTTTTCCGGAGTGTGCAGGATTTTATGGAGCCGCTACGCAATTTCTTTCGGCTCACCAATAATAATTATACTCGTTTTAACTACCTTGGCGAGTGGCACTCACATCCCTTATTTATGGCCATGCCAAGTGTAAAAGATCGGCAGACAATGCAAGATATTGTCAAAGATCCAATGGTTGGAGCTAATTTTGTAGTGCTGCTGATCCTGAAATTAAATGACACTTATCAACTTGAAGGTAGCGTTACTGTATTCCAGTCTGGTGTTCAGGAGTTAAGCGGGCAGCTAGTCAGGGAGACTATATGAAGAGTTCAGGATTTGTATCAGTGCCATCATTACTGGAAGATGCTTCACGCGGTGGGGATACCAATGAGGGAGGGATCGCCTTTCAGGCATCAGTCGCCTTGGCGTACATCCCAAAATGGTTGGCTATGGAAGGATTTACCTCAATAGTACGTGAGGGCATCTTCGATCTGGAAGGCAAATTCTACGTTCCCGGTCATAGCTTTGTTATGGAAGCCATTGAAGTAAAAGATCATCAGATCAGCCCCACAGAATTTTGGCAAGAAATTGATCGCTTTAAAGAGGTAGACAAAGGAAGTCCAGGTAGCTATCAGTGGTTTACATTAGCGTCGGCTGGACTCTCAAGGGAACTACATATTCTACGTAATGGATTGCGTCGGGTGCGAGATCCGTATGGGTTTTATCATGACTTTTCTGCTATCTTTGATAACTCATACCGTGAATATGTAGAGCGCGTCAAACGCTCAAATCGATCAGAGGAAGACGCCGAGTTTCTATATAACCGCGTTCTACTGGTGGATGATCTGAGCGTAAACCGTAATCATGGTAAGGCTATATTTAAAGAGGCACTCTTACAGCATCTTCCCTACCACCAAAATCTGCCAGATCGAATAATTGAAAACATCCATGCCCATCTTGATATACTCGTGAGAAGCCGACGCAATCAAGAACTTAGCCGAAAAGAATTGGAGAGCAAACTGAAAGAATGCCTTCCACCTAACTTTCCGATGCCAGTGCAATCTATACATGTATTTACTAGTACAAAGAAGGCTGAGCTAGATGAGAATAATCGGTCTCTTTATTTCGACTGGGAACTGTTCTTCGGAGGTGAAGTCCGACAGTATCCCGAACCCCAAATATGGAATCAACAACTCGTGGGTGAATTAAGAAAGGCCATGAACTGGATCCTGATACACAGGAATAGTCGACGAATTTTGTTGAATGGAAACCGTCGATTGTCGGCAGCACTTGCCACAGGATATGTTTTTTCCGCAGTTTCTGGTTTCTCGATTGATATGAACTATCGTAATGAGATCTGGAATACTGATGCTCATCCTAACAACGAAACTCCGCCTTATCAACTGCATATTGACGGCTTATACAAAGGTGTTACCGGAGAACACCTGGTCGTTAGCATAGGTATTCTTCGGGACATTGTAAAGGATGTCGAAACAGATATGATTAAGCATGGTCTTCAAGGAATGCCTGTATTACATATCAAAGGAAACAGTCCTATTCTTTCACCAATGCAAACTAACTTAATTGTAAGAGAAATTAAAAACTCAATTGCTGAGGCTTTATCTTGCTGTAAATCCCGCCAGGTAGATTTGTTTATTGCCGGTCCTGCTTATCTTGCACTTTTCTTGGGACACAGACTGAATGCTACTACACTTATTCAATGTTATGAACAAGCAGGCGGTGGAGGGTATGTACCAACCTGCCACCTATCTTGAGTCGTTTTATCTGTCGTTTCTATTTTTATTGATTTTTCTTTTGAATTATCGATAGACACAGAGATTGTTTACAATGCCAATCTTATTGAGAAAAATGTGCGGGGACTATGCTATAATGAGGACACTGATCTTCAGTTGATTAGTTCAGCGGAGGCAACCTATGGTACAAGTACGGACACCCTATCAAGATCGCATCATTGTTGATCCAGAGATTCTAGGTGGTAAACCAGTAGTAAAAGGCACTCGCATTTCCGTCGAATTGGTGTTAAAGCGATTGGCGCAAGATCTGGATTTAACCACACTTCTTTCTGCCTATCCCCGGTTAACGCCGGAGGATGTCAAAGCCTGTTTAGCCTATGCTGAAGCTATGGTCGGCGGTGAAGAAATCTACTTTGCTACCCCGCAGCCGGCCTGAGTACACCACAACGACCTATGCGGTTCCTTCTTGATGAAAGCGCTGATTTCCCTTTAGCAGCCTTCCTCCAATCACAAGGGCATGATGTCACTGCCATTGCCCATGATTATCCTCATGCCTTAAAAGATCATGAGGTTTTGGCCATCGCGCGGCAAGAACAACGGATCCTCATCACTAATGATCGGGACTTTGGGGAATTGCTTGTTCGACAAAAGCTGACCCATGCCGGCGTGATTCTCTTTCGCTTACATGATGAAGACCTACCAACCAAACAGCGTTGGCTTACCTATGTTCTTACCCACCATCACAAGGATTTGCGGCATCTGATAGTTATTACAGGTCAGAAGGTACGTATTCGACGAACTCCCGGTACTTGATTTGGCCGTCAACTCTGATAGAGAAAAATATGCTGCTCCTTCGTTGTACACAACGACTCCGCAAGCGATTAGGGCAAGCCAAGGTAGAAGCGCCCACGACGGCATCGACCACGATCCTTGGCGATTGGTACTGTCATCTTGTTTATGTTGGACACACGCAACTCCTGCTCTGCGTCAGTGAACAGAGTATGCTGCCGCTCCTCCTCCCTGCCCGTGAAGCGCATCTCTTGCCAGTGCAGCTTCGTACAGCTTTAGGAAGCACGCTTACTGCCTTGCAGGTGGATGAACGCTCAATTGAGTACGAATTAGAGCAAATGCAGGAATGGCAGGTTGCCCAAACAACCAACCGTAGCGTCCTTGGTGTCCTCAATGATTTCTCCAAAACGCTGGATTATTTGTTGGATCCTGCACAGGCGCCAGCCCTAGAAACCATTAGCGCCGCTCTGGCGCAAACGCCGTGTCGTCCGCTTGGGTATCAATCGCCAGAGCAGGTAACACGACAAAGCTTTGCTGAGTACAGGCAGGAACTCCGGTAACACCTATTTTCCCAGGCGAATTTCGCCTGTCGGTGTAACATAGCGGTACAACGTGGCACTGGAAATACCCAATGTCTTGCAAATTTCCTTGACCGTATTGGACTTATCTTTCATCAGTGATGTGGCAACTTTCACCTTCTCTGGCGTCATTGTTGGCTTTCTGCCCCCAACTCTTCCTCTTGCTCTGGCTGCCCGTAACCCTGCCATGGTTCGTTCACGAATCAAATCGCGTTCAAACTCAGCCAGGGCCGAGAAAATATGAAACTGGAGCTTGCCTGCCGGTGAGGTGGTATCAATGCTTTCATGCAAGCTCTTAAAGCCAATCTCACGCTGTCGCAACCCCTCCATCCGGGCAATTAAGTCGGTCAATGATCGCCCAAGACGATCCAGGCGCCACACGACCAACGTATCACCGGTGCGGATAAACTTGAATGCTTCCGAAAGGCCAGGCCGCTCCGCCTTTGCGCCAGACATTTCATCGGTGAATAGCTTCTCACACCCCGCCCGTTTGAGTGCGTCAATCTGCAGATCGAGATTTTGTTCCCCCGTGGAAACGCGTGCATATCCAACTAGCATATGTTCTCCTTGCCCAACACAACTCTGCTATACATGAAGTATATCAAAACATATACTAATATTCAAGTCATGAAGTGTAGATTATGAGAAGCAATTTCAAGAAGTAATGAACAGAGACAGTAAGTAAAACCGGAGCAGAAGAAATGTTCACTTCACAAAGGGAGGTTTATGATACAAAAGAAAAGGAAATGAGTGTCATCATTGCTCTAATCAGATGATCTAGGGGTGGGGTTTAGAACGCTGCTGTTTGGGAAAGCGGGTGGTGAGCTTATGCAGTTGAGCGTATAGGAAAGCCAGAGCGAAGAGGGCAGTACTCATCGCCAGTAATTGTGGTAAAGCGACTAAATACGATAGATGAGTAAGTTCACCTTGTGGTACTTGTGCTGATACAATAATGGCATTGATCATACTTGCCAGCCATAGCCAAACCGCCGCCGGCAGAGGCATCTGCCGTTTATACAACAAACGGAGAAGTAAAAAGGTCAACCCCAACAGCAGGGCGCTGGTGATCAGCGCTAGTGGCGCGACAGCCGCAACGAGCGTTGTCAGCTTGCCATCTGCCGCCCCCATCCACCGCATAGACCAAGCCACATAACAGCCTAGAAAAACGGCAAGCGTAAGGGGTAAGTTACCTAGAGTGAATGCCACTACGTACGCTGCCACGAAGGCCGGAATAGTTAGCCAGTTGGAGATCTGATGGCTACGCCAATCTTGGATGGCGCAGGGCAGGAGGTAGAGGGGGAGTGCAATGGTAGTAAGTAATGGTTCCATGTGAAAATACCCTTGATCTGCATGACAGGGTGACAAGGTGACAGGGTGAATAATCTAGCTTCTCCTTGTCACCACTTCACATCTGTTGCACCGTCTGATTACAAAACTTTCAACAGCGGCACAATTAACGGCGCCAGCAGCAGAAAGAGAAACGGTAGAAAGAAGAAGACGACTGCCGGCACGGCCAGTCGGTTGTCAAGCGCTTCGGCTTCACGTAGCGCACGTTCCTTGTATTCAATAATCAGTGTGCGCGCCAGACTCTCCATCAGTTCAGGGCCGGCAGCACCCTTGCGCGCCGCCAGGTCAATCTGGGAAGCAAAAGCGCGCAGGGCCGGTAGGTCATAGCGCGTGACCACCTCCAACAACATGCCCGGCCGTTCGCCACGGCCAAAGACGGGGCGGTTGTGAGTCCGTGAGGCTTCCAGCACTTCCCGGATCAGTTGCGATAAGGCGCCACCCCACTCAGCAGTGCGTTCCAACGCTTTGTCCGGTGGATTGCCGGCAGCCATTTCGGCCGCCATGAGTGCCGTCAACTCTGGTAGGGCGCGCAATACCTTGCGCCGAATCCCATTGGCTTGGCGGCGCAGGCGCACAAAGGGGTAAGCGAAACCCAACACGGCGAGCAGCGCTGTCGCCGGCACTGTTGTCAGTACGGTCAAACCAAGGCCGCCCATCGCCAGCAGGGACGCCAGCCCTAATACGGCCGCTGGCGACGGTGGCACGCCTTCCAGCCCCAACCACCGGCGGTTGCTACCTAAGTTAGCAGTAGCGGTCAGGGTGGGAAAGCGTCGCAATAACCAGGCGCCAAAGCGCTCGACCAGATCAGGTGGTGGTTGGGCAGAAACATACCCGGCTAACAGTTGTCCTGGTGAAGTGGAAAGCGTCAGATTCACCCGGCGCACCACACTATAGACGGTTACGCCAGCCACAAACGCGGTTGCTACTATCACTACTTCTTGTGCCATTTTACCCCTCCAACGCTTCGTCAATCATGGAGTTGAGAAAGGCATAGCCTAGGGCCATGACGGTCAGAGCTAAGGCCGTCACCACTTGCACGACCGGGTTCTGAAAACCCTGGCGAATGTTGGGCGAGGAGAGCATGAGTAACATGATCACGCCCATGATGCCCAGCATCATAAACACCGCGCCACGGGCGCTTTCTGCTTTGGCGCCGGCCACTGCCCGTGCTTCCAGAATGGCTGACAACTCCTCAGCGGTGGTGGTGAAGGCACGGGTAAAACCAGCGCCGCCGGTTTCTAACAGTCGCCCCAACTGGAAGACGACCAGGGCCAACGATGGGGAGATGAGCGCCGCCTCGGCGCGCGCACCTTCCAGAAAGGGACGTCCTTCCAACCGTGTACCGGCGAGCAAGCGTTGCAGCCAAGCGTGCAGCGGACTCTCCTCGCTGAGAGTATCGGCCACTTCGGCAATGGCCTTCAGCGGGGCGCCAGTCACTAACAAGGCGCCGGCCAGGCGACTGACAAAGGTGGGCAACTCCTGCTCCAGTTTGACCCGCAACTTACGCCACTGACCATGGAGAAAAGCATTCGTCAGCATATAGACTAAGCCCCCACCAGCCGCAGCCGGGGCAACGGGAAAGCCAAAGAGTAAGAGCAAGAGCGCCGGGATACCGCCCGCACCGAGCCGAATCGACGTAAGCAAGCCTTTGCGCACCGGCAGGCCCAAGGCCAGCAGAATGACAGCCTCCTTGTCCACCAGGGAGCTGTTACGCTGCGCACTGTCCTCTTCTACATAGGCCATATAGTCAGCCAACGCACGGCTGGGGGATTGGGACAACGAAAGCCGTATGCGGCTGGCTATCGTCATCACGGTTAGCCCCGTCAGCAGGGCTGCCGCGAGGCTGAGCAGTTGACGATCCATCCCGCTTGGCCCGCTGAGCAGCCAGCCGTAAAGCAGATCCAGCGTCCGATAAATCCGGTCAAAATCAATGGTCCAGTCACCCATCGGTTGCTCCTATTTGTACCTGTCCTGTGCCATTACTCAATTGCGATGCAGCGTGACCGGCTTCATGCGTTCTTCACCGGGCTGCCACAGCGTGTTGAACTTGATATTGCTGCCGGCTTGTCCCGCCACTTCCCAAACGCCCAGAGCCTTGCGTTGGCCATCCCGCCATCCTACATGCACGACAAGATCGATGGCTTGGGCAAACAACCCCTTGGCAGCCTCAAATTTGACTTGGGCATCCGCAAACATGATCACCCCGAGGCGGAAAACCGCCTCGTCTGGCCCTTCGGCATGAAAGGTCGTGAGACCAGCGTGGTCACTCATCAGGGCACGGAATAACGAAAGGGCCGCCGTGCCGGTGCGCACCTCGCCGACAATGACATGGGTGGGTGCGAGACGCATGGCGTCATCCACCCCATCACTGACGGTATAGGGTGGAACATCCGAACCCGGTGGCGCTGGTCGCGCTTCCAACGTAGTCACATTATTATGCGGTAGCCAGATCTCCTCCGGGTCTTCCACCTTGACGATGCGGGCATTGGTGGGGATACCATGACAGAGTGCCGCCAGCAGCGTGGTCTTGCCGGTGGACGTGCCGCCGACAATGAGCAGGCGTAACCGGTTGGCAACTGCTTCCAGCAAGCCATCCATGACGGGTTGCGGAAAGACACCCCACTGCACGATATGGGCCGGCGGCACCGGCTTGGGTTCAAAGAGGCGAATGGCCATGACCGGATAACCGTCACCAGCGGCAATGGCGGGATGCACCACCTTGAGCCGCGCACCGCCAAAGCCCAATTCGCGGTCGCGTGGCAGTTTGGCATCAACGGTCGGCGTCGCTTCGGTGCAAGCGCGACCTTGTGGCGCCAATAAGGCTTCGGCGGTGCGCCAGACCTCTTCCACCGTTGGCTGCAAGTCAAGGGGTTCAAAGTGCATGGCGCCCTTGGCGCGTCCCCAGACCCGGCCGTCGCCATTCACCAAGATGTCGGTAAAACGATGCGATGCCGGCGGCAACAGCCCATCGAGAAAGCCCAACCCACCTACCCGCGCCGCAACCCAGGCAATCAGCGCCGGCAACTGGTTGGCATCGGGCAGGGGTGCTCCCAGGCGACGGATCGCCGTGCGCACCGCCTGGTCGGCCCGTTGGCCCAGCTCACGCCGGTTACGCAAAACCTGAAAGGGTAAGGCGGACAGGCTCCGGCACGCCTCCTCCCGAATTTGTTCGATCTGATCGGCCTGTAAAACGGTTTGAACGCCAGTCCAGCTCATGGTTTCTCCTTTCTTGACAGGGTATAGCGGTAACCTGGTCGGAAGAACAATTTCATCAACGCTGTCGGCACGCCGTTACTTTGTCAGCTTGTCTTAATCCGGATCGGTCCCAGGTTAAATACTCGCGCCGGCCGCCCCACCATCTCTTCCTGTTTGGCGGCCGCCAGCGCTGGCGCAGCAAAGAGCAGATCGCCAAGCACACGCGTCAGGCGGCGCAACGGCTCGGAGTGATAATAGGCGGGGCGACGTTGATTGAGCGCAATCTCGATCTGCGGATCATCAGGCAGGGCGGCCGCCAGTGAGGGAAAATCCTTGCGCACCTCCGCGCCTGTCTTGACGACCTCGTCGGGGCGGAGCGTTGAATCACGCACCTTGTTCACGACCAGATGGATAGCCTGCCGGGCAATGCGGTGTTGCCCGGCCATAAGGTCATTGACCAGATGCACCGCTTCGGTCGCAGCCAGGACGCCGGGTAAGGTCGGCAAGCCAACCAGCACCAGCGTGTTGGCAGCGCTGATGGCTGCCGCCGCTAACTCCTGGGCCGACACATCGAGTACGACCACGGCATAGCCGGCATGGGCCGCGCAACCGGTAAGCGCCGGGAGCGAACCCGTCCCATCAAGGGCGCCGGGCAGGTAAGTCGCCAGCGATAGCGGATCGGGAAAGCCGGTGAGAACATCGAGTACATCCAACTTCTGCACACTAGTGCGTAACGTCTCCACCGTAGGACTGGTCTGCCAGGTGACAAGATTCGGCTCCGGGCGCAACCCATTGGCGAGGGGAATGGGATCAGGCGCGCCCAAGCCAATGAGCAGCGCCGGCAAGCGCCGTGAGGCAGCCTCAAAGGCCAACGCCGTGGCAATCGTCGATTTTCCGACACCTCCTTGTGGTGACCAGACGGCCACGGCACGCCAACCCGTCATCGTCATGGCTGGCGGGTGACTACCAGCAAAGAGCGCCTGTCCACCGCTACTTACGCGCCGCGCTTGGCGGCGCGCCTGCACAGCAGCATAGAGTTGACCAGCCAATGTGGCAAAGTTCGCCTCGCCGACAATCACCTCTTGCACCGGCGCCAACCCACGGATAACGTCCACGTGAGACCGCTGCACCCCCTGCGGTAAGAGGATAAAAACGACGCTGCAGCAGGCCGCAAACGCTGCCGCCAGCGCTTCCGGCCCATGAAAGACAGTACCCTCGGCCACGAC
This sequence comes from Caldilinea sp. CFX5, assembly GCA_021405325.1. Next base: position 149,339 of record QWII01000014.1, on the reverse strand, counting down.
CGCCTCCGGTTCCATGGCTAACTTGGCGCGTACATCCTCTGGGGTGGTGGCGGTTGCTAACACCTGAAACCGCGCATCGCCCAAGAAGGCAGCGTAAAGACCCTGGACACGTTGTGGTTCACCAATGACGAGCAAGGTCACGGGGCGCTCACCGTTCTCGTGGCCATTGATCTGCGCCGTTGGGTAACTGTGTAGGGAGCTTCCCCAATCACTCATGGTTGTCCCTCCTCGGCACTGCGTACCAGAATTTGCGCCAGGGTCAGACCCGTGGTGGTGTACGTTGCCGGTGCCTCCGGCAGCATGACCAGGGTAAAGGAGGCATCTGCGGCGTTGAGCGCCGCCAACAATTCCACCGGCACCACCAGCCGCGCCGGCGGCAAGGCGGCTGGCGCTACCTCAACACCAGTTTGAATGTCCACTTCCCCGGTGGCCGCCAAGCTTTCCACCAACCCTTCCGGCCAACGATAGAGGATCGTGGTCGGCTGGGTGCTGGCAGCCAGCACGACCACGCCTTCTTGTACCGTCGGTTGTGGGGGCGCACTCACCACCGGTGGACTGCTGGCGCCATCGCTGCTGACGCGCAGTTGTGCAGTCGCCGGTGTATAGGGACGGGCTTGAAAGTCAGGGGGGACATAAAGGACGCGCAGCCCCTCCAGTATCGCCTTGGCATACATGCCGCCGTTAGCTTCCGGTAGCGTCGCCACCACACCGACCGCCATGCCGGGGCGCAACAGACCGGCGAGTCCGGTATCGGCCTGAACACGCACCGCAATGCCGCGCTCATCAGCCGCCAGCTCGACCGCCGGCCCGAGGTGGCGGAGCGTCACTGGTTCACCGGCAAAGCGCACTACCGCCAGGGTCTCGCTCAGCACCAGTTGGAGATCATCCACGGCGTCAGCCGGCGCTTGGTCAGCCGGTGCCGTGCGTAGGGCCAAATCGGCTGGTTGGAGTTGCGTGCCGGCCCCCAAATCACGCGCCGCCACCACAAAGGTGCGCGTGGCGGCCTGTTGTGGCCAGAGCGCCAACCCCAGCAAGATGGCTGTAATCGTACCCAACAACAACGGTGTGCCCCATCCTCTTCGCTGCATAGCCTCCTCCTTCCCCCTCTGTGAGTTTTACACCGTAACCCGCACAACACATGGCTCAGGGTAGTTGCCACTCCTGTCCACGGCCATCAGGCGTAGTTGATACTGCCCCTTGGGTACCGTGGTCGTGAGAAATTCAATGAGCGTCCCCTCCTTCACTGGCTGCTGACTGCTGTAAAGTGTGGTCCAGTGTTGCCCATCGGCGGAGAGTTCGCCCTTCCAGTACCAGAGATTGGCAATCGTGGCTGTGCCGCTAATCGACCACCAGCCACGGCGAGCACTGGTGGTAATGCGGTTGATGCGCACATCATTGCGGGGACAAGTGATGATTTGATAGGCTACGGGTTGATGAGCGCCGGCGCCGGCAACACTGCCACCATCCAGGGCGAGCGCCGGTACACCCGGCAGTTTTTCCAGCGTAGGCAGGGCAAAAGCCAGCCCTTGCCACCAATCAGGCGTAGCCGTGATTGTGACCGTTGGTGTCGGCAATACGGATAAAGCTAAACTTTGCACCGCGGTGGGTCGTTGGGCGTCGGCAATGGCAAAGGTCACCAGAATGGCTAACAAAAAGACAACCGCCGTCACCACATCCACGCGTGGATCGTGTTCCACTGGTTTTTGCATTCTTTGCGGCATAGCGCACCTTTCTTCTCTCCAATCTTGCGTAACTCATTTGTGGCTGCGTGCTAGGTAAGTTTCCCCAGCCTTTGCTCGATCTCCCCGTCTGATGGCTCGGGCGCCACGACTTGGAGCGGCTGAAGATAACAAGGTTCCAACTCGGCGCGTTCAAAAGAATAGCCGAGCTTGGCGACCGCACGGGCAATTGGTAGCGAGGCCAGGAAGCGCCGCCACCCTTCATCGACAAAGCCTTTCTCACTGCGGTGGAAAGCCGCCACGATTAAGTCGCGATCCTTGGGGTTCTTGACCTGGCTTACTAACAGGTTGTTACAAGAAGAAAGGATGCCAGGCGGAATCAGCGATGGACTTTGCGTAATCAGGTGCAGCCAGATGCCGTATTTGCGTGAGTCACGCCACATGTTAGCAAACTGTTCGGCGGTGGATGTCCCGCCACTTTCGTCATCGCTGCCAGCATTATCGAGACCCGCCAAAATTTTGTTGGCTTCTTCAAAGACGATTTGGATGCGCGCCTCTTCGGTGACGCCGCGCCGCATACGCTGGACAACGGCATCGGTATAAAGTTGCCAGGCGGCCCAGCCCAGGAGTACGGCTTTGGAGAAATCATCCAAAAAAGCCCCGCCTTCCAGCACCGCCACCCCCCACGCTCCGCTGACCACAGCGTTGATATCGACCGTATCCAGGCCTGGTGCATATTGCGCAGCCGCTGCCCCTTGCACCAGCGGGTGGAGGCGAAAGAGAATGCCTTCCAACACGCCCCGTAACATCGAATCGCGCGGCGGCACCGTACGCAACTTCTCCTCGACTTCACGATAGAGATGGAGGAGACCGACGGCCTTCGATCGTTCTACTGCCAACTGTTGTCGATGTTCGGGCGCAAGCTGTGCTAACGGTGTACCAGGGCTGGCGTGGGCGATGTTGGTTTCCTCGGCTTTGACCCGACCCCAGGTGGCATCGTTGCGGCATTCGGGATCATCAACCAGCACACCAGCGCGCAGGTAGATGCGCCGCAACGCCTCGCGTAGTTCCGCTACCTGGCGGCGTACACCCAGTTTGGCAATGGCGCCAAAGATGTCGCAGAAGGCGCGCCACTGCACCTCCGGGAGAATGTGGCGACCAATTTGCAGCGGGTTCCAGCGCAGGGGCCGGACGCCACCCGGCGAGAGTTGGCGAATCTCGACATGCCCTTCTAAGCCTGGTGCATTGAGCAACTTGCGCCACCCCGCGCCAAAATCGAGGACAATGGTGCGCAAGTGCCAGCGTAACGTCGTCTCATAAACCAAGCGCTCGGCTGCCACGGACTTGCCGTAACCAGTGTCGCCGACAAACGCCGTGTGAAAGTGACGTTGACGCGCTAACTTGAGGGGTACTTTGGTCAGGTCGCCGGTTTCGGGGCTGACCAGATGACCCAGCACCACATCGCCCTCTAGTTCTGGGTAGAAGGCGAGTGGCGGCAGTTTTTCCTGAATCGTGACGACCGTGCCTTCCTCAAAGAGATTGGGCGCCGTGTAGGCCGCCAACATGCCCGGCGTCAGCAGGGTGCCCCAGCGCGTCCAGAGCAAGTCAACCCCAAAGGGATCATTAAACGGTTCCAGCGAAGGGCGAAAGGCCAGGGCATGAAGCCGCAAACGGTCATCGCCAGGCACGGTAAGCACCGGTGTGGGCACGTTTGGACCGTGGAAGGCTTGGGGCGCCAGCGCCGCAGCGGCCCGTTCCCCCTGTTCACCGACAAAGAGCAGCGCTGTGGTCATGAAGCCACCCTCCATACTGGCCTGGTTGAGCAGCGACTCTAAACCGCGGGTCAGTTCGGTGAGGCGGATGGCTAGATCATCTTCGGTCTGCCAACTGCGTCCGATGGAGATGCCCGGCACCATGCCGGCCGAAAAACCACCACTGAAGGCATGACCGCCGGACATGGCCAACGCCTGCGCCGTGGCCACCCCCTGTCCATGCGACCGGCCCACTTCATGGGAACGGGACACAGCTCGCCCTTCAGACCACGACTCCATCACCGACTGGGTCCAGGACTCGGTGTCCGCCGTCCCACGCGTAGTAGCATGGGAGGTGGAGGTGGACTCAAACCAACCCTGACCCTGCGTTTTAGAATCAGCCGCGCCAAAGGTGCTGGCCCAGCCCTGAGTGTTGGCCACGCCACGCGTATCGGCTGAACCCGTAGTTTGCGCCGTGCCGACCGTATTGGCACTACCCACGGTATCGGCACTACCGGTGGTATCAGCCCAACCTTGCGTATCGGCACTGCCCCAGCTTTCGGATTGCGAGGTGGAGTGCGAGCCACCGACACTGCTACTCGTACTTTGGAACGTGCCACTTGATTCAGCCACCCCGGTTGTGGTCGATTGGCTGTTGGTGGTAGCGCTGGAGCCGCCGACGCTGCTGCTGGTGCTGGCGAATTCGCCGGTGCTGTTGGTTGTGGTGCTGGAGCCACCGGTTGACGAACTCATGCCGCTGCTGGTGCCGTGGCCGGTGGTGGTGCTTTGGGCTGTCCCCTGGCTCTCGGCGACCCCGGTGGACTGCGACGCGCCGACGCTGCCACTGCTGCCGCTGCTAGCGGTATTGGCCACGCCACTGGAAACCGATTGGGCCATACTGGCGGAATCAGAGGAACCCCAGCTCGCTCCGACAGCGGTATTGGCGCCTTCAGAAACAGTGGCTCCAACTGTATTGCCGACATTGACACTCTCGCCCCCACCGGTTGAACTGCTACTGCCATCGGTATGACTGGCACTCATGCCTGCATTGACCCCGGCATTGACGCCAATGTCAGCCACCACAATCCCAGCTTCGCCACTGACACCGGCATTCAGCCCGATGTTGGTGCCGACTGTGTCCGCACTGCTCTGTCCGGTGGACCAGTTGCTGGACTGGCCGACTTGGACACTTTGCGCCTGTGACAACGATTGTCCCACGCTCTGGCCGATGCTGGCCGAGCCGCCCGTATTTTCGCTGTGACTGACGCCGGCGGTGGTCGATTCACCTTGACTAGCGGTCGTAGCCGCCCCTTCGGACCAGCCCAGCCCCACCGAGGTACTCTCACCCGTGGAGGTCGTAACACCCTGGGACTGGCCGGCTGTCTCAGCGACCGATTGAGAAATGCCCTGGCTCTGGCTTTCCGCCCATGACTGTCCCTCAGACTGTGCCGTACTAGAGGAAGTGCCTTGGCTCTGACCCTCTGACCAGTTGGTGCCTTCGGTCTGCGCAGTACCGGTGGTGTTGGCTGTGCTATGGGTGACCCCTTGTGAACTGCCGCTTGATTCGGAGGTACTCCATGAATCCGTATCCGTTGTGCCTACACTTTGGCTATAGCTGTCGGTATGCGCGCCAGAATCCGTGTGGGCTTGCGATGTGGTGTGGCTAGTCGAATCGGTATGCGCTTGCGACTGGGTAAAGGCGGTTGAATCGGTGTGCGCTTGCGATAGCGTCTGTGCGCCGGAGGTCGTGTCGCTCTGGCTGTCGGTATGTCCGGTTCCGATGTTATGCGAGATGCCGGCCGTGTGGCTAACGGCACTGGTTTCGGCATAGCTCTCCGTGTGCGCCAAGCCGTGGCTTTCACTCTGGCCCACGGTATGTCCCCAGGAACGGCTTTCGCCTGTACCCCAGCTTTCGCTGACGGCATCACTCTGGCTCAACGCCTCACTCTCCGAGCGCCCGCGCTGACCAGCGTAGCTGTCGCCCAAGGCGGCAGCCAGTGGAATCGCGATGGAAAAGCCGAGACTAATCGCCCCGCGCTGCCGTGAGGCATACTGACTGGCTACCTGCGCCATCCGGATCAGCGCCTCCGTCAAATCGGGACGGCCAATATGCGCCGCCGTGACCAGAAAGACAAAATCCTCACAGAGCTTGGCTAACCCACGCAGGAGCAGTTCCCCCTGTTGTGAGGCCAGTTCATCGTCCTCGTTGCCCAGGCTACCATCGCGACCCAAACCGCGCTTGGCCTGGCGGGGGTCAGGGTGGCCAAGAATGGCGAGGACGCGCGGCAATCGCTCCAACCGGGTGACCAGCATCTGCACCCGTTGCCCGTCCGGTGCTTGTAACCGGGACAGGGGGTAGTTAGCGAGCGTGGCCTCTACCGCCGCCATCCGGCGCCTGGCTTCGCCCGCCGCCGCGCGTTCACTCTGGGCCTCGGCTGCTGCCCCGTAAAATTGCATGACACCCAAGTGTTGCGGCTGGTAGACACCAACGGCTGTATAGAGAAAATCCACATCCGCATTGTAGAGGCCCCGTAGCGCAGCCCACTGTTTACCCAACACATCGGGGTCGTCACGCGTTTCAATCGGCAGATAAGTGAGTTCCTTGAAGGCAACGGCGCGATAGTGGCTACGCCCGTATAAATCGGCCAGGCGAAACCAGGCATAGCCCAATCGCCCAGCGTCAAAAGCAAGACCGCTCTCTTCAATGCGAAATTCGGTGGTGGGAGGTTCAATGGTTGATCGGGTAATCATACAGTCCTCTCCCTCCCTGCGCCCCCTGACGCGTGCGCACCGCTGTGATGGTGTCGGCCGGCGGTGTTGTCATGGGTGGGTGCGTCAAGACCCCTTGCCCCAACAGAGACAAGTAGGCCAGAGGCAAAATCAGCCATAACCCCCAGGTGGCCAGCGTATTCAGAAAGGCGCGCCCCTGACTAAGCGTCGTTTGGGCTTCGTCCTGACCTCCAATCGCGGCGGCCCAGGCGGCGGCGTCAATGCCGGCGAGATAGGCGCCATAGGCGAGGTAGGCCAGCGCCGCGGCGGCATAGAGCGCCAGGGCGCCGACAACGCGCCAGCGCAGCAGATCAGGGTTGAAGCGATCCAGCTTCACGGCCCCGGCTCCGGCCACGGTCATGCCAGCGAGTAAAATGGGTACAGGCGCCGGTGACAGAAAGGCGGCCAGCATGACCACCAACGTTACGCTTGTAATCCAGGGGCGCTGCACATTTGGTGCGTAAATCAGTAAAGGCAGGCAACCGACGACAGCGACCAGTGCTGCCCCATTGGCCCACAGCACATACAGTAAGGCCAGCAATCCGTTGGCTTCATAGAGGGCGAGGGTCTTGAGCCACTGTTGCACCTGCTGGAGAAAGTCATTCACCTTTATATGCTCCTACCCGTTCACTATTCCTTGATCGTCGTATCGACTAAATAGACCGGCACTGAATAGGGCAGCGCCACCCGTTGGGGTTGGTTGAGCGGTGTGCCTTTGGTCAGCAAGATGATCTTCCCGCCGTGGACACCCGGGTCTTCGGCCGGATATTGGAAGAGACCCGTCTGGACGCTCATCGCTTCACCAGCCCAGAGTTCGAACACTTTCGGCAGCGGTTCTTGCCGGCGCGCATGGTAATAGCGGGAGCCGAGATAGCCCTCAATCCAGTCCACCGAGGAATCGGCCAGTCGCATGGGCAATTCAACCTTGATGAGTGGGTCATCATAGCGCTCCAACACCACCTCTTCACAGCGCCAGTACCAACTATCATTGGGGCAGTCAGTGGGGTATTCACCACTGCTATTCTGGCAACGCTGTTGCTGCTCAAAGCCGCGCTTCTCAGCCCAGCCCCCTTGGGCGTCAATGACAAGATCAAAGCCACGAAACTGCGGATCTTGGTGAACGGCGACGGGGTACGCCGGTTCATAAAACCAGCTTGCCGCCGGCTCTTCGATGTGGACATAGGTGCCACCTTCGTTGCAGGTGAGTGGTGGCGGTGTTACGGTGGGTTCAACGACAGTGGGCGATGGTTCGGGCCGGGGCGCGCAGTCACTGCTCCGGCACCACGCAATGCGGGCGCCGCACCCACCTAACCCTGGCACACACTTACAGTCGTTGTCACCGGCACAGGCGCCGACACAGCCGATGCAGCCGGACGGACGCCCACCGACATAGCAGGTGCCGTTGATAATCGCGTCACAATAGCAGCCCTGACAGAGACCGGCACAAACGGATTCAGAAACAAGACCGAAGCGCGCCAGCCCCAGTTCCTGGGCTAGTTCCGGTTGTACCGCAGCCAACCACGCTGCGCCAACCAAGAAGAGCAAGACAAGGGCCAACGCCACAACGGTTTGATACAGCCGTCGTGTTCGTAGCCGTCGCCATCCTGACCAAAGCAAGGGGGTTAAGCGGGTGAAAGGGTGACGCATTGACTTTGCCATCCGGCCTCCGTTTGTTCGATTAAGGGGGTAAAGGCTGACCAATCCCAGGCTGGTTGGGATTCCCAGGTTTGGCGATCCTTGGCACGCAACGCTTCTTGGATGGCGTAGACTGGCGCCACCGTCGCTACGAGATCCAATGGCGCACCAGCCTCACCGTAGCCAACGGCGGCGCGACAGGTCAGGGCGCCATCAGCCTCCTCACAACTGGCCAGCGCGACGGCTGAGGGTGTACCCATATCAGGGTAGGCGACGCCTAGGCTGATGGTGGGGTCGTCCACCAGTGTAAGGCTGACTGCGTGCAATGGATAGCGCTGGCCCAAATAGACCTCCAACGTCGGTTCGCAGGTTAACTTCCACTGCCAGTCCCACATGGCACTTTCGTCATGGAACGTGATGTCAATGACAGGCAGGGTCGGCCGTCCGATTGGTGGGGTGGTGGGAAAGGCGTTGGTTTCTAGTAGTGGCCGCAGGGTTCTGGTTGGCTGCTCCTCTGCTGTAAGCCGTGGCGCTTGCCAATGCAAAAAATTGACGCCGATTGCCAAGATAACGATAACTACACTGGCCAAAGCGGGATAGCGTAGCGCACGCAAGCGAATTTCCATGAGTCGCCTCCTTTTCACTATACATGCAACTAGAAGCAACAGGGCGGGGTGTTTACAGACCTGTCTACTTTTGTGCAAGCAGCAGTAATCCAAAGTGCATAACCCATTTTGTGAAATGAGCAAAAAAAGAGGGACTCCCGCAATTGCGGAAATCCCTTTCACACACAATTCTAGTTCACTTGTTCTAGATTGTCAAGCCCCATTTTTAAAAATTTCCAAACTCATCTGGACTCTGGCGCAAGTGGTAGCATAAAGGTTTGGAAGTGGAGAAAGAGGGCAGTGGGCTTGATGATGGTGATCCACGTAAGTTAATCAAAGGCGCCGCTGCATTCAGTCTTCACCGTTCGCTTATGCTGCCTTCATAAAATCCTCACAACCCAATTGTATTGTAAACTCAGGGATTAGAACGGCTTTGATTCAGTAGAATGAGCAGTATACCTGCCAAGCATTAAGCAGTGGCAAAAGGAAAGCCCATTGAATAGCAAGGTTCACCGATCAGGTATGGTATCATATCTAGTATCAGTGGTGAATGCACTGCACTCCACTTTGCAGAGGGAAGAGGTTGTGGATGCAACAAAGTGGGTGCAACTAAACTGATGAAGGAGCGTAGGGATGGCTGATAGGATCTTGCTAATTGAAGACGAGGCCAAGCTTGCACGCACCGTGCGCCTCTACCTGGAACAAGCCGGCTATCAGGTGACGTCCGTTCAGGACGGCGCTTTGGCGATGCCGGCCTTTCGGCGCGAACAGCCCAACCTGGTGCTCCTCGACCTCATGCTGCCGAACATAGACGGCTGGGAGATCTGCCGGCAAATTCGCCAAATTTCTGGTACACCCATTATCATGCTCACCGCGCGTAACGAGGAGACGGATAAAATCGTAGGGTTGGAACTGGGCGCCGATGATTATATCACCAAACCCTTCAGCCCACGCGAGGTACTGGCACGAGTGCGGGCCGTCTTGCGTCGTAGCCAGGGGGTGGTGCAGCCGACACAGGTACTGCGCAGTGGCGATCTGATGCTCGATCTCGAACGCCGCTTAGTAACAGCGGCCGGGCATGCACTGGAACTCACCTTCGTTGAATTTGATCTGTTGACAATCTTCCTCCGCCATCCGGGCCAAGTCTTCACCCGTCTGAAGCTAATCGACCAGTTGGGCGATGCAACCTATGCCGGCTACGAACGTGCTATTGACCAGCATATCAAGAATTTGCGCGCCAAACTAGGCGATGATGCTCACAATCCGCGCTACATTGCCACCGTGCATGGCGTAGGCTACCGCTTTATCGGTAGTGAGGGCGGCCATGCGTAGCCTTTGGCTAAAGCTCATGGCCGCCTTTGTGCTGGTCATCCTCATTGGCGCCGTTGTCGATGCACTGTTGGTTAGCCGGACGACCAGTGGTCAATTTAACCGCTATGTGACCCAGAGCGGTCAGGCTTGGGTGCAACAACTGGCGCCGCTCGTGGCCGAACATTATGCCAACAATGGAAGCTGGGAGGGCGTGGAGGCGCTATTGGTCGCACCTTGGAGTAGGCAGATGGTCATGGCAAACACCCAAGCCGCGCCAACCGGCGCAGATACGATGGGGCGCGGCATGATGCACGGCCATATGATGACCGAACGCGGCAGGATGGGGATGACGGCAGGCAACATGTGGGCAGCCATGGGCATTCGCTTGCTGCTGGCCGATGCCCAGGGCGTCGTCGTGGCGGATACTGCGTCAACGTCAACAGGAACGGCGCTTGACTCTGCCCTATTGGCGGCCGGCGCCCCTGTGTTGGTGAACGATCAGGCGGTGGGGACGTTGCTTGCCATCCCGATGAGTGCCGACGTTGTTACACCGGCCAGCACCTTTCTCAGCGCGGTCACCCGTTCGACCTGGCTGGCCAGTTTGGCTGCGGGTGGGGTGGCGCTGTTGTTCGGGCTGCTCGTATTCCGGCAGATTGTGATGCCGATACGCACTGTGACCGCCGCCGCCCAACGCATTGCTGCCGGCCAATTGGAGCAACACGTTCCTGTCACCTCAGAGGATGAGATTGGGCGCCTGGCCGCGGCGTTTAACCAAATGGTCGATGCCCTGGCCTACGATCAGCAACTGCGGCGCACCATGATCGCCGATATCGCCCACGAACTGCGCACCCCCCTCAGCGTGATTCAAGCCAACTTGGAAGCAATGCTGGATGGCGTGCTACCCGCTGATCCACAGGAGATCGCCTCGCTGCATGATGAAGCCACGCTTCTGGCGCGCCTCGTTGCCGACCTGCGGTTGCTCTCGCTGGCCGATGCCGGCCAACTCAAATTGGAGCATGCACCGACTGACTTGGGCAAAGTGATCGAAAAAGCCGTTGCCCACCTGCAACTCCAGGCCGAGACGCATGGCGTGACCATTGCCACAGAAGTTTCCCCAACGCTGCCGCTCGTTCCGGCAGATGCTGACCGGATTGGTCAGGTGTTCGGCAACCTGTTAAGCAACGCCTTGCGCTACACACCGACGGGTGGCCGGATCACCGTGTGCGCCTTTGCAGAGGTGGAACGGAATACCGAGTCAGTGGTTGTCGTCGAAGTTACCGACACCGGCAGTGGTATTGCCCCAGCCGACCTACCCTACGTCTTCGACCGCTTCTACCGCGCAGATAAGTCGCGCACCCGGACTAGCGGCGGCTCTGGCCTTGGTTTGGCGATTGTCAAACAGTTGGTGGAGGCGCACGGGGGGCATATCACCGCCAAACCGAACATGGCCGGCCAAGGCGTCACCTTTACCTTCACCTTGCCGGCGCTGAAAACGCAGTGAGCATTTCAGTTCGATCAGGGTTATTCTTCCAGAAATCTACTTTTTTGATTCCTTAACCAGCCGACAATGCACTTCCTGCGGTGTTCGATAGCGGCAGACGACGTAGCAGTTGTGCATTGATCGCCACCACAATGGTGCTTACCGACATCAATAACGCACCCACAGCCGGCGATAAGTTGACGCCCCAGTTCGCCAGGACACCAGCGGCCAGCGGCAGGGCGACAATGTTATAACCGGCGGCCCACCACAAATTTTGAATCATCTTCCGGTAGGTGGCTCCACTCAAGGTAAAGATTTTTGCCACATCGAGCGGGTTGCTCTGGACAAGAATGATGTCCGCCGATTCAACCGCCACATCGGTGCCGCTGCCGATAGCAATGCCGATATCCGCACGCGTCAATGCCGGTGCATCATTCACCCCGTCCCCAACCATGGCCACTCGCTTGCCCTGTGCCTGGAGGCGACTCACCTGGTTATCTTTATGTTCCGGCAAGACTTCAGCAATATACTGGTCAATGCCAAGCTCGGCGGCGACGGCTTGCGCCACTGCCTTACTGTCACCCGTCAACATGACCACCTCCACCCCCAGGTCATGGAGCTTTTGGATGGCCGGTTTGCTCTCCGGACGTATCACATCGGCGAGGGCAAAACCAGCGACGATTGTCTGCTCCTGCACCAGGTAGACCACCGTTTGCCCTTTGGCCTCAGCCTGGCTAACAAATTCGTGCAAGGCGACCGGGGGCGTGACGTTGAGCATTTCGAGCAGGCGGGGACCACCCACAAAAATAGTCCGGCCATCCAGCGTAGCCTTAGCGCCGCGCCCCTTGATCGCTTCAAAGGCGCTCACCTTGGGCAGCGCAACCTGTCGTTCCGTCGCTGCGCGCCGAATCGCCTGCGCAATAATGTGTTCCGAATCTCCTTCCACTGCCGCAGCCACGGCCACGGCCTGCTCTGGCGACCAGCCCTCAACCATGGCTACATCCACGACGCCCTGTTCGCCTTTCGTGAGCGTCCCCGTTTTGTCAAAGATCACGGTATCGATGGTGCGCGCTTCTTCCAGAGCCAATCGGTTGCGCACGAGAACGCCGTTGCGGGCCGCCAGCGATGTGCTGATCGCAACCACCAATGGCACCGCCAGCCCCAACGCATGGGGACAGGCAATCACCAACACGGTCGCCACGCGCTGGACAACGGCTACATTGAAACCACTAACCAGCGTCCAGACGATGGCCGTGAGGATGGCCGCGGCCAGGGCAACATAAAAAAGCCAACCAGCAGCCCGGTCGGCCAACACCTGGGTGGCCGATTTGCTTTGCTGCGCTTCCTGCACCAGCCGCATAATCCCCGATAGAGCTGTCTCCTCACCGGTCGCCGTCACCCGTACCCGCAGACTGCCGTCGCCGTTGACCGTGCCGGCAATTACCTTGTTCCCCACTTCCTTCCTGACCGGCCGTGATTCCCCGGTGATCATGGCTTCGTTCACGTCCGAAGCGCCTTCCACCACCTCGCCGTCGGCAGGGACACTGGCGCCCGGTCGGACTAAGACAACATCGCCAACGCGCAAATCACTACTCGCCACCCGTTCTGTGTCCCCATCGGGGGTAACACGCTCCGCCTCATCCGGCATTAACTGAGCCAGTTCACTGAGTGCTCCTGATGCCTGACGCACGCTGCGCATCTCCAGCCAGTGGCCCAGCAACATGACATCAATGAGCAGCGCCATCTCCCAGAAAAAGCCGCCGGTCGGGTCGATCCACAGGGCAGCAAGGCTATAGATGAACGCGACGGTGATTGCCAGCGAAATGAGGGTCATCATGCCGGGTTGGCGGGCGCGCACTTCAGGCACAGCCATTTGCAGAAAGGGGACGCCGCCATAGAGAAAGATAACACCGGCAAAGAGCGGCCCAATCCATTGGCTACCGGGAAAGCCGGGCATGGTAAAGCCGAACCACATTTGCAGCATGTGGCTGTAGAGCAGCACAGGAACGGTGAGCAGTAGACAGAACCAAAAGCGACTGCGAAACATCAGCTCATGGCCCGTGTGGTCGACGCCGTGACCGGCATGGGCATCATGTTGAGTACGGCCCGTAGCAGCGCGATGGCCGGCTTCATGGATCTCTTCCGTATATGCCTCAGCCGTAACATACTTACCGTGCATGTTGTGGGGCTGAACGGCTGACAACGAGGGGCTGATCCTTTGTGGGTTATGCTCACCATGTGTGTCAAGGTGGTCATGTTCACCCATAGCCGCGGTGGGCGCCGGTAGATGATGATCAGGGTGATCCGTCTGGACATCCTGTCTGTTGTGCGTGTGCGTATCGTGTTCAGACGTTGCCATTATGGTTTCTCCTAATCTCAAAGTGATACACAAGAAGAGGGTCACTGGGTTAAGCGACGGGCCAAACAAAGTTGTTTACGCTAATGAATCTCTTCTGCCCTATTTGACCCTACTATGCAGGCACAACCGTTTCTAGCAGTAACCTTCCATTCGCTATGGGTTGGCGTCAAACAGAGCGAACGATAGCTGTCGATTTTGCTACCCTGAGCAGATTCTCCCTACCCCGTGCAATGCAGGGCAGATAACCTTGATTTTGCCACAGAGTTATGAAGGAAATGTGAACGAACCACACAGATAAACGGTTGTATGTATAATTTCGCTTTTCTGACTTATTTTACGCTTACCCTTCCAACTATAACTTGCCCATCCCCGGTTGTCCGGTCTGCACTTGACGTGATGGGTAGGCGCAGGGCGCCGCCGCTTTCAGCGTCATAGAGGCCAACCCATAGCGCAAATTCGCCCGGCGTAGTGGGTGGCGACAAGACGAAATGACTGACGATGCGGTCCCCCGTGCGCCAGTAGCGGGTAGGAAAGCGCAGCGCCGGCGCCTGGTCAAAGCCACTGACACGGTTCTGATCGGCATCAAGGAGATGAACAAAAGCTGTGTAATCTGTTGCTGGTGTGCCGATAGCATCCCACACCAATGTGATCGTGAACGGGCCCGTGCTACCCAGCTTGACTTCGGTGGGAAAATCGACGGCGGAGAGTTGAATCACATTGCCAAACTGCGCGCCATTCGCTGTCATCTGTGCCAGATCAACGGTAGGCGGCTGCAACGGACTAATGGCAACATGACCCACGAACGGGCCTTCTTGAATTGGCGTACCACCGGTGGTCTGGGCCGGCAGTGGCAAGCGACCACGTGTCTCAGTCTTTGGATCGACAAAGCCAATATAGACGCGTGCCAACAGCGGAGATGACCCCTCGCTCGCACGCTGAATCAACACCGGATAGGAATCGGCATAGATGGCCCCTGGTTGCCAAAGACTCGTCGGGTTGCGCCCCCAACCGGGATGGGTCGTCAGATTGGCAACCTCCTCCCCCTGTTCATCGAGCAGTTGAATGAAAAGCTGGTAGTCATCTTGTATGGCTGTACGTGCCTCTAAATACAGCGTAATCGGCACGCGCTCACCGGGCCGAAAGCGTTGGGTTGGTATATCGAGCGCCCGCAAGTAGATTCGATCCGTGTCGCCGTAAACAATCTCTACGAGCTGGGCGTCAGCCGGAATGGTCGCCACCGGTTGTGGCGCCCCATAACTGGCCGGGAAGAGAACGGTCAGGGTATAGAGCGAACACCCCAGCAATAGCAGCGGTGGGAGCAACCAGACCGCCGCCTGCACCCGTGAGGGCAGATAGCGCAGCCAGACCTGGAGACCAAAGACCAGCAGAACAGCAAAGGCGCTCAAAGCCGGGAAAAAGAGCCGCCCTTGGCTGCTGGTCGCTTGATTGAGCCAATAGAGGAGCAGCACCACGACGATGAACAGCCAGCTCCATAACAACAGCCGCACGGATCGTGCTGAACGCGCAACCATTTCTTGATCAGTCGGGCGCTTGCCCCCAACGCCTGCCAGTAGCGCCCCGATTAGTGCCGTCAGCGTTATCCCATCCAACAGCGCGTAGACCCAAACGGGCAGCAAAAGATTAAACCAGCCAAAGAGACCCCAGAAGGAGTACCGGAAACCACGAAATTCACCCCAACTGCTGCTCCAGGTCAGCCTGTCAGCGCGTAGTCCATTGTTGGCGAGCAGATTCGTGACGCCAAACAGATCGCCATAAAGTATGTAGTTGCGCCCATACCACCACCCCGCCACCAGCAGGGCAGGAACTGCAATCGGCAGGGCCGCATGGTAGGGGATGCGCCAATCGCGCCGCTGCACTGCTATAATCACCGTCGCTACCCCGACCAACGGTAACAACCCTAAGCCCTGTAACTTACTCAGGGCGGCGATCCCAATCAGGAGGCCCAGCCATAACCATTCGAGCCGGGCAATTGGGGTATCCGTTGCCTTGCTGACCAGGTGCGCCAACCAGTAGACCGTGGCGGTGCTGGCGGCGATCACCAGACTGTCATTGGAGCAGGCCGCACTGATAAACGCAAATTGGGGCATGGTCGCCACCCATAGCACCGGTAGCAGTGCGAACGAAAAGGGCCAGGGCTGACGGCACGCCAGTTTGTCAGCAAAGGCGAGTCGGGCAACGCCATAAAGTAGCCACAGGGTCAGACTGCCCAGCGCCAGCGACACCCAGCGCCCCACATGCAATGCCAAATTAGCCCCTTGCAGTGGGCGCGTAACAGCACTGTAGAGCATAAAATTCTTGTTGCCGGGAAACAGCGGATCGCCAATGTTAGCGCGAGGGTTAGGAAGATTGAGTTGATCGAAGTCACGCTGATCAATGGCGGCGGTCAACCAACCCACCAGCAAGTAATAGAGTGGCGCTTGACTGCCCTCATGCAACCAGGCTTCCGCGACGGCGGGCGTTTGCACCGGCAACCCATTCCCAGCCGCGACATGACGCACAAAGGCATAGTGATAGACTTCATCGGGCGTCTCAAAGGGCGGTGTCGCCAGGCTATACCAAAGCCCTATGCCCAGAAACAGCCCCAAGCTCATGACAAGGAAGGGCCACTCTTGGCCTTGGCGGGTGTAGCCGGTAAAGCCGATCTGTATCACTTTCTTCTGCACATCGAATTCCTGTCCGGTCAATTTCCTAAAATGGTTGCGCGCCAGGCTGGTGTTTGCACAACCCCTTATTATCAGTAGCCCCAACGCAACCGGGATCGCAATCACTCGACTCTGGACTCTGGACTCTGTGACTGCCCGACTGCGGACTACCGATTGTGTTAACGTCGCTTTGCTTGGCGATCCGCCTGCCAACAGTAGATCCCGAAAGTTAAAAATACGCCGAGCAAGTAAAGGATAAAGGCCCATTCAAAGGGCAGTATGAAAAAGAGCGCCAATCCCACAACCGGTGTGGCTACTAAGCCGTAATACCACATAGTTTGCTCCTTGCGCTGTGTGTACTGTATTTTCGCTTGCCGGTTGTTCCACAATCGCCTGTAAATGGGTAAAGCCGGCGAAGATCGGGATCGCTACCCCGCCTTTTTGCGCTCATTTAGGGGTCGCCCATTCGTTATATGCGGTCGTTAACACGCTATCATAGATGGTGACATTCGCTTCCGTAGCAAGCTTCTCCTGGAATTGGTGCAATAAATCATCATGTTTCTGCGCGCGTAGTTCTTCTCGCAACAATTCCTTGATTTCGTCAAAGAGCAATGGTTGTGACTCCTGGCGCTCGATCACCTGGATGATGTAGATTGCGCCGTTCACCTCAAACGGCGGGCTGATGTCACCCACGCCCAATGCCAGGATTTGCTGATGCAAGGGGTGTTCCGTCAGTTCAGCTAGGAGATCAACCCCTTCACCAACCCAACCCGCCACTTCACCCCCATTGGCGGCGGTTGCTTCGTCCTCGGAATATTGGCGGGCAACCGCCGCAAAATCTTCGCCCTGTTGGAAAAGCGCAGGCGCGACTTTCCCGTACGCTTCATTGGCCTTATCCCAAGCGCGCTGCCGTTCATCTTCGGTCTGACCGAGCCGAATGAGAATCTGGCGAATGCGCGCCTGTGGCGGCGCGACCAAGAGGGACTGATTTTCATTGTAATACGTTTGGATTTCCTCGTCCGTTATTGAGATCTGATCATCGACCTCTTCCTGCTCCATCATCTGCGCCAACACATCAAGCCGGACTTCCGCCAACTCGCTTTCTTTGCCGGCCGTCAGCAGACGATCATAACTGTCCTCCACCAGCAGCAGCCGCTCGATGATCTGCTCGGCCAGTTGCTTGCGCCCTTCATTACCTTGATAGGCGGTGACAAAGGTGACCGGCAATTCTTGATATTCCTGCCAAAACTCGCCAACGGTGTACCGTTTGCCGTGGATGGTGAAGAGGGTGCGGTCGGCGTTTTGTTCAAACCACACCTGCGTTTGCTCCTCTAGCACAGCCTGGCGCACTTGGGGGCGCACTTCATCCAACGTGAGTTGCCGTTCGGGTTGGCGCGAACGCAACCGCACAAGATAGAAGGCATCACCGCTGCGGAAGACCTCACTGATCTCATTCTCATCCAGGTTGAAAACCACGTCATCATAGGTTGCCTCGCGCACACCCGCGCTCACGGCGACACCGCCAACCGGGACAGCCATGCCGCCGGTCGCACCGGCAATCGTCGTTGCTACAGTGGTAAAGGCTTCACCGGCCCGTAGACGCACGAGCGCTTTGTCCGCCTGCGCACGAGCCGCCGCTTCGTCGGCGCCGATGGCAATGCGCATTTCATCAACCACGGCCTGAGCCGGCTGCTGATACTGTGTCAGATTGGCGGTATAGTACGCCTGTAACGCACTTTCTTCCGGTTCCGGCGTCTCCAACAGGGCAAAGTCGCGCGTGATCGTGGCATTTGCCTTCAAGCCTTTGATGTAATTGGCAACAAACTGATCCTCCTGCTGCGTCTCTAATGTGCTGCGAATCTGGTCACGCACCTGGGTCAGGGTCTGGTCGCCAAATTGCGCCCGATTCGCCTCATAGTAGACTTGAATATCGCCCTCGGCCACGCCCATTTGGTCTTTGTGCATCTGGGTGTGCAACTCATCCAGGTTAATCTCCTCCGTAAGATGTTTCATCACATGCTGGAGATTTTCATCACTATCCGCCTTGCGCGCGGCAGCCCACTGGCGCACCAATTCATCCGTGATCATCTCTTCTACCACCATACGATACATCTCTAGTTCACGGAACTCCGCCTGCGCTGCCTCTTCAGGAACCAGCAGCGCCAAATGCTGCTGGAGATCCTCAACCGTGATTTGCCCCCCGGTGAAGGTCGCCACGACATTCGGCGCCGGCGGCGCGGCTTCCCCCTGCAACCAACCACCGCGCCACAGGAGAAACGCCAGAGCCAACACTGTGCCAAGCGCCATCAACCCCTCGACCTGCCGAATCCATCTTTTCTTGACCGGCAGGGGCGCTGTCTGTTCGGTAACTGCCGGCATTTCTACGGTAGCAACTGTCTCCGGGGACAACGCGACCAATGCCCCGGTCTCGCTTGCTTGCAGCGGCGGCGCCATCGTCTCTGGCCGCGCGGATTGTGTGGCAGCAGGCGTGTCCGCAGGAATAGGGGAAGGGGGTGGGGCAGCGGGGGTCTGCGCCTGCCGGTCAGGCTCCCGCAGGGCCGTGCGTATATCCTGCCAGATTTGTTTCCAGCTTTCGTTCATGGCTCGCCTTCCTTTGGCGCTACTGCCCCGGCGTTGGTGGGAATGTATTCAACGAGCCGCCATTGAGCAACCGCAAGTTGATCCGTTCCCCCCGCTGCACAACGTAGGTCTTCACACGGGGCAGCACGCGCTCCATTGTTTCCAGGTAAAGGCGGAAGCGCGTCACTGCTTCGCCGTAAATTTTGCTATTGGTCTGATACTCCTGCAAGATGGCGTCGAAACTTTGCGCCGCGCCGGTGGCCTGATCGACCTGCGTGAGTGCATAGCCGGCGCCTTCGGCGCGCACCCGCTCCGCCTGACCGCGTGCTTCAGGCAGCACACTGTTGCGATAGGCTTCCGCTTCGTTGATGGTGCGCGCCTTATCCTCGCGGGCGCTGGAAACATCCCGGAACGTGTCGGCCACCTCATCGGGCGGGTAGGCTTTTTGCAAACCAACGCTGATCACAGTCAGTCCGCTGTTATACTGATCGAGCAGCGTTTGGAGTTCCTGGCGCAGCGCGTTTTGCAGCGATTGCCGCTCACTGGTGAGGATCTCATCAACGCCGGCGCTCCCACTTACACGAGTCACCGCCGCCCGCACCGCGTCGCGCACAACCTGATAGGAAGGATAGTTCAGGTTGAAGAGGTAGGCTGCCGGGTCGCGCACCTGATACTGCACAATCACTTCATAGTCCACAATATTCGTGTCGCCGCTAAGGACCTGGAGCTTGCCGGGATCTTCCAGATGCAAAGGATGTTCCGGCTCGGCTTCTGTCAGCCCGACACTTTCACGCCGCACGTCGGCCATGTTGACTATATCCTCTTGTTCAATAGGCCAGGGCAAGCGATAGTGCAGCCCCTCCGTCACCAGGGGCGCAACCACGCGGCCAAAGCGGCGCACCACGGCCGCCTCGCCGGGCTGCACCGTGTAGAGACCGGAAAGCAGGTAAGCAATCAGCGCCAGCCCGGCCAACGCCAGCAGAATGCGCCGGGGGTTGAGATGGGCAAAGGCCGCACGCACATCATCCACCGGTGAGTAACCGTCGTCTTGCAGCCCCTCACGCGCCAGCCGCCAGCCGCGGCCGACCAGCCGCGCCAGGGCAATGAGACCGGCGTACAAGCTGCTTTGCCGGGCTGTATCCGGGCGAGGATCGCTTGCTTGCGCTTCGTTATCGATCGGTTCCGGTTGTACCGGTTGTACTGCTTCCGGCTCAGGCAAAACATTGGGTTTCTGTTGTTCATCCATCGGGTCACCTCCGTTATGGCTGGGTTGCCGGTTGAACGTCGCCAGCCGGCTCTGTGGTCGTCGCCTGTTGTACGCCGCTGCCGTTTTGGTTCAGATACTTGAGCAATTCTGAATCGGCCGGCAACACCAACGTCGTCCCACTGTTGATCACCTGATCATACGCCTGGAGCGTGCGCAGAAATTGGTAAAATTCGGGGTCCTGACCAAAGGCTTCGGCATAGATGCGGATGGCTTCGGCCTCGCCCTCGCCGCGAATGCGTTCCGCCTCGCGCTGGGCGGCCGAGAGGATGGTGGTGCGTTCGGCGTCGGCGGCAGCGCGCACCTTGGTTGCTTCTTCAGAGCCTTCCGAACGCAACTGACGGGCAATGCGCTCGCGTTCGGCTTTCATGCGTTGGAAAACGCTCTGCCGGTTGGCTTCCGGGAAGTTGAGCATCTTCAGCCGCACATCGGCGACGGTAAAGCCATATTCCGTCGTGCGTTGGTTCACCTGCTCGGTCACTTGGGTCATCATGGCGTCCATTTGCATGGTGGTTGGCTCAGTCGTGACCAGATTGGCCAGGTCATATTGCGCCATTGTCGCCCCCAACGCCGACACCACAATGTCAGCCAACCGTGTGTTAGCGCCAAGCGGGGTGCGCACACTGGCGTAGAAGCGCAACGGGTCAGCCACCCGCCAGGTGGAGTAAGCTTCCGCTAGGATATTCTTCTTGTCTTTGGTCAAAAACTCGGTCTGTGCCAGATTGTAGACTTGAGTGCGCCGATCCAGCCGCAGGACGCTTTGCACCGGGTCGGGCAATTTGAAGTAGAGACCGGGGTCGGTGATCGAACGCACCGGCTGGCCGAATTGGGTGACAATGGCGTATTCCGTTGTATCGACCTGATAGAACATCAAACTCACGGCGATCAGGGCAATGAGCAGGACGCCGATGAGAACATTGCGCAGGAAACGCATGGGAACTCTCCTTCTGTTACGGGTTACTGACCGCCAACCGGGCTGGGTTGTTGGCCGTTGTTGAACCAGAGATCCGTTGTCTCGGTCTGAATGCTGGGGTCCAGAATAAATTTTTGAACTTTGGGCAGAACTTTTTCCAACGCTTCCAGATAGAGCCGGGTGCGCGTTACTGCCGGCGCCGTGCGATAGGCCGTCAGTTTTTGGGCAAAGCGCGCGGCCTCCCCGGCGGCCAGGTCGGTGCGCCTTTGTTTTTCCGCGGTCGCTGTTGCAGTCAGCTTGACGGCATCGCCGCGCGCCACTGGCACCACTTCATTCTGGTAGGCCAGCGCTTCGTTGATGTAGGTGTTTTTGTCTTCGCGTGCGCTGGCGACATCGCGAAAGGCTTCGGCCACGGCGGCGGGCGGGTTGACCTGTTGCAGTTGCACATTGGCGACGCGGATGCCGGCCAAGTGTTGATCCAGCAAAGCCTGGGTGCGCGTCAGCGTGTCATCCAGAATCGCCCTGCGTTCGGTGGCGAGCAGGTCATCGACGCTGCGGGCTGCCACCGCCTGCCGCAAGGCGGCTTCGGCGCTCTGGCGCACCAGTTGCTCGCTCTCGTTCACATTGAACAGAAAGGCAACCGCATCATTGACCACATAGTGGATGCTCAACGCCACCTCGATCAGATTGGTGTCACCCGTGAGCGCCAGCGCCGTGCCGGTCTGCACCTGGCGAACCTCGCTCATCGCCACCCGATCCAGCCGCCCCACCAGCGGTAGACGATAGTGCAGCCCCGGCCCCACTTCGCTCACCACACGGCCAAAGCGGCGCACCACGCCCCGCTCCCCCGGCTGGATCGTATAGATGCCGGAGAGCAGCGTAAAGACGACCAGGATGCCCACCGCATAGCGCAAAAAACGCCGGGTGTGTTGTCGTACATGGGCAAGATCGTCCTCTTCCAGTTGCAGAACACCGCCTTGCAACAGGGCATTCAAAGCCGAGCCGGCAATCTCCCACCCGGCCAGCAGCACAAAGAGGATGACGATCACCGCGGCCAGCCGATCCAGCGCGCCTAATCCGAGCGCCGCCGCGGCCAGGCTGACCACCACCAACACCGAGGCGTAGAGATCCATCCGCGCGTGATAGCCGCCGGCGATGAGGCTGGGCGACTGGGTAATCCGCCCCACGTACTCCTTGTAACGCGCTGTGAAATAGGTGATGATCACCGTCAACAGCGACCCCACTGTCACCGGCCAGAGGTTGCGCAGATCGGGCGTTTCAGGGTTGAGGATCGTCTCCTGAAAGATGTCATAGGCCACATAGAAGATAAAGCCGGAAACAACCAGGGCGACCAGATTTTCAATCAGGCTGACCTGACTGCGCCGCCGCCCCACCTCCCAGCGGCTGACCACCAAGCCGACCAATACAAAGAGCGAGATAAAGACATCGGCCAAGGAGTGCCAGGCGCTGGCGCGCAGGGCCAGACTGCCGGAAAAGGCAGCCAACCCATATTTCAGCCCCACCAGCACCAGATTGGCAACGATGGTGACCAGGATCGTTTTTTCTTTGCGATTCATACTCTTGCTTTCCTTGTTGCGGTTGTCAAGAACCATAGCAACTCAACCCGGCCCAAAGCGCGTGTCTACCGTTGGTAGCAGCATAGACATTTCCTCTTTGTTACCCGTGGAGTGCAGCGAGAGGATAGCAGACGAAAATGAATCTAATCTGAAGAGAATGTTGGCGTTACGGCACTTGTTTTTGCGGTGAGCAGACTTACAGGTACACGCCAAGATAGCGGCAGGGATGATCGTGGATAAGCAAGCCATCCTAACAGGTAGAAAGCCCAAAACGAGCCGGTAAACTGGCTACGGCTAACCCGCTCAATATAAACTTGCGGCGGCACAACAACCAAAATGCCAAAGAGCAACGGCACCAGCAGCCGGTTGACCCGCTCGTGCAGAAACTGGCGCGAGCGATAGCTTATTCTCTCTTAAACCCAAGATAGGCAAGGCTCGTGCGGCTTGGCAGCACACCTCGTAATGGATAAATGTGAACGTCTCGTACTCCCGCCTCATTTATCCACTGTTTGACTTGGTTGGCGGTATGAGCAACATACCGCCAACGCAATTGAATGAAGGTCGTCAAGATGCCTGGTTGACTCACGAGTAGCAACAGAGGCGCGTCTGGACGCAGGACACGCACCATTTCCCGTAGCGCTGCCGGCGGATCGGACACATGTTCCAAAACATGGGCGCTCATTACCAGATCAAATGTTGCACTGGGAAACTGAAGCGTACAAACATCCTGTTGGGTAAGGGTGTACTGTAGACCCATCTGGTTCAACAGCCGGTGCGCTTGGCGTAACATCGCCAGGGAAAGATCAACGCCATCCAGATGAAAATTGAACCAAGCAAGTTGCATTAGCGCCAAACTCAATGCGCCGGTGCCTATGCCTGCATCCAATACCCGTGCGTTGGTCGGCACTGGCCCGAAAACACGCTCTGCTTGGATCTGTTGGAAGAGCGCCGTATACGCCTGAAGATACCCCAAGCGTTCAATGGCACGATGCCAGTGCGTCGCGCCGACATCATACATGCGGATCAACTCAGGCAATGTTGGCTGTGTTCGTTCCAGGGCTATCCGCCACGGGCCAATCGTAACTTGCATTTTGCCCTCTTTCATTTTATGGCAAATTACTTACCGATGTTCGAGTCATCCGGATCCACCACTCGGCGACGAGCAGGTTCAGGCTCCAACTTAAAAAGACCGCTAGTGGATAACGAATCGGGTCCAATACGTTGCTGCTCGCCACTCCTGGCACCCAAAAACTAAAGGTTACAAAAAAGAACGATAGGGCAAAACTGCGGATCATCCATTCACGGTGTTCGGTGATCCGGCGCTGGCGCGCCCGCACAAACCCGATTGTCGTTATGCCAAACCAGAGGATGGCGAGCAACCCCAAGACGACCCTGGCGGTAATACTCACATTAAAAAAGATAGATAACCCAAGACCACTGGCACTGGACAGCCAGATCGTCACCACATAGATGCGTCCTAGAATGCGGTGCACTCTACGCTGTTTCTGCAGAAGAGTGCGATTCAATTGCAAGGGCGCAATGAGCAAAGCCATCCCACCCAGCAAGGCATGAATCACAAAGATTAGCCCAATGGAGCGATGAGGCGCTGCCGCCACAATGCCCAGACGCAGTAAAATTTCAACTGCACCCATGTAAAACGCATAACCACTATAGAGTAGACAAATCAGAAAAAAGAACCACCAGATCCCTTGTTGCGCCCATCGAACAAAGGGTGAGGGCTGTCGGCTGTTGTGCCAAGCGATGCTGCGCATGATTACCTCCCTGGTAACAACGGCTTAGTAAGCTTAACATTGACGTGACACAACTATACACGGTTTGCCAACAAAAAACATTGACCTCAGACGCCATCTTATTTGTTCAAATCGGCCACAAAGCCAAATGCTTGCGCGGCTTTTTTCACCGCCACCTTTGCGCATTGGTTTATCCCGGTTCAATAGTGCGGTTACCAAGCGTAGTAGCGCGGTATTCGGCGGGCGTTACCCCCGTCCACCCCTTAAAAGCCCGGTAAAATGAACTGAGTTCAGTAAAGCCTAGAAGGAAGGCGACTTCAGCAATGCTTATTTGGGGATTGGCCAAATGGCGAGTCGCCTGTTCGTGGCGTACTTGGCGTAACAATGCGCGAAACGTTGTTCCTTCTTGGCTAAGATTGCGATGTAGCGTTCGCACGCTCAAGTGCAGCGCCTGGGCCATACGATCGGCAGTAGGCACACCACCGTTTAGCTCATCTAGCAGATGCAAACGAACATGTTCACTGAAGGTGGCATTGGTTGGCGTTCCTGCCAGCAACCGCATCGCATAATCATCCAACACGCGTGTGAGACCAACGTCCGCCTTTGTACTGGGCATATCCAAGAGATGATTGGGAAGATGGATGGCAGTGCGTCCACTGTGAAATTGTACAGTTGTTTGAAAGACACGATCATACTCGCTTGTATCTTGTGATGAGTCATGGGCAAAACAAACGAGTGTAGGAGAAAAGTCATCACCTAAGATCAGCCGCCCAAAGCGCACCCACAACGTCACTAGAAATTCTGCCGGATGGCGCGGTATGGACGATCCTCCCGGCAACCCATGCTCTAGGACACCCTCAGTTGATTGCTCATAATAGCGCAGGTTCGTTACCGTATGAATGAGACGTTGGTAGCGACAAGCTCGGCAATAGGCTTCACGTAAGGTGGGGCTGGAAAGCACGGCATAGGTGTGGAGACCAAATGAATCAATGGGTGCAGCCTCGGCCAGATGAATACCCAGATAGTCGTCCCCGGTTACGGCTTGAGCTTCTTGCCATAAGTGCATCATGGCCTGATGCGCAATCTTCGTATCGGCATCTGCCAACGATACCTGGGTAATGTTGCAGCGTTTCAACAGCGCATCGGCGTCATATCCTAACACTTTCAGGGCGGCTACCACAGGCAACACCGCACGCCCATGCAGCCACATGGCATTTTTTCTCGTCTGCTTCGTCATTACCCACCATCCTCACACCCACTGTTTGCAACAGGGCCAAGCTGACGGCCAAGCCCAACTCCATATCTCTACGCAAGATCGGGGTAACAGGTAGCAGGTTCAGCCAGTGGGTAAACAGCGGCATTCGTGTGTGGTTAGGTATCAAGATAGCAAGGCAGTCGAATGGTAAAGGTCGTGCCTTGCTGCACCTGGCTGGCAACGGCAATCGTCCCGCCATGCGCTTCCACAATCCACTTGACAATCGCCAGCCCCAAACCGGCGCCGGGCTTACTGGCGGCGCCCAGCCCGCGCCGGCGGTAGAAGCGGTCAAAGATGTGGGGCAAATCTTCCGTTGGAATGCCACACCCGGTATCAGCGACGGTGAGAGACGCCTGCTCATCTTGACAAGTGAGCGCGAGTGTTACTCGTCCGTCCGGCTGACTATAGGTGCAAGCGTTCTCAATAAGATTCGTCAACAGTTGGATCAGCCGGTCACGGTCGCCCAACACCAGGGCTTCTTCACATTGGGCAAGAGTGATTGGCACGTTGTGGGGCAACCCTGTCATCTGTTCGTACACTTCGAGCAGCACTTCATCCAATGCCACAGGCTGCAAATCGAGCCGTTGACCGGCATCGGCCTGGGCCAGGAGTAACAGATTGGCCGCCAGACGCGCCGTGCGTTCACCCTCGCGTTGGGTGGCGCGCAAGGCTTGCTGACGGCGTTCGGCATTGTCGCCATAGCGTTGAAGTAAGTCCAGGTTGCCCAACATTGTCGCCAACGGCGTGCGCAACTCGTGGGCTGTATCGGCAACAAAGCGCCGCTGGGCGTCAAAAGCCGCCTCCAGACGCGCCATCATTTGATTGAAGGTTGTGACCAGTCGCCCGATCTCATCCTGCGGGCCGTGATAAGCAAGCCGTTCTTGCAGATCACCCGACTGAGTGATGCGGTAGGCGGTCTGCGCGATTTGGGTCACAGGTTGCAACCCCACCCGCACCAGAAGCCAACTTACACCACCCGCCAGGAGAAGGGCAAAGGCAATCCCTGTCAGATAAATCGTTTGTAGTTGGCGCAGCGTAAGCTCCAACGGATGCAGCGATTGTCCCACCTGGATCACACCGACCGCACGTCCCTCCCGCCAGACAGCGGCATAATAGAGGCGAACGGCTTGCTGACCGACCACTTCGGTCAGGTACGCCGGACGCCCAGCCATTGCCGCCTGAAAAGGCCGAGCCGCAATAGGCAGCTTTTGCTGTCCTAGATTATCGGAATGCGCCACTACCACGCGCTGTGGGGTCAACACCTGGACATAGATGCCGGGGGTGGCAAATTCATCCGTCGGCGCCGAAACAGCGGCAAGTTGCCGGTTAGGGACAACCTGGAGCGCATGTAACACATGTTGGGCGCGCTCCGCAAGACTCTTGTCCACCTCCTGCGCCAGCCCCGCCGCCAGAAAACGATAGGAGAGAATGGCAAAGGTTATAAGCATAGCTGCGACTAAGCCGACCTGCCAAAGGGTCAAGCGCCAACGCAAAGACATCGTTAACACTCCGGCTTGCGCAGGGCATAACCGACATTCCGTGTGGTTTCGATCAGATCCGGTTCCCCTAATTTCTTGCGTAGTTGACGGATATAGACCTCCAACACATTCGACTCGACTTCAGCGTCATACCCCCAAACGCGATCCATCAACAGCGCGCGCGTCAAGACCTGGCGCGGGTGACGGAGCAGAAATTCCAACAATTCAAACTCTTTCGCCGTCAGGTGGCTGGTGCGGCCGCCCCGCTTCACGCTACGCCGATCCAGGAATAAGGTTACATCCGCAAAGTTGAGGACATTGGCCGGCTCTTCCTCCCCAAAACGGCGCAGTAAGGCGCGAATACGCGCCAGCAACTCGTCAAAGGCAAAGGGTTTGGGCAAATAATCATCGGCGCCGGCGTCCAGACCGGCGACGCGATCCGAAATGGCATCGCGCGCCGTCAGCATCAAGATCGGCGTTTGCTCTCCGGTCTGGCGCAATTGGCGACAGAAGGCCATGCCATCTAGATCCGGCAGCATGACATCCAGTAGCACCAGATCCGGTCGATTCGCCAGAATGGACTGGCGGCCTGTTTGGGCGGTATGGACAATCCCAACAGAGTAGCCTTCATAGGTGAGACCGCGCTGCACAAAATCAGCAAAGTCCGGTTCATCATCGATCAGTAAAATGCGAGAGCGTGTAGTCATATAAGGCTGTTTTCTCAAGTTGAATTACCCATTTTTGCGCCAAAACCAAAGGATCGGCGTCAACACCGCAAACAAAAGGGGTTGATGAATCAAATAGATCAGCAGGGATCGTTCGCCCAACCAGCGCAAGGGGCGAAAGGGTAGGGCGGATAATGGTAGCGTATAGCGCCGTTCACCGTTAGGATAAAGCAGGTTGCCCAGAAAGACGCCCAGCAGCACCACGCCAAACCAGGGAACCAGCGGAAAGTAATCGACATAAACATGATTGCGCGGTTCGATCCCTAATACGAGCAACCACGGCCCGTTGATGGTGATCCCGTCCAGCACACGCCCCAACAGGGATAAACTGACCCAAAGCGCCAGATTTGTCCAGCACAGGGTCAGAAATGGGTAGGCGAGCAGTGTTGCCACGCCGATAAAATGCAGAATGCCAAACTTGACCGCCAGCGCCGACCCGAAGAAGAGCCAGGTGACCAGGGTGATCACCATGCCCCAGCCGAAGACGCGCAACCCGCGTCGGAGCAACTGGGCGTAAATCGTGCGTTCGCTCTGCCCGCGCCGCCGCATTGCGCTGACGCTCAAGGTGAGCGAAACGCCGACCAGCACCAGAAATGTCCCCGCCGTGGCGCGTTGAAAGTAGAACCAAAAGGGGTTGGTAAAGATCGTATCCGTCACACGGAAGTAGTAGAGATCATAGAGCAGGTGGTAGATTACCATCATCACAATGGCCACGCCACGCAGAGCGTCCACCTCCCATAAGCGCTTAGGTGTGTAACTCATTCTGCTTGCAACCAATATTCGACATCCGGCAAAATTTGTTCGGGACCGGCGTCATAGGGCAAGGTCTCACGCAGATTACCTGCCCGGTCGATCACATAGAGGGCTGCCGTATGATCGACAAAATAACTGTCCGGGTTGCCGGTCGCGACATCGCTCTTGGCGGCGTAGATGCCAAAAGTAGTCTTAGCCGCTTCCAAGGCTTCGCCTTCCATGCGCACCCCGTAAAAGGTGGGGTTGAAGGCTTGAACGTATTGCGTCATCTTTTCCAGCGTATCCCGCTCCGGATCAACCGTGATAAACACCACGGCAAACTCCGCCGCTTTATCGCCCAATTTTTCGCTGACCTGCTTGAGATCGGCCAGCGTGAGAGGACAGACATCGGGACAAAACGTGTAGCCAAAAAAGACCATCGTAATTTTACCACGCGTGTCGCTCAGACGAAACGGCGTGCCATCATAGTTCGTGCCGGCAATATCATACGCCTCGACTGGCGTATCAAAGACCGTCCCATTCAGTTGGGGGCGGCGCGCACAGGCCGACGTGAGGAATAGGGTCAGTACCGCTAATACAAGCCAAAGGTTACGAAACTGCATTCGTTACTCTCTCCTTTTTTCTTTCTAGCCGGTGGACTTTGCTCAAAAGTTTACCGGCTGCGCCATACGTTGCCACAACTGTTTGCGCCAGGGGCCGCTAATCAGCAGTAGCAGCCAAATCAGCAGCGTGGCCGCCACCGATAGCCAAAGATAGCCCTTCGCCTGGGGTTGCACACCAAAGGTATAGCTGCCACGCGCCACATGCTGATCCGTTGCGACGACGACCCACTGCACCGTATAGGTATCCGGCGCCAAGGGGGGCAATTGGGCAATGAGTTGCTCCGGCGCTGCCGGATTGACGCGAGTGACGACACCGGGAATGGCCTCAAAGCCGGGGGCAAAGAGCAAAACGCGACTCCAGGGATCGTTCGCTTCGCCAAAGGTTAACCGAATCTCGGTTGGCGCGCTGCTCAGTTGCGCACCGGGAGCTGGATCCGCCGCCACTAAATCCGAATGCGCGGCCAGCGCTGTTGGCGCACTCCACACCAGGAGCGCCAGCATCCCTATCCCGACTCTGCGCAACCAGCGCCGCCGGCGATCATGGTGGTGACTCATCACTTTCCTCCTGCCAGCAATGGTTCCAGCGCCGCGGTCAATTCGCGTGGCGACACAGGGCCACCCAGGCGCGCGGCCACCCGTCCTGTCGTATCCAGCACATAGGTCCACGGCTCGCTGGTGAAGCCCCAGGCCACCATCTCGTCAGCGAGGATCAGTTCGGGGTTGAACTGTTTGTAGACTTCAATGTGAATAAAGTTGGCGCGGTCGCTTTGCTGTGTATAGACCGTTTTCACACTCTCCAGCACGGGTGTACAGACGGCCGTTTGGCAAAAGCCGGGGGTAGAAAAGACCACCACCGAAGGTCGCCCGTTGGTGATGGCTTCGGCAACCGTCATCTGGTAGAGCGCCGGGTTGGCTTCCACATCCGAGGTTAACTTTTCAAGCGCCGGTTCGGTGGCAACGGTGCGGTTGGCGCTGGGCAGGGCGGCATCGCCAATCGCCGGCGCTTTGGGTTTATCCAGCACTTCGATGACAAATTGCGCTTCCACCACCTGGCCATCCGGCTCGACCACTTGCGCCAGTAAGCCCCAATTGCCCGCCGTCGCAATGGCCGGGTAGACAACCCAGTAGGGGATGGCATAGTCATTGTAGCCCGTGGCCCAGAAAAACGCCCCCGGTTGCGGTGGATTCTGCGTCAGATCAAAGAGTGTCACTTTTACTTTTTGCGCATCCTTCACGCGATTCGGGCCGTCAAACAGGACAAACGGCACGCGCGGCGTCCCCACCGCAAAGTCATCACTGACCACGGCAACCTGCAACGTCGGAATTACGTCACGCGCCGCCGGCGGCAGGGCGATCACCGTTGGCGACGGGCTATTCGTTGCTTCCTCACCGCCACAAGCCGCCAGAGCCAATAGGAGGACAAGGCAACAGAGGAGATGTTTTTTCACGCTAAGTATATTGCTTGCTTGCACCATCTACGTGCTTTCCTTATTGATAAATCCCACCAGCCGACGGGCTGTAATTGCACAATTTTTTCCAAGTAGCAACAACCACTATCCAAGCGGTCTGAGGCCGCCGCCAGGCCGGCCGGCCAGACTCAACAAGAGAAGCAACAGGAAGCCGCCCGCCACCATCGTCCAATTGAGTTGGCGCGGCGGTAAGACTTCAAAGTCAAAGGTGGCGTCGCCCGCGCCAGCCGGGCCGTTGACTGTGACGCTGGCCCGCCAGGCGCCAGCCTTCGGGAGGTCAAAATCAGTCTCGTAGTATTGTGGAAAAAGCGCCTGGTCTCGTGTAGCGGCGCTGACCAGCATCTGCTCCGGATCGTCCGCCGCCCGCAATTGGAGTTGTACGGTGGCATCCAGCACCGGCGTATCGAGGGTATCCCCACTGTCCGCGGCGTTAGCGTCACCATCCGCAGCTACGACGGCCACGGTAAAGTGCATCTCGCCCACGCGCGGGGTATCGGGCTGTGACCAGACAAACAGCCGGTAGGGCCCGACCGCTGCATCAGTCAGGCGCGGCGTTCCACCGCCATGCGCCAATAGATGCCCCGGCCAGAGCGACAGGAGTAGAACAAGACCGCAAATCAATTGTCGAAAAATCGCTTTCATCGTTAATGCTCCATCGGCGCCAACGGCGGCAATGGCTTAGCACCCCGCTTCGCCAATAACTGCGTCATATACGTGATTTCCCCTTGTTGGGCCTGGACAATCGCTGTTGCCAGCCGCACGACTTCGGGGCGTTGGGTTTGCGCCAGCGCGGCTTCGGCCATCGCTACGCCGCCCTGGTGGTGACGGATCATCAACTGTAAAAAGACGACTTCGGCCTCCGTTAGCGGCAAGGTTTGCAGCGCATTGACTTGCTGCTGCGTCGCCATCCCCATCATGGCGGCCTGACCAGCCATGGGCGGCTGCGCCCCGGCCAACGGCAAGCCCCACACCGCCAGCCAGCCTTGCATTTGCCCAATCTGCGCCTGTTGGCCCAACATAATATCGAGCGTCAGTTGTCGTAGTTCGGCGTCTGCACTCCGTTCACGCAGCAGCAGCGCCATCTCCACCGCCTGCCCATGATGCGCCATCATGTCACGCGCAAAGGTGACGGCCGGATTGCCTTCCTCCGGGGGCCGGTGACGCCAGTAGAGCAGGGCTGGAACAGTGACCAAGACCAAGAGCATACTCAGCAACGGCCATAAGAGCAGGGCGTTGCGCCCGGTTGGCATGATCTGGTCAGCAGGGGGGGCGAGATCGGTAGTCGCCATTAGAAATCTCTCCTTAACGGTTCCTCCCCTTATCAAGAAGGGGGTTCGTCGGTACACCTACCCAATGGGCGTACCGATGCCGCCGCTACAGGTCGCCCCCGGTTCCGGCGTCTGCGGTCCCTGCATGTAGCGGCTGATAAAGGTGGACAGCCGCTCATCAGCCGCACTATCAACCTGCACTTGGACACCCCAGGCGCTGGCTGCCACCGCCGTTGGCAGCTCAGGATAGGGGGAAAGCACCAGATAACGGCGGCCACGCGCCAGTTCCCGTAGAGTTGCGATTTCCTCGGCGGCCAGGTCTGGGCGATAGGTGATCCAAACCGCGCCATGCTCCAGGGCGTGAACAGCGTTTTCACTGCGAATGGGCTGGTCGTAAACGCCACAATTCTGCCAGACCGGATCATGGGGGCCGCCGACCGGCGGCGTCTGTTCATAGGTCACAGGGTCACTGGTATGCTCTTGCACCGGGCTGCCATAGGTGAGTAGCCCTTCAATGGCAGCATCACGCCGGGTCTGATTGGCGACGGCAATGATCACCAGAATGCCGATCACCGTCACTACGGCCCCGCCGATCCACGGCAGCCATAAATCAAATTTGGATTTTGTTGTTTTTAAGGAACGCTTCGATACTTTGGACATAATGATTTGTCAATCTTTCTTTATTTTTGCCTTTGGGTAAGCTTGCAACGAAACCGCCACGGTTTACCCACCCAGCGCACTCCCGCGCATCTCCATTGGCAACAGAAACGTACTGCCGCTCGCCACAGCCAACAAGATCAAAACCACCAACCAGGGCAACGCTTCCAGCAAGCTTCCGGCGTCGCCCTTGACGGCTATCCTATTCATGGACAACCACCAGGGTGCCCAGGCTCGGATCGGTAGGTTTTTGCCACACTGGCCCCGCTGCCTGCCAGGTTGGGCCTGCCCACTCGAAGAGCCAGCGGGCGTCGTCATTGGTCATATTCACACAGCCGTGGCTCATGGGTTGACCAAAGTTGTTGTGCCAATAGGTGCCATGAAAGGCATAGTCGGCATAAAAATATTGCACCCATTCCACATTGGGCAAGTTGTAGTAGCCGTATTCAGTCGAGCCGCCGACCATCGTCTGGGCGCGCACTTTCATGCGAATCCGAAACTGGCCTTGCACCGTTGGTGTGGCCGGCAGCCCGGTGGAGACGATGAAGGCGCGCACCGCTTGCCCTCCTTCGTAGGCCACCACCCGCTGTTCACTCAAATCGACATCAATCCACTTTTCCGTGAGGGTCGGGACCGTTGGCTCCTGATGATAGCCATAGGTGAGCGGGGGCGCTACCTGTGGCCCATAGCGCGGCGGCAAGGGCCGCTTCGTTGCCACTGTTGTATCAACGGCGGCTGGCTTTTCATCTTCTGCATGAAGGTTGGCGGGCATCGCCAGGGTTACAAACCAAACAAGGCAACCCCATACCAAATAATGAGCAACACGCACACGCATGCCACACTCCTTGGCGAGACAAGCAGCGGATCAAATTCCACTGCTGGATTGATATAAGAAAAGGAGACGCCAGGGAAAACAAGCGTGATTCCCCATCGTCCAAAACTACATTTTTATAAAAACTGAAGAGAAAAACGACTATGGCTGACGCCGGCTAACAGGCGACGTTATACCAACTGTGGTGGCGGTTTGATGATTTCGAGCAGGATAGAGACGGGCGGCAGATAGGTCAACTCATAAAGGCGCATGAAGGGGAAGGCTATCTGTCCTTCGGTAAGCGGCAGGACGGCAGCCGGTTGTGGATGTGTATGCTCATGCCCACCATTGCTGTTGATGTGTGACAAACAACGATCAGGACTGGCCAATGCCGTAGCCTTGCATTCGGCGACAACAGCAAACGAGGTGATCACAATCACCAGTTGTGCCACCAACAGTAAATAGCGGAGCAGATGAGCTTTCGCAAAAGCTGGACGTAATAACCTTGAGCCTAGCATGGGCAGATTCTACCACAGTGTATAGGTAAAGTAGCAAATCTTCGCAACATAAATCATCTTTCCTGAACCTTCTCCGGGAATCCGCCTGTTTGTCGCCGGCGCACCGGTGGGCGATTAAAGCCAACGCCGTACCCGCCGCTGATAGGCGCGATAGTCCTCCCCATGCAACCGCAGTAAATGGTCTTCTTCCAGGCGCACCTGGATCTGGATCAGCGCCACGCCCAGCACAGCGATGGCAAGCGTTACGGCGTTGGGTAAAACCAACAACAACCCCAGCAACATGACTTGCATGCCCAGAAAGATGGGATTGCGCGAAAGCCTAAAGATCCCCTGTTGCACCAGCGCCGTTTTCACTTCACTGTCAATGCCAATGCGCCAACTGTCACCCATCTGCGCTTGGGCGATCAACACCCAAAGCAGCGCGATCAGCAGCAGAACGACACCAATCAGCACCAGCACCCAGTGCGTCAACCAGGGAATGGGTACAAGCGATTGGTAGAGGGTGTCTGAACTTGCATAGATCACAATGGTCGCCAATACCGCCAGATTTGTCACACGGAAGAGTCGCCCGATGAAATCATGCGCACTATCACTGCCACCAAGCTTGTACGGGTTGACGCCGGTGCGCCGCCAAACCCGATACGAGCGCCAGAAGAAGGCCGCACCAAAGAACAGCACCATATAAACCAGTAGAAAAAGTTTGAGCATCGTCATGGGCAATTTATCGTTTGCCTTTCGCTTACCAGAGCATTGCCGTTGTCAAACCGAAGAAGATGATATAAGCAATGTTGAAACCAGCGCCCTCGGTATAGTCGGCGAGTCGCTGCGGCAAGAATTTTTTACTTGCCAACCAGGCCAACGTTATTGTCAAGGGGTTCACAGCCACCATCCACCAGGGAAAGCGCGTCTGCCCCCAGCCGACAGCGACCGAAAACCAAAGCGAAGCCAGGATCAGGCACACAAAAAGGACACTATAGGCGATCAACAAAATCGTCTGTTGTTGAATCAACTCCTCAACGAGGAGCGGACGATCAGCCTCCTGCAGGGCATTGAGCGTCTGCACGGTTGCACCCAGATGGATGAACGAACCGTGAATAAACGGACCAATCACGGTTGCATACGCAAACAGCAAAGTCGGCGGTAATGCCCACCAGATGCCGGCCGGTTGTAAGCCCTGGTAGACCTGCCATACACCGGCCAACGTCAGCGGCGCCGCAAAAACACCCAGAAGCCCGCCCCAGACCAACCGCCACCGCGGTAAGCGTGCCATGGCGACCAGCCGGTGAGCGCGCCGCTGTAACGGTGGATAACCGGTCAGATCTACTAGCAACCCGGTGAGTGACTTGACCGGCCCCACTTTATCAGCAAGCAAAAGGACATCCCCGATTGCATAGATGGCGGCGCCGATGATGGCGAGGATACCGCTGATCTGCACTAAATTGCTCATAGATCATCCTCTCGTAAACGATGGAACACCCTACCCAAGCTGATTTCGGCCAGAAATCAGCTTGGGTACGCATGGGTTGCGCCTCACGACTGATACACTACATGCTGGTTTAGAGGGCTGCCAACTGCGGTTGTAGCCACAGCACCAGCCAGACCAAGCCACCCATCACAGCGAGGAAGCCCATAACGGAACAGACGATAATGGCCACCAACGCCGGCAGCGAAAGCTCGTGTGACGCCGCGGCTACATTGTCCGATTGTGCGGCGTCTACCTCAGGTTTAGCAGAAAGTTCTGGTACGCAAGCCTGACACATCGATTTTTCTCCTCTTCTACCGGAAGCGAACCACCTAAGCTGATGGCTGACCGGTATCGGTTTTCTTGTTACCGGTAGCGTAGCAGGCGCAAGGCATTCAACACCACGACAATTGTGCTGCCTTCATGCAATATCACGGCGGCGCTGAGCTGCACCCACCCCACGACCGCGGTGAGAATCAACAGACCAATCACCCCGAGTGAAATCACCAGGTTTTGCTGGATGATTGCACGGCTGGCCTGACTCAGCCCCACCGCAAAGGGCAATTTGCGCAGATCATCGCCCATCAGGGCGACATCCGCCGTTTCCAGTGCAACGGCCGTCCCGGCGCCACCCATCGCAATACCGACCGTCGCCGTCGCCAGGGCCGGGGCATCGTTAACGCCATCGCCAGTCATGGCAATCGCGCCATATTGTGTTTGTAATTCTTTGATCGCTGCCAATTTGTGTTCGGGCAGCAGTTCAGCGC
The DNA here is from genome assembly GCA_021405325.1 of Caldilinea sp. CFX5. Next base: position 113,237 of record QWII01000014.1, on the reverse strand, counting down.
GTACATCCGTCATCCCAATCATCTGGGCAATGCGTTGGGCCACCTTCTGGTTATCACCAGTGAGCATCACCAGGTGTTTGATGCCTAGCTTGAGCAACTGCTGCATCGTTTGGTTAACCCCTAACCGCGGTGCATCAGCAAGCCCTAACACGCCCAGCACGTCACCATTTTGACTGACCACCATCGTTGTCTGTCCATCCGCCGTTAGCTTTTCGACGGTTTGCACTACGGCTGGGGTCACGGTTGCCCCCAGCGTTTCGGTAAAGAGCTTGAGGGAGCCAATCAGCACCGGTTGACCATTGACGCTGCTGCGGACACCCCGCCCGACAATATTTTCCAACCCGGTTGCCGGCGGCAAGGTCAGTTGTCGCTCCTGCGCCGCCTGCACCACCGCTTGAGCCAGAGGGTGATTCGATTGTTGCTCAACCGCCGCCGCCACGCGCAGTAATTCTTCCGCCGGTTCGCTGTTTAACGGTATGACTTCACTTAGGGCAAAGCGACCTTCCGTCAACGTGCCGGTTTTGTCAAAGGCCATGACCTGCAACCGCCCCAAGTTTTCTAAATGAACCCCGCCTTTGATCAACACGCCGTTGCGTGCAGCCTGGGCAATACCGGCCAGCACGGCGGCTGGCGTGCCAATCGCCAAAGCGCACGGGGAAGAGGCGACCAAGAGCAACATCGCTCGATAAAAGCTGTCACGCCAGGGCATCCAGCCCACCAGCGGTGGCACTACGATGACCAAGAGCACCACCACCAACACGGCTGGGACAAACCACCGAGTGAAGCGCTGCGTGAACTGTTGCGTTGGACTCTGTTGGCTCTGTGCTTCGGCCACCATCTGCATAACCCGGCTGAGGGTATTGTCTTTGGCCAGGCGTGTCACCTTGACTTCCAGCGCCGCACTCTGATTGATCGTCCCGGCAAAGACCTCGTCGCCCGGCTCCTTGTCCACCGGCACACTTTCGCCGGTAATCGGGCTTTGGTCAATGGCGCTGGCGCCGCTGACAATCTGTCCATCGACCGGCAAGCGGTCGCCAGGACGCACCACAACCACATCATCCACGCGCAAGGTGGCTACCGGCGCTTCCACAATCTGCTCCCCACGCTTGACACGCGCGGTCTTAGGCATCAAGGCGCCCAGGGCATTGACGGCATTGCGCGCCCGATCCAGGGCATAATGCTCGCCGGCATGGCCCAGGCTAAAGAGAAAGAGTAAAAAGGCCCCCTCCGCCCATTCCCCTAACACGGCGGCGCCAATGGCAGCCGCCAACATCAGCACATCGGTGTCAAACTTGCCCTTGAGCAGACCGGGCAGCGCATGGCTGGCAATATCATAGCCGCCGGCCCAATAGGAGAGCAGGAAGAAGACCAGGGCGCCATTGGCGGAGAAGCCAAACCAACGCTCGCCCGCCCACCCAATCACCAGAAAAAGACCGGCCAACGCCACCAGCAGCAGCGGCCAACGCTCCTGCATCCAATGGGGCAAAAAGGTCGGCGCACTGCCATGATCATGACCGGCATGAGCGTCGTGTTCGCCTTCCTCCGCCGACGTGACCGGCCCTGGTTCCACCGCCGGGGGTGTCAGCACCTTGAAGCCCATCCCACGAATCGCCTGCTCAATCGCCGGACGCGTCAATCCTTCGCTGTCATAGGCGACAAAAGCCAACCCTGCCGCATAATTGACCTGGGCGTGCAACATGCCGGGCAGCGCTTCCAGCGTTTGCGTCAAAGTGACGGCGGCATCCGCGCTATCCATCCGGGCAAAGGGAATTTGCTCATGCCGGTAGCGACCGGTGACCTGCGCACCCGTTTCCTGCGCCAACCGATGCACCGTACTTAGGGAAAGCAAATTGGGATCATAATGCAGACATAACTGCGCTGTGCCGTTGTCACGGATAATATGCGCCTGCTGAATCCCTCTGGTTGCTGCCAGCCGGTCAGTCAACAGATGAATACAGCGATCGCGTTCATCCATATCGGGCAGGATCAGGGGTAAATCCAGTTGTAATTCATTCATCGCAGACTCCTCACACCAACATCCCAAGCGTCGATTTCAGTCGAGGCCACCCTTGCGGGGTGTGGCAATGGTCATTGGGTCCTACCAAACCATTGCCGCCGCTGCCAGCTAGGGTGGACTATACACAATTTCAGGATAAACAGGGACAGAGTAAATTCAAGCGCGCAAACTCACTCAAGCGCAGAAATGGGTGGTGGTGGCGTGGGCGGTGCAAGCTGATACCAACATAAAGCCGCAGCGAGGAAACAAATCAAGGCGATAAGGTGTGGGGCAATGACCGCCGCCACAACAGTGAGTAGGAAATTGCCATGCAAATCCAATGTCGCAGCCGAATGCGGCGAAAAATGCGTGGCATCAGTCAGCAAATGGCCGACCAATGCCATCAAAATGAGCAACAAACAGACCATGATGATCTGTCTGCGGTGGGTGTAAAGCCAGTTAGCCATGTTGGACATGCTCCACCCCACAGCGAAAGAGATCGGCCACATGGTCGTCATCCAACATATAAAACACGTACCGGCCATCTTTATGCGTCCGCACCAGGCGCATCTGCCGCAGAAGGCGCAGATGGTGCGAGACGGCCGATTCACTAATGCCGACCGCCGCAGCCAAAGCGCCAACGTGCATTTCACCGGCGGTTAAAGCGGCAATCATGCGCACACGGCTGGGATCGGCCAGGGTGGCAAAGAGTTCTGCCACTCTTTCTGCCGTCGTTTCGCTAATGGTTGTATCGGTAGCCTGGTTGAGATTCATTCTCACTATTCCATATATGAACAACTATGCAGATAACAGAAACTATACCTCGCTCCTTTTGCTTTGTCAAATATCGATCCTGTTCACTTTCACAAGCTTCTTCAATCACCTACCTTCATCGCTGCCAGGAAGCTGGCGTCGGTTACACTAATGAACAGGTGTTAAAATGGTCTACCCTGCCTCGCACCTTGTTCCCTACCCTGACCTATAGCGAAATTGACGGCTGAACGCTATCTTTTCGCGACAGCGCATGCAGACAGTAGTCTAAAGTAAACTTATTGATAATCACATGGATGAATTTTTACTCGTTCTGGCGTTAGCGGCAATGCCGGCCCTCGGCAACTCTATCGGCGGCGCATTGGCTGAAGTAATCACCGTATCCCCCCGCCTGCTCAGTTTGGCGCTGCATTTGGCGGCAGGGATTGTGCTAGCCGTGGTCGGTGTCGAATTGATGCCGCAAGTACTGGAAGCCAGTCATTCCTGGGTGATCATTCTGGCTTTTCTGGCCGGTGGTGGTTTTGCGGTGGGACTTGATGTCCTCATTGGAAAGCTACAAATGCGCGTGGGTGGTGCAGGAGGAAACACCGGCCCGTGGCTGATCTTCTCTGGCGTCGCCGTTGATCTCTTTAGTGACGGGCTGTTAATTGGCACGGGTTCGACCATTTCGTTGGGGTTGGGTCTCCTGCTGGCATTGGGGCAGGTCGCCGCCGATCTGCCTGAAGGGTTTGCCACTATTGCCAGCTTCAAGGAGACGGTTCCCTCACGTCGCAAACGGTTACTGCTGGCCGCCGCCTTTATCCTGCCGATTCTCTTAGGCGCCACCATTGGGTATTGGCTGGTGCGCGGACGCCCTGAATTGCTCAAACTGGGCTTACTCTCGTTTACCGCCGCCATTCTCACTGCGACCGCCGTCGAGGAGATCATTGGTGAAGCCCACGAAACAGCAGCGGATGCGCGTTGGGAGGAGTTACTCTTTATTGCCGGCTTTGCGCTCTTTATGGCGCTCTCACTTTATCTCGATTAGGCGCCCCTTGCTTGCCATGAGTTGCCTATCACAAAGGGAAAGGAGAATGCTGGGATGACTGACGCACTGTTGCTCTGTCCTTTATGTGGAATGAAGCCGGAAGCGGTTAGCAACCGGGAAAAGCCACCGCTTGATTACCTTTACCGGTGTCCGCGGTGCAGGCTCGAAACGCGACAGCATGATGATTCGTTGATTGATGCGGTGGCTCGATGGAATAGGGCGGTAGAACAAGATAAACTAAGCTCGTTTTGCATTCGTATGTTTATCTAATCTTCGCCTCCATGTGATGCCACACTAGGCAGCGCATGGAGGCGCTTTCGTTTTACCTAAGATAAACCAGCACGTAATCTCTTGCCCTCACCGTTGACGAAGTAACCGCACCGAATTGGCAAGAATCCCCAAATCAGGCAGAGATTGGGCGGCAGCAGCAAAGATGGGTGGCAAGAATCCCAGTGCGGCAAGCGTTAGCCCGACCACGTTATAGACGGCAGTAAAGCCAAGATTCATTTTCACCACCCGCATCGTCTGCCGCGCCACACGAAACAGATCCGGCACCAGTTGCCAATCCTCGCGCAAGAGGGCAATGTGGGCGGCTTCGATGGCAATGTCTGTACCCGCTGCGCCCATCGCAATGCCCACATCCGCTTGCGCCAATGCCGGGGCATCATTAACGCCGTCTCCGATCATGACCACGCGCCGCCCTTGGCTTTGATATTCCTTGACCACCTGGATTTTGTGTTCAGGCAGGAGATTGGCGCGATAGGTGACGCCAAGCTGTTCGGCCAGGGTTGCTGCCGCACGTTCATGGTCGCCAGTTAGCAGTTCGATGTGGCGAATACCGAGGGCGCGCAGATCGGCCAGCGCCTTGGGTACTTCAGGGCGCAAAGTATCCGCCGCGGCCAGCACCCCAAGCAGTTCATCCTGGCGTGCCAAAAATAACAGGGTTTTCCCTTGCGCTTCCAGGCTAGCCGTCAGCGGCAAAGCCGCTGCTGCAGGGAGCAAGCGTTGGTTACCCACGGCAAGCGGCTCACCACCCACCACGGCGCGCACGCCCATTCCAGGCACAGCCACAAACTCAGCGGTTTCGGTGAGCGCTAATTTTTGGGCATGGGCCGCCTGACGCACCGCTTCCGCCAGCGGATGTTCCGAATAGCGCTCAACTGAAGCCGCTAATGCCAAAACCTCAGAAGCGGCCAAGCCATTGAGCGGAATTACATCAGTGAGTTGTGGTTGCCCCAATGTGAGCGTACCAGTCTTATCTAACAGCACCACATCGGCGCGTGCCAACGTTTCCAGATATTTGCCGCCTTTGATCAGTAGACCGCGCCTGGCTGCGTTACCAATCGAAGCCAGCATAGCGATGGGGGTCGCCAGGGCAATCGAACAGGAGCAGGCCACCAAAAGTACAGCCGCCGTCGCTAATGGATCACGCCTGATGAGGAAGGTCAGGAGGGCCAACCCGGCCACAATCGGTAAATAATAGGCCGTAAATTTGTCGGCAAAGCGTTGCACATCGGCCCGGTGCGCCTCGGCCTCTTCGACCATTTTCACCACCCGCCCAAAGGTTGTATCCGGTCCGGTGCGGGTTGTCTTCACACGCAAACTGCCTAGTTTGGCAATCGTAGCGGCAAAGACATGGCTGCCGGCCGCTACCTCCACGGGCATCGACTCGCCGGTAATCGTGGCCTGATCCACCGTCGCCTGGCCGGCCACCACGTCGCCATCCACCGGAATCTTCTCGCCTGGCCGGACGATAACAATTTCACCAACCTGTACATCAGCAATTGGCACTTCCTGTTCGGCGCCGTTGCGTTCCACGCGCCCCGTTTGTGGCGCCAGTGCGGTCAAGTTTTTCACTGCCCGGCGCGCCCCCTCGGTGGTGAAATTCTCTGCATACTCCCCCACGCGCATAAAGAAGACCACGACGGCGGCAGTTGCCCACTCGCCTACGGCCAGCGCAGCCAACACGCCCAGGGTCATCAGCGTGTGAGAGGTCACTTGCCGCTTGCGGGCCGCATTGACAACATTGCGAAAGATGGGCCAGCCACTCACCACCACCAACACCACGCCCAGCGGAAAGGGCACCAGTTCTGTGATAGTTTCAAACAAGCCAAGCCACTCACCAACAATCACCATAAACAGCACAGCGCCAAAGACAATGCCAAACAGCGTGAGGATACGCCGGGTGAAGTGGCTACCGGGTTGTGGCATAGGTAGCTGGGCCGTATCCGGCACAGTATAGTTCCCGGCACTGGCCACCGCCTGGCGAATGGCGGGCAAACCCACCAGATCTGGGTCAAGGCGGATAACGGCTTTCTCCGATGTGAGTAAGACATTGACCGATTCAACGCCGGGCAATCGGGCAATGGCGTGTTGGACATGCTGCGTACATTCGGTGCAGTCCATACCGGCAACAGGAACTTCAATCGTTTGGATCTTACTCATCGCTGCTCTCCATTGGTAAATTAATGTTTATACAAAGTATTATGGTTTTTATAAATCTTATGCCCGCAGCATCCGTAGGCCACTGCCGATAACCACGAATTCGCTAATCTCATGCCCCAGCACGGCAATGGGCAGGGTGAACCAGCCGCCTATCGCACCCACGACCAGAATGCTAATCACGAAAGCAGAAAGGGCTAGATTCTGGTTCACCACTGACTGATTACGTTTCGCCAGGTGAAGCGCGTAGGCCAATTTTTCCAGATCATCAGCCATCAAAGCGACGTCCGCGGTCTCCAGCGCCACATCCGTGCCTGCCGCCCCCATGGCCACGCCTACGCTCGCCTCGGCGAGGGCAGGGGCATCATTGACTCCATCGCCAACCATGGCTACATGACCGTAGCGAGACGTTAGCTCGCGCACTTTCATCGCTTTATCTTCCGGTTTCAAGTCGGCATACACCTCATCAATCCCCAGTTCACGGGCAATGGCCTGGGCCGTGCGCTCGTTGTCGCCGGTCAGCATAACCACTTTATCCACTCCGGCTGTGTGCATGGCCGCAATTGCTCGTTGCGCATTCGGGCGAATGGTGTCACGGATGGCAAGCAAGCCCCAGGCGTCTTGCTCGTCACCCAAAATAACCACCGTCTTCCCTGCACCCTGTAAGTGGTTGATAGCCTCCCAAGCATTTTCCAGAGAGACACCCAATTTCGTGTGGAATAATTCTGGACTGCCAACGTAAATTGTCCGCCCATCCATCCGGGCTGAAGCGCCGGCCCCGGTCAGTGAGCGGAAATCGGACAGTTCAGCCGGTCGCACGCCCTGCGCTTCTGCATATCGGACGATTGCCTGCGCCAGGGGATGCCCGCTGCGCCGTTCAATACCCGCCGCTGCCGAGAGTAAAGCGGGCTGTGCGTTAATCATCCGGTCCTGGTCTTGACGGAGTAGGATAACGTCGGTTACTTCCGGTTCACCACGCGTCAATGTACCCGTCTTATCCAGCGCCACGACTTTCACCTTAGCCAGTTCTTCAACATACATGCCACCCTTGATGAGTACGCCATTGCGTGCGCCTGTACCAAGTGAAGCCACCAATGTAATCGGAATAGAGATGACCAAGGCGCATGGTGCGGCAGCAACAATAAACACCGTTGCCCGGGTGATCCAGGTCACCCAACTTGCGCTAAAGAGCAACGGCGGTATGACAGCGATCAAAACGCCAATGAGCAATACAATGGGGCTGTAGCGCGCGCCGAAGCGTTCGATAAAGCGCTGGCTCTTGCCTTTCTTCTCCTGAGCTTCTTCAACCATATGGATGATACGGGCAATCGTGTTGTCCGCAAAGGTCTTGGTGGCGCGCACTTCAAGCGCCCCTTCGCCATTGATGCTACCGGCGAATACCGGATCGCCTGGCTGTTTCTCGACGGGGACGCTTTCCCCGGTCACAGGAGCTTGGTTGACGCTGGACGAGCCGACCAACACTTCACCATCGGTAGCCATCGATTGACCAGGGTTGACGATGAACACATCGCCAACCACTAGCGCTTCGACCGGGATCTCGCCTTCAACTCCGTCCCGGCGCACGAGAGCTACCTTGGGCGTCAGGTCCATCAATGCCTTGATCGCAGCGCGCGTTTTCTCCTCTGTATAACCTTCGGCAGCTTCGCTAATCGAATACAGAAATACCAGCATGGCGCCCTCGGCTGGCTCGCCCATCGCGGCAGCCACCACCGCGGCAACGCTCATCAGCAGTTCAATGCCGATTTCACGTTCAAAGATCAGTTCTTCAATGGCTTCTCGCCCAAAGTAATAACCGCCAATCAGGATGGCAGCAATATAGATCACTGTCGAGAGGATCGCCGGCGCGCCCCCCAATCCGATGAGCCAGGCAATCAACAGTAGAACACCTGACGCAGCCGCTGTCAACACCTTTGGGTTGCGCCAGGGCTTGGGCGGTCCCGTCATCGCCAATCCTTGCTGTGGGGGGAAGCCTAGTGCGGTCAGTTTTGCCGCGAGTGCGGTTGGCGATGTGGCAGCCGGATCATAGGTCAGTGCAACTTTCGCCGCTTTTGGATAAACCTTCAGCGCAGTCAGACCAGGAAAACCGATCAGTCCACGCTCAATCACGTTTGCATCGTGTTCACAGTCAACATTGCGGACACGGAGAGTAAGAGTTTGCGTATTTTCAGCCATAAGTCACCTTTAGGGATTAGCCTATCAAACGGGGCAAGAAACGCCCTGTACGCTTTTTATAATCTTGGTACTCATTCCCAAATGCTTCAACCATCAGTTTTTCTTCGTTCGGCGCACGCAGGACAAAAAATAGAGCAAATGCAAGTGGTAAGAGAACAATAAACCAGTTGGCCGTCATCAAAGCGATCCCTGCCACAAATAGCAATATTGCTGTGTACATTGGATGCCGCACCCAGCGGTAGGGTCCCATTGTCACAAGTTTATGGTGTTCCCGAATCTCCAAATTGCCGCTAAAATTTGCGCCTAAAGCTTCATGTACCCAGACCAAGAGAGCTAGACCGACGAAGACGAGAACGGTGCCGACCCAACGCACCCATGCTGGCCAAGCAAGTGCTGACCAAACCATCAACGCAGGGTTAAGCAGCCAAATGAGTATCCCCAAGAAAAGAATGAACAGAATAGGTAGGAAGCGTCTCATCATCTTGTTATCACGCGACGACGCTAGTTCTAGACGAAGTGTTCTCGTCTTTAGTCGGTAATAGAGTCTTATTGCAAGGAAAGCAATCATAGAAAGCGTGACGATAATTTGGAACGCAACTTCATTCGGCATCTTATCCCCTTTGACTATCGTTAATGGCAGACCATTCATGGTCTCTATTGTCAGTACCAGAAATAGGACCAAAGGCAATTATCGCTGGAATTTCCCCTAATTCTCCTGAGAAGGCTTGGTCAGTGGTGCATTGTAGCGTGTACATTCATACACGCCACGTGCGACATCCGCCAGCAACGTTTCGGCCAACGCCAGTAATTCGCCTACGCGATCATCACTCAAGCGATAGGTGACATACCGTCCTTCTTGTTCGGCAACAACCAGACCACAGTCACGCAGACAGCTTAGATGGTTGGAAACATTGGATTGCGTAAGGCCCGTTGCCTGCACAATCTCGCTCACGATCAACGGCCCCGTCCGCAAAGTGGCGAGGATCGCCAGGCGCGAAGGATCGGCAAACCCACGGAAAAGTTTAGCTTGTAGATCCACAGTTTTACGATGTGCAGCAATTAGCATCTGATATTCCTCGCATTAACATATCATCAATTAATGATATGTTAATATAAATGGAATCCTTGCCTTTGTCAAACTCACTCTTTGCGGGTATCAAAAAGTAATCAATCGATAAGGGATCAGCAAAGCTGCCAACGTTGGATTGAGCTTGATAGAAAACGGTGCTGTTTTGTTAGAAATGATCTATCGATTCCTGAAGGGTATGAGGAGATAATCAAGCCAGTAACATTGCATAGACAGAAAGGAAACTCAATCATGACCACGAATGTCAATCTCACCACCAGCGGCGCCACAACGCTTGTCGCTGTCAACGCTACATTACCACCCAGCAGACTACGCCGCGCCTTGAAGAATACAGGGTGGGCCGTACTTCTCCTGATCACGCTGCTTGGCGGGTACATCCTCTTCACCAATCTCTTCTGGACTGGGTTGGGCGAGGGAAAACTGGTGCCGGACTTCACCGCCACCGACCTGCAAGGCAACCCGGTGCGCCTGAGCGCCTTCCAGGGTCGCCCCGTTATGTTGACCTTCTGGTCGCCTGAGTGCTTTGCCTGTCGTCAGGAACTGCCCACCTTGCAGGCAATTGCCAACCAATCAAAGCGCGAGGTCGTCCTCCTGACGGTCGTGAGCCACGTGACTGCCGATGCTGTGAAGACGTTCATGCAAGAAGAGAAGTTGACCTTCCCCGTTATTGTCGATGAAGCCGGCGCCCTTCCCAAGCTCTATAAGGTCACGGGCGTACCCTTCACCTATTTTATCCAACCCGATGGCACGATCAAAAGCACAATGATTGGCGCCGGTGCAGAAGGCGATTTGAACAAAAAGGTCAACACTTGGGTGAACACCTGCCAGATTGACAACCCTTGCACCGTCAAGAAGTAGGTATCAATCTGCGTCTAGCACGCTGGAAGTAGGCTACGTAAGCTTACATAATGGTATGTACTTATGCCTATTTCTGGAATGCTGCTCCCCAGAACTGAGTGATTCCCTTTTAGCAATGGTTTAGGGAAAATCACGTGGAATTGTGAGGGACATTTGACTAGGCAAAGTTATAAGCGCGTTTGATCATACCCAGCCTTAATTGACAGGTCATCAACGTCATACTACAATGGAGTAGTAGATTATTCATGGACGTATCCATTCAGACTGCGTCCTCATGCCAGTCCTTGACCATCGCCAATCGAGAAGACGCCTACCCATTGGTCAGTAGCTGGCGCCAGAAATTAACAAGTATTGCAGGAACGAGCAAATGGCTGACAGGCGCTACATCCAGCTAACAGAATATCCCGGCAAAGGGGCAGAAAAATTGCTCGGCGAGTTGGAACTTGAGGTGATGAGCATCATTTGGGCGCGTAGGACAGTCACCGTACGCGATGTATTGGCGGTTGTAACGATGACACGCCCATTAGCCTATACCACCGTGATGACCATTATGAACCGCTTGGTCGAAAAAGGATTGTTAAGCGTCGAGAAAGCGGGAAAGACGCATCGCTATCACGCTGCACAGACCCGTGAGGAATTTGAGGCGCAAACAGTGGGGCAGGTGGTGCAGTCGCTGATCGATGACTTTGGCGAAGAACTGGCGATCAGCCAGTTTGTGGAAAAACTATCGGCGGTCGATCCAGACAAACTGGCGCGCTTAGCCGAACTGGCGCGCTTGGCCCAGGAGGGACGGCATGAATCATAAGCAAAGTCAACGCCTTTTTTTTCTACTCTGTGCGCTCACGCTTGTCTGCCTTCTCCTTGCGACTTCCCACCGGCTGATGAATGATATGATGGCCTTGTGGCTCGTGTGCTGCCACGCGCTCGTCACCCTGTTGCCTGGCGTAGTGGTCGCTGTGCTGATTGCGGCCGCGCGTACAGTGTTGGTAGTTGCTTTGCTGGTGGGGCTGGGCCGGCTGGGCAAGCGCTTATGGCACACCTATCGTTTTGTCGCCAGGCTCCGTGCGGCAGCGAACGTTCAGGCCCCTATTGCACCGCCGGCGAAGCTGACAGCGCTCTGCGCCGAGTTAGGACTTGCTCGCCCGGTGGCGGTGCTGGCCACGCCGGCGCCGCTGGCGTTCTGTTTTGGCTTGCTGCGCCCCGTGATCTGCCTGAGTACGGGGTTGATCGAGACGCTGACCGATCGCGAGTTGAAGGCGGTCCTGTTGCACGAAGAACACCACCGCCGCCACTACGACCCGTTGCGCACCCTCTTGGTCGATGTTATGGCCGGCCTGCTTTTTTTTCTACCTGCCGCGGCCGAAGGGCGGAATCTATTCCACATTGCGACTGAACTGGCGGCTGACCGCCACGCCGTGCGTCTGGCCGGCCGCTTTTCGTTGGCCGGCGCGCTGCACAAACTACTCACTCATCCTTTGGCCATTCAGTTGCCTACAACAGACATGGGCGCCGTCCGCAGCATCAGCGCCACCGATGCCCGGCTGGCCCACCTGTTAGATGGGACACCGTTTGCCTGGCACTTTTCCCCACATAGCCTCATGCGCAGCAGCCTGATCCTCATCCTGGGCTGCGTCGTGTTGCAAATCGCGCTATAAATGAGAATTTTCTAACTTGACATTGGCTGGTCGCCTTGTTACAATCTACTACATAAGTGTAGTAGATTTTGAGTAAAGCAAGTGGCGATCATGCAAACAAAGCAAGAGCCCCTCGATCCTCGATCCGCCGTCAAACCAACGCCCCGACTATGGTTTTGGGGGACGTTGGCCTTTGTGCTGGCGCTGGCGACAGGTCTCGCGCTGGGTCGCGTTTTCGCACCGGCTGAAACCGCCGACTACGGGGGCACAGCCCTCCAGGGTCCCGCAGCGGACTTCCGTCTGGTCGATCAGCATGGCGACCAGGTGGCCTTGTCTGACTTTCGCGGCCGCGTGGTCGTGCTGACCTTCTTTGATAGCCAGTGCCGCGATGTGTGCCCGCTAACCGCTTCCCATTTGCGCACGGTTTATCGCGCGCTGGACGATTCGGCTGCCGTCATCTTTCTCGGCGTCAATGTCAATGTGCAGGCCAACACTGTGGCGGATGTGATGGCGACCACCCAACAGTGGCTACTGGATGAAATCCCCACCTGGCACTTTTTAACCGGCAGCGCCGCCGAGCTGGAGCCTGTCTGGCAGGCGTATCAGGTTGGCGTTACCCCTACGGAAGAGGGAGATATTCTACATACACCGGGGGTTTATCTGATTGACCAACACGGACAAAAGCGCTGGTACATTTCTGTCCCTTTTGGTCAAAGCGGCGGAGCAGCGGGTTTCCCTCCTCTCAGCGATTTATTAGGGCAACGCATTGAGGAGCTTTTGCGTGAGGAATCTGACTGACCGGAAGGAAGGTCCATATGATGGAGAAACTGGCTGAATTAACTGGTGAAGAGCGTGAAAAGCATATTGCTGAACTGAAACGCAAGATGCAGGAGGCGGCGAAGAAGGCAAAAGCCGCCGGCGAGCGTGCGACCGCTGCGCCAGCCAGGACAGTCGCGCCGGCGCCAGTCGCTGCTGCCAGCGCGCCCAAAGCCGCAGAGGCTGTAGCAGAAGCCAGCGTGGCAAGTGCGCCTCCCATCAAGGTTGCGGAGGAGCCTCTGGTGTCAGCCAGCAGTGGCGTTGCCGTGGCGCCGGCGCCCAAACCCACGGCGGTCAAACCGGCTGTGGCCGAGCCTGAAGCCGAAGCTGTGACATCCACGTTTGGCGCCGCCATGAATCGCCGCGAGTTTTTGACCTATGCGTGGGGTGCAGCGCTTGGTTTGTTGACCCTCGAAGCAGGCGTAGTCAGCTTCTTCTTCTTATACCCGCGCTTTCGCGCCGGTGAATTCGGCGGGAAATTTTACCTGCCGCCGGCGGAAGTGCCACCGGCGGACGCTGCACCTAAACCATACAGCGAGGGCAAATTCTGGCTCGTTACTACTGCCGAAGGCAGCCCCAAAGCGCTGTACATGGTTTGCACCCACCTGGGTTGTTTGTACAAGTGGGCGCCCACGAACAACCGGTTTGAGTGCCCGTGCCACGGCTCCAAGTTCACCCACGATGGTTTGTACATCGAAGGCCCGGCGCCGCGGTCGCTCGATAGCTTCCCAATCGCTGAAGAAAACAGTCAACTGATCGTTGACACCGGCAAGAAGATCCTGGGCAGTCCAAGCACCGAATCGCCGTTTCGAGCGGTCAGAGGTTAACCAGTGTTCAGGAACATCCGGCAAAATAACACGAATGGAGAAAGGTATGCTACGACAAAAAGCAAAAGGGTTGTTTGTTCTGTTGTTGGGCGCATGGTTGCTGGCGGCCTGTGCGACCGGTGCGCCGTCAACCGCCGTAGACAACACAGCGCCACCCCCGGCTGCTCAGGCGGAAGCGCCTCCAACAACAGGCGAACGTGACGGTAATGGTCCGGTCGCCCTGGCCTATCAGCCGGCCGACGGCAGTTTGCTGCGGGCAGATAGCTATGGGTTGGCGCGCTGGCGTGGCGGCCAATGGGAAAGCGTTGCGCTGCCGGAAACGGCTCCTGTGTCGGGGGTGGTTGTCAACCCGGAGCAACCAGAGACCATCTATGTCAGCGGCCTGGGGGTGGGCGTGCTCCGCTCCAACGATGAGGGGGCGACCTGGCAGGCCGTTAACACGGGCTTGCCCAGCCTGAAGGTGACGGCCCTCGCCCTGCACTCATTCAAGCGGGAAATTCTCTATGCTTGGCTCAAGGAGGATGGGGTGTACCGCACGGAAGACGGCGGCGCCACTTGGGTGCAGTTGCCGGATCAAGGTCCGCAGGACAAAGATGTGCGCGGTCTGGTTCACTCAACCTTGCCGGGCAGCATGAATACCGGCTGGCTCTATGCCTCGACACCGAGCGGGGCCTACCTGAGCATGGACTGTTTCTGAGGGTGGCGTCAGGTGGGCAGTTTGTCCACAAACCCCATGGTGCGCTCAGTTGCGGTTGATCCGGTGACGCCACAACGTGTTTACGCTGCCGGACCGGCCGGCCTCTTCCGTTCCAACGATGGCGGGTTAACCTGGGAAACAGCCGGCGCCGGCCTGAGCGGGGAACCGCTGGCCGTCACGCTCGATCCGGCGACGCCGCAAACCGTCTTTGTCGTATTGACGGATGACTCCGTCTGGCAATCCCTTGATGGCGGCGCCACCTGGCAACCGATGGGAGCCGAATTGTGAACAGAGGACGGTGGCTGTGGCTGTTGATCGTGGGGATGACGCTGGCAGCTTGTGGCAGACAAACGGCGGCCTCTTCTGGGCCAGGCGCGCCGTCTTATCCAACGCTGGATGCTGCGCAAGTGGATCGCGGGCGTGCGCTTTATCAACAACAATGCGCCAGTTGTCATGGCAGTAACGCCGAGGGCGCACCCAACTGGGCCACCCCCGGTCCCGATGGCTTTTTCCTGCCGCCGCCCCACGACGACACCGGCCACACCTGGCATCACTCCGACCGCGTACTATATGAAGTGATCCGCGATGGGATGAGCGACCCCCTCAAGCCCGGGTCGCCCTTACGGATGCCGGCCTTTGGCGATAAGTTGAGCGATGCAGAGATTCGCGCTTTGATTACCTATTTCAAAAGCCTCTGGACAGCAGAACACCGCCAGTGGCAGGCGGAGGAGACGCGCAAGGATTTTGCGCCGACGCCGACGCCGTTTTCTGCACCTTGAACCACAAGGTCGAAGCTGGCGAATATCACAATATCTGTCTTTTCAAGGGTCAAACGATATCCAGAAAAGAGGAAAGAATGCAAACGAAGATGGTAGTGGGTCTGCTGCAAGGCGGCATGATGGATGGCATGATGGGAGGAATGGCGCTGTGGTGGATTTTAGGTTTTCTACTTATTATCTTCGTTGTGGTTGCCATCATCTGGTTGATTCGGCAGATGCGTTGATTCAGCAACGATCGCCACAGTGACATTAGAACAGTGACATTGGGATGGTAGAGTTTATTCCGCTTTACGCTGTCAGGCCAGGTATCACCGCGAATGCCAGGAATGAGCGAATTCGCAAATCCGAATGATTCGCGGTGATATTCGGGTGAGTCAACAAATCGGCATAAGGTCTGGTATTTGTAGATAAGAGTTATAGGCTACGTTTACGCAACGTACAAAGTGCAAGGATGTAAACTCAATGATGGGTAACGGCATGATGGATGGCATGATGGGAGGCGGTATGATGGGCTGGATGGTGTTGGGCTGGTTGCTCACCCTGGTCGTTCTGGTGGCGCTGGTTGTCGCCATTGTTTGGGCCATCGGGCGCGCTGGTGGAAATTTCCGGTCGCCAGGCGCTGCGTCAGAGCGGCCGGCAAACACTGCCCTGGATATTCTTAAGCGTCGTTACGCGCAAGGCGAAATCGACGCCGAGCAGTATGAACGGATGAAGCGGCAGATCGAAGAGCGATAGAAGTGAGTAACAATGAGCAAAAAGAAGCGCGCAACACGAACACGTAAAACTGGACGACGCATAACGGTGCCCCTCGTGATTGCGGCGCTGATTCTCGGCGGTTTGGGCGTCTTGCTCGGCTCTCAACCGTTTAGGTCCGGCGCCGACGTGAAACTCCAGAACTCGGACAGCGCTTTTAGCGTACCCACCCACGTCGGCCAGCCGGCGCCTGCCTTCACGGCGACGGGCGTCGATGGCAAGCCCTATACCGTGACGCCCGGTGATGGGCGGCCTAAGGCCCTCGTCTTCTACATGGGCTATCAGTGACAACTCTGCGTCAACCAACTCGGCGAGTTGGAGAGATGGATCGATGAGTTTCAAGCGGTGGGCGACCTGATTGCCGTCGGCTACGATACACCGGAATCACTCCGCTATACCCAGGCCGGCTCTGGCGCCAGTTTTCCCTTGCTGGCGGATCGCGACCTCACCGTGACCCGCCTGTATGATATGCAACTGCGCCCGGAATGGCCGATGGGCGGCATGGGCGAGATTCCGGAGATGGGCTATGTCATCATCGGCCCGGATGGGTTGATTCGCCTGCAGCGCGTTGATCTCTATTTTGGCGACAACGCCGATGAGATTTTGGCGATGATGAAGGCGAGCCAGACAGAGCAGGAAGGCGCTTTGCCGACTCGTATTGCATGGATAGATGGATGAAATTCGTATGGAACCGTGGGCCGGCAACACTGAATCCACATCTGGCAAACACCGGCGCTGGTGGTTAATCGCGGTGTTGCTGGGTGGCCTCATCCTGGGGTGGGTCGCCGGCTGGCGCACGTTAGGAGTGGAACGGCGCCCAGCTCAAACAGGAGCAGGGGCGAGCGATATCACCCTGTCCCTCAATCCGGCGGCGCAGAGAACAACGAACGCCGACCCTGCCGCAGCCGCCCCGGTCGTTGGCGCACTTGCCCCCGATTTTGCGCTGGCAACGCTCGATGGCGACGAAGTCAGCCTGTCCCAGTTGCGTGGCCGGCCAGTGCTGATCAACTTCTGGGCCAGTTGGTGTTCACCCTGCCGCCTGGAAATGCCCGCTTTGGTGCGCGCCTACGAGGTACACCAGGATGAGGGATTCGTGATTCTGGCCATCAACTTGACTTTTCAAGACGCGCTGCCGGCGGTGCAGGCATTTGTGCAGGAGTTTGACATGACCTTTCCCGTGCTGCTCGACGAGACCGGCGCAGTGACCACCGACCTGTACCAGTTGCGCGGCTTGCCGACCAGTATCTTTATTGATCGAGACGGGCGTGTGGTGCGCATGCAAATCGGGGTGATGACCGATGAGCAAGTTGACGCATTCGTGGCCGAAATTGTGCGATGAAAGATCCATATGGCCGGTAACCGTAGAGATAGGTGGCGGCATTGGAATGTAAGGGCAAAGTGATATGGACACAAATCATCAGCGTCCCGATCTACAACAAACGGCGTTGACGCGGTCTCGCTATGACCGCGTGGCACCGGTCTATGATCTGATGAACCTGTGCAGCGAATTTATATTCCACCGCTGGCGTCAGTGGCTCTGGCAACAGGCGCCACGCCGTGGGCGCATTTTAGAAATTGGCATTGGCACGGGGAAGAATATCCCTTTCCATCCGCGGGACGCCGAGGTGATTGGCGTTGATCTCAGCCCGAAAATGTTGGCGCGCGCCGAGCAGCGCAAGCGAAAATTGGGTGCAAATACGGAGCTTGTCGTGGGTGATGCCCAGGCGCTTGATCTACCGGATGATTCGATCGATGCCGCAGTGGCTACGTTCGTCTTCTGCTCTGTGCCTGATGCGGTGTTGGGATTGCGCGAATTGCGACGCGTTCTGCGTCCTGGCGGGCGGGTGTACTTGCTGGAACACATGCGCGCCACGAACGAAAGGATTGGTCGCCTGATGGACTTGATTAACCCGCTCGTGGTCAGGACGTTGGGTTTTAATATCAATCGCCGCACGCTCGAAAATCTCGAACGCGCCGGTTGGGAAATCGAAGCGACGCGGGATGTGGGGCTGGGGGGCATCTTCAAAATCATCGTGGCTCATAGACCAACGTGAGGAGTCGAACGAACCAAATGCCCGATGACCGTTAGAAGCCGTCTGAGGAACACAGCAACGCTGTACAATCCTCGGTAAACAAACCCAGTGGCTTGCCAGGTTGACGAACGGGCCGCCTTTTGTTACAATCTACTACAATATTGTAGTAGATTGTAACTTGTGTGGCGTTTTATTTACCGTAGCATCAATCCTGAGCCTGAGCCGTGCGGTTGGAAGGGATCGAAGATGAACTGGCGGAGGCAAAACGAGTCACGGTCAGTTGCTGTAACAGCAAATAGGAGTAGAGTACGCTAAAATGAGCGTGACCGAGCAACAAATTATGGACGCTGCCCGGAAATGTGGCGATCAGACGCTTTCTGGCTAAGGCACAGAGGGAAGGAATCGATCAATGAGTGGAAAAAACGTGACGTTGCCCGTGCAGGGCATGCACTGTGCATCGTGCGTCAACACGGTGGAACGCAACTTGAAAAAAGTGGCAGGCGTTCAGTCGGCAGTCGTGAACCTGGCGGCGGAACGGGCCACGGTGACCTACGACCCGGCTATGGTTAGGCCCGAGGCGCTGGTTACGGCGGTTGAAAAAGGCGGCTATCAAGTGCCGGTCGAGAAACTGACCTTGCCGGTGGCCGGCATGAGTTGCGCCTCGTGTGTCAACACCGTGGAGCGTGCGCTGCAAAAGGTAGAGGGTGTCCTGAACGCCAACGTCAATCTTGCGGCCGAAAAAGCTACCGTTGAATTCATCCCGACGCTGGCCAGCCCGGCCGATCTCAAGCGTGCGATCAACAACGCGGGCTATACCGTGCCTGAGGTGGTCGAAGAAAGCATAGGCGGTGAAGACCGCGAGCGAGCCACGCGCCGCCGCGAGGCGAACACCCTCCGGCTCAAGTTCATTCTCTCGGCCATCCTGTCCGTCCCCGTCTTCCTGGGCAGCTTCCCGGAATGGTTTCCGTGGGTGCCAGCGCTCTTGCAGAACCCGTGGACCTTGCTGATTTTGACCACGCCTGTGCAGTTTTGGGCCGGGGCGCAATTCTATCGCGGCATGTTCGCCTCCCTCCGCCACGGCACGGCTGACATGAACACGTTGATCGCCGTCGGCACGAGTGCGGCCTATCTTTACTCGCTGGCCGTCATCTTGGTTCCGCAGTTTTTCCCGGAAGGCACGCGTGCGCTCTATCTGGACACCGGGGCGATCATTATTACGCTGATTCTGTTGGGGCGCTGGCTGGAAGCGCGCGCCAAAGGCCAGACCGGCGAGGCGATTCGCAAGCTGATGGGGTTGCGCGCCAAGACGGCGCGCGTGGTGCGGAACGGCGTAGAAACAGACATTCCGGTGGAAGAAGTGCAGGTGAACCATATTGTGATCGTCCGCCCTGGTGAGAAAGTGCCGGTGGATGGGGTGCTTGTGGAAGGCTATTCGACGCTGGATGAGTCGATGGTTACCGGCGAGTCGATCCCGGTGGACAAAAAAGTGGGGGATGAGGTGGTCGGCGCGACGATCAACCGCACGGGCGCTTTCAAATTTCGCGCGACCAAAGTCGGCAAAGATACGGTGCTGGCGCAGATTATCCGCCTCATTGAAGAAGCGCAGGGCAGCAAAGCGCCCATTCAGCGCCTGGCGGACAAAGTCACGGCCGTGTTTGTGCCGGTCGTCATCGGCATTGCGCTGATCACACTGGTCGTCTGGCTTGTCTTCGGACCGGCGCCGGCGATCAACTTCGCCCTGGCCAACTTTGTCGCCGTGCTGATCATCGCCTGTCCGTGTGCGCTGGGCCTGGCCACACCTACGGCCATTATGGTGGGCACGGGGAAGGGGGCGGAAAACGGCGTACTTTTCCGCAGCGCCGAAGCCCTGGAAATGGCCCATCGCGTCAAGGCGATTGTCCTGGATAAAACCGGCACGCTCACGCGCGGCAAACCGGCCGTGACGGAAGTGGTGGCGGTGGGCAACCTGGCAGCAGCCGATTTGTTGCGCCTGGCCGCTTCGGCTGAACGTGGCTCAGAACATCCGTTAGGGGAGGCCATTGTCATCCACACCCAACAGACCGGGGTGACGCTCAGCCAGCCGGTTAACTTTGTTGCGATTCCTGGTCACGGCGTGGAGGCCCTGGTCGATGGGCAACAGGTGTTGGCCGGCAATCGTAAACTGATGCGTGACCGTGGGATTGACCTGGGCGCCCTCGAAGACCAAGCGCAGCGCCTGGCGGATAAGGGCCATACACCGATGTTCATCGCGGTGGATGGTCAGTCCGCTGGAATCATCGCCGTGGCCGACACGCTCAAACCCGGCTCGCAGGAAGCGGTGGCGGAATTGCACCGGCTTGGCCTGCAGGTGGCAATGATCACCGGTGACAATCGTCGCACGGCGGAAGCCATCGCGAACCAGGTGGGCATCGACCGCGTCCTGGCTGAAGTGCTGCCGCAAGACAAGGCGGCGGAAGTCAAGCAACTCCAGGCCGAAGGGCTGCGCGTGGCGATGGTGGGCGATGGCATCAACGATGCGCCCGCACTGGCCCAGGCCGACGTGGGCATTGCTATTGGCACCGGCACCGATGTGGCTATGGAAGCGGCCGACATCACGTTGATGAGCGGCGACCTGCGCGGCGTGGTGACGGCGATTGCGCTCTCCAAGGCGACCATGCGCAACATCAAGCAGAACCTGTTCTGGGCCTACATCTACAACACGCTGGGCATTCCCCTTGCCGCGGGGGTGCTCTATCCCTTTATGGGCGTCTTGCTGAACCCGGTGTTTGCGGCGCTAGCCATGGCCCTTAGTTCGGTGTCGGTGGTTTCTAACGCGCTGCGGCTGCGCGGTTTTCGACCGCCACAGGTGGTCGCCGTCGCCGCAAAAGAACGGCAGTATGCGCGTATTAGCCGGGAATCGCCTGTGAGTTGAAGGGTCAGCAGTGCCACAGTTGCTTGCTGATCATCAGTCACCCAAAGGAGACCCTATGCCAGATCAAACCATGTCTGCCTATGAGCAGAATCATCCATCCAAACCATGGTTGTACGGTGCGACAGGGTTGTCGATCATAGCCGGACTGATTCACCTGGGAGTTACGCCCGCGCATTTTGAGGAGTGGATCGGCTATGGCTTGTTCTTCCTGGTGACGACCATCGCGCATGAGAGGCAAAACTATGAACGTCAAATTTTAAAGGAGGGTTTGTTTATGACCATGAAGGTAAGAAGATGGCTACCGATTGCACTCTGTTGCCTGCCCGGCATAGTGATTGCCACAGTGGTGGGGATCAGCATTGCGGCGGGCGGCGTCGCTTTTGGCACAGCACTCGGCGGGCCGTTGGGCCTCGGCCTGATCGCGCTGGCGCTGTTGGCCTGTCCGTTGAGCATGGGGTTAATGGTGTGGCGCACAACGCAGCAGAATGGCGCATCCAGCCACACAGCGACGATGAGCGCCTGCTGCATGCCGGGTGAATCTACCGCTGCCGCCGCAACGAGTGCAGGGGAAGACCGGCTGGCGGCGCTGCGTGAGCGTCACGTAGCGCTGGAGCGTGAACTGGCTGAACTGCAACGCACATAAGCGGCGCCGCTGATGGCTACTTTCTGAGGAGAAGATCATGAATTTGTTAAAACATGTACCGGAAAGGCTCAGACTTTGGCTGCCGCCGCTGATCGGCATTCCGGCGATGCTCGCCCTGGCGTGGTGGTCTGAAGTGGCGTGGTTTTTGCTCTTTGCCCATCACCTGTTCTGGATGATGGGGAGCATTCTGCTCATCAACCCGGTGCTCAAGACGTTCCCGCCGCCCGTCACTCACAAAAATAAGACTAGGCCGGCGGCGCCCAAACTTGCGGCCAAGTCCCGGCCGCGGTGAGAACACGGTAAGGTCTTGAGTATCTTGGGAGTTCTTCCGTGAAAGAGGAAAACGAAGATAAGACAATGAAAGTTCAACAACAATATTGGCGCACGTGGTGGCCGGTGCTCGCCTGTGTCCTGCTTACGAGCGCCGGGTTATATGGATGGTTGGTTTTTACCGATGCGTCGTTCATTAACTTTTTACTGTTTGCGCTCACGCTTGGCTGCCCACTCGTTGCCGGAGTAGTGTGGTGGCTATATGGCAAGAAACTCTGAAGGGACTGCCCTAACCAAAACAAGAAATGAGAAAAAGGAGACATACCGATGGAACTTACGACAATTTTGCCCTTCCTGGCCGCGTTGGCCTGCCCAATTGCCATGGGGCTGATGATGTGGATGATGGGGAGGAACATGGGCAGTCAGACCATGTCCACGGGTCAATCAGAAGCGGAGCGCCTGCACGCGCTGCACGCCCAACGGCGGCAACTGGAGCAAGAGATCGCCGAAACCGAGCAGATTCTGGCGTTGGAGGCGCAGAAAGAGGCCCTGACCCATGAGCGCATAGCGGCGCCGGAGGGCCAGCCGCAGTTGGTGGTAGGGGTGCAGCATTAGACGACAGAGCTCGTCCGCCAATCTTACGCCTGGTTGAACACCGTGTAGCGCTGCTTGGCCTTCCGGCGCTGCTTATCCCAGCGTGGTGGCCTGAAGTGGCGCGGTTTTTGCTCTTGCTTGCCTCTAATCCAAGCAAGGGACGAAAGAAAGGAAAAATTACCATGGAGCTTAGTACACTTTTACTCTTCTTCGCCGTTTTGGCCTGTCCTGTCGGCATGGGCTTGATGATGTGGATGATGAATCGAAACATGGGTAGCAACCACGCCACGTCGAGCCATATTTCCGGTTCGGATCGTCTGCAAGCGTTGCACCAGCAACGGCGCCAGTTGGAACAGGAAATTGCCGCGGTGGAACAGATCGTAGCCCTGGAGGCAGAGAAGGAAGCGCTAACCCGCACCCGCAGCGCGTCAGCGGACACTGCCCACCTTCAGTCAGTAGAGAGTGCAAGCCGTTAAATGGCAGATCTGATGAGCCGCTACGGAGAAGGCCGTCCGGCGGTTCAAGGCGGTCGATATCTGGCTCCAGTGCGGTCGGCGGTGTCTTCGTGCTGATTGGCATCAATCAAATTGTGGCGCTCTAAGCCTAACAGGACTTACGCAATTGCTCCTGGGAACGGCGGCTGCCGCCAGGGACTTCGGCGTGAGCTCAGTCGAACGATGGCGGCGCTCCCAGTGCGCCCTAAAAAAGAGCCTTACAAGGAGCTAATCTTGTTTTTCCGTAAAAGTACCCTGAAGCTGGCGTCTCTCACGCTGTGGTTGTTGCTGATCGGCGCTTGTTTCTATTTTTCCTGGGCGAACGGCTGGACCCATGAAACGTTGTTGACAGCGCTGGTCAACCTGGTTGATTCACCCTATGGACCGTTGATCTACATGGTGATCTTTGCCTTGCACCCGCTGGTCTTTTCTTCTGCTGCCATCTTAGGCATCGCCGGCGGCGCTCTCTTTGGCGCCGGCTCAACCACGAATCTGGTCTGGGCGGTCGTCTATGCGGTGATTGGCAGCCAGTCGGCGGCGCATGTCGCCTATGGGATTGGTCGTTTTTTGGGCGATGGGCTGCTGCCGGAAGGCAAGCAGGCGAGCGTTATCCACAGGTA
This sequence comes from Caldilinea sp. CFX5, assembly GCA_021405325.1. The sequence continues at coordinate 89,792 of QWII01000014.1, read as the reverse complement.
TGCCGGGCGTCTGCGCCGCCACAGCTTTGAGACGATCTTCGTCATGCGGCTGCTTTTTTTGCCCTTTGACCTGGTCGATTATGCTGCCGGCATCCTGCGTATCAACTGGAAGGCCTTTGCCTTGGCCACCTTGCTGGGCGCGTTGCCCGGCACGGTGGCCTTCGTCTCCTTTGGCGCATCGATTGACTTGAAGCAGTTGGCGGTGGGGGCTGCACCAACGTTCGATCCGCGCGTTTTTGGCTTTAGTGTTGCTCTCTTTGTCGTCAGTCTCATTGTTTCGCGTTTTGTTAAAAAGCGCGAGAAGCTACGCGCAGTGCCGGCGGCTCAACCGTAATCGGCCTTGGCGTATCGATCATCCTGGTTCTTGCCTATGCACCATCCATCTACTGCCACAAGCGTCACTGGAACAGCCGGTCGCTTTGCAACCTTTACCCATGCTGGCCTGTTCGTATTGGGCTTTTCCCTGGTCTTTGTGATTGGCTGGGGCGGGGCAGCCACCCTGTTGGGACAACTCTTTGGGGCCTACAAAACCCTGTTGGGCCAGGTCGGCGGCATTGTTGTGATTGTCTTTGGCCTGCATACATTGGGCCTCTTCCACCTGCGCTGGCTGGCCTACGACACCCGTCCGGTCTGGCAGGGGGCGGGACAGCGCGATTATCTGGCATCGGTCTTGCTGGGGGTCTTTTTCGCTGCCGGTTGGACACCCTGTGTGGGCACGATTTTGGGCGCTATTTTGACCCTGGGCATTAGCCAGGAGACGGCCGGGCAGGCGATGGTGCTGGCCAGCGGCTATGCGCTGGGGTTAGGCTTGCCCTTTCTGGCCATCAGCTTGCTATTGGAGCGTGCGCTCGTTGCCACGCGCTGGCTGCGGCGCTATTCACGCCTGGTTCAGATGGTTAGCGGCTTGTTGCTCGTGGTGATGGGCGGGCTGCTGTTGACCAACCAGTTGTTCTACCTGGCGATCTGGGCGCAGCGTAACGGGCTATTTGTGGACTTGCAACTGGGCCAAACCGGGGCGCCGACTTATTTCCTCGCCATGCTGGCGGGCCTGTTGTCGTTTCTCTCCCCATGCGTGTTGCCGCTTGTGCCGGCCTATATTGGCCACCTCAGTGGATACGCTGTCAGGCGGTCATAAGCAGGTTGCAATGATAGACGAATTCATCGGGGTTGCCCAACACACAAAGAGAAATCACATGGGTCATCGCTTTCACCTTATTGTTATATCAGTGTTCATTGGCCTGGTGGTTTGGTTCAGCTTGGGTTCAAAGACCGCGTGGGCCAGGCAGACATCGGAGTCGATTTCACCGCCGGCGGCGGTCAAGTCGCCGCCATTGCCTGCATTTGCCCCGCAACTCGGCCCGCCGCTTACCTATGGTTTTCACCGGCACAATGAACTCCCGCCAACCACCGGCAAATGGATCGACGTGGATTTGAGTGAACAGCGCGTGGTCGCCTACGAAGGAAGAAAGCCGGTGCGCGCCTTCATCGTCTCGACCGGCCTGCCGGATACACCCACGGTGCAGGGTGCATTCCGTATCCGTATGAAAGTGCGCGCCCAGACCATGTTTGGCCCCGGTTACTATTTACCCAACGTGGAGTGGGTGCAGTATTTCTATGAGGATTACGGCTTCCACGGCACATACTGGCACAACAACTTTGGTCACCCCATGAGCCACGGCTGTATCAACATGACCAATGATGACGCCCAATGGCTGTTTGCCTGGGCGGGACCGGCTTGGGATCCCCAGGGTGATGTGTGGCAAAAAGTGTCGCCGGCCGATCTTGGGACGTTGGTGGTCGTTCATGAATAACCAGCAGATCCTGTCGTTGATTCAGGCAGTTTCGTGGAAGGGGTCAAATTTATGAGTACTATTCCTGATGTTACGGCCGACAGCCCTACATACGAACAGCCCAGCAGAGCGAATCAGCGCTCTGCTGGCTTCTGGCGCCTGATCCTGGTTAGCGTATTGGCGCTTTTTATTGCGTTTCTGGCGATTGGCCTGCGCCGGGAGTGGGTTTCGGACCAACGGGCAACGGGTATGGCCCCCGATTTCGAGTTCACCACCTTCGCCGGCGAAACCATTCGTCTGGCCGACCTGCGTGGGAAAGGGGTTGTGCTTAACTTCTGGGCCAGTTGGTGCGTGCCGTGCCGGACAGAAGCCCCCTTGCTGGAGCAGGCCTGGCGCCGCGAACGCGAACGAGGCATCATCTTCATCGGCCTCGACTACCTGGACCAGGAACCTGCCGCCAAAGCCTTTCTCGATGAATTTGACATCACCTACCCGACCGGCCCTGATTTGCAAAGCGCCGCCGCCCGCCGCTACAGGATTACGGGCGTGCCGGAAACCTTTTTTATTGGTCCCGATGGCAACATCGTCAGCATTGTGATCGGGCCAATCACCAGTCCGAGCGATCTTGACCGACAACTCGACGCCATCCGCCCGGCGCAGTGATAAGATTGAGAGAACTGACGATCTGGAAGAGATGAGCAAGTTTAGCAAGGAGAGTGTGAGATGGCCTATCTTTCGCGACGCACCTTTCTGCAAGTGGCCGGCGCCGCTACACTGGCCACGGCCGCAGGCTGTGCGAGCCGCTCGCGCGCTGCGCCCGCACCGTCTGCAGCCGCACCGTTTGCGCCCGCACCGTTTGGCAAACCCGATGTCGAGCTTAGACTGACGGCACAAGTCACCGATTGGGAACTGGCGCCCAACAAGGTGATTCAAGCCTGGACATACAATGGCAAGCTGCCGGGAGAAACCATCCGTGTGCGCGAGGGCGAGCGCGTGCGCGTGATCTTCCAAAATGAGCTGCCCGAACCGACAACCGTCCACTGGCATGGGGTGGATGTGCCCTTTGCCATGGACGGCGTGCCCGATCTCAGCCAGCCGACTGTGCAACCCGACCAAACCTTTGTCTATGAATTCGTGGCGCGCCCCGCCGGCACGCGCTGGTATCACACCCACTTCAACTCTGCGCAACAGATGGACCTTGGCCTATCGGCGCCTCTGATCATTGAGCCGGCAACGGCTGAGACCGGGATTGACCGCGACTTCACCCTCGTGCTCGATGATTGGGTGATCGACCCGAATGGCGCGCCGGCAAATCGTGGCAACAGGGGCGGCGGCATGATGGGCGGGATGATGGGGAGCATGATGGGCCAAGGGATGATGGATGACATGATGGGTGACGAGGGGCCGCCCTATGACACCTTCACCATCAACGGCAAGGCCCATCCGGCTACAGAACCGCTCAAGGTCAAACAGGGCGAGCGCGTGCGCCTGCGCCTGATCAACGCCAGCAACATGCAGACCTTTGTGCTGCGTCTGCTGGGGCACGCCTTGCAGGTCACGCACACCGACGGCAACCCGCTGCAAACACCCGTCGCGGTGGACGCCGTGCCGATTGCCCCTTCTGAACGCTACGACGTGACCTTTATGGCCGATCAGCCCGGTCGCTGGCCGCTCTATGCCCTCGACGAGGCCCACAGCGCCGGCGGCCTGCAAACGCTCGTCGTCTATGAGGGGCATGAGGCTGCCCCGGTCGCCGCGCTTCCCGGCGCCGGGAGTCCGCTGCGCCTGTGGTCCTACAAAGCAGGGCAAGGGATGGACGTGTTGCCGCCGGCCGAAGGGCGGCGCCGTTCCTACGAACTAACCCTCTCCGGCGGCATGATGATGGCCGGCGGCTCGAATGTGTGGACGATCAACGGCCAGACCTTTCCCGACACCGACGTGCTAACCGCTCGCCTTAACCAACCGGTCCTGGTGCGTTTATTCAACATGAGCATGCATGCCCACCCATTCCACCTGCACGGCCAGTCGTTTCGCGTCCTCAGCGTCAATGGCGTAACCCTGCCCCGGCCCTTGATCAAAGACAGCGTGGACGTGCCGGCCATGATGGGAACGGTGGAGATCGAGTTCGTCGCCTTCAACCCCGGCGACTGGATGTTTCATTGTCACAAGCCCATACACATGGATGGCGGCATGGCGACGCTGGTGAAGATTGCCTGATCCGGCTAATCTACCTAACCTATAGCTGGTCACTATATCTCGATAGAGGATCATCTAGCCGTTCTGGGGTAAGCTCATGTACTACACGATTGTAGTAGAAAGAAGACGTAAACCAGACGGTACGTAAGCAATCGAGAGGAGAAAACTATGCAAGTGAGAGATGTGATGACCAGCAACCCAGCCTGTTGTACACCGGACACTAACCTGCAGGAAGTGGCGCGGATGATGGTAGAGCACGACTGTGGCTGCATCCCTGTCGTCGAAAACGAGCAGACCATGAGACCGGTAGGCGTGATCACCGACCGCGACATTGTCAGCCGGACGGTAGCGGTGGGCCAGAACCCACTGCAAATGACCGCCGGCCACTATATGTCTAGCCCGGTGGCCACTGTCACGCCGGAGACCAGTGTCGATGATTGCTGCCGGACGATGGAGGAAAACCAGGTGCGGCGCGTCCCTGTCGTGAACGAAAGGGGGGGCTGTTGTGGCATGGTGGCCCAGGCGGACATTGCTATGCACGCGCCGCAGGAGAAGACAGCCGAAATGGTGCAAGAAGTTTCACAGCCAACGCCGGAAGCTTCCCATGTGGCTGCACCACAGGCTTAGCTAGCCAACGAGCAGATGATGGGAGATAAAGAAAGCGATCTTTGTCTCCAGTAAAGGAAATCCGAACACAAAAAAGATGAACAGGGATGAGAATCGCACCGACGCTCTTGTGAATGGTGCGCTGATCGCCTTGGGCGTGCTCGGTATCGTGGACAACGTAGTGGCTCATTGGCTCCTCGGTCTCCACCGGGCGGCGCCTGGCCCCAATGCAACGCCTGTGGAGGTGATCCTGGTCGTACTCAGTGCTGGTCTGTTGATTCTGGGCGTGTGGCGGGAAGCCCAGGCCCGGCGGCGTGAATCGGGTGAATAAGGGCAGGGTAGAATGGAAGATAAAGAGATAATCCTTGTCACCGGCAGCAGTGGGCTGATTGGTTCAGCGGTGATCAGGCGCCTGACAAAAGAGTTCCAAATCATAGGCTTCGACCGCGCTGGGGATCCGCACCCGCCGATCGAGGCGGAGTGCGTGTGCGTCGATCTGGCCGAGGCGGAAAGCGTTCAGGCCGGCCTGCGCCGTGTCCGCTACGCCTATGGCGAGCGCATTGCTTCCGTGATCCACCTCGCCGCTTACTATGATTTTTCGGGTGAACCAAGCCCAAAATACGATGAGATTACCGTAGACGGCACCCAGCGGCTGCTGCGTGGGTTGCAGGAGTTTGACATTGGGCAATTTATCTTCTCCAGCACCATGCTTGTCCATGCGCCATCGGCGCCGGGCCAGCCGATCAACGAGGAGTGGCCGCTGGCGCCCAAGTGGGCCTACCCGGAATCCAAGGTCAAGACAGAGCAACTGATTCACGCCGAACGCGGCGACACTCCCACTGTACTCCTGCGCATTGCCGGGGTGTATGATGACCGCTGCGATTCCATCCCGCTGGCGCACCAGATTCAGCGCATTTACGAGCGCCAGCTCACCAGCCATGTATTTCCCGGCGAGCTCGCGCACGGCCAGTCATTTCTGCATCTTGACGACCTGGTGGACGCCTGCGTGCGGGTCGTCCACCGGCGTACACAACTGCCGCCTGAATTAGTGTTACTGCTCGGTGAACCGGAAGTCCTCAGCTATGACGAACTCCAACGCACGTTTGGCCGGCTCATCCACGGTGAGGAATGGAAAACATACCCGATCCCGAAGGCATTGGCCAAGGCAGGGTCTTGGCTGCAAAACCGGCTGCCGCTGGGCGAAGAACCGTTTATCAAGCCCCGCATGATCGACCTGGCGGACGACCATTACGAGCTGGACATCTCTCGTGCGCGTAGGGTGCTGGACTGGGCGCCACAGCACTCTTTGCGTGACACGCTCCCGCTGATGATCGATGCGCTCAAAACGGACCCCAGTGGCTGGTATCGTGGCAACAAATTGAAACCGCCCGTGTGGCTGAAAACAGCCGCTATGCACTCGCCAGAACATCAATCTACGCAAAAAGAACAGCAGCCGCAGCGACCTGAAGCTGCGCAAGACCAAACTGCAATGCCCGCCATGCAGCACGGGGCCATGGCTGAACGGGGCGTAACGCGCCCCCAGATGGCCATGCCGATGACGAACGGGCATAGTGAAATGACGGACGAAGAACGGCAGGCTATGCAGCGTGAACACCATCACAAGACGCTCTGGATTTATCTCCTGATCGTTTTGCTGGGGGTGTGGCTGATCAGCAGCCCTTTTACCTTCGGCTACAACAACGTTGCCACGGCTGAGAGTGAAGTGGCGCGCGTTACCGCCGAACGCGGCCTGCCCTCTCTGGCCGGGCGTGGTCTGGCGATGACCTGGAGCGACATCATCAGTGGTGTGCTGCTGGTTGTCCTCGGCTGGCTTTCACTCCACCCGCGCCGTCTGTGGGCGCCGTGGGCGGCCTGCCTGGTGGGCGTCTGGCTGCTGTTTGCGCCGCTGATCTTCTGGGCGCCCACGGCAGCCGCCTACCTCAACGATTCGCTCATCGGCGCCTTGATCATCGCGCTCACTGTCCTCATCCCTGGTATGCCCGGCATGATCTTGATGATGCAGTCCGGCCCAGAGACGCCGCCCGGCTGGACATACAACCCCTCCTCCTGGCTCCAGCGCACGCCGATCATTGCCCTGGGCTGGGTTGGCTTCTTTCTCTCGCGCTGGCTGGCGGCCTACCAGTTGGGGTACATCGCCAGCGCCTGGGACCCCTTTTTCGGCCCTGGCACGATGCAAATCCTGGATTCAGACGTATCGCGCGCCTGGCCCATTTCGGATGCTGGCCTGGGCACGGTGGCCTACACGATCGAGGCGTTGATGGGCTACATGGGTGGCGCCAGTCGCTGGCGCACGATGCCCTGGATGGTGACTTTTTTCGGCATTCTGGTTGTGCCATTGGGCGTGGTCAGCATCACGCTGGTCATCCTGCAGCCGGTGGCCGTCGGCACGTGGTGTACGCTTTGCTTGATCACAGCCCTGGCGATGTTGATCATGATTCCCCTGACGCTGGACGAAGTCATCGCTATGGGTCAATTCGTGGTGCAGCGCACGCGCGCCGGCCACCCCTTTTGGCGCACCTTCTGGATGGGCGGCACGGTGGAGGGCGGCGGCGAGGATGCGCGTTTGGCCGCTGCTCCTGAGCGCCGTGCTGGGCGTCTGGCTGATGGCGGCGCCGGCGGTCTTTGGTAGCCAGGGCGCCGCCGCCGACAGCGATCATCTGGTGGGCGCCCTGGTAGCCACCGTTGCTGTCACGGCGATGGCGGAAGTGGCGCGCACCCTGCGCTTTGTCAACATTCCGCTCGGCGCCTGGTTTATCGTCGCCCCCTGGCTGTTAGGTGGGGCGACGACAGGGTCGACCTGGAACGACATTCTGGTTGGCGCGATTTTGATTCTCCTGAGCTTCCCGCGCGGCCAGGTACGCGAGCGGTACGGCAGTTGGGACCGCTACATTGTCTAAGAGACTGTTTGAAAAGGGTGCGTCGCCACTCCACACCTGACAGGTTTTTGGAAACCTGTCAGGTGTAGGTGATGACTTTTCAAACAGCTTCTAAGCGTTCCAGCTTTTGCAGAAGATGCAATGACCGGCTATCTTCAAAATCATTGTGGCTCATGCATGCACGTAAGGAGCCGAACGAGCCAGGCGCCCTATCTCCACTATCTATCACAGAACACGAAAATTCCCAACGATTTGCCAAAAATCCTCAGAAAGATGGATAGATTGGAACACAGTAACCCAATAATATAATAGATAGGACTTACGCAGATCAGTGAAAATCTCTCACAAAGCTCGTAAAGAACACAAAGAAATACCAGAGAGCTTTGTGTTCTTCGTGCGCTTTGTGTGCGTAAGTCCTGATGGAAAAACAAACACAAGGGCTTATCAGGTTGACGAGCCGGCTGTGCTTTGCTATAATCTACTACATTTTTGTAGTAGATTGCTGTTTTGTGTAGCATCATTCTATTCTCGTGAAGAGTACCCATGAACATCAGGAGGTTGCATGGCTAATCTAGGCATTGTCTTTCTCACTGGTTTGACCACCGGGGGCCTGAGTTGCCTGGCGGTGCAGGGCGGCCTGTTGGCCAGTTCGGTAGCGCGCCAGGCGGAGCAAACCATCCAGAAAAAACTGGCGGCCGGCAGTGTGGCCCGGCCTGCCGCTAAAAAAGGGAAGAAGGCGCACTCATCAGTTTACAGACAAGCGGCGCCGGCAGCCGAGCGACGCGCCAATTATGCAGCCTCCATCGCACTCTTTCTGATCGCCAAGCTCGTCACCTACACCATCCTCGGCTTTCTGTTGGGCTGGCTGGGGTCGATGTTGCAACTTACCCCATTTATGACCGCCGTGCTGCAAATCGCCATTGGTGTCTTTATGGTGGGGTCGGCGTTGCGCATGTTCAATGTACACCCTTTCTTTCGCCTCTTTGCCCTGGAACCGCCATCCTTTGTCACGCGCTACATTCGCAAGCGAGCGAAAAAGAACACCAATGATCTCATTACGCCTCTCTTTTTAGGGGCGCTCACGGTCCTGATTCCCTGTGGCGTGACTCAAATCATGATGGCGACAGCCATTGGTACGGGCGACCCATTGGAAGGAGCCGCCATTATGTTTGCCTTTACCCTCGGCGCCAGTCCGCTCTTCTTTGCGCTGGCGTACCTGGCGACCCAAATCGGCAAAACGCTGGAGGCGCGCTTTGTACAGGTGGTTGCCTCTGTGGTGTTGGTCTTGGGGTTGGTGTCGATTGACGGTGGGCTGACCCTGTTGGGAGCGCCACTGCCTTTTTCGCGCTTCGAGGCCAGCGGAACGAAGTCATTGGCATCTGCCAATGCTGCGCCAGTGGCAGAGTCGGCACAACCAACGAATGCACCGGCTGCCGCAGCCAATCTAGCCCAGGGAGCGTTGCCCTCCGCGTGGAAAGTGCTATCGTCGGCCGATCTGGGCGCGGCCAACAGTGCAGAGCAAGCCGCACAACCGGCTGTCCAGGGGAATGTTGTCACCATTCATGTAACTGATTATAGCTATGAACCTCAGGTTGTACAGGCGCCGGCCAATCAACTGATCAAGCTGAAACTGGTGACCAATGATGTCTATGGCTGAGTACGCGCCTTTGTCATACCCAGTTTGGGTATTCAAGAAATTCTGCCGGAGACGGGTGAAACGGTGATTGAGCTACCGCCCCAGGCCGCCGGCAGCGAGTTGATTTATAGTTGTTCGATGGGCATGTATTACGGGATGATTCAATTCTAGGTGAGTGGCGGGTGGCGAGTCAGCCTGTCGCCCGGTCACCTTCGCTTACGGAAAGGAGAAGACAATGACTAAAAAAGTATTTCGCATACCGGATATGCACTGTAGCGCCTGTGTGATGCGTCTGGAAGGAATCGAGGACGAACTGCAAGGCGTCAAGCGTGTTACCGCCAGTTATCGCAAACAGCAGATGGAGGTTGAATACGATGAAACACAGGTGACGGAGCAGGAAATTATGGCCGCTGTCGAGCGACATGGCTATCAAGCTGCGCCGGCATAAAACAAGCAAAAGGAAAAATTAATCTATGATGTGGTAGCCTGAGGGCGAGCAAACAATCATACAAGCGTATGGCCTATGCCACCACTCTAGCTTTGTGATGGCAGCGCCTGATGAAAAGACGCTTTGGCAATTTACAGGGCTGTTAGAGGAAGACGAACTTCACCAACAGCTATCACTGTAGGAGGGCAAACGATGAAAAGAATGCCAATCTCGGTTATAATGATAGCGATTGTGTTCTTTGGAGCAGCTCTCCTTTTTTGGCATACAACCTTGTCTGGGAACGCGCCAGTGGTCATGGGCGGGACAGCTGTGCCACCTGTCCCGACGCTAGATGTTGATGCCGTGGCGACGGGCAAGTTGCTCTATGCCGAACAGTGCGCCAGTTGTCACGGTGCTGCGTTGCAAGGTGTAGCCAACTGGAAAGAGCGGTTGGCAGATGGGTCCTTGCCGCCACCACCTCATGACAGTTCCGGTCACACCTGGCACCATGAAGATAGCCTCTTACTCGCCATCATTGCCGATGGTGGCGACCCCAAGTACAATTCCAAAATGCCAGCATTTAAGGAGAAAATAACCGAAACACAGATGATCGCCATTCTCGAATTTATCAAAAGCACTTGGGGACGCAAAGAGCGCGAGTTTCAGTGGTGGATGACCGCCACCCGTGACGGTATCAAACCAGCGTCTGCTGGTCAAAGGTAGAGTCGGATGCAAACCCATTCTCATTTTTTGATGACGGCGGCGCTGAATCGAGTGCTACAACACCGTCAGGTGATCGTGCATCGTAACACCTTTTTGCTAGGTGCTGTCCTGCCCGACGTTCCCTTTTGGCTGCTGACAGCATGGGGGGAGATATACTATACCTGGTTTGCCCGCACGCCGACAGGTGAAAGCCCCATGGTTTACCTCCACTTGTATCTCTACTTCAATGATCCGTTATGGATTATTAGCCACAACTTGTTTCACGCACCGTTCATCCTACTGGCGCTGGGGGTAGTTGGTTGGCTTGGCATCCAGAACAGCCAACGGTGGGGTACGTATCTGCTTTGGTTTGTTTTTGGCGCTGGTCTACATTCTCTGATTGACATCGCCACCCACCACAACGACGGCCCCTTGCTCTTCTTTCCATTTGACTGGACTTATCGCTTTCCCAGCCCAGTCAGTTACTGGGACCCGGCCCACTACGGCGCCATTTTCATGCCGCTGGAGTTATTGTTGGATGGCTGGCTTGTTATCTATCTACTTGCGCCTCGCTGGCGGCGATGGTTGAATCAGAAACAAGCACATAGGTGATTCCAAATTACAACCCAATCCTTTACGGCTCTACCACCAGTCTTCCCCTCATACCCATCAGATAGTGGCCGGGAAAGGTACAAAGATAAGTATACGCACCCGGTTCCGTTGGCGCCGTGAAGGTTAGGTTGGCCGTTTCACCACTCTGCACCAGATCGGTGTGGGCAAGAATAGCGGTTTTATCAGCAGGAAGCGCGCCTTGTTCCAGCCCGGCGGCGAGCGCCCGCTCGCTCACTTGCTTTGCCACCGCATCGTCGCCTTGGATCAGCACCCAATTGTGCTGTAAGGCTTTGGCATTGTTTTTGAAGACCAATGTTACCTGTTCACCAGCCTTTGCGCTGAGTGTAGTTGCGGTAAAGGCCAACTGATCGCCTTGGGAGCCAAGCTCCAGCCGAACACCGCTACTGGCGTGGGCGTTGCTACAGGCGCTGACCAAGAGCAGCACCAAGAGCAACAGGACACCCGTGGTCAGTTTAGGTTGTCTCATCAATTTTCGCATCATGGTTCGCTCCACTTAAAATTTCACCAAAAAGGCCGTAAAATACATGAGCGCAACGCCTACGATCACTCCACTCAGATTAACCCAATTAAAGAGCGACTGGTTGGTAGCGGTGCTGTCGTGGGCAATCAACTTGCCCACTTCCCAGATCACCTGGAGGATGGCGCCGATGCCAATGGCGAGAAAGATCGTGGCTAATACGGGATTGAAGGCAAAGCCGCCCACCCACGTCCCTAGAATGGCCGGGGCGCCGGCTAACAGTGCCAGCAAGACAAAATGGATCAACGGCGGCTGTTGGCGCACAATTGGCGCCGCAATCCCTACGCCTTCGGTGATGTTGTGCAACGTAAAACCGAGAACCAAAAATGTTCCCAAGGCCGCTTCGCCCAAGCTGAAGGCGGCGCCAATCGCCAGGCCCTCGCCCAGATTGTGCAACCCAATGCCCAGCGCAATTAAATAAGCAATCGCCAGCGGTGAGCGATCACGCCGGTTACCCCTGGCGCCGACCACCAACAACACGCCCAGGGCAATCAACGCAATGAAGGTCACCAGCGGTACGCCTTGCCAAAAGGCTGGTAATTCGGCGGCAAACTCCAACGCATCCAGCCAGGTGCCAATCGCCAGGAAGATGAGCAAGCCAATCGTGAGCGCCAGAATAAAATTCATGGCCTGTCGGCTCAAGCGTCGCATGAAGGGATACCACAACATGCCCAGCGCTACCGGCACAACACCCACATAGAGACCGACCAGCCCAAAGCGCCAGAACAAGGAGAGTGATGGCTGGGGTGATTCCACCGCCGCCGCAATTTCGCCGTCAAAGGTCAGCCCCAGGCTGGTGATAAGGCGGACGGCATGGGTTTCTTCCACCACCCACGGGTAGGGAATCGTAAAAATGGCCTTGCCCAGGCGGGGAATGGTGTTGGACGGTTCCGCGGTGAAGGCCCAATAGGCGTCATCGACCAACACTTGCGGAATGGTAACGGCTTGCGGGCCGTCATTTACCACCTCGACGCGAATCAGGCCGGGTTCGGGCAGGGTAATACGCTGGATGGCAATCTGTTCCACCGGCGGCCCGGCCAACTCGGTTAACCCGCCTCCTGTCACCACCAGATAGGCCAGCACGACCCCTAAGAGCAACAAGGGCAAGAGCATCAAAAGCCAGGTGTACCCATGCAAGCGAACACCAATCGCCGGTTCTGTCTTTGTACTCATCTTTGTTCTCCTCACTGTGGATTGACTGTACTGCCCGCGGTTGCTTTGCGATTCCACGCTTCGTCAACGCCTACGGCAGCTAATGCCGCCGTAAAATTCTCTGGCGTGACAACGTTGAGCAACCCCATCCAGCCCAGTTCGGCAAACTCACTGATATGGGCATGAAACATGTATTGGCCCGGCCAGCGGTAGCGAAATTCCAGAATGCCCCGTTGCGCCTGCACTTGCATAATGGTATCAACCTTGCGCAAAGTCGGTTCCAGTGTTGTGCCATGATCATAGTAATCAAAAAACTCAGCGTGCAGATGAAAGGAGTTGATCGGATCGAATTCAGTAATGTTGATCAGATAGATGCGAATCAGTTCCCCCACTTGGGCAGGAATGGGGCGGCGTGCGTACTCATGGCCCACGGTGTTAACGGCATAAATTTCGTTATCGTTGTCGAAGTTGGTGTCAAAGGCATTCATCACCATGACAAACTCGCGCGCCGGTGGCCGCCCCTCCTTGGGATCAACGATAAAGGCGCCATAGAGTCCCTTATGAATGTGGCGTTTGAGCGGCAAGGCATGACAGTGATAGTGGTGACAACCAAACGGTTCAGCGTCGAATTCATAAATGAAGGTCTGCCCTGGTTGGATTTCACCTGGGCCGGCGCCAGGGACGCCATCCATTTCGTAGGGATGCACGCCATGAAAATGCATGGTATGGGGATGGCTGCCGGCGTTGATGAAGCGAATCTTAATCTGGTCGCCCTCGGTGCAACGAATGGTTGGCCCCGGCACACGACCGTTGTAGGTCCAGGCGGGAAAAAAGAGACCAGGCGCAATTTCGATCTCCTTATCGACCGCCACAATCTCATATTCGCGCAAGATCCGCCCATCAGGCAGGGTGCTGGTGACGCCGTAATCCCAATCCACCAAGATTTGCAGCGGGTCAAAGCCATTGCGGGCGTGGTCGACGGCGCCCACCAACATACTATTCCCATGTGCATTGTGGTGATTGGTCGCCGGTGCGTCTGGTGCCTGTTGACCGCTCGCTGCCTGACCTAGCAATGTCATCCCGGCTAGACTGGCAGTGCTGCCTAGGCCCAGGCGCAGGAAGTCGCGCCGTGCCAGAAAACGCCGTAACTGCTCATGAAACATAGGATGCTCCTTGATTCTCAGGTTCAACAAAGACATTCTTGCTGTTTTCGAAGAGAGAATTTTAACAATGGTCAATTTTTAGCGAGCAAGAGGAATAAAAATATTTTATACAATGATAATAAAATATTAGTCTTAGCTAAATAATAGCAAATAAAATTCCTGTTGTCAAGCACGTATTTAAGAAATTTGTAGCACTCTTACTTTGATCGAGTAAAAAGATTGGTTAGACAGCCCTTTTATTCAAATTTTCTTCACAATTCTGTGGCATACTACAAAATAGCAAAGCGCCCATGACAGGAGCGTCCATCGGCGTTATCAATGAACTTGCCGTTGACGCGCCATGAATTACTTTTTAACCTGGAGAATGTATGAACAATGAAAGACCATTAGCTACGCTCAGCCGCCGCGCCTTTCTGCGCTTCAGTGGCATGAGTGCCGCTTTCCTGACCCTCGGTGGGACCAGCAGTCTGTTAAGCAGTTGTATCGCACCACAGACCACAAGGGCGCCCGGTCAACCGGCGCCATCAACCACCACCTTCACCCCCGATCTGGAAATTGCCCTCACCGCTACCGAGACGACGATGCAGCTTCTGCCTGGCCCGGCCACCAAGGTCTTGTCGTATCAAGGCGAAGTGCTGAAAGGCGACCCGGGCGCAGTCGTTGCCGTTCATGGTTCCTATCTTGGTCCGATTATTCGCACCCGCACGGGGCAAAAGGTGCGCATTCGGTTCAAGAATAACCTGAGCGAGGCGAGCAACATTCACTGGCATGGGGTGATCACACCGCCAGAGATGGACGGCCATCCGCGTGATCTGGCCGCGGCTAAGGGCGAGTACATCTATGAATTCGAGGTGCGCAATCGCGCCGGCACCTATTGGTTCCACCCGCACGCCCACGAACGCACAGCGGAACAAGCCTACTTTGGCCTGGCCGGCCTCTTGATCGTGAATGATGCGGAGGAAGATCAGATCGCGCTCCCCAGCGGCGCGCAAGAAATTCCCCTCGTGTTGCAGGACCGTCGTTTCGACGCCGAGAATCAATTTGTTTACATTGCCGGTGATACGGCTGATGCCATGACGGAACGCATGATGGGCTTCCTTGGTGAGCGCATTTTAGTCAACGGGCAGCCGGATGTCACCTTGCAGGTCGCCACCCGCGCCTACCGACTGCGTCTGCTCAACGGCTCTAACGCCCGCATCTTTAAGCTGGCCTGGAACAATGAGATGCCGATGATAGTGCTGGCGACGGATGGCGGTCTGCTAGAAAAGCCGGTGGAACGACCCTACGTTATGTTATCACCCGGTGAACGGTTGGACGTGTGGGCCGACTTCCGCAGCCAGCCCGTCGGCACGGAAATCAAACTACAAAGCCTGGCTTACAGCGGTGTGGAAGCAGGCATGATGGAGCACATGGCCATCTTACCCAATGGCGCCCTCTTTGATGTGCTAACGGTCAAAGTGGACAAAGCAGAGGCGGAAACAGTAACCCTGCCGACCCAACTGGCAACGATGGAACGCTACCAAGCTGCCGACGCCGCCAATCAAAATGTGCCGCGCCAATTTATCTTGAGCATGGATAGTAACATGAACTGGACCATCAACGGCCGCACCTTTGGGATGGACGAAGTGGCCGCCGATGAGCAGATCGCCTTTGGCGCACTGGAAGTGTGGGAATTTGTCAACGCGATGCCGGCCGGCATGGTGTCTGCCGCCAATAACCCCCACGCCGGCCATGGCGCACAAGGCGCCACAGGCACCATGCAGATGCAAAGTACGATGATGGGTGGCATGCAAGACTTTATGGCGCACCCCATGCATCTACACGGGGTGCAGTTCCAAGTGGTCGAGCGCCAGATTGCCGAAGCGCAACGGGCCGGCTGGGAAACGGTCAAGGACGGTTATGTCGACGAAGGTTGGAAAGACACGGTGCTGGTCATGCCCGGCGAACGCGTGAAGATTGCCGTGCGCTTTGCCGATTACCGTGGTCTGTATGTCTACCACTGTCATAACCTGGAGCATGAGGACATGGGGATGATGCGCAATTATTTGGTCGCTTAGAACACAAGAGACCCTTCGACCAGCGCTTGCTGCGAAACGTGATAGATACCCCTGCCGGAAAGCTGTAAAAACTTTCCGGCAGGCTTGGCCAGTCGTCTTGTCCTCACCGCTCTCTCTGCCCGCTGTTAGACCAAATCTTGCTTTCCAGCATGACCAATCCCTGCATTACCTGCATGCCAGAATGCCTGACGTGCGTGAAGAAGCTCGCGACAGTGCAATTTGCCGGCGGCTGCCGCTGCTTGCAAAATTTGCTCTGCCGCCGCCAAGTCGCCATTAGTGAGTTCGGCTGCCTCTCTGGTCGTGAGATAGTTCCAATGGACGATGTAAGCGAGCAGATCATCTGTTGAACGTTGCTGGACTAGGGCTGGGCTGATATGCATCACCGCATCAAGAAGCGCCGGGTATGGACGATAGCCGACAAGTATAATCGCCCCACTATGTCTACTATTAGGTTCATTATTGCGCAGGATCAGGGTGGGAAAGCGGCCAATTTCGCGCCAGCGCACTTCTTTGAGATCCTCGCGAAATGCATCGATAGTGGCCGGATTGGCGAGAGCCTGCCGGAACTGCTCCCCATCCAAGATGCCTTGTTCCGCTACTTCTGCCGCAATCGCCAGTAAAACCTCCTGTCGCGCAATATTGCGTCGTTCCACCATGACAGCCTCACGCAGCCGCCGCAGATAACGCTCCACGGCGGCTGCGCCTTGTTGCTCGGCGGCCTTGACGGCAATCCCGGCCGGATAAGAAGAGGCAGGGGGATCTTTATACCAGATGTGTTCGTCAAAGGGCATCCCCGACAACGTACGCACTTGATACCACTGAGGCCCCATCTGTACAGGGCGGCATATATCATTGAGCGGATCGCCATACTGCTGCCAGTCGGCGATCATGCCCCCCATGCCGTAGCGCCACTCGATCTGCGCGCCGAACTCATAGCGCAGGCGCCGCCACTGGGGTTCAAAAGCCCAGCTCCACGAACAGAGGGGATCGGTATAGTAGGTGATGTGAAGCAATGCCTGCTCGTTGGACGATGCAGGCATTGCTTCATTGGCATAAGCAGTCGTCTGCTGGGTCACAGGTGAGGAGTGGGTATCCACGCTACTTACCCTTACGCTTGGCCGGCTGTTGCATCGTCTTGGGACTTGCCAGTTCGGCCGGATAGCTGTTCCACTGATTGCCGTGGCCTTTGGGCATGGCCTGCTTCACCTGCTCACTCCGTTGTTTGCCCAGTTGGCGGCTCATTTGTTCCGCTTCTTCCACCGTGCGATTGCTGCCCGTCGCCTGATGTTGATGCAACCCCTGGGTCTTGATCACATGCTGAATCGGATCGTCGATGTATTCCCAATGCTCACCCGCCGGCCACGGCCCCTGGCCTTCGTTCCACGGCCCGCGTGCACTGGGGCCATTGGACATATTGAAATAGGTGTGCGAGTAGCGGGGATCGCCTTGTAGAACGCCAGGCGGGAAGTTGGGCTGAATATTTTCCAGAGCGGCGTTGAACATCTGGAAGTGCGCCACCTCACGGGTCATCAGAAACTGAAGGCTTTCCTTGACATGGGGATCATCGGTGAATTGCATCAAATATTCATAGACAATCTTGGCGCGCGATTCGGCGGCAATGTTCGAGCGCAGGTCTACCGTGAGATCGCCGTTTGCACTCACATACGAGCCACTCCAGGGAACGCCCATGCTGTTGGTCAGAGTGGGGCCACCGCCGGAAAGCACCAGGAATTGGGGATCCATCATGGCCTGGTGAATGAGTTGCTCCTTTTCTCCATTGCCCCGCAAAAGCCGCATGATCTCGGCCTGGTCGGCGGCATTTTTCAACTCGCCGTTGATGCCGTCCAACAGCATGGTGATCGTGGCGCCGACAATTTCGAGATGACTAAACTCTTCAGTGGCAATATCCATCAGCAGATCATAGGCTTCGGGGTAGGGCTGGCGTGCGGCAAAGGATTGCACAAAATACTGCATGGCTGCTTTGAGTTCGCCATTGGCGCCGCCAAATTGCTCTAACAATAGCCGGGCAAAGACGGGATCGGGTTGTGAAACGCGTGCATTAAATTGAAGCTCTTTGACGTGATAAAACATGTATAGTCTCCTTTTCTCTGATTGAAAGGTTGGTAGCAGGGGGAACAGGGACTCAATAACTCTTTCGGATAAAACCGCCTAGTCGTTTTACGGTTCAAGGTCGATAGGCGGCGTAAGTCCGGCCATTGTTATGCCTGAAGATCCTGGCGCATGCGTTCATACTCATCTCGGCTGATTTCACCTTGGGCATAGCGAGTTTGCAAAATCTCCAGTGGCGTCTGCTGTAAGTTACTTGATGCACCATTTTGTCTACGGAACCCTGGTTCACGGGGCTGACGGTCGCCAAGGTTGGACACTGCCCAGACGGCGATAATGATGATCAACACCAGTAGCAGCACCCACAGAAACCAACCGCCCATCATGCCCCAGCCATGTTGCCATCCCACTTCAGCGTTCTCCTTTCTTTGACAGTTTGTCTAGCGCTGCTGTTGCACCGGTGGATTGGGCGCTGGTTTGGCGACCAAAATAGTGCCGACCCCACCCAGTAGAATACCTACCGCCGCCCCCACCATCGCCCACAAGGTGTAGAAGGTGAACGGAACCAAGGAGAAAAGCCCTTCTGCGTTTTGAATCACCAGGGTGCTACTCAGCAACAACCAGGCAAAGAGCAGCCCCAGCAGCAATCCGATTAAGGCGCCCCATCCCAGCCCATGCCACAACAGTGGCGGAAACGGGTCGGGCACAAGTTCATGGGCATCGGGCAGCGGCTGGATATGATGACGCTCCACCCGTTCCGCCAGCGCCACCACCCCCCTGCCATTGGTGTGAGGTTCTTTGGGCGCTTCCGTTATCTCAGGTTTTGTCGCAACGTGCGTCATGTTTACTCCTCCTCTGCTTGGGCCAGATAGCCATCAAGCAAAATATCCAATTCCGTCTGCGTCTGCCAACTGATCGTCTCTTCACCGCCAATGATCCAGCCGTGGTTGAGCAGGTGCTGTTGGGGCGCTGACGGGTACGGTTTGATGATTTCCAGATAACGCTGCACAGATTCAGGGATGCTCGTTTGGTTCACAGCCAAGACGGGCGCATGTTTGCCCATGTGCGAAAGGGTGGTAGCGGGTAACACATTCTGCCACCCGGCTGGTCCGTCGGCGTTGACAAAGATAGCATTATGGCCCGCCTCGGCAATGCCCCAGCCAAAGTCACGCGGCTTCTGCCAGAACCAGGCGCCCCAATCCTTGCCTTGATCGCGAAAGCCGGCAAAGAAGGCGCTGGCGCCAGCCAAATCAGGCGCTTTGATGCGGGTCACCTGCCCATACTGGGCCAGTTCACGAGCAATCTCTTCGGAGATGACGCTCTCATCGCCAAAAAGGTAGAGCCAGGGGCCGTTGGCGCGGCGCAACAGGATGCGACGGGTGGCGTCGGGAATGCCCTCATTTGTCACATAGGCCAGTCCGTCACCCCTATGAGCATTCCAAAAGGCGCTGGGAATGCCGGGGGCGATGTTATCCAGATTGACAATCGCCACCTCGTTGCGATGGTCGCCGTGCTGAGTCGAGGTCCAATTGTCCACCACTTCGGTCAACAAGATTGGATCCGGGGCGGTCAGTACACGCGTGCGAAAGCCGGCGCTCTCCACCTGTTCGCGTACCGCCGGGCCAATCGTGCCAACCAGGTAGACCTGCACGTTAAAGTCGGCGGAGACCCCTTCCGGAACCAGGCGCAGCAACTCCTGCCAGGTGGCGTCGGGGATGCTCCCTTCGTCCACGTAGAGCAGCGGCGCATTGACCGGGAAATGCTGAATCCGGCTGGCAGCCACCATCACCTCGGCCAGTTCATGCCGATTCACTAGAATCACTGCGCCAGGCGTGTTCTCCTCCTCGGTAGCGGGGTAAACGATTTGCGCAACGGCTATAGCTGTCTCCACCGGATCATCAGAGCCAATCCGCACCGTATTCACGGTAACCAGTTGTTGATTGGCCTCTAAAAAGGGCAACTCACCCGGCTGCTGGTCCGGCGTCGCCGCACTCTCCACCCCCTGAATGAGACCAAAGAGGACTACCAGTGTGGCGACGAGGATTCCCCCCAATGTGAGTAGTAGGTTGCGCATAACTCCTCCTGTTACATCATGCCTGATTTCCGTTGCCGGCGCACAAAGAGATAGTTAAAGGGCCAGGCGACGAGAAAGGCCAGAAAGACCGTAAAGAACATCGTCCCAAACCAGAGGATCGACTCCTCATTGGGCATCATCGGCATGTTGGACATCATGTAGTACCACATGGCTGGGTCCATAGCAATGGCCGCCGCCAACATGGAAATCAGCACGACCGGCAGCGCCTTGGGCAGGGCCTCGCGATAGGAGATGCCGTGGAACATAGCGATCATGGGCGTCTGGTAGAGCGGCCAAGAGATCAGCACAGCCACCACATAATAGAGAGTTGGGGATTCCACACTGAGCCATCACTGCCAAGGCGCCGCAATCTCAGGACGATTTGGTAAAAGTAAAGCTACTTCACAAAATTTAGGACCGTAGAATTTTCACGAAGCGCGTTCACATTTTCTTCACAAATCTGTAGTAAAGTTATTACCAGTCTGCACTGTTCTATAGTAGCTCGTGCAGTACGCAATGAATCACCATCTTTCTTGCACAGAAAGGATTACTAGATTGGAACCGCCTACTGTGTCACATATTGCCGCTCTGCCCGTTACACAGCCAAAGTGGCAGCGTTTTGTGGGGTTGCCATTGCGATTGCTCATCCGCCCTTTGTTGCTCTTGATCATCGTAGTGTCAGCTAGCTGTGGCGCCGCGCAGCAGCCGGCAGATGCTGACACCGACGGGTTGGGCATTGAGTTGGGTACAAACCCTGATCCACCGGTGGCGGGTCAAGTCGAATTGGTTGTTACCATCAAGGATGCCGCCCAACAAGCAGTGGACGATGCTGAAGTCAATCTTTTAGCCAGCCACAGCGCGATGGCCACCATGTTGATGCAACAGGAGGCCGTGAGTACAGGCAGCGGTCAGTACCGTGCCTCCTTTGATTTCAGCCAGGATAGTCAAGGCGAATGGCGCGTGACCGTGGAGGTGCGCAATGTGCAGCCGGAAACAATTCGCAAAAATTTTGTGATTACAATCCCATAAATCCAGAAAGGAACCCTTCGTCATGCGTACTCATAGCAAATTAGCAGTTTTACTGATCTTACCTTTTCTTTTTCTCCTCAGCGCTTGCACAGGCAACATGCCCAGTATGCACGGGGGGATGTCTAGTAACTCCAACGACAATATGCAGAACATTGGTCAGGCGACGGCAATGCCAATGGATCATAGCAATATGCAGATGGATGCCTCCAAGCCTTTTGACGCTCAGTTTATCGACAGCATGATCGAACATCACCAGGGCGCGGTTACGATGGCGCAGGCCGTGTTGCAGCAGGCCGAACATGCCGAACTCAAAACGATGGCCGAGGCCATTATTGCCGCCCAGAATGCCGAGATCCAACAGATGCAGGGGTGGCGCACAGCCTGGCACCCTGATCTGCCGCCCACCGGCGGCATGGGCATGAGCATGGGCGATATGATGATCAGCAGCGATGAGAGCATTCCGTTTGACCAGCGCTTTCTGACCGCCATGATTTCTCACCATCAGGGCGCCATCGAGATGGCGCAGATGGCGCAGCAGATGGCTGAACGCCAGGAGATCAAAGACTTAGCCGCTGCCATCATCACTGCCCAACAGGCGGAGATCAAGCAAATGCAGGAGTGGCTACAAGCCTGGTTTGGCGTTACCCAGTAAGGATACGGTGCGAAAGGTCAGGTTCCGTCATGATCGCCGTTTGCTCTGGATTGACTACCCTTTCGGGGAATGGTGATAGCGCCAAACATCTATCACAGCCAGATGGAAGGCAACAGGTCAGAAGGTTGCTCTCCGCCCTCCTGCTGGTTGGGATCTTGACTCTCTTGGCGCCTGTCGGCCTTGCGTTTGCGCATGATACTGTTCACGTTGTCCAACCCGGCGAAACCCTGAGTGAAATCGCCAAACGCTACGGCGTCGCAACGGAAACGCTCCGTCTGCTGAACGGCCTGAGCGACGCTGATTTTGTCTGGGTGGGCCAGCCGTTGGCGCTACCCGCAGATGTGGTCACGGATTCCACAACGGACGCGGCGGAGCTGACCGACGTTGCACTCTACATTGTTCAGCCGAATGATACGCTTTCGGCCATCGCTGTCGCTCACCGCATTGCGTTGGCGCAGCTTGTCGAGTTGAATCGGATTTCGCCAGCGCAGCGCTTGTACGTGGGCCAGTCGCTCTACGTACCGGCGAACGCTGCCGGCGCTGGGCGCGCCGGCAGCGCTGACGAACCGATGAATAGTTCTGCCGGCCCCCCCGGTGTCTATGCTCCCGTTGTCCATGTGGTGCAGCGAGGCGAGCAGGTAGGCGTTATTGCCAACCAATATGGCGTTTCCGTGCGTGCGATTGCCCGCACCAACAATCTGGCCAATGCCAGCTTGATTACGCCAGGCCAGCGTCTTGTGATTCCGGCGCCAGACTTTGCGGACCAACTGGCTGGAACGATGCCGGATGGGAATGCCTTTCACATCCATGAATCGTTCCCAACGACCACGGAGAAATGGATCGACGTTGATCTCAGCGAACAGCGGGTGGTGGCGTATGAAGGAACCACCGCGGTGAAGGCGTTCATCATCTCGTCCGGCTTGCCCGGTACACCCACTGTCACCGGCACCTTTCGTATTTGGGCCAAAACACCGCTGCAAGACATGTACGGCGGTAATCGCGCCGCCGGCGACTACTACTATTTGAAAGATGTGCAGTGGGTGCAATATTTCTATCAGGACTACGCCTTTCACGGCGCCTACTGGCATAACAATTTTGGGCAGCCCATGAGCCGCGGCTGTATCAATATGCGGAATGAGGACGCTCAATGGTTATTCGACTGGGCCAGCCCGGTGATGACGGGTCGCGGCTGGTTGTTTAGTGCCAATGAAAATCCGGGTACGCTGGTGGTCGTACACGAGTAGAAGGAGCATTCGTTGTGTCAGCTACGCTCACGGTGAATCGTTCGGGCAATACGCTCTATCGGTGGTTTGTCGACTTTATGCTATCCCCGCTGATTGTGATCGCCATTTTTATTGGCAACGGCCTTGGCGCGGTGGCCGGGATGATTTATTGGTATGGCGATCAACTGGCCGCCAGCCCCTGGTATCTCTGGCCCTTCATTCCTGATTCACCCGGTAGCACCTTTTGGGTGCTGCCGGCGCTGGCACTGATCCTCTGGCGCAGACCGGGCTGGCCGTTGCTCAATGCGTTCGCCGCGTTCGGCGTGATCAAGTATGGGCTTTGGACGGTGGTCTTCTGGTCGCTCTATTGGCGTAACGGCGGCTCGCCCCACCTGGAGAGCATCACCATGAGCCTGACACACCTGATTATGGCCTTGGAGGGGGTGCTGTTGCTGGGCTTTACACGGCTGACGCCAGGGGTTGCCTTGGGGCTGGGCGCCTGGTTTCTCTTCAACGATTGGATCGACTTTGGTCCGATCCAATTACGACCTGGCTTGCCGTTTGGCGTATCGGTGACAGTGATGATGTGGGTAACAGTGGCCCTCACCCTGCTGCTTACGACGGTCTATCTTTGGCTTGCCCGACGCGGTGGGCATTGGGGGGCGCAAAGGTGGTCGGATGATCAGGCAGAAACAAATAAAACCAGGTAAGGGCGGATAATGCCATGACAACGCGCATCACTGCCAGCCAATCCTATCCTTCACGCGCCTTTGGTAATTTTTACTTTCGCGATGGCGTGCTGCTCACTGGTCTTTTGGTGACACTTATCTATTTGACTGCCGCCATCGCGTTGGATGCAGCAGGCTATGTAGAGAATATGGTTTTGCTGATCCCAGTGACGTTGGGAGCTGCTCTGCTTGGTATGTTTATAGCATACAGCCGCTTCGATGGTTGGTTTGCTTTCTCACATAGCATACTTACCGGCCTGGCCTGGATTTTCTTACTCATGGCAAATCTAGTCAAAGAAGAAGAACTGGAATCCTTCTTAAACTTTGGCTTTTCAGAATTTCAGGCCAAAATCTATTACATCCTTTGGCGGCTGATCACTTGGGTGGATGCAGCTTGGAATCAATCGATCAACAACGATAATTATGTCTTTATTTTTGAGATAAGTTTTCTGCTCTGGGCGCTGACCTATTTTGGCATGTGGTCCATTTTTCGTTATGGCTATACATGGCGCGCGGTTGTGCCGGTCGGTGTTGTTTTGCTGATTAGCACCTATTATGCGCCGCAACCAACTGTAGGGTTTTTAATAATCTTCTGTCTGCTGACGCTATTCTTTTTGGTGCGTACAAACCTGGCCGAACAACAACTGCGTTGGCGGGAGCGAGGCCTCTATTTGGGGCAGGATGTTACGTTTGACTTTCTGCGTGACGGCCTGCTCTACAGTACCATTGTGTTGTCTCTGGCCTGGCTGGCGCCGGGGCTGGAACAGAGTGTACAGGTGCGCAACCTACTGCTGCCCGTGAATCAGCGTTTTGTAGCAGCAAGCATCAGTTGGAATCAACTCTATGGCGGCTTAAATCGGCAGACGCGCACAAGTGGGGGCTTTGGTCGCTCGCTGACACTGAGCGGCGAACGCAATGTAAGCGACAGTCCTGTCTTTACAGTGGCGGCGCCTGTGGGTCGCTACTGGCGCGCTGTCGCTTTTGATACCTTTACCGGGCGCCAGTGGCTCAACACGCTTGAGAATGAGACGAATTTCGCCGCCGGCGTTCCCTTGCCTGCCCCTGATTGGCCGATGCGCACCTTGGTTACGCAGACGATCACGCTGTTAGCGCCGGTCGGCAACGTCATCTTTGGCGCCGCCGATATACGTCAGATCAGTGTGCCGGTCATTGTGTTGGCGCAGCTCGCACCTGTGACGGCCATTGATGGGGCGCTCAATGGTCGTCAAGAGGTGGTGCAGGGTGTTGAAGTGGTCTATGCCCGCACTGATCAATCATTAGGAATCGGCGACAGCTACACCGTCGTCAGCCGGTTTAGCCAGGTGACCAGACAAGCGCTTGAAAATGCCGGTACAGACTATCCGCAGATGATTGTGGACAAGTATCTACAGTTGCCGGCTAATTTTTCAGCACGCGTAGCCCAAAGCGCGCTTGAAATCACGAGCGGGGCCGCAACGCCTTATGCCAAAGCTAAGGCGCTCGAAACCTACTTGCGAATGATAAAGTACAATGATGCCATCCAGACCCCGCCGCCGGATGTCGATCCGGTTGAGTACTTCCTGTACGATATTAAAGAAGGGTACTGTGACTACTATGCCACCGCTATGGCTGTCATGCTGCGCAGCTTGGGTATTCCAACACGCACAGTTAGCGGCTACGCAACTGGCGCCTATGACGCGGAAGCCGGCGCTTACTTTGTGACCGCCCGTGATGCACATACCTGGGTGGAAGTCTTCTTCCCCAACCTCGGATGGATCGAGTTTGAACCTACGGCAAGCAGGAGTCCATCGAATTTTCCTGAGGGTAATGAACTTTCTCCCACTATGATACAGAGCCAACCGGTCGGAGACGAAACTGCGTTGCCTGTGCTAATTCAGCCGCCGGACGATTCGCAACCGCCGCCAAGCAGTCCAGTGAGTGAGAAGCTGCTGTTAGCTGATAGCTCTGGGCAGAGTTGGCCGTGGCGGGAGTTTGTGATCTTAGCGCTGTTGCTTCTCAGCCTGAGCTGGCTTGGGCTGTATCGCCGCCGGATCAGGCGCGCTGCCACCTTCGCCCCGGAGTTGCCGGCGTTGCTCTACACCCGGCTGCTGCGTTGGGTTGAACGCTTGGAATTATCGATGGGCACAAGCGATACGCCATATGAACAGGCGCGTTTTCTTGGCCGGGTGTTGCCGACAAGCAGATCGTGGATTCAACAAGTGACAGAAGGTTACGTCCACTATCGGTTCAGCCGACCAATTGACTTGAGGGATAGTCCAAGCACAGTCACTGTGGCGGCGGCGGCCAATCGTGACCTGATACAGGCGTGGCAGCAGTTACAACCGCTGTTATGGCGTGCCTGGCTGCGAAAATTTTTCAACTCATGGCGAAGACGCAACACAAATCTGTTTAAGCTTAGTGACAGATAAGTTCTACCTGTTGCGTTGCTACAAGCGTTTTTTAAGAGAGGATTCAGACCTATGACAGCAGAAACAACCTTACATCCGACAGCAACCGCGTTATCATCTGCGTGGTGGCGTTGGCTTATGGTTGTAACGCTGGTGGTGGGAGGCGGCTGGATTTATCGGAGTCGCGTGCCGGCCGCTGTGGCCGACCGTGACCGTTCGCTGACGGCGCCGATGACCGGCTTTCTCGCCCCCGATTTTACCCTCACGGCGTTGGATGGCGGCAATATGCAACTTTCCACCTTGCGCGGCAAGCCCGTGATCCTCAATTTCTGGGCGACCTGGTGTCCACCCTGCCGTGCCGAGATGCCGGAGTTGGAGGCGCTCTGGCAGCGCTACAAGGATGACGGCTTGCTGCTGATCGGTGTGGATCAGGGGGAAAACGCCGCAACGGTGGAACGGTTTGCGCGCGGCGTCGTAGCTACGACCTTTCCCCTCTTGCTGGATACCAATCAAGCCGTCGGCCGGGCCTATGGGGTGCGTGCGCTGCCGACCACCGTTTTTATCGACGCTGAAGGACGCATTCAGGATGTCAGGATCGGCGGTCCTATGAACCGAGCCATGCTCATGGATAGTGTTAACAAAATTCTAGTAGATCCCGGCAGTCAATAAAGCGCCATAGGTTTACTAGCATGAACACGCGTACAGACGCCTTATTGACTGCCGTGATATCTACGCCCGCATCGAGGAGGAGAGTAATATGTGGCCGGTGATCAGTTTTCTTGGGTTGACGTTGCCAGTTGGACCGCTCTTTGCGTTGCTGGCCTTCTACTTGGGTAGTGAGCTGGCTACGCGGGCGCTTGGTCGCATGACGCCGGAGCCACAGCGTGCGACCTGGCAAGGGGTGCTTACCAATGCGTCCTTTGCCGCGCTGATTGCGGGCGTGATTGGGGCGCGTCTTGGGTATGCCGTCCGCTACTACCCGATCTACCTGGAGGCGCCGCCGTTGCTGCTTTCCATCAGGCCGGGCGCGTTGGCGCTGCTGCCGGGGCTACTGGCCGGTGGCGGCGTTGGCTTGCTCTACCTGGCGCGCAAACAGATGCCGCTATTGCCGGTTAGCGATGCCCTGGCCATTGGGGTTACGGCGGCGCTGGCGCTCCTCAGTCTGGGCAACTTTTTAACGGGTGACGGGTACGGCGTACCCACAACGCTGCCGTGGGCGGTTGAACTGTGGGGCGTGACACGCCATCCTGTGCAGTTGTATGAAGCCGGCTTGCTCCTGGTCGCCTTGGGGTTGCTTTGGCAGCAACAAACGCACGCTGCCCCCGGCGAACTCTTCTGGCGTGGTGTGGCGTATGTCAGCCTGAGTAAACTGTTTGTGGAAGCCTTTCGCGCCAATGCCCAAACCGGGTTGGCAGGCATACGGACCACCCAGGTCGTTGCCTTGCTGGTCCTGTTGAGTGCGCTCTATGTGCTTTCTTTTTATGCCCGCCAACGGGAAGACAAGGTCGCTACCGCGCAAGAAAGCGTGTTGGCAGCAGAGCGCGACCGCTCTCCGGTTGCGTAAAAATAGTCAGAACTTACGCAGGACGGGCTTCCCGAGGGTGAGGCGTCTTGTGTAAGCTCTGATGGCTCTTTGTGAGCAACGACAGGATAGAAAGCAAGTGACTTCGTATGAATCAAGATGGGCGACTAGGCGGTCACTGGCATGGCAGCCATCTGACGGCAAGACTCGGCGCAGCGGCGACAGCTTTGGGCGCATTGTTGCATCATCGCGTCGGTACCGAAGCGCTCACAGTCGACCGCGCACTGCTCACAAATTTCGGCGCAGACGCCACAGACTTGCGGGTGAAAAGTGGAGTTGCGCAACATGAAGTTGGCGCTCGTCTGACAGATTTCGGCGCAATCAAGCAACATCCTGATATGGGCCGCCTCCGCGTGGTTGCCGCCCATTTCAAGACAATGACCCACAGTTTGGAGACAGATGCTGTGACAGTTCAAACAGTTGTCAATGCACTGCTGCATTTCCTGACTTTGGTGATTCGTGTGATGTGCCATAGGTGTTATGCTCCTTTCAGCGTTTTGTAGATAGTGAAACCAGAAGCCCTTTGCTTTGTACGCTAACGATAGCCCCTTACCGGCGAAATGACATATGCGTGGGTATAGAGAGGGGTACAGGATGGTTATAGATATTGCAGTTTTATAAAAATAATCATAAAAAATTGAAATACAAAAGAACTCTCCTTATAAAAGTTGAAAATAAATTGGAAATAAAACTGTGTATTGGGGAAAGTAGATAAAGAACGTTGGTTCGCAAAGCAAATCTACAGGTCTGTGAGCAGGCCATCACACAGTGGATTGATGGCGTTATCTGCTTCTGCCTGCGTCACTGGCTGGCCCTGGTGCTCATTCCGCTGTTGCTCTTTACGACGGCGCCCTTTCTAGCGCCGGTGGCAATGGCGGCCGGCTGGGAAAAGGTGGGGATAGCGCTTTACATTCTCTATTCACCCTTTTGTCACCAGTTGCCACAGCGCAGTTGGTTCTTGTTTGGCGAAAAGTTGACCTACACACTGGCGGAAATCAATC
This sequence comes from Caldilinea sp. CFX5, assembly GCA_021405325.1. The sequence continues at coordinate 61,273 of QWII01000014.1, read as the reverse complement.
AAGTTTTTCCTTATACCGATGCGTTGAACCTACGTCGGTTTGTGGGTACGCCGACGATGGGCTGGAAGGTGGCCTGGAGTGACCGCATGATCAGCTTTTACGGGATGACGCCGGTCTGGGGGTTGGTCTATGCCCTCTTGCGACAGTGGCGCGGCACGATCCGGCCGTTGCCGCTGAAGGTCATTCTGTTGGCAGTGGCGCCACTGGTAGTTGATGGTCTTACCCATATGGTCAATGACGCGCTGTATGGCGTGGCCGGCGGCGGCTTTCGCGACACCAATGCGTGGTTAGCCTGGCTGACGGCCAATGCCTTTCCTGGCTTCTATGCCGGCGACCAATTTGGCGCCTTTAATTGGTGGCTGCGCCTGCTCACCGGCATCCTGGCGGCGTGGGGGTTGGCCTTTGGCTATCTGCCCTGGCTCAATACTGTTTTACAAAGGGAAGCGAATCGGTACTGTGGTCGGGTGCGCTAAATCAGTATAGGAGGAATAGACGCGTGGTGTATCACGGTTATGACGGTGTAGAAACAAAAAAATTGGCGGGTCAAGTTGCCCTTATCACTGGCGGTGGCAGAGGATTAGGGCGTGCCTATGCCCAAGCATTGGCAACGGCCGGCGCCGCCGTTGCTGTGGTTGCGCGTTCTGCCGCGCAAGTAGAAGAAACGGCGGCTCAAATTACAGCAAGCGCCGCCCAAGGCCATCCGCAACCTTTGGCCCTTATCGCTGATGTCAGTGATCGACAAGCGGTCATGGCGGTGGTTGCCGCTGTCGAAGAACAACTGGGGCCAATCGATTTGTTAGTCAACAATGCTGGTATTGCCAGTCCACTGGGACCGCTGTGGGAAGTTGATCCTGATGAATGGTGGCGTAGCATGGAAATTAACGTGCGCAGTGTACATCTCTGTAGCAGCGCTGTTCTGCCAGGGATGATTGCGCGGCGCCGTGGACGTATCATCAATGTCGCAAGCGGCGTAAGGCCCATCACTTACATGTCGGCCTACAATGTTAGTAAGTTATCCTTGATTCGTCTCACTGAGTTGCTCGCCGCTGAAGTAGAACCGTTCGGCCTTCATATCTTCGCCCTCGGTCCCGGTTTTGTGCGTACAGCCATGACTGAGTATCTAACCGAATCGACAATTGGGCAAAAATGGTTGCCTTGGGGCACGCATCGTTTTGCCGAAGGGCGTGATGTGCCGGCTGCGCTCTCGGTGCAACTCCTCCTGCGCATGGCCGCGGGAGAGACCGACGCGCTCTCCGGGCGCTATATCGACATCACCGATAATATCGATCAGTTGCTTACGCAGGTGGAAGTCATTAAGCAAGATCAGCTCTATACCTTGCGATTGCACAAATGTAGGTAACAGATAAACAAAAAGCAGCAGTGACCAGAGGATGAAAGGGGATGACTATGTTCATTCGCAGAATGACATATAGGGTATTCTTGTGGGTTGTCTTGATGATCGGCGCAATGGCGCTGCTTGGCGCCTGTGGCGCAGATGGTGCAGGGGGAACCTTTGTTCAGGCCAATCAGACGGCGATTGCCCAGGCCGTGGCCGCAACCTTGACGGCCGCGCCGACCGGGGCGCAAGCCGTGACGGCGGCCGCCGCGGCCACGCCCGCGCAGTCGCGCCCGCCGATTCGCCTACCGGCGCCCGTGCCGGATTGGCAGACCATTGCCAACAAGCCGAACGCCGAACAGGGTAAGGCGGACGCACCCGTCGTCCTGGTTGAATACAGCGATTTTCAATGCCCCTGGTGTAGTCGGTTTGTCACACAGATAATGCCGCTCATCAAACCAATGATGGAGGCCGGCGACCTGCGTTTTGTCTTCAAGCATTTTCCGGTCTTAGGCGACGCCTCCGTCGTCACTGCGCAAGCGGCGGAGTGCGCCGGCAACCAGGATGATTTCTGGTCCTTGCACGACTGGCTCTTTGCCAATCAGGCAACCTGGAAGGGGAGCGCCGACGTGCGAACGACTGTATTGGACGCGGCCGCTGAACTCGGTTACGACCGGGCAGCGTTGAGCAGTTGCATGGATGACCCGGCAACGATGCAAGCCATCGGCCAGGATTACCAGGAGACACAAAAGTACGGTTTTCGCGGCACACCCAGCTTCATGCTCAACGGACGGCTGATCCCTGGCTTTTTGCCCTGGGAACAATTTGGGCCCCTGATTGAGGTCTCGAAAGCCGAGGCGCTTGGACAGGGACTGCCCGCAGGCTACACGTTAGCGCCAACGCCGCCGCCCCCCGATACCGACTTTGAAGCCGAGGAGTTTGCCGTGGACGGCGACCCTGACGCGCCTGTCACCATTATCGAATTTAGCGACTATCAATGTCCGTTTTGTCTACAATTTTTCCAGGAAACAAAAGCGCAACTGGACAAGCTGTATGTAGAGACCGGGAAAGTCCGCTTCATCTATAAAGATTTCCCGCTCGATAACATCCACCCACAGGCCCGCGCCGCGGCGCTGGCTGCCGAATGCGCTGGCGCACAAGGCAAGTATTGGGCCATGCATGACCGTCTCTTCCAGGGTAAAGATGAGTGGGCGGACAAGCCGCAGGCGGCCGATGTACTCAAAGGCTACGGCGCGGAAATGGGTTTAGATGTTGATCTCTTCAATGCCTGCATGGACAGTGAGCGCTATGCCGACGAAATTCAGGCTGATCTAGAGGAAGGTGAGCGCGCCGGCGTCACGGGAACGCCAACGTTCTACATCAATGGTCAGCCGTTAGTCGGCGCCCAACCGCTGGACGCCATTGTGCAAGTCATTGAGGCGGAGTTAAATAAATGAGGCGCAACGAAGAGGGACGGATCGGGGTGGGGATGCCCTGGCAACAGGCGCTCGTGCCAGGGTTGATCATTGTCGCTTTCGCCTTGCTCACCTGGCCGGTCTGGCGCTGGTTATGGGGTGAGTGGATGGGCAACGACTATTACAGTCATGGCGTGTTAATTGTGCCCGTGGCGGTCTATCTGGCCTGGCGGCGTTTGCAAATCCACCGCCACGGCTCTTGGGCAACCATGTCCGGGGATAACGTCGGGCTGTTTGTTGTGGCGGGCAGCCTGGCCGCGTATCTCTACTTTCTGAACGGCAAAGCCTACTATCTGGCCGCCTTTGCCATGATCGGCCTCTTAGTGGGGCTGGTCTGGGTTTGGGCCGGTCGCCGGGTGGTCGGCCTGTTGGCCTTTCCCCTGGGGTACCTGACGCTGATGGCGCCACTACCCTTTATTGAGCGGGCAACGCTGCCACTGGCGATGTTTACCGGTGTTTGCTCCGGCGCTCTTGTACGCTTTTTGGGGTTGGATATCACCATTATCGGCAATGCGATTACGTTGCCCAATGCCGATCTGGTGATCGGCGCCCAGTGCAGCGGCATCAATTCCATGATCACGCTCACATCGCTGAATGCGCTGGTGGCTTACGTGTTGGCCGGGCCACTCTGGGGACGGCTCGCCGTGGTGCTGTTGGCGATTCCGCTTGCCGTGGCGGGCAATATCTTGCGTGTGGCCAACTTGCTTTTTGTGGCGCGGGCTTGGGGCGCCGAGGCGGCGTTCCAATTCTATCACACCTATTCGGGCCTTCTCTTTTTTCTGTTGGCGCTGCTCTTGTTGATTCCTCTGACCAGATTGCTACGCTGCACGACGCTGCGCGCGGACGTTGTGTAAAGGCATGACCAAAATTGTTTGGATTTTGTGTGATTTACAGAAGGTGCAAATAAAACGTTTATGTCACAGCAGGAATCATTGCCGCCGCAGGACGTTCTAGCGCAACTGGACGATGGCCCCAAGCCTCGCCCGCTGCGTGTGCGACAGCTTTGGGTATGGGCGCCGGTCTTTCTAGCGGTATTTGCGCTGCTTGCGCTATTGGGGTGGGGGCTGCTGCGCCAGGGACAAGGTGGTCCGAGTGGCTTTAGCATCAACGCCGGGCCGGCTACGGTCGCGGTGCTGAGTCGACCGGCCACCGATTTCACCTTACCGCTTTATGACCCCTTTAACGGCAAATCTGACTTTCGTTTAAGTGATTACCGCGGACAAGTGGTCGTGATCAACTTCTGGGCCAGTTGGTGTCCACCTTGCCGGGAGGAAGCGCCCATCCTGGAGCAACTGTGGCGGCAATACCAGAATCAGGATGTAATTTTCATCGGCATTGATATTTGGGATACGGAGCAAGACGCCCGCGCCTACTTGCGCGAGTTTGATATTACCTTCCCCAATGCCGTGGATACGGGAGGGCGTACAGGCGTGGAATACGGCGTCACCGGGCTGCCGGAGACCTTCTTCATCACGCCCGGTGGGCAGATCAGCCGCAAAGTGATTGGCGCCATTTCGCCGGCGGTGCTGGAGCAAAGCATCGCCGAGGCCCAAGCCGTAGGGAACCAAAGCCAATAGGGAGTGAGAAACTTGCTGCCTGAGATCGGTTTGTTTTTGGCCTTTGGCGCCGGCCTGATTAGCTTTTTCTCACCCTGTGTTGCGCCATTGGTGCCTGGCTATCTCTCGTTTATCTCTGGTCTCGCCACCGCTGCCCCGTCAGGGAAAACCGTAGCGTTGGCCGGACGACGATCCGCGGTGCTTGTCCAAACCGTGATCGCCAGCGCCATTTTTGTATTGGGTTTCACGTTAGTCTTTGTGCTGTTAGGGGCGAGCGCAGCGCTGTTTGGCGGTCTGCTGGACACCTACCGCCAATCCATGAACCGTATCACGGGTCTGTTGATGATCGTCATGGGCCTGATCCTGGCCGACACTGTGCGCATTCCCTCCTTGAACCAGGATTGGCGGATTCATCTGGATGGCGGCCGCCTGGGGCCATCAGCACCCTTGTTGTTGGGGATGACCTTTGCCTTTGGCTGGGCGCCCTGTGTCGGCCCGATCTTGGCCGGCATCTTACTCTATGCCGGCAGCGCCGCCACAGTGGGAACCGGCATCTGGCTGCTCTTTGCCTATAGCATTGGGTTGGGCATCCCCTTTATGATCAGTGGTGTGGCGGCGACTTGGATGCTGGGCGCCACGCGCCGGTTACGGCGCTTTTGGCCCTGGATCACTCGTCTGAGCGGCGCTGTATTGGTGGGCGTTGGCTTGCTCTTTGTCAGCGGACGCTTCTTTTACCTGAGCATTGCGATGCAACGGCTCTATTACACTTTGTTCTATTAACCGGATGCGCTAGTTGGTGACACCTGCTTTGGAGGAATTGCCTATGTTTACTGCTACCTTTGATTTTGTCAGTGTCGGGAGTGGGGCCATTCAACTGGCTACGGTTTTTGCCCTGTACACCATGATCGTCGGCGTTCTGGGGGATCGCCGCCAACGCCCGGATTTACTCCTTTCTGCACGCCAGTCGCTTTACGTGGTATGCGGCTTGCTCTGCCTGGCGAGCCTTGTGCTGGTCTATGCTCTGGTTAGTAAGGATTACAGCGTCTTTTACGTTTTTCAAAACACCCGCAACTCGCAAAGTCTTCTCTATACCTGGACGGCTTTCTGGGGTGGGAACGCCGGCAGCTTGCTTTTTTGGGCAACCGGTCTCAGTATCTTTTCCAGCATTGCCGTGACCACGAATTGGCGCAGCCAATACCGCCTGATGCCCTATGTGATGGCGATCCTGATGGTCATTGCTCTGTTCTTTCTGCTTTTGTTGATTTTTGTCGCCAGCCCCTTTAAGCGCATGGATTTTATTCCACCGGATGGTCGGGGCTTGAATCCACTCTTACAAGACCCTGGCATGGCGATTCATCCGCCCCTTTTGTTAGCCGGCTACATGAGCATGAGCATCCCCTTTGCCTTTGCAATGGCGGCGCTGTTGAGCGGGCGGTTGGATGCCGGCTGGATCCGCGCCACCCGACGCTGGACGTTAACGGCCTGGGGCGTACTGAGTTTGGGGTTGTTGTTTGGCTCTTGGTGGGCCTACCGGGTGCTGGGCTGGGGTGGCTATTGGGGCTGGGATCCGGTGGAAAATGTGGCCTTGATTCCCTGGCTGGCGGCGTCAGCGTATGTCCACTCCATTATCATTACAGAGAAGCGGGGGATGCTTAAAATCTGGACGATGGTGCTGGTGATCCTGGCCTTTGTGCTCTCCATCTTTGGCACCTTCATTGTACGCAGCGGCGTGATTACCTCGGTACATAGCTTTGCCCAATCAACCATCGGTCCCTGGTTCTTCATCTTCCTGGGGCTTGCGCTGATCCTCAGCTTGACTGCGCTTTTCTATCGGGCGCCGCAGTTGCGCAGTGAACGCCAGTTAGACAGCACCGTGAGCCGCGAGAGCGGCTTCTTGTTCAACAATGTCCTGTTTCTGGGTCTCATCTTCGCGACCATCGTCGGCGTCCTCTTCCCCATGTTGAGCGAACTGGTGAGCGGTGTACAGATTACGGTGGGGCCGCCTTACTATAACCAGGTGAACGGCCCCGTGCTTTTGATGTTAATGGCGCTGATGGGGATTGGGCCGCTGTTGCCCTGGCGGCGTGCAACCTGGGCGCAATTGCTGCCGCGTTTCCGCTGGCCGCTGGTCGTCTTCGGCGTCGTGCTGGGGCTGCTGTGGTTTGTTCTGGGCGCTGGCTGGCCGGCGCTGGCCTTTGCGGTAGCCAGTTTCACCGGCGCTACCGTAGTGCAAGAGTTTATTCTGGGGATCAGCGCGCGCCGCACGTTAACCGGCGAAGCGTGGTGGCTGGCGACGGTGCGCTTAGTTGGACGTGCGCGGGGTCGTTACGGCGGTTATCTGGTTCATCTTGGCGTGGTGTTCATTGCGTTTGGTGTGATCGGCAGCCAGTTTTTTAGTGTGGAACGCAGCGTCACCCTGGTGCAGAACGAAAGTATCGCAATTGGACGGTACACGCTGACGCACCTGGGTTTTGTCGAACAAGCCGATGCCCGTCAACAAACATTAGCTGCGCGCATAAGCGTCGCCAGGAATGGGCAGCCGTGGACGGTGATTGAACCAGGCAAACGCTTCTTAGAAGGGTTTACCGATCAACCGATCAGCAATATTGCCATTCAGAGCGGCTTGTTGGAGGATCTCTACGTGGTCTTGACAGGGTGGGAAGGTGACAAAGCCAGTCTTTTCATTTTTGTGAATCCACTGATTCTCTGGATCTGGGTGGGCGGACTGATTCTGACGCTTGGCGGGCTGATCGCCTGGTGGCCGGAAACCCAGCCAGGCCGGGAGCCGGTGCGCAGCAAAGTTCCCCTGACGTCTAAGGAGGTCGCCAGTGCTTCCTAAATCCGGCGTTTCACAGGTGACGAACGACGCCTCTGCGGCCAATGATGCAAAGCGTGTTCAGACGGGTGCGTCCGGCAAAATCAATTGGGCAGTCATGGTGGCATTGACGATCCTTGTGGCAGGCGTAACCGGATTGGCATTGGGCTTGGCGCCCAACCTGCGGGCAGACCGCGCGCCGGTGACTACCGGCGACGCCCGTGGCTTCGATCAGCAGATGATTCGTATTGCAGAACGCTTACAGTGTCCTATCTGCCAGGGACAGTCCGTAGCCTTTTCTAACTCACCGTTAGCCGGCGAGATGCGCCGACTGGTTTTAGAGAAGCTACAGGCCGGCGAAAGTGAAGCGCAGATCATGCAGTATTTCGTTGATCGGTACGGTGTCAGCATTTTGCGTGAGCCCTCCTGGCAGGGGCTGAATTTTTGGTTGTGGGTTACGCCTGCTGTGGGCATTGTTGTTGGGGTGGCAGGGCTGATCTGGGCGCTGCGCCGGATGGCCAAGGTGCAACAGCTAGAGGCTGCAACCCAGACGTCCAATGCCTCAGCGCCGCTGCTTGACCCCGACGTGCAGGCATTGGTGGCGCAGTATGACAGGGAATTCTTGGCATGATCACACTGATGGTTCTGGTTTTGGTTGCGATTACCGGTCTGGGTTTTGTCATCTTGCCCGTGTGGCAAGGGGTGCGCCGGCCGTGGACGTTGCAGACGCCTGACGGTGACGAAGAGGCGTTGCAACAAGAACGCTTTGCCGCCCTGGAAGCGCTGCGCGATCTGGCCATGGATTTTAAACTCGGCAATCTGGCCGAGCCTGATTACCGTGCGTTGGCGGCGCCTTTACAACAACGCGCCCGCCGTGTGCTGGATCTCCAAAAAACGCGCGCCCGTCCAGCCCGCGTCAGTGTTCGTTGGCCTGACCATGCAGCAGCGGCGGATCCGGCAATGGATGGGTGGCTGGAGGCGCAGATTCTAGCCGCTCGCCGTGTTTTCCCTGGACCGCTGCCCAACCGGCTGCGCTTTTGTCCGCAGTGCGGCAGCGCCGTGGCAACGGACTATCGCTTCTGCGCGGCTTGCGGCGAGCGGTTACCGCTCGCCGAGGAGAGCAATCCAGGCCGCGAGGGCGGACAACCGCCCTTGCTCAATGGACAGACAAACCATCAGCCGGCGCCTTTCGACGCTGTAGGGGTGGCGAAACAGGTTGACCTGGTGACGCACAACCCCCAGGCCGTAAGCGGCGCTGACGTAGCAAACGTCCCAGTTCACGAGACAGAAGCAGGCTCGGCTGTTGCGGCTACGTCTACTGACATCCATCCAGTTGCGCAGCGCCGCTGGTGGGCAGCTTTAACCAATTCGCGCCGTTGGTTGTGGGGGATCGGTGCGCTTGTGACTCTCCTGTGGGCTGCAGTTGTGATCTGGATTTATGTGACCGCGCGCAGTGGTCAGACAAACCAGACGCCGGTGGCTGTGTTGCCCAATGTATCCATTCAAGCCCTCGCCACCGGTGATAATCTACTGGTGCTTGGTGAACCCAAAGGCATCCGCACCTCGCCCGATGGGCAACAGTGGATGCCTTTGCCGGTTGCTGGTGATATGCGTAGCATCACCAGGATAGCAAATGCAGATGACGCGTGGGTGGCCGTAGGGCCGGGCGGTCTCTGGCGCAGCGAGGATGGCGCCCTAAGCTGGAAGCCGGTTGCAACGACCCCGCCTGATCTACGTCTGGCGGCCATCGCTGCTGTACCCGGTCAACCCGGATTGCTCTGGGGGGTGGATAACACAACCCTCTACCGCAGCGAGGATGGCGGTCGCATCTGGCGTAGCATCAGCTCTTTCCAATTGGGCCGGCCACGGGCGTTGGCAGCAGGCGCCTCACGGCTCTTCCTCGGCACGAATGAAGGCGTCTTCCAGAATGATGATGGTGGACGCACCTGGGTGAATCTGAACGGCGTGATGAACAGTGCGATTATCAGCACCGATGTCCGGGCGCTGGCCTATGATGAGCCAAATGGGTTGCTCTACGCCGGCACACCGTTTGGGGTTTCGTTCCAGAAACTACGATCGTTTGGCGGCTGGGGCCAGCGTGCTGTGGGCATCAATGTGACAGCTTTGGCGTTGGCTGGGCCGGACAATCAGGTGTTGTGGGTGGGTGCAGCCGACGGCAAGATCTATCGCAGCAGCGACCGGGGCGTAACCTGGCAGTAAATTCCGCTATTTTAACCATCAACAAAAGCATTGGGTGGAAAGCAGTATGATTCAGTTGTTTCGGTATAAGTATGTGGTTGTAACCATGACAGTACTTGTCTGGTTGGCGCTCCAGAGTGTTCCTGTTTTCGCCAAACGCGAATCGACAGAAGCCATTTTACCTTCGACCGCCACCGGCGCGCCCCCGTTGCCGCAACTCGCGCCACAGTTGGGACCGCCTTTGACCTATGGCTATCATAAAGAGGCGACGTTACCTACCACGACCGCGAAATGGATTGATGTCGATCTAAGCGAGCAGCGCGTCGTTGCGTATGAAGGCGCCAAACCGGTGCGCGCCTTTATTGTTTCCACCGGTCTACCCCAATGGCCTACAGTGACCGGCACCTTTCGTATCCGCCTCAAAACGCGGTCACAGACCATGACCGGCGGCAGTCAGGCGCAAGGCGATTACTACTATCTGCCGAATGTACAGTGGGTGCAGTATTTCTATGAAGAGTATGCGTTTCATGGCACCTATTGGCACAACAACTTTGGCCGGCCCATGAGCCACGGCTGTGTCAATATGACCAATGAAGACGCCAAGTGGCTCTTTGATTGGGCTGGGCCAACCTGGGAAGATGCTGGACCGACCTGGCAGAAGCCAACGGCCCAAAACCCTGGCACCCTGGTAGTGATCCATGAGTAGCTGTTTGACATTTTTAAGCGCAGGAAGGGGAATATGGTAAATCGTAAAAAAGTTATCCACAAGCAGCCATCGTCACTTCCCCCAAAGACTGATTGGCTACCGTTGCCGGCGATAGGCGGTGTTGTTGCTGGTCTGTTTCTGTTTTTTATCATTGCCGAAATTGCGTTGGCACAACAAATTCACGGAATTCACTGGGGTATGGCAGCCGGAGGCGCATTGGCCGGCTATTTCATCGGTTTATTTTGGGCATGGCGCACCGTCGCATCCTGAAAGATAATTGAATTACTGATCATTTGACGAAGGATAGAGCTATGGCAAAACAAAAACCTATTGCGCAAGGTCGCGGTGCAACGACGCTCCACCGTTCAAGCAATCCGCTGCGGACCAAGAGCGCACAACGTCGCCGCAACCAGAATCTTTTCTTGGGCGGTGGCATCGCCCTGCTTGTCGGGCTGATTGCACTCGTGGTCTATTTGAATATTCGCAACCAACAACCGGCGGGAGAGGAGCAAGTATTGGCGTCGTTAGGCAACACACATATTGAGGATGGTGATGTTTCGCCCATTCAATATAACAGCACACCGCCTTCCTCTGGACCCCACTATGGCGGCATGGCGCCCTTTGGCTTGAACAACACACCAGTACGCTACGAACAAATTCTCCACAACCTGGAAGATGGCGGCGTCGCGATCTACTACCAGTGTGAAGACGGCTGTCCTGAATTGGTGAGTCAGCTTGAGGAGGTTGTCACGACCTATCAGCGCGCAGGGAAGAAGGTTCTGTTGGCGCCGAATGATCCGACCTGGACAGTCAACAACAGCCTGCCGTTGCACCAGGATATGGCGAACCGTATTGCGCTGACCGCCTGGCAGCGCATTGATAAATTCAATGACTTTGATGAAACGCGCATTCGTAAATTTATCGACCGCTACGAAGGCATTGACCACCACTAAGAATCTACCCGAAAATTCTCTGTTCCCGCTGGGCTACAACCGAATTTTCGGCTGAATAGGAAAGGAGCTATGTATGGGTTTGACTAATATCCGTAGCACCATCATGTTTGCGCTCTCTGCCGTGACCTGTCCCTGTCATCTACCGTTGCTCCTACCGTTCCTCCTACCGTTGCTGGCTGGAACGCCAGCGGCGGTCTGGTTAACGCACTATACGGGTTGGGTCTATGGCGGGCTGGCGCTCCTCTTTCTGCTGAGTCTAACGTTGGCGTTGCGTTGGAGTAGACAACCTGACGCCCGGCACTGCACCCCCAAGTCGCTTACTGTAGGGAAACGGGTAACCACAGCCGCTCTCCCAGAAACGGGCAAGCAAGTAGCCGTATGAAACATTGGCGCATTTGGGTGGCGCTGGCCATCCTCGCGTACATGGGTCTGGACTTATTCGTCTGGCGCCCACTGGCCTCGCGCAACGGACCGGTGGTGATCAATCAGACGCCTGTCCCACCGCTCCCCACCCTAAACTCTGAGACCGTAGCCCACGGGGAAGCGCTCTATCAGCAGCATTGTGCGGCGTGCCACGGCGCCCAATTGCAAGGCGCGCCCGACTGGAAAACGCCGCTGGCCGACCGCTCCTATCCGCCACCGCCCCACGATAGTACCGGCCACACCTGGCACCACCCCGATGAGCTTTTACTGAGCGTCACCGCCAATGGCGGCGACCCTGCCAACAATTCCAAAATGCCGGCGTTCAAAGATCAATTGCGTGAGGAACAAATGGTTGCAATCTTGACCTTTCTGAAAAGCAAGTGGGGGCGGGAAGAGCGCGAGTTCCAGTGGTGGATGACAGAAACCAGCAAGAACCAGTAGTCCGCCGTCGTATAGTCGCGTAGTCCAGGGTTGGTCGATTGCAAGCTCGGCTGCGTTGCGGTCTGCTGAGACCGGATAGAAGTGAGGGTATCCAATGGCTAACGACATAGGTACGGATAGCAATCGTACAAACAATCCAAATGATAAGCGTGCGCCGATGGCTTCAGCGCCGCTGCTCTACAATTCCGATAATACGGTAGCCTGGGATCAAATGTGGGACACCTTTTGTGTGCTTGCCAGTGAAGGCGGGCCGCCCCACCGCGGCGCGCTCCTGCGCGCTCAGGTCGATGCGAACCCGCAGAGCGCCGAGTATCAATGGGCTGCACAAGAGATCATCCGTGGTATAGCCCTGGTGAGCAATCTACAGGCGCGTATGGCGCACACCGGTTGGATTGCGGTCGAGTGTGGTCAGGCCGGCAAGGCACGCTGGTTGAGTGAGCAAATCGTCCTGGAAAATGTCGAGTCCTACTACGAGGGTGCGCAACTCTATGTACCGGTGGGCGCCGACTTTACGCTCAAAGGCGAAATCAAGAATGTCATCACCGTGGTTGCCAAGACGACTCACTATTGGACGGAACACCTGGCTGCCGAGGTCAAAACCTCCCTGGCCTGGGAAGAAAGAATCAAGGCGCTGACCAACCAGCTTCGTCGTTGGTTCCGTCGATAACGTGATCAAGGAGGACGCAATGCATCCTACATTGTTGATGACTGGCCAATGGCAACGTAAGCGCCGATTCGTCAGCGCCAGCGCCCTTGCGCTGGTGCTAACCCTGCTGTTACCCACGCTACTTTGGGCGCACCCGCTCGGCAATTTTACCGTCAACCGTTATAGTCGGCTAGAAGCCGGCGCCACCCAGATCAACTTGTTGTATGTGCTTGATATGGCCGAAATTCCCACCCAGCAAGAACGATTCCAGATCGATGCGAACGGGGACAAGCAGATCACGGCTGTGGAGCAGGAAGCCTATGTAACACAACAGATTGAACTCATCCAAAGCAATCTTTCTTTGCTGATCGACGGTGCGCCTGCCGCATTGACCGTGCAAGACCGGCAAATCGAATTCCCACCAGGACAGGCGAATTTACCATTGCTGCGTATTACAGCGCACTTTGTTGCCCCCTTGCCGACACAAGCCGGTCCCTGGCAGGTCGATTACCGAGACGAGAACTATCCGGAGCGCTTAGGATGGCGTGAGATCATCGTGCAAGCAGCGGACGACGCTACCTTGCTCGAGTCGGACGTACCCAACAAAGATGTCAGCCAGGAGCTGCGCAACTATCCGTCGGATTTATTGCAAAGTCCGCTCGACATTCGGACAGCCGCGTTTCGTTTTGCGCCGGGAGCGAGCGGCGCGGCTGCCCCCGTTGGTGGCGTCAATCCAGTTGCGGCGGCGGTGGCTAATGCGCCGGGGGTAGCCAAACCCAATGATCGGTTTGCTGAGTTGATCACGATGCCAACATTAGGGCCGGGCGCCATTTTCCTTGCGCTGCTGGCCGCCTTTGGCTGGGGCGCCTTTCATGCGCTTTCGCCCGGTCATGGCAAAACCATTGTTGCCGCCTATCTGGTTGGTTCGCGCGGCGCCGTTCGTCATGCGCTCTTTCTAGGGCTGACCACAACCATCACCCACACGGCGGGCGTCTTTGCCCTTGGTTTCGTGACTTTGTTTGCATCGCGCTTTATCCTGCCGGAAAAACTCTATCCCTGGTTGGGGTTGATTTCCGGTTTGTTGGTCATTGCAATCGGGATTTCTCTGGTCTGGGGCCGGCTGCGCGGTCTCTTTGGGCCGGCTGACCTTGACCTGAATCACAAGCATGAGATAGAGGATTTTGCTGAAAACGGGTTGCGTCTTGAACATAGGCATGGCGGTCGCCGTCACAGCCACACGCCGCCGGGCGCCGACGGCTCACCCGTGCGCTGGCGCAACCTGCTGGCGTTGGGTATCTCTGGCGGTCTACTGCCCTGTCCCTCGGCCCTGGTCATGATGTTAGCGGCCATTAGCCTGCAACGGATCACCTTGGGCTTACTTCTGATCATTGTTTTTAGCATTGGCCTGGCCAGTGTATTGACGGGTATCGGCATTCTGCTTGTTCACGCCGGCCAGTGGTTTGCCCGCATCCCTGAAAGCGGGCGTCTCCTACGCGTGATGCCGGTGGTCAGCGCTCTATTCATTACAGTGGTAGGCATTGTGATTTCCTGGCAAGCGCTCATGCAAACCGGCATAATAGCGGTCGGCTAGTGACTAATCATAGGGACAAACTTACTGAGGAGGTTTCGTGAAATTTGTCTATGATCTTCTATTTCGGCGCAAAAATCATAACTCCAAACAATACAGTCGTGTGGTTTTAATTTTGCTGATTGGGTTGCTCGGTCTATTTGGCTGTGGTGACCAGGCAACGTCGGCGTTGCCGACACCCGTGGGCGCGGCCAGCAGCCTGAATACGTTTATCTTCTTTTACACCGATAACTGACTCCCCTGAAAGGAGATGCAGCCCATCGTGAATGGGCTTGAACGTGAATTTTCTACACAGCTTGCCTTCGAGCAGCGTGACGCCAACAGCGCGGATGGCAAGGCGGCCATGCGTGTGTATGGTCTACGCGCTCACCCCAGCTATGTCATTGTCGCGCCGGATGGACAGATCCTCTGGCAGTTCACCGGGCCGCTGAGCGTCGATGCCTTGCGCCAACAGGTCTGTCGATATGGCGGTCAATGTTAACGGTCAGCGTCATTCATGCGTTACGCCAAGAAAAGGAGAGACAAAGATTGGTGATCAATCGCAGAGTTCGTCTGATCCTGGCCCTGATCTTATCAGCGCTATTGCTTTACCTTGCTTTCAACTTCCTTTCCTGGGATTCTCTACTAAGCTCATTGCGCCAGTTCGATCAACGTTGGTTGATGCCGGTGATTGGGCTAGTCCTGCTTCTGTATGCGTTACGCGCCCTACGGTGGCAACGGATTCTAAACCCGGTCAGGCGCGTACCTCTCCCTCTCTTGTTTGAGGCAACGATTCTGAGCGCTTTCACCAACCTTATCTTACCCATCAACGTGGGCGAACTTGTACGCGCCTATTTGATCAAGAAAAAGTATCAGGTTAGTGTGTTCACGCTCATGGGAACCTTTGCCATGGAACGGGTGGGTGGCATTGTCGCCTTCGCCGTGGTGGGTGGTATTGCGCTACTGCTGGTCACGTTGCCGCCGGAACTTGCGCAGATTCAGCGGCAGGTGATATTCAGTCTGGTGACAGTGTTGGTCATTCTGATCGTTCTACTATTACTCACTGTGCTTGCGCAGCAGCGTTCTTCGGTGTTTACCCAAGTAGGCCACTGGTTGACAAACAGGCTTTCTCCCCAGTGGCAAGCGCGCCTGGTCGGGGGTTGGCAACGCTTTCGCCAGGGGCTACAGTTCGGCGGCACACATCGTGAGACGGCGCTGATTCTCCTCTACTCGGTTGCGATGCGTGTGACCTCCGGTCTGATTATGCTCTGTCTGGCGCAAGGGTTTGGCATCGCGCTGCCCCTGGCGATCTTCTTGTTTCTGGATGTTCTGGTTACCTTTGCGCATATGGTCGGCAGCCACCTTTTCGGGATCGTGGGCGCCTCCGAAGTGAGTCTGACCTATGGTTTGAGTTTCTTCGCTGTGGCCAAAGAGACAGGATTGAGCATTGCTCTGCTCATGACAGCTTCATCCATCGCGCCTGTCGTAGTACTCGGCGCCCTCTTTTTCTTGAAACAAGGTCTCACGTGGCAGGAATTACGGGATCTACCGAAATACGCCGCGTGGACGCCATCCATTGAGGATAGTCAGCGCCGGGAGATTGTACAAAATAGCGAACGATGATTTGCGGCAAAAGTTCGGCGTAGACTTATTCTCACTTGCTGGTTACGGTTGTGCTGGATCGCCAACTTGTTCAGCGCCAGATTATTGACAGTTTTACTCACTTATCCCGCTTTCCGCGCATTCTTCCACAATGACAGTCGCCTTTCGGTGTTTTGTAAGCAGAACTACTTGACTCTGTATCATACTACAGGGTTTATGATGATAGCCATGACGATCAGTGAACTAGCCAAAGCCACAGGCATCCACATCGAAACAGTGCGCTACTACGAACGGCGCGGTCTCTTGCCGGCGCCGGCGCGGCGCCCGTCCGGCTACCGCGTCTACACGGAAAGCACCGTCGCCCGTTTGCACTTTATCAAAAACGCACAGGGATTAGGTTTCTCGTTAGTCGAGATTAAGAAGCTGCTGACCTTACGTGTGGATGCCGACACCAACTGTGCCGAGGTGCGTCGCCAGGCCGAAGCCAAGCTAGTCGAAGTCGAGGGAAAGTTGCAGGCGCTACAACAGATCCAGACCGCGCTCACCCACCTTGTGGCTGCGTGCGAACGCGGTGGAGCGCAGGGAGAGTGTCCAATTTTAGAGGCGTTGGAAGACCCTACCCATGAATATGTAGAACGTAGCGCCCCGGAGGTGTCTCATGACGCAATGTGATCAACCAACAACAGAGACGGCAGCCTGCTGCACTATGCCTAGCATTGGCAATGGCTTGACCAACCAACCAGCAGGTTCAACCTGTCCCCACTGCGGTGTACGCGGAAAGCTTGTAGATACCCAGACGCTGAAAGCTATGTTGGCGGTTAGCCTGGTCGCTCTCCAGCCGGTGGCCTATTACTTTTGCCCCACGGTACAATGCCCGGTTGTCTATTTCGCCACGGGTGGCCGCCAACCATTTACCGAGGCCGCTCTGCGCGAACGGGTGTACCAGAAGCACCCGGACGATGCTGCGGTTTTCATCTGTTACTGCTTCCGCCATACGTTGGGAACCATCCGCGCCGAAGTGTTGACGACCAAAGCAAGCGCGTTGATCGAACAGATCAAGACCGGCATTGCCGCAGGCCAGTGCGCTTGTGAGATCCGCAACCCGCAAGGCAGTTGCTGCTTGGGCAACGTCAGCGCAGTCGTGAAGCAGACGATGCAGGAAGCGACAACAGTTGCCCTAGAGGTCTAAAACGGGCAATTGAGCGATAATGCCTGGGCTTGAACCTATTTCGATCTCCGTCCTTCATATTTACTTCACAACTGAATGGTATCCTATGCTGAATGAAATTGCGCACCACGTGGCCGGCAGCCGCTCTTTTTGCGCGCAAGAGCATGGATGTTAGAGGCGCACCTTTGACCTTTACTTACGATTTGAGGCGAAAGTTCAATGCAGACTTACTCACATTTGCTAGTGACCGCGGTGGTAGACCGTCAACTGGTCCGGCGCCAAGTGCCAGTACACACGCTTGCGCTCTTAACCGGCTCCGTCTTACCGGACATCCCGTTTTTCTTGCTAACCGTGCTGGGCGAAGCTTACTTCCGCTGGTTCACCACCACACCAACCGGCGAAAGCCCCATGGTCTACATGCATTTTACCCTCTTCTTTACCGATCCGCTCTGGATCGTCAGCCATAACTTCTTCCATGCGCCTCTCATCCTTGGCGTACTGGGGCTGGCTGGTTTTGCCGGTGTACAGTGGGGACAACACTGGGGGCAAGGGTGGGGACGCGTACTGCTCTGGTTTACCGCGGGGGCGGGTCTGCACACCCTCATTGATATTTTTACCCACAGCAGCGACGGTCCTTTGCTTTTCTTTCCTTTCAACTGGCGTTACCGCTTCCCCAGCCCGGTGAGCTACTGGGAACGGGACAACTTTGGCCTTGTGTTTACACTGGTAGAACATCTTGTTGATGTCGCGATCCTGGTTTATCTGGTTTGGCAGTGGCGCCGGCGCCGCCGGCAGAGGAGCGTGGTCGCACCATGACAGCTACCATTGTCGTGATCGAAGATGATCGTCAGATTCGCAAAGTGGTGGAGAGCTATTTGCAACAAGCCGGCTACCGGGTCTTGACGGCGGCTGACGGCCTGAGTGGGTTGGCGCTGACCCAACACGAAAAGCCGGCCCTGTTGGTCTTAGATTTGATGCTCCCCGGCTTGGACGGCTGGGAGATTGCCCGGCGTCTGCGCGCCAGCAACGATCCGGCAGTGGCGGGCATCTATATGATCATGCTCACGGCGCGGGTAGAGGAGAGCGAACGCATAACCGGGTTGGAACTGGGCGCTGATGATTATATCACCAAACCGTTTAGTCCACGCGAATTAGTGGCCAGAGTGCGTTCAGCCTTACGCCGCCTGGAGCTGCAAACCGACGCCCCGGCAGCCCAGCTTCTTCAAGTTGAGGATCTGCGCTTGGACCCGGGGCGGCGCCAGGTGACGTTGAGGGACGAACCGGTAGATCTCACCAGCACTGAATTTGACTTGTTGCATCATCTCATGCGCCATCCAAACCGTCCCTTTAGCCGCGACCAACTCCTCGATGTGATGCAGGGTGAGGGCAGCGCGGATCTGATCGCCTATGAACGTACGGTCGATGCCCACATCAAAAATCTGCGCCAAAAGTTGGGCGGTTCCGGTCGCCACAGCCGCTTCATCGAAACGGTTCATGGCATTGGCTATCGTTTTGTTGCGCCAGCACCGCAGCAGCCAGTTATCTAGAAATCAATCTTTATGCGCTTCCACCATCCTTCCGCCGCCATCTTGTCGGCCCGTATCCACAATCTGCTCAATCATCTCTGGTTCAAACTAACCGGCGCCTTTGCCCTGGTGATTGGCATTGGTGTGCTGGTGACGGTGGTGTTAACCCGACAGGGCGCCGCCACCCAATTCGCCCACTTTATGGTGGATGGTCACATGGTGCGCCCGGTCTGGCTGCTGCCAAATTTAGCCGAGTACTACCAACAGCACCAGAGTTGGGCAAACGTAGATGCCATGCTTGAGCAGATTCTAACCGCTTCCTCCGATGGCACAATGACCGATGTCATGGGCAGCATGATGGGCATGTTTGACAACCGCATTCAGATCATTGATGCAACCGGTATGGTTGTGGCGGATACAGCCGGTGCGGCGGGAGGGACTGTCTTGGCCACCGAGTTGGTACAGCGTTGGCCAATTACGGTCGATGACAGGCAAGTTGCCACCCTGTTGGTGGAAGGCGCGATGATGGGCCATCCCCATCTTGACGATGCCCAGTTGTTGAACGGCGTCACTCGTGCGGTTCTGGTGGCAGGACTCATTGCTGGTTTAGTGGCGCTATTGATGGCAGGGCTGCTTGTGCGCCAGATCACCCGACCACTGGTCAGCCTGAGTCAGGCATCCAGCCGCATTGCCGGCGGTGATCTGGCCGTGCGCGTGCCTGTGCAAAGCCACGATGAACTAGGCGAGCTGGCGGTCAACTTTAACCAGATGGCCGGCACGCTGGAAACGCAGGAGACGTTGCGCCGCAATCTCATGGCCGATATTGCCCACGAACTACGCACACCGTTGGCGGGGATTCAGGGCACCGTCGAAGCGCTGCAAGATGGCGTTTTTCCCCCGACACCAGACAATTTTGCAATTATGCACGAAGAGATTATGCTCATCAACCGGTTGGTTGAAGACTTACGCACCCTCGCCAATGCCGAAGCCGGTAAGCTTACCTTCGGTTGTACACTGCTGGATCTGTGCGATCTGGCGCAACGACAAGTGGCGGCGTTTCAGTATCGTGCCCTGGCGCAAGGCACACGACTGACGCTGGTGGCGGAGGAAGCGCTGCCGCTCGTGAAGGGCGATGAGCAACGGTTGAGCCAGGTGCTGACGAACTTGCTGGACAATGCCTTGCGTCATACCCCGGCCGGTGGTAGCGTGTGCGTGCAAGTGTCCAACGTCAATACCGGCGTCGACATTGTGGTGAGGGACACCGGCGAAGGGATACCGGCGGCGGATCTGCCCTACATCTTTGAGCGCTTTTACCGCACAGACCGCTCGCGCAGCCGGGAGACAGGCGGTTCCGGCTTAGGCTTGGCCATTGCCCGCCAATTGGTGGAAGCACAGGGTGGCCGTATTTGGGCTAACAGCCCGCCGCCGGGTCAAATGCACGGTGCGGAATTCCACCTGTTTCTGCCTGGAGAAGTGTAGTCGCGGGAGAAATGATTTCGCACTATCTTCTCCTTTGGATAACTTCCACAGGGGTCGTGGCAATGGCTGTAACCAGCCGCCTTATTAGCGCAGGCGACTGGTTACACAGGGGTTTTGCCATTCAGTGTCAGGATGATACGCGTAGGGTGCGCCCCCGAAGGTGGCCCACCCTGGAAGGTGTAGGTGGCTGTATCAATCCTCAGCAGGTCACCATGGTTGTTACATGCCCTCCATCTCCGGCAGTTCAAGGGTAATGGTTGGTTCGGGGGCCGGGGCGGGGGGGAGCGACGAAAAACTGATCCCGTTTGGGCCGTCGCCGGATGGAACCGTGGCAACGACTTGGCGGGCCGCAATGTCAAGTACAGCAATGGTATTGCCGTAGATGTTGCTAATGTAGGCATACTGGCTCGTTGGGTCAATGACCACGCCGTGCGCGCCTTCGCCTACTTCCACCGTGTCAACCACCGTAAAGTTGGCGGCGTCAATGATGGAAACGGTGGTGCTGGGCTTGTCTTCCGTCCCCTGATTGGCGGCCAGCACATACTGATTGTCCGGCGTGACAAAGACCTGAATAGGGCCAACCCCAACCGCTACTTTCTCCACAAGCTGGCGTGTCGCCACGTCTACCTTGCCCACGGCGTTTTCCGCGTTGAGGGAGAAATAGACAAACTTGCCATCAGGGGAAAAGCCAACCTGAACCGGCTTCTCGCCCACTTCAATCGCCGCCACGGCACTGTTGGTGGCCGTGTCGATCACACTTAGCGTAGTGCCGCCAGCGTTGGCAACATAGACCCACTTGCCGTCCGGGCTGGGACGTAAACCATGCGGTGACTTGCCAACCGGAATGGTGGCGATGACTTCCATAGCGGCCGTATCAATCGCTGTGACCGAATCGTCTTCGCCATTGGTCGCATAGGCGGTTTTGCCGTCGGGCGTCAGAATAATATGCGCCGGCTCCTTGCCTACGGGCACCGCACCATGCAGTGTATAAGTGGCCGGGTCAATCATAATGGCCAGAGCTTCATGTCCGCTGACTGCCCACACGCTCCTGCCATCGGGCGCCACTTGCAGGTTATGCGGCCCTTCTACACCGGTGAGCGTCGTGACCACCGCATTGGTGGCGGCATTGATGACCGTGATGCTGTTGCCATACTCGTCAGCGATCCATACAGTGCCTTCAATGGTCGAGGTCGGCGTTGTGGCTGCCGGATCGCCAGCGGCGTTGCCACTTTCCTCACCCAAGCTCCAGGTGAAGATTTGCTCATCACTTCCAGGCAAACCGCGCAAGACCAACGCGAGTTCCATGGCGCTTTCAAGGAGTGCCTCACCGTCTGGATTGGTTGCCGGGAAGCGTAACGTGCCTTCGACATGGTGTCCGCTGTTGCCGCTACCGGCTGGTTCCCAAGCGCTGGCGGCGACTTCTTGATCCCCAACTTGGAGGGTGGCCAACGCGGCCAGGTCAAAATTCAAATCGACGCTGTGGGTATCGAGGACAACGTTGAAGTCTACTGTCTCTGCCTGGGCATCGGCCAGATTCAGCGGCGTCACTTTGACGGTAATGGCGCCGAGTTCAGCCGTCTGCGTCTGATCCGTCGTAGTTGGCGCCGTTTCCGGTTGCTCAGTAGAAGGCGTGCCGGTGGTGGGCATGGTCTTGGTCATCTGCCCCATCATCCCCATCGGCATTGTCCCGGTCATCGGCATGGCGCCGCCCATCTGCCCCATCATTTCCATACACATCTGCATCATATCCCTATGATCCATCATGTGCATCATACGGTGCATCCGATGGAAGGCCATCATCTGGCTCATGTCCATCATGCCCATGCCCATCGTCCCCGTCATGGGCATCGTCCCTGTCATGGGCATGGTGCCGGTCATGGTCCCCATCATGCCCATGTCGCCCACCTGTTTGTGCATTTGCGCCATCATTTGCATCATCTGGCTCATGTCCATCGCCATCGTGCCAGTCATGGGCATCGTGCCGGTCATACTATCCATCATCCCCATGCTATGATTCATCATGCCCCGATGATCCATCATCCGCATCATGTGGCCGCCCATCCTGCCTTTGCCGTGGTCGCGTCCGGTTTGCATCTGCATCATCTGACCCATCATCTCCATCATGCGGCCCATCGTCTGCATTTGCTGATCCATCCCCATGGGCATCGTACCGGTCATGGGCATACTGCTGCCCATCGTTTGACCCATCATCTGCATCATCTGGCCCATCCTCGTCATCATGGCGTCCATTTGCCCCATCGGCATGGCGCCGGTCAAGGGCATCGTATGGGTCATTGCCATTCTATCGCCCATCCGGCCCATTCCCGCACCCATCATGGCTTGCATTTGCTCCATCATCTGCGTCATTTGGGTCATCATGTCGGTCATTGACCCCATGTCAGCCATATTCATGGGCATGGTGTTGGTCATTAACATGGTGTTGGTCATTGTCTGCTGACCAGCACCCGTCTGTTGCTGGTCATTCCCCCACACTTGCTTGGCCACAGCCGTGGACACTGGACCCGAAAACACCGTGGTCAACGCCAGCAGCAGGGAAAATGCCACAACGGCGACGAGGGAAAACCGTACCATCCGCTGTTTTAACATATCCGTGATCTCCTTGTTGTTAAAAATACTTACAGGGTTTTGCGAAAAATCGTCAACTGCAATTGACGAGCGCTTTTGTTACAAAAGCAGACGAACGATGCACAGTAAACAAAAGTTTTTCCTCCCATTCAAAGTTTATCACTGAGTTGTGAAGAGATTATGAAGCGCGACCGACAACAATTTAGGTTGTTTAGCGGCGCCTTCGACCGGCAAGCGCTCACCGTACCTGTGCATAAAACTAATTGTAGCGACATCATACGCGCCGTGCGACGGCTACTTAGCGGGGTACGAACAAGCAAAATTGCGAAGGCAAGACCTGGCCTATCGGCTAGGTTGCCGGCTATAGACCAGGTCTAAGGAGCGGCAATGATCGACTTGCGTCATGTCTATAGTAAAAAAATGATGTCCCCACCTGCTCTTGAGGATGTGGGACATCATTTGCGGGAAAGGGTAAGTTCAAGTTACCGGAACAATGGCTTTATTCCGAAAGAAAACCACTACCTCTGGTAGTGGTGCCATAGACGGTTCTACCGGTGGTAGGAGTAAAATAGATCTCCCTGGAAGGTGGCACTTACAAGGAGATCCAAGATGAGCAAGCGCTTTCGGAAACTCGCCCACTCGCTGTATGCGTGTAAAGATCACATCGTCTTTTGTCCAAAATACCGCTCCCGCATGTTGCAGGCTGAGGTGAGCGAGTATGTGAAGCAACAAATCTATCGGCTGCTGGGCCAACGGGACGGGGTGGAAGTGATCGAATTAAATGTCCAGCCGGACCATGTGCATCTGCTGGTCTGGATTCCCCCCAAGGCGTCCGTGTCGGAGATCCTGGGCTTTTTGAAAGGGAAACTGGCGTTGCGGCTGTTTGAGCGCTTTCCGCCGATGGCCCGCAAGTACTGGGGTCGTCATCTCTGGTCAAGAGGGTACTGTGTCAGCACCGTTGGCATTGATGAAGCGATGATCCGCCAGTATGTGCGTTGGCAAGAGCGCCAAGAACGCCGCACTGAACAGCAACAAGGCAAGTTGTTTGATGACTAACACGGAGGACGTAGCATTGCCCCTTCCAGGGCTAGTTATCCTTCATGCCACCGCCTCCGGCGGTGGTAGTTGACTCATGGCGAGCTTGGCGGCAGGCTCTTTGTAAAGACTAAATAATTTGTCATGCCCGGTTTCATTGGAATCAAGAAGGTTCCATCATAGGCAAAACCTTGGCGGCAGAAAAAATCGACTGCATACAGCTTTGGCATTAGGCAAGGGTAATGTTGGTACGCACTGTGCGAGACAAGCCAGGCTTGCAGCAGGTCATCTGTTAGACAATCTTCTGTAACAATATCGAAAACGATCTTTCCACCGGGTCGCACAACCCTTGCCATCTCTAAAAAATAGCGGCACATAGTGAGCGACGGTTGACCGGGCAAGACTTTATGCGCATGGACCAGATCGATGGAGGCGGATGGGGTTGCGGCAAGCGACATCCCGTCCGTCGGCTGGGCAATGACGTTGTAGCTTTGGGTTAACCATTTCGTCCATTCCTCTGTTGTTTCATAGATCTCATAGAAAGAAGGGTTGCAGATGCGGATTACCTTGTCCAGATAACGGCCCGAACCAGGACCGATCTCACAGACACGGTCGATATTGGTTTTGAAGACGCCGAAGGCTGCCATCTGGTCAATCGTTTCCTGGGTTGAACCGGGCGTACCATACGTTGCATCAATGTAGTCACCGATGGACATCCCCGCTCTTTCAGCCCCTAAAAGCGTTTCCTGGAAAGGAATGTAGGCTTTATAATCGGTATAAGGCGCATTCCGTCGAACCAGTTCAAAACCAGCTATATCCAGCACTGAATTAATCGCTTTACGCGCAACCTTTCTAATTCCAGCTTTCATTTGCACTCCTTCTCTCGAAACTGTGTCGCTTATGATTATTCTGCTACAGCAGAGAAAGCGACGGGGTGAATTGGCCTTTTAGACCGATTCACCCCGTCGCTATACTTAAATCTGAACAGCCCAACCCTATGCTTTGAGGGTTGTCTTGGCTTCCAGATACTCGTCCCGATTCATCTCGCCGCCGGCATAGCGGCGACGCAAAATTTCCTCGGGCGATTCTTGTGCTGTGGATGGTGTCGTATGCGTAGGAGCGTTTTGTTGTGAACCTGCCGTGAAGCCACGTAAACCGCCGACCGCTGCTAGAATGGCAACGATTACCACTACCCACAGAATAAGCATACCCCCGCCAAAGAACATCATGGTTGTACTCCTTCCTTTTATGCTCTCGTCGTATCGGTTCGCCTTCCACTACAACGCTTGTAAATCTTGCCGAACCGTTTCATACTCTTGTTTGTTGATTTCACCACGGGCATAGCGCGCCTGTAGAATTTCTAAGGGTGTTTGGGGCGAACTCGGTGGAGTATCGGTGTGACGAACTGTGCTGCCGCTACCGGTTAAGCCGCGCACTGCCAATACGATCAGCGCAATGATCCCGCCCCAAAAGAGTACCATTGCCAATCCACCGAAAAACATCCAACCCCAACTCCAACCCATCATGTCCCCACCCATCATAGAAGACCTCCTCAAAAATAATCCTTTTACGGTCACTTTCTTCAACACTGCAGTCGCTTGCTTGCGTCTGCAACTTTCACTTTCAATTTTCGCGCTCAATTATGAAGGCAATATGAAGCGAACGTACAGAAATTGTGGAATTTTATGGACGCCTACCAGAACGGATAATGCTGACCACTAGCCAAAAACCCAGAATGGTAGCTACAAAAAATAGAAAACCGAAAAAGCGTCCCGCATACTCTTGAAGAAACCCTTCTGGCGTTACCATGTGCATGAACTGGCTCAACCCGACAATAAGCGCGCCAACCAGAATACTGGCGGCCAGTTGATTGACCATTCTTTGCGCGCGTTCCTGAGCTTGATCCAGCCCCCGCACCTCCACAAAAGCGCCTAATTCACCCCGCTCCAATTGGGTGGCCAACCGCGTCAACCGGCGTGGGAAGGCCAGGCCAAATTCAGCAATTTCAATAATCCCTTCGGCCAGCTTCTGTCCTACCTGCAAAGGTGAACGGCGCTGCAACCAGTAGCGTTGTAGATAGGGTTGAGCAAATGGAATAAACTGGAAGTCCGGATCTACCTGTAGCCCGATTCCTTCACTAATGGCCATAACTTTTGCCATCAGCACCAGTTCGCTGGGTAAGCGCAAGTGATGGCGCCGGGCCAGCGCGGTTATTTCATTAAAAATCTTGGCGGCTGTCATCTCTTGTACTGAACGCGGGGCATAACAGATGATCATATGATCCAGATCGTGTTTAAGCACCCGGCGTTGGCTCTGACCCGACGCCATACCCAGCGTTATCATTTCATCAATCATACGTTCGCTGTCACCCTTGGATAGCGCTAATAGCAAACGAGTTAACCCTTCTTGCAGCTTCTCATCCAGACGCCCCATCATGCCAAAGTCAATCATGCCGATCCGACCATCGGACAAAATGTAGAGGTTGCCGGGATGCGGATCGGCATGAAAAAAGCCGTGGACGAACATCTCCTCCAGCATAAGACGTACGCTGCTCGCAATGATGCGTTTCGGGTCGATGCCTGCGGCCTCTAACGCCGGTCGATCGTTCACCTTGAAACCGCACAAGCGCTCCATGACAATCACCCGTTGTGTTGTGTAGGCCCAGTGGATTTGGGGGATGTAAATTTCCGGTTCCTGTTCGAACGCTTGACGAAAACGATCAGCGTTTTGCCCCTCGCGGGTGTAATCAAGTTCACAGCCCAAATTGAAGGCAAATTCCTGAACCAGTTCGAGGACATCAGCTTCGCGACCCCACATCGTGTTTTGGGTTACAAGACCGGCGAGATCCAACAAGATCGCCAGATCGCGCGCAACCGCATTTGCCACTCCCGGTCGTTGAATCTTCACCACTACTTCCTCGCCGCTGGGTAGACGGGCAGCATGCACCTGGCCGATGGACGCTGCCGCCAGGGGGGTGGGATCAAACTCGCAGAAAATCGCGGCGGGCGATGCACCCAGTTCTGCTTCTAAGATCGGTGCAATCTGTTCATAAGGTACGCACGGCGCTGTATCTTGGAGCTTGACCAGCTCGGAAATGTATTCCGGTGGGAATATATCAGAGCGGGTACTCAGAATTTGTCCCAACTTGATAAATGTTGCCCCCAGTTCCTCGAAAGCCAGACGCAAGTGCAGAGCCTGCATGACAGGCTCTGCCGCCCCTGTTTGTCCCCAACGTTGACCCAATGGAAGCAATTTGTGTAGATTTAATTCCGCGAGCAACCACCCAAAACCGTGACGCGCCAGCACCGAGACAATTTCGCGGTAACGCCCCAAATGGCGCGGGCCAGAAAAAATGTTCATCTACTGTTTGTTCAAAAGCTCATAGCCGGCCGCTTGCCAGGCATTGAATCCGCCATCTAGTTCATAGACGTTGGTGTACCCTTGTTTAACAAGCGCCTGCGCCGCCTCCGTACTCATACGACCGCTGCGACAGTAGAGAACAATCGGTGCATCTTTGGCGGGCAGTTGGTCCAATTGTTCGCCGATCTGCTCATACGGAATAAAGCGATCGGTCTTGGTCAACTCGCCTTCATAGGGAATATGTACATTCACTAATGTGAAGTCCTTTTGGTCAAGCATCGCTGCTAACTGCGCAACGCTGATATCAACATAACCATCGGCGTTACGGGGT
Organism: Caldilinea sp. CFX5; assembly: GCA_021405325.1. The sequence goes on along the minus strand of QWII01000014.1, from coordinate 34,069 downwards.
AGAGCAGAGACAAGCGCAATGCCCGCCGCTGCGTCCGCTGCAGCGGCAACTGTCGGCGCCACAGTCCCAGGTGTTGATGCTGGTGCAAGTGGCGCACCACAGGCTGCTAACACCAGGGGCAGTAAAAACCAAAATACAACAGCTTGCGGCTTCATCATCCCTCCTACTCAGCCAGACGGTCCAGCGCCCGGTGCAGACGGGTGTTTGCCACTTCCGCAATTGGTTGTAATGCAGGATTGTTGACCACGCCCAACATCTGCATCGGATCGACGATGCTGACCGTACTCGCACCGTCACCGTTGTCGTACACAATCACATTACAGGGGAGTAGCAGCCCCACCTCCGGCTCGACTTGCAACGCCTGGTAGGCCAGGTTAGGGTTGCAGGCGCCTAAAATCACATAAGGTTTGTACTCTACGTCAATTTTCGCTTTAAGCGTAGCTTTCACGTCGATCTCGGTCAACACGCCAAAGCCTTCCTCTTTTAGCGCCGCTGTCACGGCTGACACGGCTTCGGCAACAGGCCGCGCCAACGTACGACTAAAGCCATAGAGATGATTCATGGTTTGTTCTCCTCTCAACAGGTTCCCCTAAGCCCTTTGCTTGCGATTATTCGGACCTCGTAGGGACTCCCCAGTGTGCATGGATCAGCCCTGAAACCGGTTCCACCTGTAGCCGCAAGTCACGTAGCGCCACCACGCGTACCGTCTGATTTGGAAGTGAAGGCACGGTTGTCCACCACTCGCCCTGATCGTGTATGTAGCCATTGGCATCGGTTGTGACAATTTGGCCGATCAGCGCCTCTGCTCCCATGGTAGTTGGTGCATGCTTCCTTTCCATAACCTTGTAATAGATAACGGAGGACAACAGCACCACTGCCAGATAAAGGATCAGCGCCCACGAAAACGGTAGGACAAAGAAGAGGCCCAAGCCCACGACGGGCATTGCCAACCATAAATGCGACCACATGCGGCTTCCTCCCACATCCGCCTCTTGGGCTAGCAGTTCAGCGATCTACAGTAGCATGGACACTTTTGTGGGTACGTTATCGATGTGGATGCACAGTAGCGCTTGCCCTGTCCCAAGACAACAACCTGTCCTGTCAAGATCACACGATATTTGTGATCATTGCCAGTATAGCGCACAGTTGTGAAGGAAATATGAAGGGAGACGAGCAAGCTGCTTATGGCTGCCGCTGGCGGGGGCAACAGTGGCCGTAATGTCCTTCCGGTTCATGGGCTAAAAACACCACATATTTACCCGGGGTGCGCACGAACATTTCATAGCATTCAGTCGAGCAAAAAAGATACGTTTGCCCAAAATACGTATACGCGGCAACGGCTTGACCTACATCTAATTGCATACCGCAGATCGGATCGTACTTATATTCGTTGGCTTGGCTCATGGTTTTTCCCGTTATCCACACCTCTCTGGCGATTCCCCGGTTATCGGTCGCTCTTATTTCTAGCCTACAACCTGAATGGCAAAGAGAAAACCGCAAAATCGCCAACACAAAACAGGCAGATTTGCCTACCCCTTTCAGGCAATCCTGCCCTGTGTTACTGTCTCAATCAAAGGTAACTTTATGAAGAAGAAGGAAGCGATTAGTTGTGAGCTTTACAAATAGGGAGATGGGAAGATGACGACCATTGCTGTTCAGTCACCTACGACCAACGCGCAGCCTGAAACGGCGCCGGCTACGAAGGCCGCCAGCATCAATCGCCGCGAATTCTTAACCTACGCCTGGGGCGCGGCGCTGGCGTTGCTGGCTGTTGAGGGCGCAGCAGTCTCGTACTTTTTCATGCTGCCACGCTTTCGCGCCGGTGAGTTCGGTGGCGCGTTTCGCTTGGGGCCGGTCAGCAGCCTACCGCCTGCCGGTACACCGCGCCCCCTAGGCTACACGGATGGCAAGTTCTGGTTAGCCCACACCGATGAAGGTGTGAAAGCCTTGTATATGGTCTGTACACATCTGGGGTGTCTGTATAAGTGGAGCGAGTCGAATACGCGTTTTGAATGCCCCTGTCATGGGTCTAAATTTACCCTGGACGGCGACTATATCGAAGGCCCGGCGCCACGCTCGCTGGATCAGTTTGAAGTTCGGGTGCTTGAACGTGGGGTTGTTGTGGCGGCCAGTCAAGACACGCCGGCGCGCATTGTGCCGCCGGCGCTGGCCGGTTCGACAGCAGAGGTTATTGTCGATACAGGCAAACGGATTTTGGGCAAACCGGCAGCGCAATCCCCAGCGCGCGGCGGCCGCTTTTAGTGCTTATGACCTTTTCCCCATACCGGCAGCGTACATCGACCTGATCTTTTGCGCTAATCAACCAGGCAACCAGTTAATGGCTGGCTGCTTCTACTTTCCCGGGTTTGCGCTTGCTCCGTAATTGAACGGCTCCTGTTCGACGCGTGACCGTCTGAACAAATGCAGCAGTCTGAAGTGCAGGAATGAGAAAGGCAAGGACGAGAAATGGGTAACGAAACCAGTTAGGATCATCAGGTGGGGTGCGATGAAATGAGATCGTATAGTGGATAAACAAAAAATAGAGCGTGTGGAGTACGACAAGATAGAACACTGTGTAAGAGCCATATTGAAGCCACTTCCAGGCCGACGCGCCCAGCAGGTCAACCGCCCAAGTAGACGACGTTGCGACCAGCAACAATGTGATCATAACGGCCACCAGGCCAATCAAGTTCGCCAAGCCAAAACCGGGTTCCATGCGCGCGACGCGTTCCAACTGGGGAATAAACTCGTAACCCCAAAAGCGCAGCCACTCCCAACGCACCCACCCGGAAAGGATGAGCAGCGTATGAACAAAAGCCAAGAGACCGTACCAAATCCCGGTTTCGCGCCGCCAGGCGATCAGGCGGGCCGCCGGATTCCAAAGCTTAGCGATAGGACCAATGGCGAGCGTAAAAAAGAGCAGCAGAAAGCTGCCGTCGCCGATTGCCCGCCATAGGCGCATTTCCGGATCCCAGTCAAGCCGCCCGAACCAGAAGGGCAGCATCAGGAGTACAGCAAACAGGCCAACAAGTAGATGGCGAAAAAGTAGATTTTGTGTATACATAAAAGCAAAAACTCACTCCCTAACGTTATTTGCAAGCTTGATCAAGGCAAGGAATAGCCCGACGAGGTAACCGAGGGTTGCCCCCGCAATCGCCGTAATCCAGTGGATAGAGTACATTGGCGACGTCAGGAGCTTTTCGCCAAGCAGGTAGGCAATAATCAGACCCACGATAGCCCCTGCCCATGTGAATGCGTTCTTGACCGCCTGGTTGCTATGAGGCCGGTGAACGTAAACTTTCTCCAATTCATCCATCTTTCCCATCAATATCCTCCTTGACTATCAGTCACGGCGCCGGCGTGACTGATAGATTTGTCTGCAACTGTCGAATATAATCTTCCAGTACAGGCCAATAAATCTCAAAACCGGCCCCTTGTAAAAGTTTATTTTGCAGTTCGGCTTCGCGTTCATCATGCTTCTGCTGGCGTAAAACCTGTTCAATCAGCGGGCGCGCTGTCTCAGGGGCCATCGGTTGCGGATCGGTGCGTTCGAGAACTTGCACGATATAAAGGCTATCACCAGACGCGAATGGCTCACTGATTTCACCAGCCGGCAGACTGAGCGCTATATCATTAAACTCATGTTGTTGAAGCTGGGTCAGGATATCATCCTCATTGCCGCCAATCCAGCCGGGCAACTCCCCGCCGTTGGCAGCCGTATCCGGATCTTCAGAGTATTCACGCGCCACAACCGCGAAATCTTCTCCTCGCCGAAAGAGCCCGGGCTTGAGTTTTTGATAGGCTTCATCAGCGCGCTGGCGCGCACGGGTGGCTTCGTCCTCACTATTCCCTAACCCCATGCGGATGTAGCGAATGCGCGCCTGGGGCGACGTGATCAAAAAATCGCGATTTTGTTCGTAAAATTGCGCAATATCCTGATCCGTCACCAAGATTTGGTCATCGATCTCTTCTTGGTGCAACATCTGTTGCATCAGTTGCAGGCGGGCCTCGTCGGCCAGAGGCTGATTTTGTACATCCAACAACTGGTCATTGGCATCAGCGACCAACAGCAGACGCTCGATCAGCCGTTCGGCCAGATCCTGCATTCCCGTCACTCCGGCAAACTGGGCTTGAATAGCTGGTGTGAACTCCTGATACTCACGATAAAATTCACCGACAGTATAACGGCTGCTTTTGATGGTGAAAAGTGTTTTACTCGCATTGGCGGCAAACCACTGCTCGCTTACTTGTGGCGCGACGACCGCTTGCACCAGGGGGCGCACTTCCTCAAAGGTTTGCACACGTGTGTTTTCGCGTTTCTGCAACCGCACCAAGTAAAAAGCATCATTCACCTGGAAGACATCACTTAGCTCCCCTTCGGTTAAAGCAAAGACCACGGCGTCCCAAGCGCGGTCACGCGCTCCTTCAGCCACGGGAATACCGGTCGTGACCACCGCGCGCGGTACATCTTGCGGAATCGCCGCAAAATCCACTCCCGAACGGAGCTTTAACAACGCATCATTGGCAGCCTGACGCGCCGCCGTCTCATCTTCACCGGCTGGAAATTGCAATTCATCCACCACCACCCGTCGCGGTAACGTATATTGTTGCCGATTTTCTTCGTAATAGCGGCGCAATTCATCCTCAGTCGGTTCCGGCGCTTTCAGCAACGCAAAGTAACGGGTGACAGAAGCGCTTTCCTTGAGTTGATCGATGTAATTTTCCAGGTAGTTTTGCTCGCGTTCGGCCACCAACTGTTGCCGAATCTGTTCACGCACATCATTCAGGGTTTGGTCGCCAAATTGCGCCCGGTTGGTGTTGTAGTAGCGCTGAATTTCGCTCTCGCCTACCAGAATTTTTCCCGTGTGCAATTGCGTCTCCAGGGATTGCAGGTTCAAATCCTCGGTGATATGCTCCATTGCGTGCTGAAAGTCCTCTTCACTTTCCGGTTGGCGTTGGGCGGCCCAACGACGCACCATCTCCTCCGTCACCAGGTTTTCAACCACAGCCATCACCTCTTCGGGGGCATACTCTGTTTCTCCTGTGTGACCCGGATCAAGCAACTGCAGATGCGCTTTCACATCCGCAAGGGTAATCTGGCCGCCAGCAAACGTGGCGACCACATCCGGTGCCGGCGCTTGCGGCGCCGTCCAACGCGCCCACAGCCCGCTACTCTGCACAAACCACGCGCTGCCGGCCACTATCATGGCGATGATCAAGGTAGACTCGCGCTGCCACCAATAACGACGGGGCGCACTGGGCAATGGGGAGGCTGCCGGGCTATCCACACCGGCGACAGCCTGTTCCACCACCATTGAGGTCGCCGAACCATCAGCATTCCGGTCGCTAGGGTTGTCCTCAGACGAAACAAAATCGTCGGCAAGCGGGACCGTAACAACCTGTTCCAACCCTTCCGCGGTCGGAAGAGCAGGCGCCAGGCTGCTTGCTGTGGGTAACGTTGGAACCGCTTGCTCACCAACGTCAGTCGGTTCGGCCCCCTGTGGTCGCGGCGTTGGGGCCATACCCAACAGAGACCGGCGCATATCTTCCCAAACTTGGGTCCATTCTTCTGCCATAAAGCTCCGTGTTTTGTCCTCATATTTCTAGCGTGGCAATGACGCCGGCGCTGTAGGATTGCCAAACAGACGCAAGTTGACTGCGCCGCCACTGTCGCCATCCACTACGTAAACCTGGACGCGCGACAGCACCTTTTCCAGTGTCTCCAGATAGAGGCGGTAGCGGGTGATCTCATCGCCGTAAATGCGCGTGTTATCCTGATACTCCGCCAGCACGGCGTCGAATGCCTGCGCGGCCCCGGTGGCCTGCGCTAGCGTATCTGATTCGTATGACTGGGCATCTGCAAGAATTTGTTGTGCTTGCCCGCGCGCTTCAGGAATGATGCTATTGGCATAGCCGTTCGCTTCGTTGATGGCGCGCGCTTTATCCTCGCGTGCGCTGTTGACATCGGTAAAGGCATTGGCAACTTCGTCGGGTGGAAAAGCTTTCTGCAAGTTGATGCCTGCCACAGCCAACCCGCTGCTGTACCAATCCAGCCGTCGTTGCATTTCCGCCCGGATCGCCTCCTGAAGCGACTGGCGCTCCGTCGTGAGGATTGCATCCACCGGCTGGCGGCTCAACAACTCGGTCACCGCTTGCCGCGCCACATCGCGTACCAGCAGATAGGGGGCATACTGCACACTCAGCAGGAAATCAGCCGGGTCGCGCACCTGATATTGCACAACAATTTCGATGTCAATCACATTGGTGTCTCCGGAAAGCACCTGAAGCTTGGACGGCGGCTCAGGGTGTTCATGATCCTCTTCCGGCATCAGGATGCCTACTGTTTCTCGGCGTACATCGCTGACGTTGACAACATCGACCCGATCGATGGGCCAGGGTAAACGGTAATGCAGCCCTGAATCAACGCGCGGTGCAACCACGATCCCAAAGCGTCGCACCACTGCTGCTTCACCAGGATCCACCACATAGACGCCACTGAGCAAGTAGGCGACAATGACCAATCCCAGCCCACCCCACGCCAGCCGGCGCAGATCGTGACGCCCCAAAGCCGCTCTAAAATCAGTCAACGGCGATTCACCATCACCGACAAGGATGCGGATACCCTCGCCGGCAGCGCGTATTACCCGGTTGATCAGCGCACGCCAGTCGATAGAACGACCTTCGGGCGGTTGGGCGGGCGGTTGGGCAGGTGGTTGTTCTTCCGGTGGTGTTGGCGGTAGTGTACTCATGGTTGCTGCTCCTCGGTGACGGCGCTGGCAACCGGGCGCGCACTGGTCGGATTCAGGTACTGGAGCAACTCCGAGTTCGCCGGCAAGATCAGTGTGGTGTTTTCGTCAATAAACGCGTTATAGGATTCCAGGGTGCGCAAGAAACGGTAGAACTCTGGATCTTTGCCAAAGGCTTTCGCATAAATAGCAATTGCTTCGGCATCTGCTCGGCCACGCGTTTCCGCGGCCTGTTGATTGGCTTCGGCCAGAAGGCGCGCCTTTTCCGTATCGGCCGTGGCGCGAATGCCGGCCGCCTGTTCGGTGCCTTCGGAGCGGAACTGACGGGCAATCGCCTCGCGCTCCGCCCGCATCCGTTGGAACACACTGGTCAGGTTGGCTTGGGGAAAGGTCAACTGTTTGAGGCGCACATCGGTCACTGTAAAGCCAAAATTTTTGGTGCGTACGGCAGCGTTCTCTGTAATCTTACCTAATGTCTCCGGTAGCCGCAGTTGACCGGTATCCACCGTGACCAGTTGCCCTAACTCCACCTGCCCCAGCGCGGCGCCGAGTTCAGAGGCGAGAATATCGGCCAGCCGTGTGCCGGCGCCCAGTGGATCGCGCACCGTCTTGACAAAGGCCAGGGCATCTGTGACCTGCCAGGTTGTATAGGATTCCAGCACAATATTTTTTTTGTCAGCCGTGAGAAACTCGGTTTGCGGCAAATTATAAACCTGAAGCTGCGTGTTGATGCGTAGCACGCTCTGGAACGGATCGGGCAATTTGGTGTATAAGCCGGGCGTCATAATCACACGCACTGGTTGACCAAATTGGGTCACAATGGCGGCCTCGGTGGCATCTACCTGAAAAAAGACCAGGTTGGCAGCCAAAAAGCCGAGAGCAACAAGGCCAAAGAGAACAATACGAAGAACTTTCATAGTAACAAACTCCTGATTTTAGCAATGAGGCGCAAACATTACGGCGCCGGCGGGAACATCTGGACAGCATTCGTATCACCCGGCACCCAGAGGTCGGTGGTTTGCAACTTGACTGCCGCATCGAGAATAAACTTGCGTGCGCCGGACAGCGCCTTTTCCGCTGCTTCTAAGTATAGCCGTAAACGAGTGACTTCTTTGGCCTGGGCGTAGGCGCCTTGCCGATTGGTAAACAGCGTCGAATCTGCCGTTGCCCGTCCTACTTTTTCAGCGGCATAGGCGTTGGCGGTCTGCACCGTCTGCGCCGCATCCCCACGCGCCAGCGCCACTACTTCATTCCGATACGCCAACGCTTCATTGACAAAGGTGTTGCGATCTTCACGCGCACTGGCGACATCGCGAAAGGCGTCGGCAACCTCTGGCGGTGGGCTGCTTTCCAGCAGTTGCACACCAACCACGTACAGACCAATGTTGTACTTATCCAACGCGCTTTGCGTTAGGACGGCGGTCTGTTGCTCAATGGCCGTTTTATCGACGGTCAGCAGGGCATCGACGTTTTCCTGGGCCACCACCTGGCGTAGGGCCGTATCGCTGGCCTGTAGCACCAGCGTTTCCGGGTCGGCGGCGGCTAAGAGAAATGCCGCCGCATCATTGATCGCATAGTGCAGGCTGAGGCGGAGCGCGATCAGATTCTCATCGCCTGTAAGCATAAGACTGGCCGGACTGTCCGTGCGTCGAATCGTGTCAACCGCCACAACATCCACCCGGTCAACCGGCCAGGGCAGGCGATAGTGCAGACCTGGACCCACATTTCTGGCGATCACGCCGCCATAACGACGTACAACGGCTGCTTCTCCCGGCGCTACTGTGTAAAAGCCGGATAACAGGTATAACGCCAGCAGCACGAGGCTTGCCGTCGGGGCAAAGGCGCGCCACATTCCGGTCATCGTCCCTGGCGAGGAGTGTGTGTGTTCCCCTTCAATGTCCAAGAGCTGCCGGTGGCGCAGCGCCGTGATGGCTGCGGCGGCGATCTCATAACCGGCGAACAGGATAAAGACGACAACCACAGCGGCGGCAACGCGATCAAGATTAGGCAAACCCAGCGCGCCGCCGGCCAGACCAGCCACGACCACAATCGCAGCGTAAATATCCATTTGGGCATGATAGCCGCTGGCGATCAGCGCCGGTGAACCAGTCTGCCGGCCGACATATAGTTTATAGTGGGCAAGAAAGTAGGCGACGGCGACTGTCACCAGTGCCGCCAGCGTAATTGGCCCCAGATTGCGCAGTTCCGGCTCTTCGCCCAGCAGGACATCGCTCACAATATCGAAACCTACGTAAAAAACGGCGACAGCGACAGCCAGCGCCACCCAGTTCTCGACAACACTGACCCCTTGCTGTGTGCGCCGGCGACTTTCTTCCCAACGGCTGAGCAAAAGGCCGATCAGTACAAACACGCTAATCGTGGTATCGGTGACAGCGTGAACGGCGCTGGCGCGCAGAGCCAGACTACCCGATGCATTGGCCAGCCAGAACTTAAAAAAGATCAACAGAAGATTAATGACAATCGTGACAACAATTGTTCTTTCTTTGCGGTTCATGTGAGTTTTCTTGTGGAATACATAGCTATCCGGAAAAGTTTTGCCCCATCCTCGTACTGGCGAATGTGATCCAAAACTTTTCCAGGAAACTATATGAATTGGGACGACGAGTTGCTATGCAGTGGGTGACTTGCACGATGCAACATCTACTTCCTACTATAGCCGCCTATTGGTTGGGCGACACCGCCAATGCGCGGGAGTCTAGTAGGCAAAATTGCCTATCGACTAAAACGCGCAAAGGGCAAACCACGTACAGAGGTGGTCGCCACTGAAATTAAGGGTGACTCCGGCGATGCGCTCACGGGTTTTTCACCCTTTTCTCATGGAAGGTTCATAGAAGCGGTGCATAATCGCTCATATTTTCCCGACGAGCCGAGCAATGCTCGCGACGGAATTTTTCACCCGTCGCTGGTGATGGATCTCCAAAACGCCAGCGCTGGCGGAAAAACGGCTACTTTCAACTTTGTATTAGCAACGGCGTAACCTACCATTGTCGGCAGTTGCATCAAGTAATGAAACAATTTCAATTTCTTCTCATTTTGTGCACCCTGTTGCCCCTGCTGGCAGGGTGTAAATTTGCACGTCAGGCCGCATCATCGAGCGCAGAAGCCGCCGCCGGCGCCACGCCGACCGCGACTTCGTTGGTGAGCGGGTTGCGGCCCACCTTTACGGCCACACCACCCCCACCGGTGGCAACAACGCCGGCCGCGGCAGTCGCTTTACTGGCCGCCACCCCCACGCTGGAATCCACCCCGACGGTTGGGCCGCGGCTGGCGCCGGTGTTGGCGCTGCACGGGGGTATTCTCACCAATGTTCTCTACATGGATACGGTCCCTGCGGCGCAGATCAACGAACTGAGCGCCCAGTTCTACCCGGCCTCCAATCTGGTCCCGGCCCGCTATGATATTGACCGTTACCAGATCAACTTTCAAACCGTGGATGAAAGTGACCAGTCGGTCAATGTGCGCGCCGAACTTTTCTTTCCCCGCCTAAGTCAATGGGCCACGTTTCCTGTCCTGGTCTATGGCTCCGGCACCACCGGCATCGGCGCCGCCTGTGCGCCGCTCGATGAGTGGACGCGTCGCCGCAATTGGGGCAACTATCGCACCCACATGCTCTCCTATGCCGCCCAAGGGTTTATTGCAGTGTTCCCCCTCTGGCAAGGGTATGATGATGCAGTGCGCACGCACCCGTACTTTGTCGCCCGGCTGGAAGGGTATCTCCTCTTGGATGCGGCGCGTGCCGTCTATAACTTTTTTGCCGCGCCCCCAGCCCCCGACATCTTGGCCCAACCGCTGGATGCGGTCTTTTTTAGCGGCTATTCGCAAGGCGGACATGGCGCCTTTGCTGCCGATCAGTTTGCGCCCTGGTATGCGCCCGAATTGACGGTTAAAGGGGTGATCGGCCATGCCACGGCGCCGAGCGTTGAGGCGTTGTTGCGCGAACGCCCCCCGCTGGCGCCCTACATTGTTCACGCCTATAGCACTTATTACGGCCCCTATGTAATTGCGCCGGAGAAGGTTTTCCTGCCACAGTGGCTGCCGACCTTCACCCAGGATGTGACCAGTAAATGTGTGGATGAAGTTTATCAATACTATCCGCAAGAGCCGGGCCGGCTCTACCGGACGGAGTTTCTGGATGCCCTCTACAGCGGTCAACTGAATGGGAGCTTTGCCGCCTTCAAACAGGTGCTGGATCTAAATTATGTGGGCGCCTCGATCAATCCCAACACCCCAGCCTTGTTGTTGCATGGCGCCGTCGATCCAGTTGTCACCGCCCAAACCAACGAAGCCTTTATGGCGCAGATCTGCGGGTTGGGCAAGCGCGTGACCTATTACCTCTACCCGGAGGTCGATCACTTTGCCACGCGCCAATATGCTTTCGGCGACACCTTGCGTTGGATGCAAAAGATCCTAAATGGGGGCGCCCCCCGTTCCGATTGTCCGGTCGTTACAAACACGGGCGGGGGGTAGCGATGCGCCGCTTTTTAGTGAAGTTTCTGGCGTTGCTGTTCCTGCTCGTGGTTGGGCAATGGGTCGTGGGCTATTTCTATCCGGCGGCGCTGCCCGAACCCGTTCTGCGCTTTCAGGCGCTGCTGGATCAGAGATCTGACATCATTTATCTAGGTGACAGCACGCTCTGGCACCCGGAAGGCAGCCAGACCACGGCGGCGATGCTCCAGGAACGGCTGCCGGCGCAGACCGTTGGGGAACTCTCCCACGCTGCCTACGGGATGGAGGTCTACCGTAGCTATCTCAACTTTATGTTGCGCCAGGGCTATCGACCGGCGCTGGTGATCATTCCCATCAATATGCGTTCCTTCTCGCCGGAGTGGGATCAGCGGCCGGGCTATCAATTCACCCGGGAAAAACGAGTGTTGGCGTTGGGATTGCCGTTGGCACGCACCTTTGGGCGACCGCTGCAGCTCTTTGGCGGCTACACACCGGCGATCACCGCGGATGAATTTTTCCGCAGCCCGGTCTACGCCGGCGCCACCAAGATCGGCAAGGTGCAGGACTTTGAGGGCGATGTGGGCGGCTCGGCCCTGGCTGCGAGTGACGGGGAGCAATTTGTCTACTACCAAGAGGTAACGCCCGATGCTGATTATCAACGCTTGCTCACCTACTATTACATGGCGGCGTTGAATCCGCGCCACCGCAAAGTGCAGGCTATGGTCGATATTGCCCAACGGCTGCAACGGGCGGGGACGCCAGTGCTGTTCTATGTGACGCCGGTCAACGCCGAGTTGGGCGATCTCTATATGGGGGAAGCGTTTCGGCGCCAATTTTCCGCCAATGTACAGGTGGTGAAAGAGGAACTGGCGGCGCAAGGGGTCGATCTGCTCGACCTCTCCTTTGATCTGGCAGCTTACTTTTTTACCGACACTGAACACCTGCGCCAGCCTGGTAAGCAGTATGTGGCGGAACAGTTGGCCGCCCGTATTGACCCCCCACCGGGTGCGCCCATCCCCACGCTATCGCCACCGCTGACGCCAACCGCCGTAGTAACAGTCGTGACGACACCGGTCGCGCCCGTCAACCCGTTGTTGGCGACGGCGATTGCCCGTGCGACGCAAGCGGCTGGCGGCGATGGCGCTACCCCCACTGCACCGCCGGTCGCCACGCCGACGCCCATTGCCAATCCTCTGCTGGCAACCGCCGTAATGCGGGCCACCGAGGCTGCGCAGTGATAAGAAAGCTACACCGCACCTGGAGGCCCCGCGGAAGACAAACAAATTTGGCAGCTTTGTGCAGAACGGCATCGTTGCTTTCCGGAAAGACCGCTGGCTGCGCTATCGTTTTGTAGGGGCTGAAAGGAAGCCTTATGTCGATCAAACTACCACTCTTCGTTTTAACCATGCTCGGTCTGTTGCTCTTGTTGAGCGCATGTCGCCATCGTCTTGCAGTAGCTTCGTCCGCCGCAGCAACCACCGTGTTGACCCCTACTGTGACCAACACCTTCGCGCCAACCGTTGACCCAACGATGGCGCCTGCTGCGGCAACCAGCGCGCCCGCCGCCATTCCGGCCACTACCGCGGGTACGCCGCCGCCGATGACAATGCCGGTGACAACGACCACCGCCGGCGCCACACAAGCAGGTATGATCCTGGCGGCGCAGTTGCTCGAAACCGTTCCTATGGCGGAGATCAACCAGTTGAGCCACAATTTCTATCCTGACAGTAATCTGGTCAACGCCCAGTATGCCGTTGATGTGTACCGCCTCACCGTACAGAGCCGCGATGAAACCGGCGCACCCATCGACCTGCAAACCGACCTTTTTATCCCCCGCGTCACCGCCGAGACGTCCTTTCCGGTATTGGCCTATGCCCCCGGCACCACAGGCTTGGGCGATGAGTGTGCGCCTTCTCAGGAATATCCGTCAGGCCGCTATACTGATCCGGCGCGTCCCCAAGAATACTTTATCAGCGAGTTGGAGGCGTACACGCTCCTTGATGCAGCACGGGCTGCCTACAATTTCCTTGGCAAACCGCCGGCCACGGTGCGCGCTCGTCCACAGCAAGCGCTCTTCCTTGCCGGCTACTCCAATGGTGGTCATGCGGCCTTTGCCAGTAAAGATTTCGCCGCCGACTATGCGCCGGAACTGCCGTTACGCGGCGTCATCAGCCACGGCGCCACAACCAACGTTGAAACGCTCATGCGTGAAAGCCCCATTTTCACGCCTTACTTGGTCTATGCCTATCGCCATTTCTTTGGCCCTACGCTGATCAACCCGGCTGACATTTTTCTTGACCAATGGCTCACCAACTTTGATCAGGATGCCTTGACCCACTGTGTTGATGACATCTTTGTCTATTACAGCAACGACCCGCCAGCGATGTACCGGCCGGCGTTTCGTACCACCTTGTTTAATGGGCGCCTGGGCGAAACCTATCCGCTCTTCAAAGCCGTGCTGGATGCCAATAATGCCGGCGTCTTTGGCGGCTTTGCTGTGCCGGTCGCCTTTTTCCAGGGAACAGCCGATCATGTCATTACCCCCGTTGCCCAACAGCAATTTGCCGCCCTCCTCTGTGAACGGGGGCAACCGGTAACCTATGTCACCCTGCCGACGGTGCAACATGCGAATACGCGCCAGGCCAGTTTCAAAGCGACCACGGGGTGGATGCGCGGCATCGCCCGTGGACAAACGCCGCAAAACAACTGTGCGCAGATTACGGCAAAATAGGGGCACGGATTTAGGTAACGCGGATCATCCTTCCTCATTGACAAATCCGCGTTACCTGAATCCGCGCCCCTACCCCGCTAAAACTGGAAGTAGATAAATGGTGTCTCAATGGCCGCACCAAGATTGGCGACAGCAATGGCCATAGCGATATAGGCCAGCCAGCGCACCCAGCCGTGAGTGTTGATGAAGGTTTGTTCTATGTTGGCAATGTAGCGCTCGTACCACTGCATCATCGCCATGACAACGATCAGCCCTACCGAAAGTATCATTTCCAGCTCCACATCAACAACGCCAGCGGCACGCCAGGGGGCAAAGATCGCTTCGGTAAAGGCGATCCCGCCGGTTTGTGTCATCTGCTGAATGATCAACAAGGCATCGCCCAGGCTGTTGGCCCGAAAGAAGATCCAACTGAAGAGTACCAGATGAAAGGTAATGACAATCTTCAGCCAGTCGGGCAGGAGTCTATCAGTTGGTCGGCCTAGACGACGGGCGCCCCAATTGCTAACACTGCCTAACCCAATTTCCACGAGGACATAGAAGGCATGTAACGCCCCCCAGATGACAAAGGTCCAGCGGGCGCCATGCCAGAGGCCGCTCACCAAAAAGACAATGGCCAGATTCACATACCAGCGCCAGGGCGTCACTCGATTACCGCCCAGCGCAATATAGAGATAGTCGCGAAACCAGGTGGAGAGTGAAATGTGCCAGCGCCGCCAGAAGTCGGCCACGGATCGCGCGACATAGGGCTGACGAAAGTTCTCCATCAAGTCAAAGCCCATGACCCGTGCGGAGCCAATCGCAATGTCGGAATAGCCGGAAAAATCGCAGTAGATTTGAAAGGCAAAAAAATAGGTCGCCAACACCAGCGGCCAACCGGTGTAATCCCCCGGCTGATTATAGACTTGATTGACATAGACTGCCAGCCGGTCAGCGATCACCACCTTTTTGAACAGCCCCCACAAGATCAAACGTAGACCACTGTTGACCCGTCCTTCATCAAACAAGTGATGCACACGAAACTGGGGTAACATATGGGTTGCCCGTTCAATCGGGCCGGCGACCAACTGGGGGAAGAACGAAACATAGAGGGCAAAGATGCCAAAATGGGGTTCCGGTTTCAGCTTGCCACGGTAAACATCAAAGACATAACTCAGTGATTGAAAAGTGTAAAACGAGAGACCCACCGGCAACAATAGATCCAAGCCGGCAAATTGATAGTCGACACGAAAGAGACCAAAGAGGTCACGCACCGACTCATTGAAAAAGTTGAAATATTTAAAGGTAAAGAGCAATCCCAGGTTGACGACCAGACTCAGGGCAAGATATTTACCGCGTCCGGCCCGTTCGGTTTGCTGCCCCATCCGGCGCGCTGCCGTATAGTCCACTACGGTCGAGAGCAGCAACAAGAGAGCATATTCTATGCGCCAGGCGGCATAGAATAAATAACTCGCCGCCAGGAGCAGCGCCCAACGATAACGCTGAGGGCAGAGAAAGTAGGTGGTGACGACTACTGGAAAAAAGATCAGAAATTCTACGGAGTTAAAGAGCATGACTTTTGACCCATTCGATTAAAATGCCAAAGATTCTGGCGCTTGGAGATTTTGACAAGTTGAATCCCTCAAACACCAGAATGATGCGTAGTCTATGTAGTCCTCCATTTTTTACTCAAACGTGGATTGGGTCTCTACCGACAACCATGATGCCGGCGCCTCGACAAACTTGCGCGCACAGTCAGGGTCGCTAAAGTAATAAGTTTTTCCCTGATAAGTTACTTGTTCGGCTATGGCCGGCATCACCTTTTGTTGGCACACCGGATCAACCGGCCAAGTTAAAAAAATTTTATAGCAACGTTCAGAGCAAAAGTAGTAGGTTTGGCCACGATAGATGAATGAACTATGGGCCACTTCCGGCGTAAGCTGCATGCTACACACTGGGTCATGGTGGACATTTTCACCAGCGGCGCCTGGCGTGTTAAAGCGGTCACGATGTTCCCAGGCCGCCTGCACCGCCGCCGCCAGAGGGATCGCCAACACCATCCCCATGACCCCCAATACCTGTCCACCGACCATAAACGCGATCAACACCAACAACGGGTGCAATTGCATGGTGCGGCGGTAGAGGCGGGGAATCAAAATGTAGTTTTCGACCTGATTCACAAGCATGTACCAGATCACCGCTGCCAAAGCTGTTGTTACAGAATAAGGCAAGGTTAGCAGAACAGCCGCCAGCGCTGTGATCACGCCGCCCAGATAGGGAACCACCTCCAGCATTCCGCCAATGACGGCTAACAAGAGGGCATTGGGCACACCCAGGATGTACAGACCCACGCCGTAGACCACGGCAATATAGAGGCTTAACAATCCTTGACTCCAGGCCCAGCGTACCACTTGTTCGCCCATAAGACCAGACCAATGATACATGCGGTGATGGTAGGGTTCAGGCAGCAGGTCGAACAACAGCCGACGTGGTGAATTGGGATCAATGGCCAGGAAGTAGGCCAGCGCCAGTGTCAACACGCCATTGAATAACAGACTTCCGAGACTGATGGCCCAACGGCCCAGTGCGGCGATCCAATTTTGCACCCAAAAATCCCACTGCGTTGCAAATTCTATCAGCAATGCTGACCCCGCCAACGGGCGAAACTGAGCCGGCCATTGCTCGCTCAACTGCTGGAACTGCGTGTACCATTCCCCGTCGGCAAGCAGACTGATCTGTGCTGTGAAGACAGGCGCTAGAAAATAGCCAAGCAGTGCCAGCATAATCAGCAGCGCCAAATAAAGCAACGTCACGGCAGCGCTGCGCGGCACACCCCAACGCACCAACCAGGCTACTGGTGGCTGCATCACAGCGGCCACCAGCACTGCCAGGCTGAGGAGAATCAACACATCGGTAAGCCGCACAGCCAACCACACAACAGCCACCAGAATCAGCAGGCGGAAGATGAATCTGGGTGAAATCGTAAAATTCTGCTCTGTATTCACAAGCCATCCACCCATTGTTCAAACTGCATCATGGTATCTTAGACCAACTGCATCAGTTAGCGCCACCAATCTGCTCGTGTAAATTCATGGTTTTTACTGACGCAGTTGGGATTAGCCTACTTTGGCGCTTTTCCTACCACAACCACCACCGACGCGGCGCCGGCTCAGGTTGTTGACGTTTGGCGCCAGACGTATCACTGGGTAGGTGTCCGCAACGGCCACAGGTTACCTGCAACCCTTTTGGCCCAAAACCGGCTTCGGCGAGCGCAGCCCGTAACCGGGTCGGGTCAGTCTGTGCGACGTCGTATTCAATGTATACCTTTTCCGAGGCCGGGTTGGCATAGACGGTCGTCACGCCTGGGATCTGCTGCAAGATCCGTTCAACCGTTTGGCCATCACTGCCGCAAGCCACATTGTACAACGGCAAGGTAAGACGTTGGATCGGCGCAACGGTAGGCGCTTTCACTGGCATATTCATGGTTTTCTCCTTCCCGCCGGGCATAACCGCTGACCAAGCCCGGATTACTCCTGCACAATCAACTTGCCGCGCAACATACCCATTTGGCACTGGAAGGGGATTTCGCCGGCGGTTTCGGGGGTGAACTCAATCGTGACGGTCTGGCCTTCGGGCAACTTGGCTGACTGGTTGAGTTTGTCAAAGATGACCATCTCGCTGCACAACGATGACTCTTGCCGGTTAAAGTGGAGCCGCACCGGCTTATTGCGTTTCACGACGATCACATCGGGATCGTAGCCTCCTTTGACCTTGATCTGCACATCTTGTACGCCGCTAACCTCGGTGGCCAGTTGCCCTTGCCGGCGGTAGAACCAGAAGTACCAGGCGATCCAGGCAATGGCAACCAACCCCACGCCATTGACGATAATTTGTGTAATGTTCATCTGCTCATCTCCCTAGGCGGTTGCCCGCACCGTTTTGCTAAAACTGCGCGCTTGGAAAAAGCGCAAGCGATTGGCATTCGTCACTACGGTCACACTGGAAGCCGCCATCGCGGCGCCGGCGATCAGCGGCGAGAGCAAGAGACCCAAGAAGGGGTAGAGGAGACCGGCGGCCACCGGAATACCCAGCACATTGTAGACAAAAGCGCTAAACAGATTCTGCTTGGCATTGCGGATCGTCGCCTTGGAGACCTCAATCGCATAGGCCACCCCTTTGAGACTGCCGCTCATCAGCGTGATGTCGGCGGCCTCAATCGCCACATCGGTGCCGGTGCCGATGGCGAAGCCGATGTCCGCCTCGACCAGCGCCGGCGCATCGTTGATGCCGTCGCCGACCATCCCCACTTTGTGGCCCCCTTGCTTGAGCAAGTGGATCTCCTTGGCCTTGTCCTCAGGCAAAACCTCGGCCAGCACGCGCTGGATGCCGGCCTGACGGGCAATCGCCTGCGCCGTGCGTTCGTTGTCACCCGTCAGCATAATCACTTCCAACCCCATCGCCTGCATGACGCGAATGGCTTCTACCGAATCCTCTTTAATCGTGTCGGCTACCGCCACCACACCGGCCACCTGCTCCACTACGGCCACATACATGGCAGTTTTGCCTTCCCCTTGCAACCGCTGTACGGCGGCGTCAACG
This sequence comes from Caldilinea sp. CFX5, assembly GCA_021405325.1. The sequence continues at coordinate 15,550 of QWII01000014.1, read as the reverse complement.
GCAGTGGTGTCGATCTGCTCCCGTTTCATCAGCTTGCCGTTGCCGACCAGCACCCGTTGCCCACCGATTTCAGCCTCTACGCCATGACCGGGAATGGCATTAAAGGCAGCGGCCACGGCCGGCTCTAACCCTTTGTTGCGCGCCCCTTCGACAATGGCCTGCGCCAGTGGGTGTTCGGAAGGTTCATCGGCGCCGGCTGCGAGCCGGAGCAACGTCTGTTCATCGAAGCCAGGGGCAGGCACCACATCAGTCAATGCCGGTTTGCCCTTGGTGATGGTGCCGGTCTTATCAAGCACAATGGTCTTGATTTGGGCCGCCAATTGCAGCGCTTCGCCGTTGCGAATTAGCACCCCATGTTCAGCGCCTTTACCCACGCCGGCCACCAGGCTCATGGGGACGGCCATGCCCACCGCACAAGGACAGGCAATGATCAAGACCGTCACCGCCGTGACCACGGCAAAGGCCAACGTTGGGCTGGGGCCGAAGTTGAACCAAACCAGGAAGGTGAGGATGGCAATGATCATCACCGCCGGCACAAAGTAGCTCGACACCACATCGACCAGCCGGGCAATCGGCGCCTTGCTGCCCATGGCATCTTGCACCAGCTTGACGATCTGGGCCAGGGCCGTGTCCTTGCCAACTTTGGTGGCGCGGAATTTGAAGCTGCCGGTGGTGTTCATGGTCGCGCCGATGACCTCATCTTCGACCTTCTTATCCACCGGGAGACTCTCACCGGTGATCATCGACTCGTCAACGGCGGATTGACCTTCGGTAACAATCCCATCCACCGGAATTTTCTCGCCGGGCCGGACAACCACCACGTCACCGACCAGCACCGCTTCGACGGGAAGCTCCAATTCCTGGCCGTTACGCACCACGCGCGCGGTTTTGGCTTGGAGACCGATCAGCTTGCGGATGGCCTGGCTAGTCTGACCCTTAGCACGCACTTCCAACGCCTGTCCTAATACGACCAATGCCGTTACCACGGCCGTCACATCATAAAACGGTTCCGCCGTGCCGGCCGGGAAAAGTTGCGGAAAGATCAGCGCCACCGTGGAGTAGAGCCAGGCCGCACCCGTGCCTAACGCAATCAGGGTATTCATATCTGCTGCATGACGCCGGAAGGCCAGCCAGGCGCCGGTAAAGAACTGCCCGCCGGAATAGACCATGACCGGCAAAGTGACCAGCCCGGAAAGGATAAAGAGGAGTCGAATCACACGCTCCGGGACTTCCGCCATAAAGAGAGAGGGCAAGTAGAGCCAGGGCAAATTCGGGTAGGCCACCAGGATGACCGGAAGGGAGATGACTGTGGCAAACCAAAATTTGCGCATTAATGTCTGATACTCGCGCTGGTGCGCCGCCGTCTCTTCGTCTACAGCCTCCCCTTGCGCTGTATGGTGAGCCGCTTGATCGTCAGCCGGTGCAATCGCCATTTGCCTATCGGCTTGTGGCTTCGGTACAACCCCGCTCAAATCAGCGTGGTGGCCGTTGCCGGTTGGATGCGGCAAGTGAGCAAGCCCGGCGCCGCTGCTTCGATAGCGTTGTGGTTCACGGTCAAACTGCCCGGCGCATTGATCGGAGCAAAAGAAAAAGGTCTGCTCCTGATAGGCACGGCTGTGGGCTGCCTCTGCTGGATTCATCGTCATGCCGCAAACGGGATCGGTTACGGCGCCAATCATTTCGGTTTTCGGTTTCATCATTTGCCTCCGTCACTCTTTTTGGGTAAACAAGACAAGCAATTCGTCGCGCAATTGTTGTTGTGTCTTATCCATCTCATCGCCCCACAATTCGCGCAGGCAAACATCTAGGTGTTGGGCCAATAGCAAACCAGTCACTTGCTTCAACGACCCTTGCACTGCCCGCGTTTGCTGTACAATGGCGGCACAAGGGCGATCCGCTTCCACCATCTGGATCACGCCCCGCACATGCCCTTCGATGCTTTTCAGCCGGCGGATCACTTCCAATCGCGTTTGTGGCTGCATGGCACAATCTCCGCTTGTCGCATTACACTCCTGCTTACTGATGATCGGTTTACATGCTCAGTGTAGCATCCCCTACCCCCGGGGGACAGGGGGATTCGGCCTGTTACGCGTAGGCCAAATGGCGCGGTAGGGTGATGACGCGAGGAATGATGGAACACAACGAGGAGATGTTGCCCTGATAGTGGTTTGCGTTGAAAACCACCGGTTATCGGGTGCCGGATCAAGCCCAGTGATTTATTGCACTTGTTACATCACGTGGCTGTTTGGGTAAAAAAAGCGCCGGCCTCAGCACTAGATGCCAGGCCGGCGCAACCATTGGATTGATCAATTGAGGACTACGAATGAGCCGGGGCTATGTCCGCCTACCGTACAACAATCGGCAGGAAGGAGCGCTGCGCCGCCGCATCATCGGCGCCGGCAGCCTGCACCGCTCCCGCTGTACGGCGGAAAACCCATAACCCGCTATCACGGTCGCTGCCGAGAATGATCGTCTGCCCATCGCGCACGAACGTTTCGACGCCCCAGAAGTCGTTGCCATTGGGGTCAAGGTAGCCGCCGACCTCAACCAGGTCACAGGTCGTCTCATCAGCCGGATTGGCGCACTGAATTTCCAGCGAACGCAGCCCGCCACTATAGTACGAGAGATAGGCGTGGCTGGCACTCTGCGGATCGGTCGCCACCTCATGCACACTTAAGTCGCCGGCATTGATGGCATAAGTTTCGTCATGGGCTTCGTCAATGGCGTAGGTATCCAGTTCAGCAAATTTTCCCCCGACTAAGGTGTTGCTGAACAGGTGAACGTAGCCCCAGCCGTCGAACGCGGCGGTCGCTTCGATCTCCTCGCCAATTGTACCGATGGCCGGTCCATCTGGATAGGGACCGAAACTCACGGGCGTATTGAATAGTTTGTGGTAGGCTTCGTGGTTTGTGCAGACGCCCACAATCACATCGACAAAGGCGCCGGAACCGCAAAAGGGCGGGTTCTCCGTGCCGCCGTGTCGTTGCACAAAGAGTACGGCATCCCAGCCGGCCAGGGCTGCACTATGCGCCTTCTCCCCTGGGAAACAGGCCGCTTCCGGCGCACTTGGATCACCCGTCGGTCCGCGTTGGAGAACAATGATCTTCTCTTCACCAGCGCCAACCAGCGCTAGATACCCTGGTACGTCCTCGGGTCGTGGGATCGGGGCGGAGGTAGGACACCCGTAGCCGCCATAGACCGTCGGACCATTCAATGTCTCGTCGGCCAGAATGGTAATCGGCGCCGCACCGGGCACCGGGACAGAGGGATAGCTGCCGGCATTCGCACCAGTCTTGATGGCGAAAGCGGTGGCGCCATAGGGTGCAAAATCCTCATCGGTGGCGATGAAGAAGCGGTTGTCCGTCGTAAACTCGGCCTGATGCCCATTGCCTTCCGGCGTCAAGCTGGCGTCGGTCGATTCCAGTAGCTCCGGATCGGGGTTGTTGTAATCAGTATCGCCGATCAGGGTAGGATTGGCTGGGTTGTTGACATTCAGTTGCACATAGCCCCCGTCCCAATAGGAGAGCAACATAATCCACTGACCGTTGATCTGTTTTACCACCATATCGTGGAGGTTCACCTGGGTAAGTCCGAGGGGGGTCTGCGTAATACCCGGGAACATGCCATCGAGATTTAGTTCTGCAATCAAGCGCGGTCGTTTGGGGTTGGTAATGTCGAGGATGTCAACGTCGGTGGTTTCAAAGTTGTCAACGATTACCACATAGGCTTTGTCTCCTGTGTCCCAGGCAAACGCGCTATGGATGTCATTGGCGTCACCTCTGGCAATCCCCCCGCGATCACCAAAATGCTCGGAAAGTTTGTTGGGCTTGAGCGGGTTGGTGACATCCCACAGCGAAACGCCCCCCTTGCCATTCTTGCCACACTGCTCGTTGTTCATCACCAGCATGTCGCCGTTAAAGAATTTGGTCGAAATCGTGACAACTTGCATCCCTTCCCCCGGCCGGCTATCCTGGTGCGAAGGGATGAAGCCGACTGTCTTGGGGTCGCTCAGGTCCCGGATGTCGACCACCCAGGCGCCGGCGTCGGGCGTATTCTGCCCGCCGCCTTCCGGCCCGGGGCAATCTGGCTCGCCCCAGTTGGCAAGGAAGGCATAAGTTCCAGCGGGATTGATCGCCACATCTGCCACAAGATCATCGGTGGTAGTCACCCTTTCGACACTCAAAAGCTCGATGTTGCCATAGGCGCCGCTACCGAGGATATGACCAGTCGGTGGACCGTGCTGACCGTCATGGGCGACGGCGACGCCCCCATTCGTGAGCATGAGTAAAACTGTGCTGAGGAGCGCAAGCACCTGCATCTTGCCGTCGCCAAAAAGTTTTGTTCGTTTGGACATGGATAGGTTTCCTTTGTACTCTTAACCGGACATCGGACGACAGAGGTACAACTACCCAACAAAGGCTTGTCCCATCTTCGCGCTGGAGAGTTGTTATCGAAGAATTGAGGGACAAACCTTTGTTAGGATACTACACGTGTTAGAATAACGTAGGGACCATAAAAGAAAGCTTAATACAGCATACTTGAAATGTCAATACCCTTTTTGCGCAGTTGCCCACTACCTTTGTTGTTGCAGACGCGGGTTGAGGATCTGTTCCAGGGCAAAGCCAATAAAGGCGAAGCCAACAGATGCGCAGATGATCAGGAGACCCGGCGGCAATACCCACCAGAGCCAGGCCGGTGTTAGAAAGGCGCCCCGCACCTGCGCCCAATAGAGAACCGTACCCCAACTCTTTTGCAGCGGATCGCCCAAGCCGAGGAAACTCAGCGCCGCCTCCAGCAAGATGGCGCTGCTGGTTGCCTCGACAAATTGGCCCACGGCCAGCAAAAGCACCTGCGGCAATAGATGGCGCAGCACGATATGACCGTCGGTGGCGCCAACCGCTCGCGCTGCCGCCACGTAATCCTGTTTGATCAGGCCCAACACTTGCGCGCGAATCACGCGCGCCGTCCCAGCCCAGACGAGCAGCCCAATGATGAGAATCGTATTGAAGAGGCTGCGTCCCAAATAGGTGGCCAGCAAGATCAGCAACGGCAGAAAGGGCAAGACCAGCACAATGTCCACGACCCGCATCAGCAGGTTGCCTAGACGCGGATAGTAGCCGGCCAACAAGCCAACGGTCGTGCCAATCGTGATAGCAAGCAGCGCCGCCACCACCCCAACGGTAAGCGAGACGCGCGCCCCATAGATCAGTTCGCTCAGGATGTCCTGGCCAATATCATTCGTGCCTAGGCGATGATCTGCGCTCGGCGCGGCAAAGGGACGGCCAACGCGTTCGGTGGGATCATAGGGGCTGAGTTGTGGGGCAAAGATGGCAAGCAAAGCCAGCCCCAGCACCAGCCCTAGCCCCAGCATTGCCGCAACATGAGAAGTTGTGATCCGACGCCGGCGGCGTTGCCGCGTCGAGAAGGGTTGCTGTCGATCAACAGTCGCTGCGTCACCAGTGGTCTCTAGCTTGGTTGTCGTTGTCATGATGCTTTCGTGCGCGGGTCAAGCAAAGGATAGAGCAAGTCGGCCAACAAATTCGATAGCAGTACGGCCAGCGTAAAGAGCAAGAAGGCGGCTTGCATGACCGGATAATCGCGCCCGCTCACCGCTTCAAAGATCAGACGGCCCAGGCCCGGATAGGAAAAGACCGTTTCGATCACTACCGCGCCGCCAAAGGCTGCCCCCAACCGCAGCGCCAACACCGTGGCCACCGGCGCCAGGGCATTGCGTGTGACATGGCGAAACAACACTGTGGGTTCGCGCAGCCCCTTGGCGCGTGCGGTGCGAATAAATTCCTCCCCCAACACCCCCAGCATGGTGTAACGCATGGTAATATAGATGTTGGGAATGCTGACCACCGCCAGCGTCAACACCGGCAAGACAGCATGGCGGATGATGTCATTGGTGTGTTGCCAACCGCGGTAACCCGATGCCGGCGTCACGGCGCCAAAGGAGGGCAGCAGGCCCCACTGCACCGACACCACAGAGACCAGCAACATGCCCAGCCAGAAGGAGGGGAGGGAGTTGACGGCGATCATCGACCAGAGCAAGCCCATATCGAGCAGCCCGCCCCGCCGCCAGGCCGACAAGGCGCCCAACACAATGCCCACACCAGCCGAGACCACCAGTGAACTCCCCGCCAGCAGCAGCGTCCAGGGGAGCGTAGTCAGCAGCAAGTCGGTAATGGGGCGCTTCTGGCGGTAGGAGTAACCAAAGTCGCCGCGCAACAGGTCGCCCCAATAGTCCAGGTATTGCTGGTAAAGCGGGCGGTCAAGCCCCACGCGCGCCAGCACCTCGGCCCGCTCTTCCGGTTGCAGCAACCCCACATCGACGCCGGCCAGCAACGCCAGCGGGTTGCCCGGCATCAGGCGCGGCAACAGAAAATTGAGCGTAATGGCGACGACCAGCACAAGCAGATATTGCACGAAACGGCCACGGCGGGTGTCGGTAAGCATGCAGACCTCGTCAAAGGGCATAGGGGATAACAGACATGACTCAGAATTAGTTCGTATACCTGACAAGGTGACAGGGTGAACTTCACCTTGTCACCTTGTCATCTTGTCACTCGGAGCTACGGGCGGGCGGCTTCCGGCAGGAAAGAGAGTTTATGGAAGACCCCCTGGCCGGTCATAAAGGACCAACCGGCGTAGACGCCCGAAGTGTAGGCGTAGGCGCCATCCGGATAGAGCAGCATGATAAAGGGCAACTCCTCAGCAATGACCATCTGCAATTCGCGATTCAACTCGGCGCTGCGCGCCGGGTTGATCTCGGTGGTGATCGCCGCCGCCAGTTCGTCGGCCCGTTCACTCTGGTAGCCGCTCAGATTGAGTGAACCAATCGCCGGGTCCGCATGTACCAGCGACGCAATCCGCGTGACATCAGCCTGCACCGGCGCCGACCAGCCCCACATCGCCATGTCGTAGTTGCGCCCATTGGCGACATCAAAGCCGGGCCACACCGCCTCTTCCCAGGTTGCCTGTTCCACGGCGGCTACCGTGGCTTCTATGCCAATCTTGCCCAACATCTCGCTGACCAACTCCGCCATGCGCAAGCGCAGGGAATCGGAGCCATTGACCAGCAACTCGAACGCAAGCGGTTCGCCCTCCAACTCACGAATGCCGTCGCCATCACTATCCACAATGCCGGCCTCCTCTAAAAGGTTTTGCGCCTGCTCCGGGTCGTAGGTGGTCGTCACCTCCTGGTTAAAGACCGGTGAGGCCGGATGAATCCAACCCAAACTGCCAATCGTACCGGCGCCCAAAAAGACCGTGTCAATAATGTCCTGGCGGTCAATCGCCAGCGCCATCGCCTGGCGCACTTCCAGACGGTTAAACGGTGCGCGTGTGATGTCATAGGTGAGCATCTGCGTGGCAAAGAGCGGTCCCTGGGCCACGGCCATGTTGCTCATGGCCTTGAGCAAGTCGATCTGCTCCGGGGCAACGGGGCGCACGATCATATCCACCTCGCCTCCCCGCAGGGCGGCCAACGTGCCGGCATCGTCGGCAAATTTGACCACGACCAGTTCCTTCACCGCCGGCGCGCCGGCAAAATAGTCATTGTTGGCTTCAAACCGATAGAACTGTTCCGGCTGGTATTCAACCAACTTATAGGGACCGGTGCCGATATTGGTGCCGCTCTCAAATTGATGCTCTTCCGGCGTCTCGACGGTCGCCCAAATGTGCTGTGGCAGGATCGGGACATCGGCCAGGGTCCCCAGTTCGAGGGCCGGGGCCGGGGCGCTCAAGGTGAGGATGACCCGCGACTCGCCATCAACGGCAACTGATGCCACCGGGCGCAGGTCACGCGTAAAGCGACTCTGGCTATGCGCCTTGAAATAGTCAAAGGTGAACTGGACATCCTCCGCCGTAAACGCTTCACCGTCATGCCACTTGACATCAGTGCGCAACTCCAATGTGACAGTCAGCCCGTCTTCACTCAGGGTGGCGCTGGTGGCCAGCCACGGCTGGGGGATGCCATTCAGGTCGAGTTGATAGAGCGTATCGTACTGGAGTGTCAGCAGGTTCCAACCCGGATAGCCCGTAACGTAAGTGTAGGGCGTTAAGGTCGATTCGTCACCGACCACCGCCACGCGTAGTCGCTCTACCTGACCGGCGCCGGTGCTTGCGGTCGAGGGGGCCTGGGGCGCTGTCGGTGCGCCCACTGGTGCGCAAGCAGCCAGCAGCAGCGCCAGTGTCAGGACGATGCCCAAGATTGACCAGCTTTTTCGTTGACGCATAGGTTCCTCCTGTTGCAGATAAAGGTTGATGAAGTTAGGGTAAAAGAACAATATCCAGCAGACGATCAGGAACAGCCAGTTCGGTCAGGATGCGGCTCTGGAGATCGAGGATGGGTACGCCATCCCAGCCGCCCCCAAAGGAGATAGCCGCTAGTGCAGTGGTAAAGCTACGGGCAGTAGTTTCATTGTGAACATCTGGCATTTATACCCCATGACCACTATGCCCGTCTCCTGTTTCGTAAGCCCCTTCCGGTTCACGGTAGAGGAACAGTTGTACAGCCGCCACGAGTAGTACCAACGACCAGAGAACGCCAAACATGATTCCCCCACCAGCCAACGCCGCCACGCGCAATAAACCGGCTACGATAATGGTTGCACCCAGGATGCGATGCCGTCGAACGGCTTTAGCCGCCGCGGCGGATGTGCCATGTTGAGCGTGCGTGAGAAACAGACCACCAACAATCAACAAGGCAACGGGCCACCCATATGCCCAGTTCGCGTTGGCGCGGCGCAATAATTCGGCGCCGCCGGCCAGGGCAATGGCAACTGCGATAATCGTATGCTCCCGCTGCTGGGGATCGCGCCAGATGGCAGGCCAGTCGCCCAGCGGGTGGAATGGATAGAGAAGAAGTAGGAGCAAGACGCCGGCAATCACAATAAGCAAGGGCCACGCAATTGAAGCCCAGGCGGCCATCCCCAAGCTGTCCAGAAGCGCCAAAATCCCAACGCTCCCGAACAACAGACCTTCCACGATATGCCCCAAGTTGGAGAGCCGACGTAGCTCATCCGGTGTGTGTGACGCAAAGCGATGTTGTCGCATTGTTTTCTCCTAACCCACTGTTACGCCACTCAATTCATAGGTTATCGCCTGCCATCAGCATTGCTGACGGCAGGCGATAACCTAGCGTAAGTTAGTGCGCGTGGCCGCCTTGCGCCTGCCCCTGGCCGATGTACTTCTCCGGCTCTTTGTCAAAGGAGCGCTTACAACCGGCGCAGCAGAAATAGTAGGTCTGTCCGTTGTACTCAGATTTATGTTGCGCGGTCTGTGTATCCACATCCATCCCGCAAACCGGATCTTTTGCCATGATTCTTCCCCCTTGTTTCAAGACTAAATTTCAATCCTAACCTACGCGTTACCCTATAACCGAACTCGACGCAAGCGGAGACTGTTCGTTACCACAAAGATCGAACTGAAGGCCATGGCCCCTGCGGCCAGAATCGGCACCAGATAGCCCAAGGCCGCCGCCGGAATTAGGATGACGTTGTAGAAGAACGCCCAGAAGAGATTCTGCTTGATCGTGCGCATCGTCTGACGCGAAAGTGCAATCGCTCGTGGTACGCCACGCAAATCGCCGCTCATCAACGTCACCGGCGCCGCCGCCATCGCCACATCGGTGCCGGTGCCGATGGCAATGCCGACATCCGCCTGGGCTAAGGCCGGCGCATCATTGACGCCGTCGCCAACCATGGCCACAACTTTGCCCTCGGCCTGCAACCCCTTCACCACCGCCGCTTTGTCACCAGGCAACACCTCGGCGATCACCCGATCCACGCCGGCGGCCTTGCCGATGGCTTCGGCGGTCTTCTGGTTGTCGCCGGTGAGCATGATCACTTCCAGCCCCAGCTTGTGCAGTTCGGCAATCGCCTCGACTGAGCCATCTTTGATGGCGTCGGCGACAGCGATAATGCCGGCTACTTCGCCATTGACCGCCGTGACCATCGCGGTCTTGGCCTCGGCCTGAAGGCGGGTCACTTCCTGTTCCAGTCCGTTCAGGTGAACACCCACTGCCTGCATCATACGCAGGTTGCCCACCATCACCTCGCTGCCATCAACATTGGCGTTAATGCCTTGACCAGCCACGGCGCGGAAGGCATGTAACTGCCCAAAATTGAGACCCCGTTCGGTGGCCGCCGCCACAATCGCCTCCGCCAACGGATGCTCGCTGCCCTTCTCCGCCGAGGCGGCGGCGTAGAGGACCTGATCTTCGGACAGCTTGCTGCCGTTGAGGACAATATCGGTCACCGTGGGCCGCCCCTTGGTGATGGTGCCGGTCTTGTCCAGCACCACCGTGCGAATCTTGCCGGCGCGCTCCAGCGCCTCCGAGGTGCGGAACAACAGCCCACGTTCAGCGCCCTTGCCCGTGCCGACCATAATCGCCGTCGGCGTCGCCAGCCCCAACGCACAAGGGCAGGCAATCACCAGCACCGCCACCAGGTTGATCAACGCCACCGTAAAACCGGCGCCCCCAATAAAGTACCAGCCGACAAAGGTCAGTAAGGCAATGCCGATCACGATCGGCACAAAGACCCCGGACACCTGATCGGCCAGCTTTTGGATCGGCGCCTTGCTGCCCTGCGCCTCTTCCACCAACTTGACAATTTGCGCCAGCGCCGTCTCTTTGCCGACTTTGGTCGCTTCGAACTTGAGCAGCCCTTGCTTGTTGATCGTCGCCCCGATTACACTGGCTCCCGGCGTCTTCTCCACGGGCAGCGACTCACCGGTGAGCATCGACTCATCAATCGTAGAACGGCCTTCAACCACCACGCCATCTACCGGGATCTTCTCGCCAGGGCGCACCATGACAATATCGCCCACACGCACATCGTCCACCGGCACATCGGTTTCAGCGCCATCGCGCACCACTCGCGCCGTCTTGGCGCGCAGCCCCATCAGCTTTTTGATCGCCTCCGAAGTCTGCCCTTTGGCGCGCACTTCAAGAAATTTGCCCAGGACGATCAACACAATAATGACCGCCGCCGTCTCAAAGTAGACATGATCACCCAAGGCATTTGTCCCTAGCGTCAGTCCGATCAACACAGCCACGCTGTAGACATAGGCGACGGTCGTACCCATCGCAATGAGTACATCCATGTTGGCCGCGCCATTGCGCAGTGCTTTGTAGGCGCCGACATAATATTGCCAGCCGACGTAAAATTGCACCGGCGTTGCCAGCACCAACAGCAGCCAGTTAAACCAAGGCGCCACCATCATCGGCGCCATGCCCGGCATCAAATGTAGCATCCCCGGCATGCCGCCAAAAAGGCCATTGAGCAGGCCGAAGTCACGCGTCATGGCCAGCACAAAGAGCGGCAGGGTAAAAATTAACCCGACGGTGAGCAAATGCTTTTGGTGCGCAATCTCGCGCTCGCGGGCAATGCGCTCGGCATCTTCGGCGCTGCCCTCAACCACCACGGCCTCGAAGCCGGCGGCGCTGACAGCGCGGCGCAATTCATTCTGGCTCACGACCGTGGGGATATAACGAATCGTCGCCTTTTCGGCGGCATAGTTCACACGCGCTTCGACTACCCCTTCCACGCTGTTGAGGGCTTTTTCGAGCCGTTGGGCGTCATTATCGTCACTTAGCCGCTTGATGGGCAGGAGAGCCTCACCCAGCGCCACATCGTACCCGGACTTCTGAATACGGGCGATAATCTCGGCCTGGCTCAACTGGGTCGGGTCAAACTCCAACGACGCCCGTTCCGAGGCGAGATTGACGACGGCGTTCTGGACAGCCGGCAGCCTTTTGAGACCCCGCTCAATCGTGGCCGCACAGTTCGCACAGGTCATCCCGGTCACTGGTAATGTGATTTGTTTTGTCGTCATAGTCTTTCTTTACCCACCTTTTGCAGGTGTTTCCCCACTCAGACGGAGGTCAAAGGTCAGAAGACAGAAGACAGAAAAGCGCTACGGCTCCGTCCTACTTCTGACCTTGGTCTTCTAACCTCTGTCCTCTGGCTTCTGTCTTCTATCTCAGGCCGGCTGGGCCGGGTAGCCGATCTCAGCCATCAAAGCTTTAATCGTCTCTTCGGTCGCCGGTTGATCATAAGTGACGGTGACCAGCTTGCTCTGCTCACTGGCCTGCACATTCTGCACCCCCGGTAATTCGCACACTTCATTCTGGATCGTGCGCACACAGTGACCACAAGAAATATCAGGTGCGTTGACCGTTAAAGTCGTCATAGGAAGCCCTCCTTAGGCTAAAAAGGTTGTCAACAAAAGCAGGTTGTTACGAAAGTTTGGTGGATTTGGCAAAGACGCCGGCTATTTCGTCCAGCATCCGCTCCCGCTCGGCGGCATCGTCGCCCCGCACGGCAGTGATGACACAAGAGTGCAGATGATCGTCCAGAATTTGCACATTGACCTTGTTGAGCGCCGCCTGCACAGCCTGCACTTGGCTGATGATGTCGATGCAATAGGCATCTTCCGTCACCATTTTTTCAATGCCTTTGATGTGACCGGCAATGCTTTTGAGCCGGCGCAGTACGTCCGCTTTCTTCTTTTCGTCCATGCCTATCTCTCCCTATCATCTGCCCCACCCCCACGGGGAGGGGTATGGGCAGAGTATACCATGCCCGCTGCTGCTTGTCAAGCCCCCTTTTTCTGAAATTTGTGTGGATTTTGTGAAGAACGGAGTGACGAAAAATTTTTCGTTAAAGTTCATTGCATTCCTTCTTGATAGGAACCACCCCCGTAAAGATGCCGTGTAGACGATTTGTGCTTATGCTGTGATACAGAAAGTGCTCAACCGTATGACAACATACGGTTGAGCAACCGCTAATTTCTGTAAATTTTGTTAAAGTCTATTGACAGGCTCAACTTTACGTGCTATGCTGTTGTTTACTATCCCATCCCAGGGGGGATGGGATAGTGCCTTTTTAGAAAGGGAGCATTGTACAAGCGAAAGGACTTGCTCTTGACTCACACGCTAGCCCACCCTCAGCGTCTCTATTTGATACAGGTCGCAGCCCTACCGCCACCTGCCAACACGCCAGCAGTCTGCTATCTCGTCCAGATGGACGATGAAATGAATATCCTGATCGACAGCGGCATACCTACGCAACTTCCTCCTGACATGCCAGCCCTGGTCAGGGGACCAACGGTGGTTGACCAACTGGCGCGCTTGGGCCTCCAGCCGCATGATATCGATTTGATGATCTGCACTCATTTTGATCTGGATCACGCCGGACAACACGCCCACTTCGCCCAGGCTGAGTTTATTGTCCAACGGACACATTATGAATTTGCCCGCCACCATGCTCGTTTTGCGCTGACCCGGCCACAGTGGGATCAGCCCACCATCCGCTATCGTCTGGTGGACGGGGATCTGACCTTACTCCCTGGCCTGGAACTCATTGCGACGGGTGGACATGTCCCCGGTCACCAGTCAGTCTTGGTGCGCCTGCCCACCATTGGGCCAGTCCTCCTCACCATCGACGCTGTGCCGGATGGAGCAAGTTTTACACCGGATCGGTCGCCAAGTTCGCGTGATATCAATGCCGAAGAGGCGCGCGCCAGCACCTGCAAGTTGCTCGACCTTGCCCAGCATGAGCGGGTAGCCCTGGTCATCTTTGGACATGATGGAAAACAGTGGTCAACACTCAAACAAGCTCCCGACTACTACAGTTAATGTCTCGCCGGGGATTTCAGACGCAGGTGTTTGCCTCCTATCATCGCCGACAGCGTGAATTGGATGCGGCTATCCAAAGTACGGTATAAACATGAACAAACGGATTCTTGAACCCAACACCACCCTTTATCCAGTACCGGTTGTTCTGCTCACCACCGGTGGCTCTACACCGAATGTGATGACGCTCAACCGTATTGCTTCCTGTTCTGCCGAGCCGCCGCGTCTTTCGATTTCGGTGCGCCCCTTGCGCCATTGCCATGCGCTGATTAAGCGTACTGGCGAATTCGTCGTCAACATTCCTACGCCGGCGCAACGCCAATTAACGGATTACCTTGGCGTCGTCAGTGGGCGCACCGAGGACAAGTTCACCATTGCTGGTTTGCGACTTGCACCCGCCTTGAAGGTGAAGACGCCACTGCTGGCGGACTGCCCGGTCAATCTTGAATGTACCGTAGAATACGAAATTGAACTGGACTCACACACCCTCTTTATCGGGCGGGTGCAGGCCGTTCATGCCGATGAGGCGCTGCTTGATCAACATGGCGATGTGGATTTCAGCCGAGCGCAGGGCTTGGTCTATACAGCGGGCGTAGTGCGTGAACGTCCTACTTACAAATTTCGCGTGGAGGAGCTACGGAAGGCTGTGCAGCAAGCGTGAGCGCGTATCGCCTAAATCGCCTTTACACCCCGCGCCAACTTTTCTTATTCCCGACTCCTAAACGAAAACCAGGCAACGCCAGCATCCTGCACCTGGCTGGTGTTGTCCACTCTTCTCTAGCCAAATCTTTTGGCGCTGCTTTATGACTGTTTCTTTCTACCTATGCTAACTCTGTGCCTTGTTATCTATCGAGACACATGCTTTGAGTTTAAAATCTATCCGAAAATTCGGTTGTAGCCCAGCGGGAACAGAGAATTTTCGGATGAATATTATCGTTTTTCTATACCGCGTTTGAATAGGGAAAATAGCGTCGAAGCTAAACCGCTACAGAAGCGCTATAGCCCCGAAAATCCAGTAAATTCGTAGAAAGTGACAAGGAGTAGATGTACAATGAAACAACAGAGCAGCCAATCCGTTATGCAAATCGCGTTGATAGCTTTCGTTGCGCTGGTCATGGCTGGTTGCACGGCCATCCAGCCGGCAACAACCCAACCAGTTGCAACCCCAGAAGCAACGGCAAGCCCAGCCGGCGCAACCACGACAGATGATAGCGCTATGAACGCCGAGTTTGATCGGATGTTTATTGACATGATGGTGCCCCACCACCAGTCCGCCAGCGCGATGGCGCAAATTGCGCTCGACCGGGCCGAACATCCAGAGGTAAAGGAAATGGCGCAACAAATTATTGATGCCCAGAACGCCGAAATCGAACAAATGCGCACCTGGCGTCAGGAATGGTACGGCAGTAGCGATACACCGCCGATGAGTCAGATGCCTATGCTGCCTGGGATGACAATGACCATGACAAACATGATGGGCATGACAGACACAATGGCTATGACAGGCTCAATGGGCATGACAGGCACGATGGAGATGACGGGCACTATGGGCATGATGAACACCATGGACATGACGCAACAGGCCGAACAACTGCGCAACGCACCCGAACCGTTCGACAAAGCCTTTATTGAGGCCATGATTCCTCATCATCAGAGCGCCATTGAGGCTGCCCGCCTGGCTGAACAGCAGGCGACCCATCCAGAAATCAAAGAGTTGGCCGGCAAGATGATTGAAGAGCAGCAGCGTGAAATTGATCAATTGCAAACCTGGCGTCAGGAATGGTACGGCAGTGCTGGCATGGCGCCAACACAGCTATAGCCTGTAGCTCTCGCTTTCACCCTTTGATCGCCATTCGTTACTTTGTCAGAATTTGCCCAAAAAAGGCCGGTGTGTCTGAACAAGTA
>QWII01000198.1 GCA_021405325.1 Caldilinea sp. CFX5 | reverse complement strand
GGGATTGCAGCAACCCTGAGGGGGAACACGACGATGAGGACGCTGAAAGTTCAGGCCCGACGCGCAACTCCCGCGCTGCTGACCGACCTTCAGTCACGCGGGCTGATTCGCCGGCTTGCGCCTCCGCCTCATGCGGTGACGGTCGCCTCCGAGCAGCAGATCGTCGAGCAGGTCGAGCTTGCTCGCGAGGAATCCGGACCGTGGCAGATGCTCGTCGTCGCGTGCAACCGGTCCCGCCTCACCTACCTCGCCGCCCACAGCGACATCGAAAGCTGGCTCTTCTTCGCCGACCCGGCGAGCAAGCCGCTCCTTTACGTCGTCGCCGCAGACCCGCCTGAGGACTTCGCGCGCAAGGCCGAGCGCGGCGAGTTGACCGAGTCCGACTTCGTCGCCGTCGAGTTCGCGCCCAACGATCCGTCGACGAGCTTCTTCACCGTCCCGGCAGGAGTGCTGCATGACGAGCTGACCTACCCCGGTCCGGGCCGCGCCCCGGTATTCTTCGTTCCGGAACCGAGCCGCATGACGCACACGAGGGTGGATCTGTCGCACTACGACATCCGCGTTAAACCTCCTTGTTGAACGAGGTCAGGCACACCGGACGACGCGCCGGGAACGAGATCAGCGCCCTCACAGGAAGCGCCGGCTACCGGGACGGCGGCAGGTTCGCAGGCATGCCGCGGATCAGGCCGACGATGTCTTCGACAAACGCGTCCACCGTCCAACCCTGCACGCGCCGCCGGCCTTCACGGATCAGCCGCCGACGCAGCTCACCGTCCTCAATCAGGCGTTGAATCCCTTGCGCCAGCGCGACCGGGTCGCGGGGCGGAACCAGCAGACCGTCCACGCTGTCGACCACGCTGTCCGGAACGCCTCCGACGCGCGTTGCCACAACCGGCAGACTGCGCGCCCGCGCCTCGACCAGCACGCGCGGCGTCCCTTCCGACAAGGACGGCAGTACCAGCACATCCGACGCGTCCATCTCGGAGAAAAGCGCCGGACCGAACGCCTGGTGCCCCAGCCACGTCACTCGGCTTTCAATCCCGAGCGATCCCGCAAGAAGCGTTAACCGATCCTTTTCCGCCGGGAACTCCTCCCACGACCCGACGACGGCCAGATCAACCGGAGCGGCGGCGCGCACCAGCGGGATCGCCCGAAGGAGATGCTCGATCCCTTTCTCCGGTCGAACGTACCCCACGAAAAGCAGACGCACGCCCGGTCCGGTGCAGGTGTCGGCGCGGTCATGAAAATCCGAAGCCCGGATCGTGCTGCTCACGATGACTTTCGCGCGGGGGCAGCGGTAAAGCGCCGCGACCTCCCGCCCGTTGGCGATCACTTCCGCCTCGGTCAACCGGCTGCCCTCTTCGTCGTGGGTCTGCATGAGGGTGGAGATGACATCATGGCTGGCGGCCAGGGTGGCTTTTTTCTGCGCCAGCAAGGCCAGGGTTTGGGCTTCAATCCGCTCACTGACGCGCATGAGCCGCCGCACGGGTGAACCAGGCAGGCCCGCCGGCAGCAGATTAGCCCCCAGCGAACCACTGAGCGCGAGCCACTCTTCTAACAGCAGCCCCAACTCATGCCCTTCCTGTTCAGCATCCAAACCAAAGAGCGTTTTGATCACCACATTCATGGTCAGGCGCGTCATCTCGTCAATCAAGTTGATCGGTTGGCCCGGTTGCCAGCCGGCCAGTAACCGCTCCGTCGCCGTTACCATTGCCTCGGCATAACGGTCAATCTCCTTTTTGTGAAACGAGGGCATGATCAGCCGGCGCTGCTGCCGGTGATGCTCGCCGTTGAGATAGACGACTCCTTGCGCCAGTCGCCAGGCCGCGCTCGTTTTGGGCACATTGCCCGACTCCATGTTGTAAAAGAGGCTGGGATTGCTCAATACCTGCTGGTTATACTGGGGGCCAATCGCAAGAATAAGCCCCTGTCCGCCGGGTTCGATCGCGCCGGTTAGACCGCTCACCGGGCCATAGGTGGACAAGTGGCGCTGGAACGTTGGAAAGGGTTGCAACATAAAGCGGGTAAAGCGCCAGGTCGCGCCCAAGTTGCCACGCGCCGGCGGCCCGGGGAGCCAATCCGCTGGTGCGCTAGAAAAACGATTGATCATCTTCATCAGATTCTTCCTTGCATTGGGCGCGGGTCGCGCACGGAAACGTTACGCCACCAAAATTACGCAGCCTGACCTGGGGTAATCAGACCGCTTTCATAGGCGATCACGACCAATTGAGCGCGGTCGCGGGCGTTGAGTTTATCCAACAAGCGGCTGACATAGGTGCGCGCCGTGGCCGGGCTGATGACAAGATTATGCGCAATTTCTTCGTTCGATTCACCCAGGCCAATGTGGCGCAGCACCTCTGCTTCGCGTTCGGTTAACTCGGCCAGCAAGGCGGGATTGATATTGCCGGCGGTTTGGGCTGCCAATTGCTGCATCACACGACGGGTGATCGATGGCGAAAGCAGCGCCTCACCTGCCGCCACCACATGAACGGCGCGCCGCAATTCTTCGGGAGCAATGTCTTTGAGCAGATAGCCGGCGGCCCCGGCCCGAATCGCCGCTTGAATGTCCTCATCCTCATCAAAAGTCGTTAATACCACAACCTTGACTCCCTGCAATTTGTCATCCCGCAGAATCTGTTGCGTGGCGGTTATCCCATCCATGCCCGGCATCCGAATGTCCATCAACACCACGTCGGGTTTGGTTTGCTGCACCAAACGGACACCGCTCTGCCCGCTATCGGCTTCCCCAACCACCTGGATGGCCGGATCACGTTCCAGCAAGGTGCGCAGGCCGGTACGCACCAGGGGTTGATCATCAACCAGCACCACCGTAGTCATCGCGCTTCCTCCCAGGGCAACAGGGCATGAACTGCAAAGCCGCCAGCCGGCAGCGGTTGGGCAGACAAGGTTCCGCCCAGGAGCTTTGCGCGTTCACTCATGCCGGTAATTCCGCTGCCCGGTGTGAGCGGAGCTGCGGGGCTTTTGCCATTATCGACAATGTGTAGATCGAGGGCGTGCGCGTTGCGTTCCATCGTGATCGTGACCTGGGTGGCGTTGGCATGGCGGATGACATTGGTCAAAGCCTCCTGAATAATGCGATAAGCGGCCGTACTGACCGTGGCGGACAACGACTGGAACTCTCCTTTGCATTCGAGATCAACGGTTAGACCGCTGGCGCGTGCATTTTCAACCAGCGCGGACAGGTTAGCAAGCGTGGTGATCGAACGCTCCGACTGCTCGCTGGTTGGGTTGCGCAAGAGTTTCACCGTTGCCCGCAATTCGCGCATGGTTTCAGACGTGGTGGTGCGAATATGGGACAGGGCTTGCTGTGCTTCGGCGTCGTTGTGACCCATCGCTTCGCGGGCCACATCGGCCTGGAGGGAGATCACCGAAATGCTATGACCGATAAGATCATGGAGATCGCGCGCCATACGCACCCGTTCGGCCTGTACCCGCTGCTCGGCGCGATAGGCATGTTCCTGGGCAATGAGGCGGGCACTCTGCTCCTGTTCAGCCCGCAAAGAGCGTCGCGCACGTGTGCTGTCGCCGAGGGCAATGGCAGCGGCCATCATCGTTACGGTGGAAATTAATTCATAACCAAGCAGATAAGCGACAGGCTGGCCATCGCGCAAGCGGATGCCGGTGGAGACGCCGATCAACAGGAAGCTAACCAGAATCGCCGCCGCTACCTGACCTTGCTCGGCGGCAGAGTACAAAGACGCCGCCACCGGCACAGCGAGACCAATGGCCGGATAGTCGAGTGCATAGTAGCCAAAGAGTAAAAACATGGTTGCCACCAGGACAACGACCGGGAAATGGCGCCGAATCAGCATCAACACCCCAAAGCCACAGGCAAACAAATAGGCGATGAGATCAGGGTCTTGATGACCGCCCTGATCGGCGCTAATCACCAACGCAATGACGAGCGTCACGGCGATGCCGAGTAACAGATCCAGCAGCCAGGCCGGCGTCTGTTGCGCTTGTTTGGTTCCTTGCTTGTCGTCAATCCGCGTTTCCATGGCCTAAGTATACAGGATCTTCCCCTTGCTTGTCCATACAGCGGCAGATGACAAGCTTGTCGCCTGTTGCTGTATGGCGCTGTCAACAACTAGCGACAACAAAAGCCGCTTGCGGGCCGATGCGCAAACAGTGGGCAGGGTGTAAGCTATTTTTACCCCGTTTGACAGCGGCAGCACTTACGCACAAGCAGGCCAGACCTCCGGGAAGGGGGCAAGAACATTTTGGTATTGCCAGCCGACATTTGCCCCCTTCCCGGAGGTCTGGCCTGTCTCAACGCAAAAGTTCTGCGTAAGCTCTAAGCGGGACAAACCCAACAATGGTATGACGAAAGGAGCAATGGATGGACAATGGGAATGAACTACAGTGGCCGCTGATTATCGGCATGGGCGCCCTCGCCCTCATACGCCCCTTCTTGAACATCAGCGGCCTAATGGACAGGTTGGGCCGACCAGCTGGCCCACTCTTGATCACTCTACTGATCTCGGTAGCCTGGCTGGCGATTGTGGTCTATGTGCGCGTTGACCGACCGATTCTCACGCTGCTCTGTACGGGGCTGACCTACGGCATCTTTGCCCTCGTGATCAGCACTATCCTGTCCCCCGTGTTGACCGGTCAGCTTGCCGGCCCGATCACCAATGCCTTTGCGACGGTTTCGGTGTTGATCACCAACGCCATCTGGGGTGGCGTTGTCGGTCTCTGTGCCTGGGTGCTTCTGGGGTTGACCAACCCCCGCAAGGTGTAAGCCAATTAGAGGCAAGTAGAACATAAATGGAGGAACAACCAATGAAAATGCAACGGATTACCTTTGTCGTCATGCTGATCTATCTCTGGGTGATGCTGATCCTGTTGGGTAGTATTGTCCTCGAAACCTGGATGATTTATCCCAACATTTTCCGCGACCCGCCCGCTTCCTTTGCCGTCGCCCTGGACTTTATGTCAGTGCGTGCGCCCCATGATTTCTTCCCGCCGCTGGGTTTTCTCAGTTGGGTGACGGGGGCCGGTTCATTGCTTCTTGGCTGGCGGGTCAAATCCGCACGCTACTGGATTGTGGGCAGTCTGTTGATGATCGTTGCGGAAGGGCTGGTCTCGATGGCCTTTTTCTGGCCCCGCAACACGATCATGTTTATCGAAGGCACGGCCGTCCACTCGGCGGAGTTTCTGCGCCAAACGGCGGTGGAGTTTGAAAACCTGCACTGGTTACGAGTGGCCTTTAACGCCGTGGGTTCGGCCCTGATCTTTACCGGGTTTTTGAAATTCTACCGCCACAGCTTGACAGCCGGCGCCGATCAGGTTCGTGAGCAGGCAAGCCCTGGCAAAGTCGCCTTGAAATCAATTTAGGGTTAAACACCCAAATAAACGAAACGCCGGCCGGCGGCTAATCAGCAACAGACCCATTTCATAAAAGGGGACACCTATCGGAAATGGGTCTGTTGCCAGGAGGTAGCAAATGACAAATAAGCAAAAACTTTCGCGACGTGCCTTTTTGATTGGTACTGCCGCGGTTGGGGCGACCTGGTTGGTGGCGCGTTGTGGCGCTGCTGACAGGAACCAACAACTCAGCGCAGGTGAGCAGAACAGCAGTGATGGCAGCATCTTTGGCTTCAGAGCCAGCAATGACTTTCGTAACCCTTTGGCGATTCCCCCCTTGGCCCCATCGACCAGGCAAGGAAAGCAGCGGGTCTTTGCGCTGACTGCACAGGCTGGCATCAGCCAAATCTTCCCTGGGGTAGAGACCGAAACTTGGGGCTACAATGGTGCGCTGCTTGGGCCAACCCTGCGCGCACAGCGTGGGGAAGAGGTGCTA
>QWII01000114.1 GCA_021405325.1 Caldilinea sp. CFX5 | reverse complement strand
TAGGTGCGGTTTGTAACCGCACTTGCTCCCTGGGAACCGTGCGGTTACAAACCGCACCTACGATTACCGAAACAAATTCCTAACTCCCATTAGTCTTTGGGCTGGCCGGGAGAAAGACTAAAGTCTTTACTACGGTCAACCTGGCAAAAGCGTGACTAACTTACGGTTCGTAGCGACCTGGGTTAAGAAAGCGTGACGTAAGGCGTCATCATCAAAGTGGGCTGCTTGTGCTTGCAACAAGCCATACCCCCACTGTAAAAGTTCTGCGGCGCGCGGATCAGCCGTGGCCGTTAGGATCTCATAGCTGATCAAAAGGCTTTCATAGATGTTCATCTCCCCACCGCGTTTACCTTCGGTCAGGGTAGGGAGCAACTCCTCGATCTGGGCAATTGCTTGCGCCAGGTTGCCGGCGCGGAACCAACAGTACGCCAGACCAGCTTGCGCCCGCAGATGCCACAATGGTTGCACACGCCCAACATAGCTCTGGCGTGTTTGGGTATACGCCAGCATGGCCGCTTGCCATTGCCGCTGGGCGCACAAAAGATGGCCCTGAACCAGATAGGCCAGGGAAGCGGAACGCGCCAGATTGTACGCATTCACCAGTGCGATGGCGGATTGACAGTAGCGGTCAGCCGTAGCCAGTTCACCTTGATGATACTTTGCCAACGCCAACAAGGCGCAGGCATCGACCTCAATCCCCTGCCGGCCGATCTGTCTGGCAACTTTCTGCGCTTGCTCGGCAGTCTCGGCGGCCAGCTCATAGCGCCCGACTTGGATGTACAATGAACTTAACCAACTGAGGGCAACAACGCCGGTGCCGGGTAAGTGCATGGCCTGACTGCCCTGCCATGCCTGTTGCAGATAGTGATAGGCATCAGCAAAATTGCCGACAAAGTAATAGCCGCCGCCTAGCGTGCCGTGGATGTTCGCGGTCAGATAACGATTGCCCTGCGCTTGCGCAAGGGTGAGCGCCTGTTGTAACTGGCTGAAGCCTGCGGTTGAAGCGTCCTCGGCAAAATAAGCGACGCCGCGTCTTTGGCGCGCCTGGGCTTCCAGCGCCGGCAGGACGGCGTCCCGTGCGACCGTTGCGGCGGCTTCAGCAGCGACATGCGCCCCCGCCCGATCCTGGCGTTGATTGCGAATCTGGGCTAAGACGAGGTAGCTTTGTGCTTCGATCACCGCGTCATGACAGGCGCTGCCAACCGGGAGCGCGGCCTGGGCCAGGGCTTCGGCCTTGTCAACTTGACCAAGGCGCATACAAAAATAGGCCTGTTCCGCTTGAACAGTTGCCAATAAGCGCGCTTGTTCCGGCGACAACGGCGCGGTTTTCGCCGCCGACCTTGTGATCAAATCGACCACTTGCTGGAAAGCAGCATCGGCTTCCAGATAGAAACCGGCCATCTCATAGAATTGCGCCAGTGGCCGGCTACTTTGTTGTAGCCAGGCAAAGTGGCTTTGTGCAATGGCCCAAGCCCAAGCGGCGCGTAGATTACCAAGTTCTCGCTGGAGGGTTTGCAGCGCTGTAACCTCATGCCCCAACACCTCACCCTGGCGGACGAGGAGTGCCAGGTAATAGGCGCAATGTTGGCTATGCACCTGGTGGGCGCTGGTTGGTTGCTGTTGTAGCTGCACTGCCGCATATTGGCGCACCAACGGATGGAGGCTGTAACGTCGGTTCTCAGTCGTCTCCGGCCTTACGTGCAACAGCGATTGATCGATAAGCCGGCTCAGGCTCGCCAGCGACGTCCCAGTAACCGTCATGGCGGCGGCCAGATCAAAACCGCTGGGGAAGACAGCACAAGCCGCCAGGAGGGTTGCCTCGGTCGGGGTGAGCAAGCGCCAGGAATGATCAAGCATAGCTTTGATGCTGCGGTGTCTGGGTGGCAGATCGCGAAAGGTTGTAGCAAGAATGGTATAATCCTGCTGCAAGGCGGCTGTCAGTTCGTGGCAACTGTATTGTTGCGTCAGCACAGCGGCCAATTCAATGGCCAAGGGCAGCCCCTCGACCAGGCGACAGATGGCGATAATCGCCGCCTGATTCTTCGCCGTTACCTGAAAGCCAGCGTTGCGGTGGCTGGCGCGTTCGGCAAAGAGCGCAATGCTGCTGTAATCCAGTAAGGCGCTGGGCGGCAGGTCGTCCGCCGGCGGAAGATCCAGCCCGGCTACAGGCC
Source organism: Caldilinea sp. CFX5 (assembly GCA_021405325.1). Next base: position 29,354 of record QWII01000114.1, on the reverse strand, counting down.
AGGCCACCTCTGCTTGTAAATTCAGGCTGTGGCGTGACGTGACCAGCATCTTTGTCAAGGAGCCAGCTTGCAAGAGTTGAACGAGGAGATCCGCGACTTCCGGCAAAAACTCTTCTGCATTATCAAAGAGCAATAAAAGCGCCTTGTTCTGTACATAGGCCAACAACTGGGTGAAGAGCGGTTGGTTGCCGCTTAAGGCGAGGCTGAGGGCCTGCGCCATAGCCACGGCGAGTTGATCCGCAAGATTCGTGATTGTTGACTGCCCACCTAAGGTCACAAACCAGACACCATCAGGGAAGTGGGGAATGGGGATTTTAGATCCGTTCAGGCTTGCGCTGGCAGTGACAAGCTTTGGACTGTTTACTGACACAACTGCACTAGAATCCAAAAGCCTTTGCGCCACCGCCAGCGCCAATCGCGTCTTCCCGCTCCCCCCTTCGCCCACTAACGTAACCAAGCGATAGCGAGCGTCAGTCAGGAGCGCGCTAATCTGCTCAATTTCCGCCTCCCGTCCGAAAAAAGAGGTTAGGTTGCTGGGCAGGTTGTGTAGGAGAGCGGGTGACTGGGTGACTGGATGATTCGTTGTCACCTTGTCAGCCTGCCAGAACAAGCTTGTCAGCCTGTCAAATGTTCCAGTGCGAATCTGTTCATAGAGTGCGATCGTAGCCGCTTCCGGTGCGACGCCTAGTTCCTCCGCCAGGATGGCGCGGCAGCGCTCATAGTGGGCCAAGGCCGCGGTGCGTTGACCGGTGGCGACCAGGAGTTGCATCTGCAGGCGATGGCCGGCTTCGTGCCACGGCTCCCATTGTAAGAGGCGTTGGGTGGCGGCCAGACCGGACTGGTAGGCGGCCTGTTGCCAGTAGCGTTCGGCCAGGGTGTACGCGCCTTGCACTGCCAGCGTATGGAGGGCTTCCCGCTGTTGCACCACCCACGCCTCAAAGACGGGTGCATTGCGCACGCTGAAGCCGGCCAGGAATTCGCCCTGGTAGAGATCCAACGCCGCTTGCAAGGCCGGCGTCGCGATGGCGTCCGGCTGGCTCGTCAGCACGCCGCATACCTGCGCCACATCCACCCAGAAGGGCGCTTGCTGATTAAAGGCGATGTCCTTGGTAGAGATCATCAAATAATCACGCAGCGGACGCCGCAGTTCGGGCAAGAGGTAGCGCAGGTTGTCGCGGGCTTGCTGGTTGTTCATCTCGCTCCAGAGCAGATCGGCCAGCAGATCGCGGCTGTGGGCGCGCTGGGTCACGGCCAGATAGAGCAAAAGGGCGTTGGCCTTGGGCGTGAAGGTGACGGGAGCGGCATCGACTTCAAGCCGCAGTGTGCCGAAACAAAACAACTTGAGCATGGCTACCCTATGTTTCTCGTGTGGTTGATCAATCAAGTTATGCCGGCGGCTTGCGCAGCGGCCAACAACGCCCGGTTGACGGCCACATCTTCCAGAAACGAACGCCGCAGCGCCGCCTCTTGCAAACTATCGGCAATTGCTTGTAATTGTTGGTAGGCGTTATGTAAAACGGTGGCGGCGCGCGGGTCGCCGGCGGCGGTAAAGACACGGAAGGTCGTCCAGTAGACAGTAAATGGCTCGTTGGCCGCGGCCAGCCCCAGTTGGGCGAAGAGGGCCAGGGCTGTTTCACAGTGGGTGACAGCGTCCGCCAGATCGTTGGTTTGGCGCAAGAGATCCGCCAGTGCGGCATGAGTATAAGCCGGACGATAGGCCCAGTGGCGCTTTGGCGGTGCAGCAAAGATGGGCTGGTAGCAGCGGTGGGCCGCAGCATAATCGCCCTGGTCGGCTAGAATCCGGCCGAGATTGATCTGCGCCCACTGTTCTTGCATGGACAACCCATTGGTTGTGGCTATCTGCCGACCAAGCTCACAGACGGCATGGGCGGCGGCGAGATCATCGCGCAGATGGTGCAAACGTCCCGTGCTGATATAGAGCCAACTCTCCCAATAGGGGGTATGGATGGCCTGCATGATGGGCGTTGCTCGTTCGTATTCTTGCGCCGCCTCAGCCATCCTGCCTAACACCAGCCAGAGATCGCCCAAGTGAAGATGCACCAGTGCTGTCCCTTCTTCATCGCGCAGCAAACGACGCAGGGTCAGCACTTGCTGCAAAAAAGCATAAGCGGCTTGGTATTCGTGACCAGCAAACGAGAAGAAGCCCAGGTTGCTAACCACGACCCCTTCCAGGAGACGATTCACCCCGCCCTGCACGTAGTGGAGCGCTTCGTGGAAAAAGGGAATAGCGGCGAGCGGCGTGGTGCAGAGTGCGTGGGCAACGCCCAGGTCGTTCAAACATTCGGCGTGCAAAAAGGGGGAAGCCGCGCGACGAGCCTGGGCCGTACTCTGTTCGGCTAAGGTGATCATCGCTGCAAAATCGCCGCGCCCTTGCGCCAGCCGCGTCAGTTCATGATAAGCTCGTCCTTGCAGCGCCGGGTCGTCCAGTTGCTGCGCCAGCGCGAGGGCTTCGGTGGCGGCGCGCTGGCCGTGCGCTAACTGGCCGGTGCGGCGATAAAATTGGGCGCTATGGCAGAGCAAGCGCGCCAGTAAGGCGTTGCCCTGCGGGTGGGTACGCGGTGCGGTCAGGATCTGCCGCACCGCGGCGAGGGCGCTTGCCAGGAGCTGAATGGCTTCACCATAGAGACCTGTCAGCCGGCAGCCGATTTCCAGACCCGCCAGACCCTGGGCAAGCAAGGCCAGGTCCCCTTGTTGCACACACCAACGCCATGCCAAACGTACATTATCCAGCTCGCTCTGAAAGATGGTGCGGGCTTGTGGCTCGATCAAGAGCGTTACGGCTAGTTCTTGCAATTGCTGCATATAATAGGCGGCATGGCGGGCGACAGTGGCATGGTAACGCTCCGGCATCTGCGCCAACTTTGCCGCAGCATACTGGCGCACCAATTCGTGCATGATGAAACGCCCTTCACGCATTGGCAACAGCGATTGATCGACCAGATTGCTTAATACCGCAGGCGACACTCCTGTTACCGCCAGCGCCGCGGCACGGGTAAAACCGCCGGCAAAGATCGAACAGGCGGTTAGCGCATCGGCTTCCGCCGGGGTGAGAAAGCGCCAGGAGTGGTCGAGCATCGCCTGGATGCTGCGGTGTCTGGGCGGCAGATCACGGTAGGGGCTGGCAAGCACGGTATAATCGGTTTGTAAAGCGGCGTAGAGCGCAGGACAGGTGTATTGTTTGGTCAGCGCAGCGGCCAACTCCACCGCCAACGGCAACCCTTCAACCAGGCGACAGATGGCGACCAGCGCGGCCTGATTCTCTGCCGTTATCTGAAAGCGCTGGTCGCGGCGGCAGGCGCGTTCGACAAAGAGGGCGATGCTGCTATAGCCCAGTAAGGCGTCTGGCGGTAGATTGTCTGCCGGTGGGAGATCCAGCCCGGTCACACGCCAGAGGGTCTCCGCTTGCAACCCCAGGAGATGCCGCGACGTGACCAGGACCTTCGTCATGGGGCTAGCATGTAGGAGTTCAACCAGCAGATCGGCCACGGCCGGCAAAAGATGTTCGGCATTATCAAAGAGCAATAAGAGCGCTTTTTTGTGTAAATAGGTCAGCAACTGCGTAAAGAGGGGTTGCCGGCCGCTAAAGGCTAGACCAATGGCCTGGGCCACCGCCACCGCCAGTTGGTCGGCCAGATTGTCAGTTGTGGTCACGGCGCTTAAGGGAACAAACCAGACGCCGTCGGGGAATGGTGACGCAGCGGGCGCCCCGTGGCTGGGGGCTGGGGAATGGGGCGTAACTATCCCCCATCCACGATCCACCAGCCACTGCCCCACGGCCAGCGCCAGCCGCGTTTTGCCGCTGCCGCCTTCGCCGATAAGCGTGACTAATCGGTGATTGGCGTCAGTAAAAAGTGCGCTAATCTGCTCAATTTCCGTCTCTCGTCCGAAAAAAGGGGTCAGGGTGGTGGGCAGGTTGTGGGGAAGAGGGGGAGAAGGGGAGACTTCTGTCAACACTACCGCCTTGTCTTCCTCTCTTCCTGTCTTCTTATCTTCCCCTCTTCTTGGCTTTGAGTCCGCCAATTTTCCATCGCGAATCTGTTCATAGAGCGCGATGGTGGCGGCTTCCGGCTCAATGCCCAGTTCCTCCGCCAGAATGGTACGGCAGCGGTCGTACTGGTTCAACGCCGCGGCGCGTTGGCCGGTGGCGGCCAGCAGTTGCATCTGGAGGCGATGGCCGGCTTCATGCCACGGCTCCCATTGTAAGAGGCGTTGGGTGGCGGCCAGGCCGGCCTGGTAATCCCCCTGCTGCCAGTAGCGTTCGGCCAGGGTGTACCCGCCCTGCACCGCCAGGGCGTGCAATGCCTCCCGTTGCTGCACCACCCAGGCTTCGAAGACAGGCGCGTTGCGCACCGTGAACCCGGCCAGGAACTCGCCTCGATAAAGATCCAAGGCAGCTTGCAAGATCGGCGTCGTCACCGTTGCCGGGTGGGGTGTCAGGGCAGCGCGCAACTGCGCCACATCCAGCCAGCCAGGCGCTTGCCAATTAAAGCTAATGGTTCTGATGTTGATGCTTAAATAATCACCTAGCGGCCGGCGTAATTCCGGCAAGAGGTAGCGCAGATTGTCGCGCGCCTGTTGATTGTTCGTCTCGCCCCAGAGCAGATCGGCCAGGCGATCGCGGCTGTGGGGCGGCTCGCGGCTGGCCGCGGTGACAGCCAGGTAGACCAAAAGGGCTAGTGCTTTGGGCGTCAGAGCTAGTGGAGCGGTTTCGTACGCTGACACAATCTGGGGGGCGCCTAAACAGAAGATTCGTAGCATGTGTTACCAGTCTAGTTGGCGATAGGGATTCCATAGCGATAACGATCATCCTACCAGCCTAGGAATGTTCTGGCGGGAGAGTACGGGTAACAGGGTTGATCGTAGCTATTCAGCCATCACAGATGGCGCAGATTATACAGATTACCCAATAAGAAAATCAATCTGCGCAATCTGTATAATCTTTGATCGACCTGAATCGTTACGGCTGATCTACATTTTACCCGCGTTTTTGCCGTAGCGCCTAATGTCGGTCGTAAAGACTTATGAGCGTTAGGAAATTGTTTCGGTAATCCCTGTAGGCGCCTAGAAGGCCACCGACCCTTGCGATCGTCCCAAGGCGCCGGCAAGCGGATGCCCCTATCGAAAGCATTCTGCAACCTTCATAAGTCTTTACAACGAGGGGTCAGACCATTTAGGTAGCGGCAATCTGCGCCTGCACCAAAGCCCACAGTTCGCGCCGCCAGCTATGATTGGCGAGAAAGGATTGACGTAACGTTGCGTCCTCTATGCCGGCAATTGTTGCTTGAAATAAGTGATGCGCTTGTTTTAGCATGAGGTCTGCGCGTGGATCAGCCAGCGCTTTGAAGACATGATGGCTAATCAGATAGACCCCAAAGGGTTCGGCCGAGCCGGCAGGGCCTTGCTGTTGAACGAGCGCCAACGGCTTTTTCAGCAGCGCCAGGGCAGCGCTATACTCGCCCCGGTGGCGGTGCAATTCGGCCAGCCGAATGGCCGGCTCGGCCAGACAATACGCCAGGTTAGCCTCATGCTGGAGCGCCAAGGCGCGCCGATAGAATTGTTCCGCAGATAAAAAGTCGCCGCCGGCCCAATAGGCATCCCCATGATAGGTCAGCGCCCGGTGTTCAAAGGAAGGGGTGCGGCCGGCGCTCTGCCGTAGGACCTGCTGACATTCCGCGACCGCGGCCGTGTAATCGCCGCGGGCAAAGAACAGGCGCGCCAGGTTCGTGTGCGCACCGATTTGCCAGTATGGATCATGAATCTCTCGTAAGAGCTGAATGGCTTGCATGAGCGGCCTTTGGGCCAGATCGAAGGCGCCAACATCCAGCCAGAGATCGGCTCTAGTGGCCGCATTGATCGCCAGTGTATGATAATCATTGAAACGCTGGGCTATCGTCAGACCTTGCGCCAGGTGATAACTGGCTTGGTTGTAATCCCATAAACGTTTGTAGATATGACCCAAATTGTTGTGCAGGCGCGCGGTCAGGCGCATGTCCTGGCCAGTTTGGGCCACGGCCAGGCTGGCCAGCGCCTGGTGATACCAATCGCGCGCGCCGGTGACATCACCGCCCATCAGTGTGGCAACACCCAGCGTGTTGCTACTCAAGGCTTGTAGATGCTTGTCCTGATTTTCGTGGGCGAGATGGTAGGCTTGTTGCGCTAGTTGATACATGAGGACGGGTTGTTGGCGCCGTTGCGCCAAGCGCGCCAGCCGATCGTAAACCCAACTCTGGCTCGCTGGGTTGGCATTGGCTTGCCCAATGGTGAGCGCCTCCTGCAGCAGCGCTTCCGCCTCATCCAATCGCGTCAGATAGATGCATAATTCGCTGGCATCCCTGAGCAAAGCAAACAGGAGCGGCTCATGCGCTGGGGCGAGCACAGGCTGCCGACGTACAACGGTCAGCGCGGTCTGTAACATCTGCAAGCCCTCTTCGAGTAGCCCCGTTACATTGTAATAGCGCGCCAGCCCTTCCGCGCCTTGCGCCAACCGATCCAGGCGCTCCGCAGCCACAGACCAGCGCCAAGCGGCATTGATGTTGGCGAAGTCGCGTTGCACAACGGCCTGCTGGGTCGCATCCGGCCAGCCGAACGCATTGGCCTGCTGGAGTTGAGCAAGGTAGTAAGCGGCATGTTGCGCCTGCACCTGGTGATAACGGGCCGGGGTTTGCAGCAACTGTTCCTGTGCATAGTGACGCACCAATTCGTGCAGATCATAGCGCCACCCCACTGTCTCATGCCGATGGGCGCGGAGGAGCGAGTGATCGATCAGGCGCTGTAAGGTTGCGGGGGTTGCGCCTACCACAGCAGCGGCGGCGGCCGGTGTAAAGCCGCCCTGAAAGACCGCACAGGCGGCCAACATGGTCGCCGTTTCCTGGTCCAACAGGCGCCAGGAATGATCAAGCACGCCTCTAATATTGCGATGGCGGACGGCGAGGTCGGGCAGCGTGGTTGTCAACAGGGCATAATCCGCCTGTAAAGCCGTGAGCAACGCCGCACAGGTATACTCTTTGCACAAGGCCGCGGCTAACTCAATCCCCAAGGGCAACCCTTCGAGTAAATGACCGATGGCGACCACCGTGGCCTGATTGGCTGGTCCCATCTGAAATTGCGGCGCGGCGCGGCGCGCCCGCTCGACAAAGAGCGCCACGCCGGGATAACCCAACAACGCTGCCGGGGACAGGTAGGCGCATTGTGACAGCGCCGGCAACGGCAAACCCGTCAGGCGCCAGGGATATTCAGCCTGCACATTGAGTTGTCGCCGCGAGGTGACTAGCAACCGGACGCTGCGACACTTTTGCAGCAGATCTGGCAGAAAATCGGCATGAGCAACAAGCTGTTCAAAATTATCCAGAATCAGCAGTAACTGTTTGTGCGCCAGATAGTGGCAAACTTGCATCATCGGTGTGCCCTGCCCGCTTAGGGAAAGATCGAGCGCTTTGGCGATCATGGTCGCCAGTTGGTCGGGTAGGTCAGGGGTGGCTGTCAAGTCGGCTAGTGCGACAAACCAGATGCCATCCGGGAATTTTAGCTCCTGCCTAAATTTGTCCTGGCCGGATCTAAAATCCAAAATGGCTTGGGCCGCGGCCAGCGCAAGTCGCGTCTTGCCCACGCCCCCTTCACCGATAATGGTCAGGAGGCGATAGGTATCCTGCGCAAGGTGGGTGAGAATATCAGCAATCTCGGCTTCCCGACCAAAGAAGGGGGTAAGCTGGCCGGGCAGGTTGTGCTTGGGCAAGGGACCGGTTGGCGGCCGGGGCGCATGAACGACCAGGTCATGGAGTTCCTGCCGCTCTACGCTTACCCATTGCATAAAAGCCGGTGCGTTGCGCACACGAAAACCGGCCAGAAATTCTCCCTGATAGAGCGCCAGCGCCGTCGCAATTGCCGTCGGGGTTGCGCTGTGCACCGCTGCGCCGAGCGTGGTGTACACCGCTTCTACATCCAGCCAGTAAGGGGCTTGACGGTTGAAACTAACGGTCTGCGGCGTAATCAGCAGGTAGTCGTCAACAAGCTGGCGCAGGTCCGACAGTAGATAGCGCAGATTGCTGCGGCGCTGGCTTTGGGGCAGTTCGCTCCAGAAGAGATCCGCTAACGCCGCACGCGGATGGGGTGGCTCGCCTTTGGCGGCGGTCACGGCCAGATAAAGAAAGAGCGCCAACAGCTTGCCGGTGAGGGCGCCGGTCAACGGCTGATCACCCAGGGTGACGGTTGGGGCGCCGAAGAGGGTGAGTTTTAACAATGGCTGCATCAGGTGACTCCTGCGTTTTGCGCGGCGGCCAACAGATGACGATTGACCACAACATCTTCGAGAAAGGAGCGCCGCCATGTGTCGTCGGTGAGCTGGGCGGCGATTTCCTGTAATGCCTGGTAGGCGCTGCGCAAGACAGTATCCGCGCGTGGATCGTTGGCAGCGCGGAAGACGCGCACGGCTGTCCAGTAGACGGTGAATGGCTCGTTGGCGCCGGCCAAGCCGTGTTGCGCCATGTGCGCTAGCGCAGCCTCAATTTCCGATATGGCTTCCCTGAGTCGGTTTTGGGCAAACAAGAGCGCGGCCAGCCCGGCATGGGCATCGGCTGTGCGATAGAGCCAGCTATCGGCTTTATGCAACCCGATGGCTTGTTGGTAACACACATAGGCCGTTTCAGCTTTGCCCAGGTTCGTGAGCGTATGACCAAGATAGACCAACGCCAATTGTTCCTGTACATGGTCGCGACTAGCTTGGGCAAGTTGTAGGGCATTCGTGTAGGTGACATGGGCAGCCATGGCATCGCCACAACCTTGTTGCCAACGGCCATGGCTGATCTGTAGGTTGCTTTCCCAGTAGAGATTGCCGATGGTTTGCACCAACGCTTCCGCTTCCGCATAGAGCGGCGGTAGCGCCTCATAAACGCCTAGGGCTAACCATAAATTGAGGAGGTGAACTAACGGCGCTATCCTTCCCCCCCGATCCTGAAGCAGCCGCTGCATGGCAAGCCCTTGTTGTAAATAGGTCGCCGCCACCTGATATTGGCCGCTAGCGAGCGAAAAGTAGCCAAGATTGACCAAGATAAAAGCCTCCAGGATGCGATTGGCGGCGCCGTGTAACACCGCCAATGCCTGCTGACAATAGGGTAAGGCGGTCAGAGGACCAGTGCAGGCGCTGGTGGCGAGACCCATGTCATTCAGACACTCAGCCAGTAAATGGGGCAAGCCGGCCTGCTGGGCTTGCCGCGCCCCTTCTGCGGCCAGGTCGCGCATGTGCAGAAATTGATTGCGGGTATAGGCCAGGCGGGCCAACCGGTGATAGGCTAACGCTTGCAAGGCCGGGTCAGCCAACTGCCGGCCAAGGCTTAGCGCCTCTTGCGCCAGGCGGACACCGGTTTCCCCACCACTCAGGCGGCGGTAAAATTCCGCCATGTGACATAACAAACGCGCTAACAACGACAGCGGTGGGGTGTCAGCCGGTGCAGCCGCCATGATTGTACGCACCGCGTTCTGGGCTGTTTCCAGGAGTTGAATGGCTTCCCGATATAGTCCGGTCAAGCGGAAGAAGTAGTATAGGCTTTCCAGCCCTTTTGCCAGTAGCGCCAAGTTTCGTTGCTCCACCGCCCAACGCCAGGCGGCGCGTATATTTTCGATCTCGCTCTGCACGCTCTGCTGCGCCGCAAAGTCAACCACGAGCGCTCCTTCCAGGCTGTGGAGCAGATCGATGTAATAGGCGGCATGGGCGGCGGCAATGCGCGCCTGACAGACCGGGCTGTGCGCCAACTGCGTCGCGGCATAGTGGCGCACCAACGCGTGCATGGTGAAACGTCCTTCGCTCATCTGTAACAGCGATTGATCGAGGAGCGTCGCCAAGTGCACGGGGGCGGCGCCCGTGACAGTGAGCATGGCGGTGCGGGTAAAGCCGCCGGCAAAGATGGCGCAGGCGGCCAGGGCGCGCCATTCCTCCGGCGAGAGGAAACGCCAGGAATAGGCGAGCATGGCTTGGATGCTGCGCTGCTGAGGCAGGCGTTGCTCCTCCGTGCTGACAAGCATGGTGTAATCGTGTTGCAGCGCCTGATAGAGATCAACGCAGCGATAGGCTTTGGTGTGGACCGCCGCCAGTTCCAGCGCCAACGGCAAGCCTTCAAACAACTGACAGATCGCAACGATCGCGGCTTTGTTGCTGGCGGTAAGTTGAAAGGCAGGATTGCTGCGTTGGGCGCGTTCGACAAAAAGGGCGATACTGCTATAGTCCAGCAGCGTGGCCGGCGCCAACGTCGCACCGGCGGCCAGCGGAGGGACAATCAACCCGTGAACGCGCCAGATGCTCTCCACTTGCAGGTTGAGGACATGGCGCGACGTCACTAGGATCGTGATGTGGGGGCAACTTTGTAGGATCGGCAGCAAGCAATCACCCACCGTAGGCAAGAGATGCTCAACATTGTCAAAGAGCAAAAGCAGCGCTTTATGGCGCATCTGGGCCACGACTTGGGTCAGTAATGGCTGATGGCCGCTAAATTGCAGCCCAATGGTCGTCGCCACCGCTGTGGCGATTTGATCCATCAGGTTGCTGCCAGCCGTGAAGTCGGCCAAAGGGACAAACCAGATACCGTCGGGAAATTTTTGGTTTTGGAATTTTGATTTTGGCTTGTTTGTGGATGCAACCGTAGTAGAATCAAAAATCGAAAATCCAAAATCTAAAATTCTTTGGGCAACCGCCAGCGCCAGACGGGTCTTGCCAATGCCCCCTTCGCCGACCAAGGTCAGCAAGCGGCAGTCCGGCGCCAGCACTTTGACGCAAAGATCGGCGACTTCGCTTGTCCGCCCAATAAAGGAAGTCGCCTGGCGCGGCAGGTTGTTGGGCAATGACATGGTGACTGGGTGACATGGTGGCTGGGTGACTGGTTTATCCACCGTCACTTTGTCACCTTGCCCCCCTGTCGCGTTGTCACCTGTCCGCTTGTCACCTGGCGCCTTGTCAGGCGCACTACGCCGAAGCTGCTCATAGAGCGCCGTGGTGGCGGCCTCCGGCGTTGCCCCCAGTTCGTCGGCCAGGAGTTGCCGGCAGAGGGTATATTGGGCCAGGGCCGCCGCCCGTTGACCGGTCGCCGCCAGGAGTTGCATCTGTAAACGGTGGGCGGCTTCGTGCCACGGCTCCCAGCCTAACAGACGGCGTGTCGTCGCCAGCGCATTGAGATAGTCAAGCTGACGCCAGTAGTAGTCGGCCAGCCGGTAAGCGCCGTGGACGACGAGGGTGTGCAAACTCTCCCGTTCTTGCCGCAGCCACTCTTCAAAGACCGGGGCATTGCGCACCGTAAAGCCGGCCAAAAATTCACCCTGATAGAGATCCAAGGCACTTTGTAATGTCTGATGGTTGACGCTTTCGGCTGGTGCAGTCAGGGTGGCCCGCACCTGCTCGACATCAAGCCAGTAAGGGCGTTGGGCGTTAAAGCAAATGGTTCTGGGGGTAATCAGCAAATAATCAGCCAATGGCTGGCGCAATTCGGGCAGCAAGTACCGTAAGTTGGTGCGCGCCTGCGCATTGTTCGTCTCGCTCCAGAGCAGATTTGCCAGCACATCGCGACGATGCGGCAGGCGCCCTTGGGCCGCGGTGACGGCCAGATAGACCCAGAGGGCCATGGCTTTGGGGGTCAGATGCAGCGGGGGAGTTGCCGTCGCTTGCGCGATTTGTGGTGCGCCGAAAAAGAATAACCTGATCATAATAACCGTTGTGCGGTCAGGAGCAGCGTGCGATTGACCGGATTGTTTTCAAAGAAGGAGCGATGTAGGCGCGGATCGTCAAGCTGCGTAGCAAATTGTTGGAGAAGGGCGTAGCCCCGTTGCAAGAGATCGGTGGCCGAGGGATCGCGGTTGGCGGCTAACGTTTGATAACAGAGCCAATAGACGGTAATCGGGTCATAGAGGGCGTTGATGGGCGCGCCCGCCAACGTAGTCAGAATGGCTTGGACATGGGCCAAGGCTGTGGCCGGGCGGTTTTGCAACAGGGCGATCTGCGCCAACCCCGCTTGCACCCGCCAGGCTGCTTGCCGGGCGCCCACTTGTTGCCAGCCGGCCAGCGCCTGGCGATAGACCTGATCCGCCTCCACCAGTTGGTGCATACTCAGCAAAATGTGGCCCAAATCGGTCAAAAATTCAGCCTGCACGGTATCCAACCCGGTATTCTGCGCAATTTGTAACGCCTGATTCAGGTAGGAATGGGCCATGGCATCGTTGCCGGCGGCGTGGGCAATGCGTCCCAGCCGCGCCCATGCTTTCGCCTCATAGAGTTGATACCCCTCTTCATGGTAAAAGGTGAGCGCCTGACCGACATGGAGCTTGGCTTCCTCCCAATCGCCCAGGATATGATAGGTTTCCGCCAGGTTGATCAGCGCCAGACCCGTGCTGTTGCGTTCCCCCAGGCTTTCGCTAATGGTCAGCGCCTGTTGAAAACAGTGGAGCGCCTGGGAAAAATTCCCCGCCATGTTGTAGACAACGCCTAAGTTGTTGACCAGCATTGCCTCCAATTCGCGGTCCTCGATCTGCCGCGCCAGTAGCAGCCCTTGATTAAAACAGGCCGCCGCTTGTTGGTAATTGTAGGTGTAGACGCCATAAATGCCCAGGTATTTCAGACCATAACTCTTCATACGGGCGCTTTCAACCGCCGGAAAGGTGTTCGTAGCCGACAGTGCGATCATCTTTTCGCCCATCGTGCGCATGGTGACGTTGTCGTGGCGGATTTGAGCCACGGCGGCCAAGCCTAGATAGCCCCGGACTTCCAACTCGTTTGCGCCCAGCGCCTGCGCCCGGTCTACCCCCTCTTGCATCAATTGCTCTGCTTCGACCAGGCGGGCCAAGCGTTCGCAAAAGCGCCCTTGGGTCAGGAGGGAGCGCACCAATTCATATTCAATGGCGCGCGCGGCTGGCGGTTGGCTTGCCAGCAAATGGCGCAATGCAGTGGCAACCGCTTGTGCAATCGCTTCGCCTTCCTGAAACATACCCTTGAAGTAATAAAAGCGGTAGAAACCGTCGCTGCTGCGGGCTAACCCCGGCACATCGGCCCGCTCAATCAGCCATTGCCAGGTTTGCCGCAGGTTATTTAGCTCACTATGCAGCTCGATTTGCGCCTGTTGGCTGTGCACCAGCGCTTCCTCACGGTCATGAATAAAGCTGATGTAATAGGTGCAGAATTTGCTGCGGATTTCTTCGGCCAGATGAGGCGTTGTCTGTAATTGCATGGCCGCATATTGGCGCACCAATTCATGCATCTCATAGCGATGGCCGCTGCCATTCTGGCGTACCAGCCGTAAAAGCGAATGATCTTCCAACGCGTTGAGCAGAACGCGATTCGCGCCCATAATCTGTTCGGCAGCCTGGATGGTAAAGCCGCCACGGAAGACTGAACAAGCGGCGGCAATGCGCGCCTCTTGGGGGGTGAGAAAGCTCCAGGAGTAGGCCAGGGTCGCCTGGATGCTGCGGTGGCGTGGCGGCATATCCCGTTGTGCGGTGGCCAGGATCGTATAGTTTTGGTTGAGCGCTGCGACAATTTCGGCGCAAGTATAGTGACGGGTTAGGGCCGCCGCCAATTCGGCGCCCAAAGGCAAGCCGCCCACAAATTGGCAAATCCGCGCCACTTCGCGTTGATTATCATCTGTGAGCGTAAAGCCGCGCACCACCCGCTGGGCGCGTTCGACGAAGAGGGCGACACTCTCGTAGCGCAAGAGCAATTCCGGTGAGATGGTCTCTAATTGGTTGCCTTCGGGGACAGAAAGCCCTTCGACGCGCCAACTATACTCAGCCTGAAAGTTCAAAATGTGACGGGAGGTAATGAGTATTTTCAGCGCATTGGTGTTGCGCAGTAGCTCCAAAATAAAATCAGCGGCATCCAGCAAGTGTTCAAAACTGTCAAGGATGAGTAAGCTCTGTTTGGTGCGTAAGTAACGGAATAATTGTTCGGCCAGACTGTTCTGCCCACCAAAAGTCAAGTGCATGGCGTCGGCGATGGCGTCGGCCAAGCGTTCCGACAGATTCTCGGCGGCGGCCAACCCGGCCAGAGGCGCAAACCAAATCCCATCGGGGAAATGCTCCGGCGCCTGTTGCGCCACGGCCAGGGCTAACCGTGTTTTGCCAATACCGCCTTCGCCAACCAGGGTGATCAAGCGTTGGCTGGGGGTTAACAGGGTGTTTTTGATCGTAGTCACCTCTTCCGTGCGTCCGATAAAGGGGGTCAGTTCCCCCGGCAAATTATGTTTCAGGGACACCGTATCTTCTTCCGGCGTTTTGTCGTCAAAAGATATAAGTGTGCGACCCGGCGCGCCACTCGTTGACGATACCAGGGGCGACGGGGCGGTGAGTTCACCGGTGCGAATCTGTTCATAAAGCTGGCGCGTCTCGACTTCCGGCGGCAGTTGAAATTTTTCCTGGAGCAACTGTTGCAACTGCTGATATTGTTCAATCGCCAGATGAGATTGGCCACTTTGCACCAATAGACGCATATGCAAACGGAAACCGGCTTCGTGATGCGGCTCGATTTGCAGTAGGCGCTGAGTGGCCGTCAACCCGGCGTTAATGGCGGCCTGGCCGCAGTAATATTCGGCCAACTGATAAAAACCTTGCACAGCCAAGAGCTGATATTCGGTGCGTTGTTGCGCTACCCATTCATCAAAGACAGGGGCGGTACGAACGGAAAAGCCGGCGAGAAAGGGACCTTGATAAAGATTGAGCGCCTGTTGCACTGCTTGCGGTTTGAAGTGTTCCGGTAAGGCCGTCAAGGTCGTTCGCAAAATTTCGACATCCAGCCAGTAGGGTAGTTGTGCATTGAAGCTAATGGTTTGTGCGCTGATCGCCAGGTAATCCCCAAGCGTTTTACGTAGTTCAGGTAATAGGTAACGTAGATTATTACGCGCCTGTTGATTATTCTGTTCACTCCATAAAAGGTTGGCCAATAGATCACGAGCATGGCTACGTCCGGTAACAGCGAGGTAAATAAAAAGTGCTTGTGCTTTACCAGAAAGTGAATGAATTAGTTTATCACCATTAAGAATGATTGGCGCGCCAAAACAAGTAATATGAAGTTGGTGATGAATTGGGTTGTTTTTAGCTGTTTTTTCCACGTTTACCCCACGATTTTCCCACGCTTGTCGGTTAAACTGTACATGCTTACCGTAGTAAAACAAATTACGTAAATTACTTTACAACCGCCGCCCCTGAGTTTACAAAGTTTGTCTACCATCTAGTGTTGGTACATTGTATAGGTAGTAACTTATCATAAGGAGAAAAATATGTCATATTGTAAATGCGTAGCTTTGGGGGTTTGCAACACCAATGACAACAACACAAGTGATGATGGTGAACATCGACCAGGGCATGGTTACACCTTGGCAAGTTGACCGGAAACAGGGCTGCGGATTCGGGAGACAGCGCTGATCGTCTAGCTGCGCCTTGCTCCTCAGCGGTGGGCGGGGAGCGTCGTCAGTTCATAATTGTCTCCTGAATCCGTCTAGGTTCGGTTGGCATTTCATTTTTGCAGGGTTAATGAGCGTTAGCCGCTGCGGCGGCTTCTCGCTGTTAGTCGGCCAATGCGATTGGTCGTTTTGGCCAATGGCAACCGAATCTAGACCTTTAGGGTTCATCATCATATAAGTTGATCCATTGCGCTCCGCGCGTCCGCGACTCGCCCTAGCCCATTGCGAGTCACAGACGTGTGGAGCGCGTTTTAACTTATTCTTTGACGGACCCTTAGGATACCAACGGCTAGTGGTTGTAACAGGCGTACAAGGTCAGCAACTCACGATGGGTTTTGATCTCTTGTAGAAAAGAGTGCCGTAGCCTAGCCTCCTGAATTCTGGCCGCTTTGGCGCTGAGCGCGACGTAAGCTCGCTGCAAAAGCGGCCAGGCCCGTGCGTCCTTCTGCTGTTGAAGAACATGAAAACAGGCCAGTAACACCCCTTCCGGCAGCGGCGCTTCATCCTTCTCGGTCTCGGATAAGCACAAGAGGATCGCTTCAACCAGTTGCCGCGCGGCGCCCTCCTCATTGAGCAAACGTAGGCTATCGACCAGGCTGCCTTGCGCCACTAAGGCGCGCCGTGGGCGCCCCAAGCTCTGCCAGAGGGTGTGCGCTTCCCGCAGCAACGTTGCCGCTTTGGCGGGCTGGTCGCGTTCCAGGAACAATTGTCCCCAAACCGTCAATGCCTCCGCTTGTACAGCCTGATAGCCGCCATTGCGGGCGATTTCCAGCGCTTGTTGGGCATAGCTTGCGGCCTGCGCAGTTTCACCAGTCTGGTGTAAGGTGATACTCAACTGCGCCAGGGTGCGCGCTTCCAGACGATGATTGTCAATCATACGGAAAATTTTAAGCGCCCGTTCGCCATAATAGCGCGCTTGTCGCCATTCGCCCAAACTGTTATGCAGCAGCCCCAGGTTGAGATTGGCAAAACCGCTCCCTTCCTGATCGCCTAGTTCACGGCTGATCTGTAACGTCTCCTGATAATAATGCAATGCCTCCGTATAATCGCCGAGCAGCGCGCTGCTGACGCCCAGGTTATTATAGATGACATTTTCTGTGGCGCGGTCCCCGTTGGTGCGGGTCAATACCAAAGCCGCCTGATAATAGTGAATGGCGCGGCTATATTCACCGCGCATGTCATGATTCATGCCCAGATTCGAGAGGCTGTGGACTTCACTTTGGGGGCGACCGATGGCTTGCGCCAGGGTCAACGCCTGTTCATAGGCCGACCGGTGCTGTTGGTAGTCACCTTGCGCCCAGGCAGCATCACCTAACCGCTGGTAGGCCATGGTGGTCAAGGTGAGATCCCCTAACCTATGGGCCAGGTGCAACGCTTCCTCGATCACGGTTTTGGCTTCCTCAATACGCGCCGTCGTATTGTAGAAATAAGCTTGCTCCAGCAGCAACTTCGCCAGTAGCTGTTGCGCTTCAGCAGTGTCGGTAAGTTGGGCAGCAAAGTGTTCTTTGAGCGCAACGATCGCCTGCAATAAGATGGCCGCAATTTCGCGATGCGACCCCGCCAGCGTCCAGATTCGCGTCAGCGGCGGCAACAGTTGGTGTAGAAGCACAAAGTGGCCTTGTTCGACGGCCCACTCCCAACTGCTGTAGATATTGCCCATCTCTTCTTGAATGGCGTTGAACGCTTGGGCGTCCAGCGGCGCCCGTTCCGCAATGATCGCCTTGAGGAAGTGGACAAAGTAGCGACAATGGCGCTCACGCACCTCCTGTTCCAGGACAGGGGTTGCTTGTAGTTGCTGTAACGCGTACTGACGCATCAGGCGATGCATGGTATACCGTTGCGCCCCCAGGGGATGTAAGAGCAGTTGATCTTCCAACCGTTGCAGTTGCGGCGGCGTCGCACCGGTGAGCGCCGTGGCGGCAGCATGGGTAAAACTGTCGCGGAAGATGGCGCATTGGGCTAGGATCAGAGCGTCGTCCGGGCCGAGCAATTGCCAGGAGTAGGCCAGTGTCGCCTCGATGCTGCGATGGCGCGCCGGCAGATCGTGAAAGGTGGTGGCCAGGATCGCATAATGGTTTTCCAACAGACGCGCAATTTGCAGACAGCTATAGCGTTGAATCAGCGTTGCGGCTAATTCGATACCCAGCGGCAACCCTTCCAACAAGCGACAAATCTGCACAATCGCGGTCACATTCTCCTGATTGATGGCAAAGGTGCTGCTGCTATGCGCAGCCCGTTGGGCAAAGAGCGCAATGCTGTCATACTGAAGCAACTGGGTCAGCGCCAACTCCCCCGCCAGTAGGGCATCCACTTCTTCGGCTTCGGGCAAGGGCAAACCATCAATCGTGAAGAGATGCTCCGCTTGATAGTTGAGCCGATGGCGCGAGGTGATCAATACCTTCAGTTGACGCGTTTCTCGCAGTAGATCGTAGACCGTATCAGCGGCTGAACGCTGGGGCAAGGCCCGCTCATGCACCGGTTCAACCCATTCTTTCCTGTTCAGGTGTTCTTCATTGTTCAGGTGTTCAAAGTTGTCCAGGATCAAGAGCAACTGTTTCTCACGTAAATAAGCAAGCAGTTGCGGTTTCAACGACTGGGCGCCGGTAAAGGGGAGGTAGAGCGCCTTGCCAATGGCGGCGACCAGTTGATCTTCCAACGTTTTCCCAGGCACAATATCCAACAGGGAAATAAACCAGACGCCATCGCGAAAGTAAGGCAGCAACGTTTCCCCAATCTTCAGCGCCAATCGGGTCTTGCCGACACCGCCGACGCCGGTCAACGTCAGCCAGAAACAATCAGGTTGTTGCAGTTTAGCAGATACAGCCGCAATTTCGACGCTACGCCCAAAGAAGGGGGTAAGTTGGCGCGGCAGATTGTGCGGTGCGCGGGTGACGGTGCGCGCCTGGAAGCGGGAACCCTCTGGGTGCGGCGCGCCGAAGCCAAGGTGATTGGGTGACTGGCTGGCTGGCTGGCTGGTTGCGTGATCGGGGATCACCGTGTCCCCTTGCCACCTTGTCACCTTGTCACTGGTCACCTTGTCATAGGCGCCGCTACGAATTTGCTGATAGAGAGCCGTCGTCTCGGCCATCGGCTCAAGTCCCAACTCATCGGCCAAGACACGGCAACAGACGGCATATTGGGCCAACGCTTCGTTGATGCGCCCATTGCCAGCCAGCGCAATCATTAATTGGCGATGGGCGCGCTCCTGCCAAGGTTCAATCGAGAGGAGGCGTTGCGTCACCAACACGGCGGCATGATAATCCTGCTGGTCAAGATAGCGCGTGGCCAAGGTATACTGCCCCTGAATGTAGGCTTTATGCAAATGCTCCCGCTCAAAGAGCATCCACTCTTCAAAGTTGGGGGCGCCCCGTACATGAAAACCTTCCAAAAATTCGCCACGGTACAGATCAATCGCCTGCAATGTCTCTTCAATGGCGAGGGCGGGCGTTGCTTGTTGCAAATGGCTTTGAAACCGTTCGATATCCAACCAATAGGAGCGGTTGTGATCAAAGGCAATTGTGCTGCGCGTGATCAGCAAATGATCCCCCACCAATTCGCGTAGGTTCGAGGTAATATCGCGTAGATTTTTGCGCGCGCGCTGCTGGTCATCATCCGCCCAAAACAGAGTAGCCAGCGCATCACGCATATGGGTACGTTGCGTGACAACCAGATAATAAAAGAGCGCTTCGGCTTTGCGGGTGATAAAGCCGGTGAGCGGGGTATCAGTGCGCAAGATCTGTGGCGCGCCAAGCAGTTTAATCTTCAACATACTTAGGGGTGTTCCCCCACTTTATGTAGAACACGACGTAGATTGACAACACCTGTACGGTTTAAATATAGCCGCTCAATCGTTGCGCCTCCTCAAACCGCAGGAACGCACATACAGACTGCCAAGAGTCACTGCTCTCTACGGGTGTTGAATTGTCGAATTCAACACCCGTAGAGATTTTTGTTTTTTATACTCACATGCAGCACAGCAAGTAACCTATGATCGCTGTAAAAAGTGTACCTTCCTGACGCACGTTGGTATAGTATAGCACCATTTTGCCGATTAGGGAATCAACAACACTTTCCCTTTGGTATTTCGCCCCTCCAAATAGGTATGGGCGGCGGCGGCTTCGGCCAACGGGAAACTTTTGTCGATGCGTACTGTCAACTTGCCGGTTGCCAACCAATTGAAGAGATCATTGGCGCGCCAGAGCAGTTCGTCACGAGTGGCAATGTAGGCGCCCAAGGAGGGGCGGGTCAAATAGATCGACCCCTTCTGGTTCAACACCTGCGGGTTCAATGGCTCGACCTGTCCGCTGGCCTGCCCAAAAAGCACCATGTAGCCGCGCGGGCGCAGACAATTCAGGCTCTTGTCAAAGGTCGCCTTGCCCACTGAGTCATAAACCACATGGCAGCCCTTGCCGCCAGTGAGTCGTTTGGTCTCAGCCTCAAAGTCTTGCTGGGTATAGACAATGACATCATCGGCCCCGGCGGCGCGGGCGATGGCGGCTTTGTCTTCACTGCCCACGGTAGCGATGACATGGGCGCCCAACATTTTCGCCATTTGCACCACCAACGCGCCGGTGCCGCCAGCGGCGGCGTGAATCAAGGCAATATCCCCCGCTTTGAGCGGATAGGTGCTGTGGGTCAGATAGTGGGCCGTCATCCCCTGGAGCATCACGGCGGCGGCCTGCTGGCTGCTGACCCCAGTCGGCACCTTGACCAGCAGACGGGCCGGCGCCACGGCATAGTCGGCGTAGCCCCCCTGCGCCATACAATAGGCAACCCGATCGCCTGGCTTGAAATCGCTGACGCCCGCGCCGACGCTGTCTACCACGCCGGCGGCTTCCTGGCCCAGGATAAAGGGGCGGGGCAACGGGTACCAGCCCATGCGGTGATAGGTATCAATAAAATTCAGACCGGCGGCTTCAACTTTAATGCGCACTTCGCCCTCTTTCGGTTCGGGCATGGGCGCCTCTTCATAGCGCAAGACGCTGACATCGCCGGTTTCATGGACACGGATGGCTTTCATTGGCACTCCTCCTCTGTCATCACTGTTGGTTGATGGATCAAGAAAATTCGGGTACTATTGTACCTTATTTCAACCATAATAGGTAACTACTAACCCTCGGTGAAGAAACCAGGTTTTTGCGCAACTGATTAGCCTGTTTTACAGGTGAAAAACCTGGTTTCTGGCTTAGTAGTTACCATAATCGAAAGAACGTTACCAACCATGCCCATTCGAATCCTATCGACCCGTGAACTCACCGCCAAACAGCTTGCCAGCTTACGCGCCGTTGTACCCGATGCTGATATTGTCCACTTCTGGGCCAAAAGCGGCAGTGAAATCGAACGAGCCTTGACCCCCGCCACCGCAGTGCTCTTTACCGGGCGCGGCGACTATTCCTTTGCCAATGCCACGGGTCTACGCTGGGTGCAGATGGAAAATGCCGGCATCGATCACATCCATAACACGCCACTCTGGCACACGAGTCTTCCTATTGCCAGCGCCAACGGCGCTCACCTGCCCCATCTGCCCGAATATGTGTTGACCATGTTGCTGGCCTGGGCGCATCGTCTACCCGAACTGCTGACCTATCAAACACAGGGGTACTGGTATCCCAATCAGCGGATCCAGGAGTTGTGGCCGCGCCCGGTCTATGGCCGCACCATCAGCCTTGTCGGCTACGGCGCGATTGGACGGGAGATTGCGCGCATGGCGAAAGCCGTGGGCATGAGGATTCTGGCGACGCGGCGCCCCGGCGGCTCGTTGCGCTACGAAGGGCACAGCCCCGCCGGTCTGGGTGACCCCGATGGCGTCCTACCCGAAGCCTGGTTTACACTTGATGAACTGCCGACCTTGTTGCGCCAGAGTGACTATGTGGTATTGGGCGTGCCGCTGCTGCCCCAAACCCGTCACTTGATCGGGGCGGCGGAGTTGGCCGCCATGCAACCCCATGCCCTGCTCATCAACATCGGGCGCGGACTGCTGATCGATCAGGAGGCGCTATTAGAAGCCTTGCAACAGAAACGAATCGGCGGCGCCGTTTTGGATGTAACGACGCCGGAGCCGCTACCGGCGGATCATCCCTTGTGGCGGCAGGAGAATGTCATCATCACGCCCCATCTGGCCGGTCATATCGCGCATCATTTTGACAATGTAGTGGATCTTTTTGCGGAGAATTTGCGCCGTTATTTGGCCGGCGAGCCGCTGCTCAATCTGGTAGAGCGGTCGCTCGGCTATTGAAGACATGGGCTTAACGGTACACATCATCATGGCTGCCAATGTCAAGCAGGATGATCTCTTTTTCGGCAATGACAATTGTCAACGTAATGCGATAGCTGTCGGTCAGCCGTACAGCTTGCATTCCTTTGAGCTTGCCCTGCAGGTGGTGGTAATCTAAGTGCGGTGCAAAAGGATCTTGTTGTAAATCTGCGGTCACCTGCGCAAAACGGGCGCGTAAATTCGGGTGTTTCTTAAAAAATTTGCGCGCCCGGCGCAGAAAATAGTCAGTCGTAACGAGGGTGAACACTAGGCGTCATCCTCGCGATCAAGTTCTTGCAAGAGATCGGCGGCGGATTGAAAGCGCCGAACTTTTCCTGCTTTGAGATCGTCCAGCGACGCTCGCAGACGCGCGGTATAAGCTTCATCCTCCGCTTCGAGTAATTCTCGGTAGCGTGCCTCCGAAAGCACAACATATTGTGGCTGATTGTTGCGGATGAGATAGACATCACCTTTGGTGATCAGATCATCAACCGCCGCGATCCCACGTCGCTTTAATTCCTGAGCAGGAAGAGCATTCATCATTTGACTCCTTTCCATACACAATCCAGTACTAATTATCATACCAGAATAAGAACCACTTAGCAATGAGGTGATTGAAAGATGTGATGAAATGCTACGGCCCGGTTGCGTCTTCCCTTTTTTGTTGGAACCTACTAAACCAAAATAAGAAAGGTAATCCAATCACGAAAAGCAAAACCACGGCAAAATCGAACAGGTAGAGGAAGGGACTCCCGGTAAAGCAATGGGTAATGGCAAGGCGGCCAATGCTAAAACAGCCGACCGTTACCCCTTGCCAGAGTTGCCAGAGGGCGGCCACCCAGGCCACAAAATAGAAAAAGCGAGCCATCGTTCACCGTACTCCTTTCATTACTGGCGCGGAAAACGCCAACGCAACGGCCATCGGGCGCGCAGGGAGCGCCGCAGGGGCAAGTTTTGGGGTGTGGCCGGTGGACCATGCACCCCCAACAAGATCAACCAGGAGAGAAAGATCAAGCCGGCGCCCAAGGCAAAGATGTAGGTGTCGGCCATGCCCAGCCGCACCAGACCGGCGCCGATGAAGGGGGTCACAATGCCCCGCACCCCCACCATCGTCGCCTGGACAGCGGCATACTCCACCACCTTGTCACGCTCGGCCAGTTGAATACAGGTGCTGATCAGCCCCACATCGACGCCGGCGTTGATCAAGCCTTGAATAATAAAGGCCGGCAGCAACATCCAGCCGTCGGTGGCCCAGATGTAGGAGAAGGGGACGATCACCGAGATCAACTGGTTGATGCTCAGCACTGGCAAACCGCCTTTGCGATCCACCAGCCGCCCCCAGATCAAAAAGCCGACCAACCACGCCGCTGACTGCGCCACTCCCAACAAGCCAATTTCCGTGTAAGAAAGTTGCAGCCGATCAACCTGGACAATGGCGTAGAGTGGATAGCCGAGCAACCCGCCCAGCCCATAGACCGCAAAGGAGAGCAGGTGGATGGCAAAGGGGCGGTTGTGGCGCACAATCTGCCACAGACTGTTGACCGATTTGGTTTCACGCGGCGGCAACGGTCCTTCCTCCACTTGCAGCAAGTTGAAGATCCACATAGCAAAAACCCCGGTCAATCCTGCCAGCGGAAACAGCACGCGATAGCCCACCCAATCGAGCGCCCAGCCGGCCAGCGGCGTCGCCACCAGGATCGCCAGCACCATGCCCAGCCGCACAACCGAAATGATCTGACCGCGCACCCGCTCCGGGTAGATCACCTGGATAATGCGTGTATAACCGGGCGACGGAAAGCTCTCCAACAACCAGAAGACGGCGGTGATCACCAGCAGCCAATAGGTGTTCGTCACCAGGGCAAAGAGTAAAAAGAGCGACCGGGAGACCACCCAGAAGAGGACGATCACATGTTTGGGCCGCCGCCGGCGCATCAAGACAATGCTAAGTGAAGTAAGGATTGAGCCGAGATAGGTCTGCGCCGTGTAGAGCGCCAATAACTCTGAGGAAGCGCCCAGGCGCCGCATGACGACTGGGATATATTGGAGGGCGGCGGCATAGAAGATGCCATAAGCCATCGACGCCCATAGCTCCACAACCATGTTGCGCCGTACCAACGGCGCCAGCGGTTCGGTAAAGGTGCGTTCAAGGCGGGCGCCGAGTAAAGTTAAGGTAGCGCGCAAGATAACCTACTTTATTTGTGTGAGCTTGAGGATTGCTGTTTGCTACTCTACCATAGGCAGAAAGGGGGCGCAAGTGATTTGGCGCATTTGTTTTCTGAAACAACTAAAGGTATGCTACAGTCAATAGCAGCGTCCCCTGCTTTCGTCAACATAACCGAACATTGATAACAAGTATAAGAGCGCCATCGTTATGTCCTTCAAGATCGCTGTAATTTGCACACAATATTACCCCTTATCACACGCCGATGTGATCGTCACCCGCTGGCTGGAACCGCACGTCAACGACATCCACGTTGGCTGGAAACCAGTGACAACAATTGCATCGTTGTACGTCGCCCAGCATCCCCAGGGTGATCCGCCAGTGGACGATTGGTTTAGCGTTTCGCCCAATGGGCGGGTGGAGCGCTATGACCCCAAGTTTGACATCTCCCGGCTGGTGGCGCAACAGTACGGCGTTCCCATCTTTCCCACCATCCGCGACGCCTTGACAATGGGGGGCGCCGACCTGGCGGTTGATGCCGTCCTGCTCATTGGCGAACATGGCGACTATGCCCAAAATGAGTTTGACCAGAAGATGTATCCGCGCAAGGAACTCTTTGACGCTATCGTCGCCGTCTTCCGGAAAGTGGGGCGGGTGTTGCCGATCTTCTGCGACAAGCATCTCACCTGGAATATGGCCTGGGCGACAGAGATGGTCGCGACGATTCGGGCCATGCAGATCCCCTTCTTCGCCGGTTCCAGCGCCCCTATGCCGGTGTCGGGGCCGCTCTATGAGCTAAATCTGCCGCGCAACGCTGAAATGGTCGAGTCGCTGGGTCTCTTTTATCTCCACCCGGAAGTCTACGGCATTCACAGCATTGAATATCTGCAATCAATTATTGAACGGCGCGCTGGCGGCGAACGGGGGATTCGCGCGCTCACAGCTTATGTGGGTGATGGTGTGTGGGAGGCAATGGCGCAGGGGGTCTGGTCAGAAGCATTGTTTGACTTCACGCTGGCCGCCGCCCTAACGGCAAAACCGGGCGACTTTCGCCGGAATTGTCAAACGCATGGTCGCTACCAGCCTGTCGCCTTTGTCATGGAGCATGAAGATGGGCATCGTTCCACCCAGATCATGCTGGAAGGGCATATCCAGGATTTTATTGCCGGGGTGCGCTTATGCGGGGATGATCGGCTGCGGGCGGCGCCGGCGAATCTCGTCGGCCTCAATGATTTTGTGCGCCATTTTGCGCGGCTGGATCGGGAGATCCAGAAGTTTTTCCTGACGCGCCAATCGCCCGTGGCATTGGAACGACATTTGTTGACGACGCTACAAGTGGCGACGTGGATGCACGCGCTCAAACAACCGGGGGCGCGGATCGTAACACCGCAGTTGCAGATCGCGTATCAGCCGGTGTAATAAAGCGGACAGCCCCTACCCTGCTCTGAAAACAACAGGGATTTCGCAGATTTCAAAGATTTATACTGCAAATTAATCTGTATAATCTGCGAAATCCCTGTTGTTTTCATTGGCTGTGGCGCACAATGGTGCATAGGTCCTTCCTGGAAGCGGCCGTAACCGTTTGGTCACTGTGAACCTCAGTTGCCGCTTCCAGGAAGGATAGGGGCGACCTTGAGGACTTGGAAGCCCAGGTCTTCGGTTGGTGTTTGCTCACCTGCGGCTTGCATCTGCCGGCTGACGCGACGAAGGCGTTCCTTCCCGATTTCGGCAATAGTGGCGAAGTGGGGGTGATTGGTCGGCTCCGGTAATTGGACAAGGATAAAACGGCGGTTGCCGCCATCGTGCCGGTTCTTTTTCCAAAGGGCGTGCCCCGTACTGGCAGTGCCGGCGAAGAAATCAAGGACAATATCTTCGGTGTCATGCGCCGTCCCTACGGTGAGCAAATAATCGAGGAAATTGGTCGGTTTGGGGTTATTAAAAAGCACAGCGCCAAAGAGTTCCTTTAGCTCTTCCGTGCCGGCGTTGGAGATCCCCACCAGGCTTTTGGGCAACAACGACGAAGGCGCGCCGGTGCCATCGGCCAGATACTTTTTGATGTAGATATTCCAGCGCGCACGTTGCCCGGTTTCATCGACCAAGGGCGTAGTGGCGCTCGGCTTGAAGACAACCAAATCCTTAGCCAGCGCCTCTTCAAAAGTAGCCTTGACAAAGCGGAAGATATACCCCGGCGGCGGCTGCACCAGTTGCCCGTCGGGACATTGCACTAGATATTTCTGCTTCTGATTGTCTGATCGATTGCGCCAGGCGAAATCTTTTTCGCGGTAAGGACCTTGCGCGTCCTGGCGTTTATACTGGGCTACCGCTTCGGGCGATAAGGGCGCAAAGAGCATGGGTAGATCCGCAAGGCTGCGGGCATAGGTGAGGACATACTCATGGTTTTTGTTGACATGTTTGCTGCGAATCCCGCCCGCCGTTGACGAGTGCCAGACAAACTGGGCGACAAAGTTCTGCTCGCCAAAAACCTCATCCAGCAGCAAACGCAACGGCGCGACTTCATGGTCGTCAATGCTCACCATGATCAACCCATCCGGGCGCAGCAATTCCCTGGCCAGACACAAGCGCGGATAGATCATGCTCAACCAGTTAGCGTGTAGACGACTGCTCATCTGGCGGTTGAAGGGTAAGCGCTCCTCGCTCTCGCCATTCTGCCCCGTTCGCTTGCGATAGGCCGTCAACGACTCTTTGAAATCGTCCTTGTAGACAAAATCGTTACCGGTGTTGTAGGGCGGATCGATGTAGATCAGCTTGACAGCACCGGTATAGTTACCTTGTAACAGTTTAAGCGCGTCCAGGTTGTCGCCTTCGATAAAAAGGTTTCGGGTAGTCGCCTCATCCACCCCTTCCCCCGGTGCAGGCAGCAATACATTTGTCGTCGGCGTAACCGATAGCTGGCGAGCATTGCGCTTACCAGGCCAGGTCAAACCAAAAGGTTCATCGGATTCAATCGTCATGGCGCCGCATCTTTACGCTTCACAGCACTGGTCTGGCGAGCGGCTCCCAACCCAACAGCCGCTTGGCCTTCCCCATATTCATAATTTTGTTCTCGTAATCCCCGCTGGTGAGAAAGGCTTGAAAACCATTGCGGTATTCGAGCGCGGCCAACATGAGGCGGGCGACATCCTCGGCGTCGGTGGGAATGGAAGGCGTACCTAAGCGCGCTTGTTCCAAAAACTTTTCCCGTGCAATGGGGTGGCACATGCGCAGGGCGTTGACGCTCAAGCCATAGCGCACCCAAGCATTGCGACAAACTTCCTCGCCCAACCGTTTGGTAAAGCCATAAGTGCCACGCGCGTCCGGCGCCATCTCCTCATCGAAGAAGTAACGCACCTCCAGCGCACCGTCATAAACCGACATGGTGCTGCAATAAACAGCGTGGGGAATGCCCACCTCATGCGCCGCCTTCAACGCCAGATACACCCCTTTGACATTGACATCAAAGGAGGAATGTTCAATCGCCAGTTCCTCGCCCCGTTGAATGTTCATCGCCATATAGAGCAGGCGATCCATGCCTGTCAGCGCCCGCTTGAGACTTTCATAATCGGTGACATCACCCGGCCAATAGTCGAGCGTCGTATCCGCCGGCGGCTTGACATCATAAATCCGCAGCGTATGCTTCTGTTTCAAAAACGGATTCACCAGCGTGCCGACATGCCCCGACGCGCCGACAATGAGAACGTTCATACAGCCTCCGTAGGTTTATGGTGGATAGTGGATAGTGGATAGTGGTTTGTCTTACCATCCACTATCCACCATCCACGATTAACTTTTATGCCGACGCCCCCGAATAAAAGCGCATCCCAAATTGCCAAAAGCGACGGGCGACAAAGAAGAGCGCCACAGCCAACGCGACGGACAACAGTAAGGTTTGCCCCGTCAACCGCCCGGTCAACGCTTCGGCGGGGACAGTGACCGCAAAGGTGATCGGCACGAGAAAGGTCAGGATCATCTGTAGCCAGCCGGGATAGATCGTCACCGGCCAGCGCCCGGCGTTATACATGGCTTGGAAAATCACCAGGATGTTTTCGGTCTTGACAAACCAAAACGCACAGGTCGCCAGGATCATCCAGAAGCTGTAGACAATTGTCCCACCGGTCAGCAAGGCGAAACCAAAGGTGGCTGCTTGCCAGAGACCGATCTGCTCCCCCAAGCGCGCCAGGGCCACGACCAATACGCTAGTCCCCAGCAGCACATCGACGATTTTCCAGATCTCAATCTGGCGCACGCTGACCAGAAACTGGACATCCTCCGGCTTGAGGATCAGAAAGTCGAGCGTGCCCAGGCGAATGTCTTCCATAAAGCGCTGCATACTGGGTTGGATCATCAGGTTGATCAAGCCGCCGACCAGCAAATAGATGCCGACCAGCGCCATCAATTCTGCCGGTCGCCAGCCGGCCAACGTATCGGTCTGGCTAAAGACCACCGCCAACCCGCCCAGCGCCAGGGTCAGCGAGATCACCGCCTGGAAGATTTGGGTAAAAAAGTTCGCCCGATAGGCCATTTCGTTCATGGCGCCGAGGCGGAAGAAGGTCCAGAGGACGCGTAGTTGGTTCATAAGCACCCAAGAATGGTGACAAGGTGACCCGGTGGCTTCGACAAGCTCAGCCACCGGGTCACCCTGTCAGGTCACGAGCCGACGGCTGAGTATTGCTTCACGCCGGCCCGCCAGACAAACGAGAGAAGGGTGAGCGTGGCAAGGAGCCAGAATAGTTGCATGGCAAAGCCAATCAAGGTTTCCTGTACGGTGAGGCGGCCCAGGAGCAGCTCGATGGGGAAGGCGAGCAGCCAGCGAAAGGGGAGAATGTTCGCCAGGAGTTGCACTGATTGGGGCATCACCGTTAGGGGGGCGAAAAAGCCTGATAGAAAGACGAAGGTCACGTCATAGGTTTGGTTAATGGCGTTGATGCGGGTCGTCCAAAAGGCCGCCAGGGCCAGCGTCCATTCCAGGGTAAAGCGCACGACAAAGGCCAGGGCAATCGCTAACAACCCAGCGATTACACTCCACCATTGCCAATGAAAATTGGGTGGAAAGAGCCAGGCCAGCAAGAAGGCCGCCGGAATCAGAATCACCAGCGTCAGGGTTTTATAGGCCAGATTATCGGCAATATCGGCATGGATCGGATGGATGGGACGCAGCAGCCGGAAGCTGAACTGGCCGGTGCGGATGATGTAATCATATTCCCACATGATCCAGCTAAAGGTCGCCTGCGAGACAATCATCTGCAAGATAAAATAGGCGGCAAAGTCCCCTTCGCTATAGCCGTTGACATCACCGCCGCGGGCGCGGGAAACCGTTGTCCAGACCACCAGAAAGATGAGCGGCTGAATGATACGGCCAATCATCCAGATCCCCATCGCCACCCGGTATTGAAACTGGACGGCCAGTGAAGTTTTCAGTTGGGCGGCGTAGACCGCGAGGATGGGCTTGATCATGCCACCGCCTCTTGGGCAAAGACCTGTTCGATCACCGCTTCAATCG
>QWII01000113.1 GCA_021405325.1 Caldilinea sp. CFX5 | reverse complement strand
CTGCCATTGACTAACCCTTACCCATAAACCGTAGGGGCATGAGGGTGGGGGGCGTATATGGCGATAGGCAAGACGGGATGGTTCCCCCACCCTCGTGCCCGTCTCCACGTCGACGGGCACGAGGAGGAGCGGCGAACCGTCCGGTTGCTCGTGCAGAGACGCCCTGTCGCCGCTCCTCCTCATGCCCCTACAGCAGAAACACTGGTGGGTAACGGTTAGCCCCAAATTGGGGGGAGCTTGGTAATTACGCTTTCAGAAAGGATTCGCGCATGACGGACCAGTTCAGCCACGGCTACGCCCTGCTCATTGGCGTCGATCAGAACAGTGTCCTCGATTGGGCGCTGCCTGCGGTCGCCCGCGATGTCGAGGCGCTGCGCGCCGTCCTCGTTCACCCCCAGCGCTGCGCCTACAACGAAGCGCAGGTCAAGCTGATCAGCGGGGCGGCGGCCACCCGCAACAACATTTTGGCCGGCTTTGATTGGCTGCAAGCGTGCCTGGCCGGCGATCCGGCGGCGACCGCCGTCGTCTACTATTCCGGTCATGGCTGGCGCGACGAGGAGACGCAGCCGTCCCAATACTACTTTATTCCGTATGATGTGCGCCGCGACCGGCTGCGCAGCAGCGCCTTGCGCGCCGCGGAGTTGGCCGAAGCCATCGACGCGCTGCACCCCCAGCGGCTCTTGGTTCTCCTCGACTGCTGTCACGCCGGCGGGATGGCGGTGAAAGATCTCGCCACGCGCTACAGAGCGGCGGCGCCGCCGCTCGACCTCTTCGTCCCGCCGGGGGCGCCCCTGGCCAAGACGCTGGACAGCGACGGGCCGGCGCCGCTTCATGCGGGGGAAGGGCGCGCCGTGTTGACCTCGTCGCGGGCGGAGCAACGCTCCTACATCAGCAGCAAGGCGCAGATGAGCATCTTTACCTATCATCTCCTTGCCGCGCTGACCGGCAGCGCGCAGCCCAGGGAAGGCGCGCAGGAGGTGTTGGTCTCCGATCTGCTCGGCTATGTCTATCGCCACGTACCGACCACGGCCCGCCAGGAAATCGGCGCCGAACAACAGCCCGACGGCCGGCTCACGGGCAACTTCGCCGTGGCCCTGCTGCTGGGCGGCAAAGGGCTGGCGGCGGGCGCGCCGCCGCCCAGTCCCGTGGAACCGCTGCCTGCCCAGAGCGGTTCGGCCCAGGGTGGGCGCAACATCCAGATCGGCAAGATTGAGGCGGTCAACGTGGGGGAGACGCAGATCATCGACCAACGGGGCGCAACCATCCAGGTTGGCGGGCGCACGACGAGCAAGTATGATTGTTGTTACTGACTTGTAGTATACCTTTTGGCCTATCGCGTGCAGCGGGTCTGTTTACGTGGATCTCTCATAGCCGATCATTACCCTACCCAAAATATCAGCAATTGCTTTGATCTGTGGTACACTTCCAGGGATTGAAGTGAGGTTAACACTTTGCATGACTACACGAAAATTATCTTAACTTTGAGGTCTACGATGGATTTTAGCTTATCACCAGAACAAAAAATGATTAAAGACTCGGTACGCAAATTTGCCGCCGAGCAGATTCTGCCCCATTCCCGCCAGTGGGAGCATGACGCCAAGTTCCCACGCGACCTGCTCTACAAAATGGGCGAGTTGGGCTACCTGGGCGTGCCGATCCCCGAAGAGTATGGCGGCGCCGGCATGGATTACATTTCAGAGGCGATTGTCTTTGAAGAGGTCGGCTATGCCGATTCCAGCGTGCGCACCACCCTTTCTGTGCAGATGTCGCTGGTCGAGTTGACGATTCTGAAGTGGGGAACAGAGGAGCACAAACAGACCTACTTGCCCAAACTCTGTAGCGGCGAGTCGATCGGCTGCTTTGGCTTGACCGAACCCAACGCCGGTTCCGATGCCGGCAATGTCGCCACCACCGCCAAGCGCGAGGGCGATGAATGGGTGCTCAACGGTCAGAAAGTTTGGATTAGCAACGGCACTTGGGCCGATGTGGCGATCATCTTTGCCCAGACCCAACCCGGCGCCAAGCACAAAGGCATGGTCGCCTTCCTGGTCGATACCAAAAGCCCCGGCTTTACCAGCCGCAAAATGACCGGCAAACTGGGCCTGAAAGCCAGCGACACGGGCGAACTCTTCCTGGACAACGTGCGCGTGCCGGACAGCAACCGCCTGGGCGAGGTGGGCAAAGGCTTTAGCGTCGCCATGAGCGCACTGGACAATGGTCGCTTTGGCGTGGCCAGCGGCTGTGTCGGCACGGCGCAACGAGCGCTCGACGTTAGCGTTCGCTACGCGAAGGAACGCATTGCCTTTGAACGACCGATTGCCGGTTTCCAGATGGTGCAGGATATGCTCGCCCAGATGAAGGTGGACACCGACGCCGCCCGCCTGCTGGTCTATCAAGCCGGCTGGGTCAAGAACCAGGGCGAAGTCAGCACCATCCCGGTTTCGATGGCAAAACTCTACGCCACCGAAGCGGCCAAACGCAACGCCGACATGGCCATCCAGATCCACGGCGGCTACGGCTTCTCTGATGAATATGAACCCGAACGCCTCTGGCGTGACTGTCGCGTCGCCAGCCTCTACGAAGGCACCAGCCAGATCCAGAAGCTGATTATCGGGCGGCACTTGACGGGGATTTCGGCGTTTGAGTAGGTAACTACTAACCCCCTCCTACCCTCCCCCTGGTAAGGGGAGGAACAGTTCCTCCCCTTACCAGGGGGAGGGTAGGAGGGGGTGGCTTGGTAGTTACTTGAGTAAAACGTGATTCGTGAACCGTGAATCGTTGTGAAGAATGGAAATTACACTGACCGTTTATACATCTTCATGCTGATAAAAATTAGATACTTTCAACCAGTTCACGCAACACGAATCACGAATCACGCAGCATGACCACACAACCTAGAGCAAGAACCCAGCCTCATGTCCCAAAACTTCACCGTCGCCTGTGCGATTCCGCGCGCCGGGCGCACCTTTGAAAACTTTCTCAATCGCCTCAAGCAGCATGGGGTGGATGCGGCGGAATTGGATCGGATTCTGGCGGTTTCCCAGGAGAGCAAGAAACAGAGCAGCGCTGATTATGCCACCGCCGTGCGCTTTTTAGCGACGGCGATGGCGGCGGCGCCCTGCTTTGGCTTGTTTATTGACCGCAAGCGCCACCAGCGTCCCTATCGCGTCGGCTTTCTGGGTCACGAGTGGACCATCAACAATATACGAGTGCGGGTCGAGGGGGAAGAGCCGCACAATGGCTCCTCGTTGATTCGGTTGGATGAAATTGACTGCGCGGTGGTGGGCCTGGATGAGTTGCTGACCATGACCCAATATTATCTGGCCGACCCAACTTCTGTCACCAAGTGGGGGATGTATAACTACCAACTGGCCAAGCCGACCGACATTCGCATTGCCGGCTCGGCCCAGTTGACCCGCTATAACAAGGTGTTGGGGCAAGAGGTGCAGGACATCGTCGGCTTCTTTCTCATCTCCAAACCGAGCAGCCGCTACCAGTCGGTCTACTCTCCGCCTACAAGCACCGGCAAGCGCCAATCGCCCTACCCGGAAGATTTTTTGGCCCATCTGGCGCGCAATGGCCGGCCGGTTTTTGTCAAGGGGCGCTATACCGGCGTTGTCAACGCAGCCTATCCTGACTTAAAGGTTGTCTCGGTGGAAAATGTTGAAGATGCGGTGGTGGAAGCGCAACCGGGCAGCGTCGGTTTGGAATTAGTACAGACCGGCAACACGTTAAAACAGAAAGGGTTGCTCCTGCACGGCGCACCCCTTTTTCTCTCCGAAAGTCTGTGGGTGGCCGACTATCACCGCTATCTGCAAAATGAATCGCTGCAACGGTTTATTGACACGATGAACCCCATCGGCTACTTCGACGATGAACGCATTCGCCAATTCGCCCTCTGGTATCTGGCGCTGGAACGCAACCTAGGCGACGCCTGGATCTACCGTCCGCCCGTCACCGACCTCTTTTGCAATCCGCAAGATGTCGCCAACGGCCTGCGCCCCTACCGCCTGCAAACCCGCTACTGGCGCCCCGATGATCAATACAAACAGGAAGAAGCCATTACCCTCGTCAAACAATCGCGCCAGCGGTTACTTGGCTATTATGAAGCGTTTAAGGCAGAGCTTGGTTAGACTAGTTTCTGTTGCGAGACACCCTTGTATAACCTGTTAGTTCAGGGAAGGCGCATGTATTAGATCCTCCAAAATTTCCATTGCTCAAGTTTAAGAAACAAACTAACACCTTGCTTTCGTGTACATCAAGGTATTAAACTCACTCATGTTACAAAGCAGAACAAAGTACAGGAGGGGCACAAGAAACTCAATAGCAATTCAAACAGATCAAAAGTAATCTAGAGAACAACTGTTTTGCAAAATATCATGGTAGACTGAGGTTGTCAAGGTATGATCCATACATTTGTCGATGTTTTGCCGAATCAACAAGAGAGGAGAACGCTTTCTTACTTTTGCAAACGTTTGACAGCGTTGTCACAATTTGCTACTATATATGTGACCGATCAGGGTTACTCCCAAACAAGCCACGGTTGGCTCATGGTACTTGGGAGAGAAGCGCCCAAACAAGTAGTAACTACACAAATCGGCGTTTGCTCCTGAAGTGACGAGCAAGAAAAGACCAACTTATGATGAAAGCTTCCCCAGATACACCTACCTTCAATCTGAAAGCCGTCGTGCAAGAAACCGGTCTCAAGCCGGATACTTTGCGTGCGTGGGAGCGGCGGTATGGTTTGCCTGTGCCGCAACGAACCGATAGCGGTCATCGGCTCTACTCGCAAAAAGATATTCAGTTATTGAAGTGGCTGATTGCCCGCCAGGACGAAGGGATGAGCATCAGCCGTGCGGTGGAGTTGTGGCGGCGCTTGGAAGCGGAGGAAAGCGATCCGCTGGAAACCATGCCGGCGCCAAACGCCATACCCACAACGCCGGTCGCGTTTAACGGGCAAAGCAGCGCGTTGCTCTCCTCAGCCGCCCTCGCCGGTGAGCTGCCGGCGCCGGCGACAGCCGATACCATCCACCAGATGCGGGCCGCTTGGGTTGCGGCCTGTATGAATTTTGACGAACAGCAGGCTGAGCGCATTATCGCCCAAGCCTTTGGTCTCTTTAGCGTCGAACGGATCTGTCTGGATCTTTTACAGAAGGGGCTGTCCGTCATTGGCGAGGGCTGGTATGCCGGTCATGTCACTGTCCAGCAAGAGCATTTCGCTTCGGCGCTGGCGCTCCGCCGGCTGGAAGCGCTCATGGCGACCACGCCGCCGCCAACTCGCCCTGGTCGGATCCTGGTCGGTTGTCCGCCCGAAGAGGGTCATACTTTTGCGCCGTTGCTGCTTTCCCTACTGTTGCGCCGCCGTGGCTGG
This sequence comes from Caldilinea sp. CFX5, assembly GCA_021405325.1. Next base: position 43,803 of record QWII01000113.1, on the reverse strand, counting down.
GATATTCTCTTCCTAGGCGCCAACATTCCGATTCAAGACTTTGTGCAGACCACGCAGACCGCACGCCCCCATTTGGTAATCCTTACGGCGCAACAGCTTTATACGGCGGCCAGTCTGCGCGAGGTTGGCGATCTGATCTATCAAGTGCGCGTGCCGATGGCCTTTGGCGGCCTGGTCTTTACCCAGCTCCCCGATCTACCACAGGCCATTACCGGCCATTATTTGGGAGTGAACCTTGAAGGCGCGCTCCAACGCGTTGATGAGCTGCTTTCCCCGCCCCGCCTACCGACGCCGGCAGCACCGATTACAGCCGAGTATGAAGAAGCGTTACAATATTTCCGCTTACAACAGGCGACCATTGAAGCGCAGTTGTGGCACAGTTTGGCCGCCTCCGGGATGACGCACGCGCTCTTGCACAAGGCCAATATCAATTTCAGTCGCGACATTATCGCCGCGCTCACCCTGGGGAATATCGATTATCTCGGCGCCGACCTGGCATGGGTGCAAGGCTTGCTGACCAACCATTATCAGTTGCCGCCGTTGATGGTCTCACGCTATCTAACGGCTTATTTGCAAGCAGCCGAAATGCATCTACACGATCACGCCGCTATGTTGATCAACTGGCTGCGGCGTGTCTTAACGTTAGAACGTTCCCCGCTTATCTAGCCAATAACAACGATGAAACGTTGTCAATATCACCGCCCAACAGCAACGAAGAAAGGACAGGATTGTCATGCGGATTATCATCACTGGCGGCACAGGATTGATTGGCCGGGCGCTTTGCCCGCTGCTCCTGGCCGACGGTCACCTCATCACTGTGCTCAGTCGCAACCCGGACGCCGCACGCGGGATGCCAAGTGGGGTGCGGATTGAAGATTGGGATGGACAGACGACAGAGGGCTGGGGACATTTGGTCAATGGCGCCGATGCCATCATCAATCTAGCCGGCGCCGGCATTGGGGATCGGCCCTGGACGGCGCAACGGAAACAACTCATCCGCGAAAGCCGGATACGTGCGGGCCTGGCTTTGCAACAGGCGATCCAACAGGCCACGCAGAAACCCAAAGTGTTGATCCAATCCTCGGCGGTGGGCTACTATGGCGCCCGCAATGGCGATGAAATCATTACGGAGGCTACGCCGGCCGGTACGGATTTTTTGGCCAAAGTTTGTTTTGACTGGGAAATGTCCACGACCCCGGTCATGAAAATGGGGGTGCGACGCCCAGTTATTCGCACCGGCATTGTGTTGAGCAAAGAGGGCGGGGCGCTGCCCAAGATGATGTTGCCCTTTAAGTTTTTTGCCGGCGGGCCGCTGGGCAACGGCAAACAATGGGTGCCCTGGATTCACATCACCGATCAAGCGCGCGCCATCAAATTTCTGTTGGATACGCCCAATGCCGACGGCGCCTTTAACCTGGCTGCGCCCAACCCCGTCACCAACAAACAATTCGGTGAGATTTTGGGCGCCACCATGCGCCGACCGGCCTTTATGCCGGCGCCCGCCTTTGCCATGAAAACCGTTCTGGGCGAAATGTCAACCATTGTACTCGATGGGCAACGGGCTGTGCCGCAGCGGTTGGAAGCGATGGGCTTTGCCTTCAGCCATCCGGCCCTACGCGAAGCACTGGGTGATCTGCTTGGCTAACGCATTTGATGACTGGAAATTTTACGAATTCCGTGTTCCTTCTGTCTGTGTTTAGTCTTTGGCTACCATGTAAAGACTAAACACAGACAGAAGGAACACGATCAGGTGGTTGCAGAAAGAAGTAAACAGGATGAAGTTTCAACACCGGTTTCAAGTACCGGCGCCCATTGCTGCGGTGGCGGCTTTTCATCGGCAGTCAGCGAGTATGGGGGCGATTACGCCGCCGCCGGTGATTGTACGGGTGCAGCAGGCGCCAGCAATCTTGAACAGCGGTGATGAGATGGCCTTTACCCTCTGGTTGGGACCACTGCCGATTCATTGGGTTGCCCGGATTGAAGAGGTGACGCCCACCGGTTTTGTCGATCGCCAATTGAGCGGGCCATTTCAAACCTGGGTGCATCGGCACACCTTTCGCCCGGTCACAGCAGAGGTGACGGAAGTAATCGATGAGATAGAGATCACCCTGGCCGACCAATGGTTCTGGAAAGCCGTCGGTTGGGGGATGTACCTGAATCTGCCGCTCCTCTTTGCCTATCGCGCCTGGCAAACCAAACGCCTGGTGCAAAAGGCCAATTTCCAAGCCGTCGAGCAAGCAAGCGAATCCCGCTAACCGCTATGGAAGGAAACGCCCACACCCGCGGCGGCGAAAGCCAACAGTCCCGCCGCGCCCCTTCGATTGTCGTCATTGGCGCCCGCATTGGCGGCTTGACCACGGCCGCCTTGCTGGCGCGCGCCGGCCTGACGGTGACCGTCTTGGAAGCGCATGTCTATATCGGTCCTGACGCGACGCTGATTCCGCCGGATTTCCCCTTCCATCATCAGGTGATTGTGCGGGAGCCGATGGGGGAAGCAAATACCGCCTACCTTTCCCTCAGTCCAGCTTGGGACAAGGGACGTGCACCGGCTGGACAGCGGATATTAACCATTAGCACCCATACGGCATTGGCGCTCTGGTGGCAATTACGGGAAAGCGCGCAGAAGGCGTATGAGGCGCGCAAAACGATTTACAGTGACCAGTTGATTACGGCCGCCACGCACGCCCTTCCATCGCTACGCGAAGCATCCAAATTTATCTTAGCCGGCACGCCCATCACCTTTCAGCGCTTTGCCCGACGCGACTGGGGGTGGGTGGGCGGCTTCCCCCAAACCCATCTCTGGCGCGCCTGGGGGCCACGGCTGGCGCCCCAGCTTTGGATGGTAGGCGACAGCATCTTCCCCGGCCAATCGACGGCAGCCGTTGCGTTGGGCGGGTTACGCGTAGCCGATAGCATTCTCGCTGATTATGGCAGGGCGCCACAGGAACGGTCATGGAGTGAACCAATTTTACAGGGGGATTAGCCATTATGAGTACAACGGTACAGAAATTTGCCAGCAACCAATGCCACTTCCCAACTTTCACCCTACCTGCGTTTTGGTATGATCTCGCCACGCTTGGCGGCACTGGCGGCGTATACAGCCATCGACAAAGCGCCAACGCCGGCAGCGCGTGAGGGGGCCACGATCTGGCTCAACGAGTTGATCTGGCGTGATTTTTATCGGGCACGCATGGTAACAGCCTCGTTTCTGGTCAAGGATCTGCTCATCGACTGGCGTTGGGGCGAACGCTGGTTTATGCAACAACTCATCGACGGCGATCCGGCCGCCAATAACGCCGGCTGGCAATGGGTGGCCGGGACGGGCGTGGATGCCGCGCCCTATTTCCGCGTCTTTAATCCTGTGAGCCAGAGTGAAAAGTTTGATCCGCAAGGTGACTATATCCGCCAGTGGGTGCCGGAACTGGCAAACGTGCCGCAGAAGTTTATCCACGCACCGTGGCAAATGAGTGAACGCGATCAACTCACGGCGCGCTGTCGGATTGGGGTTGATTACCCTGCGCCGCTGGTCGATCACGAATGGGCGAAGGCACGGATGCTGGCGGCGTATCGCGCGACGCGGCAGACCGGATCAACGGATTCGTGACAGGAACGGATTAGTACGCACAGTGACAGAACACTTCCGCTCGCGAAAAACCACCTTTATCCACCAATCACCAACAGCAGCGGAGTCAATCCGTTCCTATCCTGAATCCGTTGATCCCTACTTTGGGGGATGTACAAATTGCCTTTCCCTAGTATGATGAGCAGAGCGACAATGGTCAAACGCTTAACAGAAACAAGGGAAAGGAAAGCAATGAGTGAGAAATTAGATCGTTTTACCAAACGCGCCCGCTTCGTTCTCACCCTGGCCAAAGAGGAAGCGACCCGGCTGCAACATCGCCAGATCGACACAGAACATCTGCTGCTTGGTCTGCTGGCCGAAAAAGAGGGGTTGGCGACGCGGGTGTTGGTGGAACTGGGTTGTGACCGCAACGCAATTCAGCGTCGGGTTGAAGATCGGGTGGCAGGGCCGCAACCGGCGCGTTGGCCGTGGGATAAGCCGACATTGGCGCGTGGGGCAAAGCGGGTAATTGAACTGGCTGTTGCCACGGCTCGCCAGATGGGGCACCAATATATCGGCACGGAACATCTCTTGATTGGCTTGTTGAAAGAAGGGCAAGGCATCGGCGCACAGGTGCTACATGCGTTTGTCAACCCGGAAGATGTTACCAACAAAATTATCGAATTGACGACAAAACCACCAGCCGAAACAAAGCGCCGCTTGACACATGCTGAATACCTTGCACGCGCACAACTATTCGCGGATGTTATGGTGGTGGATACCATCAGACAAGGCAAAGTGCTTCGAGATTCGATAAGCGAGGATGCCATCCAAGCCGAACGCAATCGGCTGGCGCGCGACTTGCATGATTCGGTCAAACAACAACTCTTTAGCATTAGCATCAGCGCAGCAGCCGTGCGCGAACGGTTAGAAAAAGACCCAGCCGGTGCGCTGGCAGCGTTGGCCGATGTGCAGCAGAGCGCCCAAGCAGCGATGGTCGAGATCGACGCGTTGTTACATCAACTCAGTCCGGCTCCACTGGCGACCATAGGGCTGATTGAAGCGTTGCGCGAGCAAGGTGAAGCGCTCGGTTATCGTACCGGGGCCGCTGTTACCACCACCTTTGGCACGCTGCCACCGACGGAGCGTTTGCCTAAAGGCGCACAAGAAGCGCTCTTTCGCATGGCGCAGGAAGCGCTTTCCAACGTGGCCCGTCATGCACGCGCCAGTGCGGTGCATATACAGTTGGAGTTGGTGGCCGACGAAAATCTGTTACGGCTCGAAGTGCAGGACAATGGGCAGGGCTTTACACCAACCCCAGACAACAAAGGGATGGGCTTAGCCAATTTACAGGCGCGGGCCGACGCAGTTGATGGCAAGGTCGAATTGCATAGCACACCGGGTCAAGGGACGCGAGTACGCATCGACATTCCGCTTGTTCAACCCACCGGCGAAGCGAAGGAGCAGGGCAATGACCAATCTACGGCCTAAAATCCGTGTTGTCCTGGTGGACGATCACCATGTTGTGCGTCGGGGGCTGCGCAGTTTTCTCGATTCGTTTGATGACATCAGCGTGATTGGCGAAGCGGCCAACGGCGAAGCGTTGTTAGCCAAAGTCGAAGCCTGGCTGCCCGATGTAGTGGTGATGGATCTGCTCATGCCCGGCGGGATGACCGGCATCCAGACAACGCAGAAGTTGCGCACCCTTTCGCCCCATACGCAAGTCGTTGTCTTAACGGCCTTTACCGATGAGGCGCGGGTGATGGCGGCGTTGCGTGTCGGTGCGATTGGCTATGTGCGCAAGGATGCTGCGCCGGATCTGCTGTTGAGCGCGGTGCGCGGCGCCGCGTTGGGGCGCTCAGTGCTGGACCCGAACATTGCCGGGGCCGTGCTACAAGAATTGCTGGAACAGAGTACGATTGAACCGGGGCTAACCGAACGCGAGACCGAAGTGTTGCGGCAACTGGCGCATGGCCGCACCAATCGCGCCATCGCCGAGGCGTTGGTCATCAGCGAGGAGACGGTGAAGACGCATGTGGGCAACATTCTCGCCAAACTCCACCTGGCCCATCGCACACAGGCGGCGCTCTATGCGTTGAAACAGGGGTTGGTGGGATTGGACGAGGTAGAGGTATAGCTAGGCTTTCTCGTCAAGCTCGCTCGTCCAGTCGTCAACGGTGCGCGTTTTGCTGTTGAAATTAGCGCCAACCAGGGTCATCGGCTTATTGTGTAACCGGTATTTGTGGTAATAATGGTTGTCCTTGATCTGTTGTAAAGCGTCTTTGGCGTTTTTGTCAATCTTGAATTCAAAGAGAAAGATGTGGTCAGCCAGTTCCACCACGGCATCGATCCGCCCGTCATTGGTTTCGACTTCGGCGGCGATCTCCATGCCAATCATCATAAAAAGCGTGTAGAAAATGCTCTGATAGTATTGTTCATATTTAAGGTGTAAATTGTACGGCACGTTGGCAAAGAAAACGGTGACAACCTCAAAGACCTGGTCAAGTGCTTTTGCTTTTAGCGCATCAATCAGCTTTGTCAAATAGCTGCGGGATAAGGTGCGCTCGGTGTAGCTAAAGGCATTTAACAAATGCGCAAAGAAGGAGTTCTCCACTTCGTAATTGGGGTAGCCCAACGTATAAACAATCTCGCGCATTGGTTCCTGGTGGTGCGCCTTGATCGTTAGATAGCCGGTTTGAAAGAGCAATGGCACAATTTCCAGGCTTTCCAACTCATAGGTTTTGAAATCGATCTCGTTCACCACTAAATTGTCGAAATGTTCCAGATCGTAATTCCGTTCGCGAATGAGCTTGATAAGAAAGGTGGGTGTGCCCGTTTCAAACCAGTGGTTGGCAAAACTTCGTTGGTAAAACAGGTGAACCACGGAGTAGGGGTTGTAGACATTCTCTGCATTCGGCGCAAAACAGAAGCCGTCATACCAGGTGCGTAGTTGTGCCAACAACGCTTCGGTTGACTGATTACGCTCTGTAGCAAAGGCCGTTATGTAATCAGCGAAAGTAAGTCGGATCTCCGCCTCCGTTAGCCCCAGCATAGACGCAAAACGCGTATTCATTGTCAAATCGACAAGATTGTTTAGGGTCGAAAAGACACCTACCTGGCTAAATTTACTGATGCCCGTAATAAAGGCCATGTGTAAATGTTGATCCATCGCCTTGATGCTACCATAGAAAGCCTTTAATACATCGCGGATCCGTTTTGCCTCTTCAACATTCTCAAGGTTATCAATAATCGGCTTATCGTATTCGTCAATCAAGATCACAACGCGACTCGCCTGCCCTAATTGGCGAATGAGATTCTGAAATCGGCTCTGATAGCTAAAGCCTTTTAGCACCAAACCATAATCTTGCGCAATTTCCTCAAGGTAATAGTCAATGATCTGCACGAGGGTTTTGGCATCACTTACCGTGTGGCGGCTGAAATCGATCCGAATGACCGGCCGTACCGCCCATTGGTATGAACTTTGGTAAATCCATAGTCCTTGAAACAATTCTTTGTTCCCGCGAAAAATTTCGTCAAGGGTCGAAATTAATAAACTTTTCCCAAAACGACGCGGGCGCGACAGGAAGTAGGCGGCGCTGGGATATTGAATTAGCTCGTAAAGATACGCTGTTTTATCAACGTAGAGCGAGCCTTCTTCAATAATTTTGCGAAACGTGTACGTTGTTACTGGCAATGGTTTCAACATTAAGCCACCTAATCCTCTAGGTTATCCTACAGCTAATTAACCTGGCGACGAAACTGCGGACGATAACCATCATTAACGACAGGTTCCCAACCATCTGATAAAAGTGCAGTTACCATTTGATCTAATGCTTCTTTAGCGTTGAAGTCATGATGTTCCGGCCCATTGCGCCAATGATTGTCTATACGATAGGGGGCCTTGAACACCGAGCTAACAACAGCATTATATTGACCTCGCGGGCCATTTGCTTTAGCAATCCATTGCCAAGTAGCTTTTCCACCAAAAGGATTTAATCTCAATCCAAGCGGGCCACGGTCCTTAATCATAATAAATGTGGTTTCACACACCTCATATACAGGAAGCGCGGAACTTGCAGACTGAATTCGAACACCACTTGTCTTGGTTCCACAAACGTGACAGTAATTTGCTGATGCGACCAATTGTACGCCACACTGTGCGCAATACATAATGGGGGGCTCCTTCACCAATTAGTAGAAAATAAAACTTACACAACATAGACTAAACTGTTTGAGAAGTCCGTCTTTGGCAAGAACGGACTTCTTCATTACTGAGAAGCTGTAATTTACCCGCAGCTTGCTAGCGCAAATACGCCTCAATCAATCCGCCATCGACATTGACAATCTGCCCGGTCGTCTTGCCGAAAGCGCTACTCAGCAGGAGGTAAGCCGCTTCCGCCTGATCTTCCGGCAGGATCGGGAGCTTGGTCAGTGTGCGTTGGGCGTAGAACTGAGCTAGCCGATTGCGCAGGATCTCGGTGTCCTCTGCTTCGCTATACGCAATTTCGTACTTTGCCAGTGAACTCATCACCCGATCCCGCGGGAACATGGCGCTGCCGGCGACAACGGTGGCCGGCGCCACGCCATTGACACGCACCAGCGGGGCCAACTCAATCGCCAGTTCGCGCACCAGGTGGTTGGCGGCGGCTTTGCTGGTGTCATAGGCGACAGAGCCTTTCTTGGCAACGGCGCCATTGACACTGGTGGTGATCACTAACGAGCCGGGTAGTTTTTGAGTCGTCCAAATGGTGCGCGCTTCGTCGGCGACAATGTATGCGCCCTTAACGTTGACGGCAAAGGTGGTGTCCCAGCGCTCATCCGGGATGTGACCGGTATTGTCCGGTGAAATAAAGATGCCGGCGGTGACAACGACGTTGTCGATGCCGCCATAGGCCAACAGCACCTGCTTGAACATCTCCCGTACACTGGCCCGGTTAGTCACATCGACGGCCAAGCCGATGGCCGGCCCACAAGCCGAGATACCAGTGCCGGCGACGCCGATGCCGACGCCGTATTTCTTGGTCAATTCATCAGCCGTGGCCTGAGCGGCGGCAAGGCTGAGATCAGCACAGACGATGTGCGCGCCTTCTTTCGCCATGCGGTGGGCGACGGCTTTGCCAATCCCACTGCCCGCGCCGATGACGACCACCACATTGCGGGCAAATTCTTTATCCGGCGGCATCCGGCGCAACTTGGCTTCTTCCAATAGCCAATATTCAATATCAAAGGCTTCCTGCTTGGGCAGCGCTACATATTCGCTAATCGCCTCGGCCCCGCGCATGACGGCGACGGCGCAGTTGTAAAACTCGGCGGTGACACGACTTTCGCTCTTGTTCTTGCCCCAGGCGATCATGCCGACACCGGGGATGAGAATCACGGTCGGGTTGGGGTTGCGCATGGCGGGGGAGTCAGGGTGTTTACACGCTTCGTAGTAGGCGGCGTAGTCCTGGCGGTATTGGACCAGGCCGCTTTCCAGCTTGCTCACCAAGGCGGCGACGGTTTCGGCTTGCGGGTTCCAATCAACATAGAGCGGCTTGATCTTGGTGCGCAAGAAATGGTCAGGGCAGGAGGTGCCGAGTTCGGCCAGGCGGGCGGCGTCATGGCTGTTGACAAATTCTAGAATGGTGGCGTCCGATTGGATGGTGCCGATGAATTTGCTCTGTTGGCTCACCATGCCGCGCAATTTGGGCAACACTTCGACCAGGAGTGCTTCTTTGGCGGCGTCGTCCAAGGGGGCATACTTCTGACCGCCAAAGGTCTGGTCGCCTTTGTCGCGACTCTCGATGTAGCGCGCCGCCCGTTCAATGATCGACAGGCTCAGTTCGTAGCAGCTTTTGTCATCCTCCGCCCAGTTGATCAGCCCATGACCGCCCATGACCAAGCCCTTGAGTTTGGGATCGGCCTTGGCCATTGCGCCCATGACTAGCCCCAAGTCAAAGCCGGGGCGTTGCCAATCGACCCAGCCCATGTCGTCACCAAAGATTTCGGGGGTCAACTCTTTGCCATCTTTGGCGGCGGCAATGGCGATGACAGCGTTGGGGTGGGTGTGATCGACAATTTTGTGCGGAATAAAGCCATGTAACGGGGTATCAATGGAGGCGGCCCGCGTATTCAAATTATAGTAGGTGTGGGGATATTTGCCCACCATCTCATCTTCAACCGGCGTCTTCACCCCATTGTTCGGCGACGCTTCATACATGGCGCGCAAGCGGTTGAGCTTGTCCATGTAAAGCGCCGCAAAGTTGTCCCGCTTGGCGGTGCGCAAGTCGCCGCCGGAGCCTTTGACCCAGAGCACTTCAACCTCTTCGCCGGTCAAAGGATCGGTCATCAGCACCTTTGACGAGGTGTTGCCGCCGCCGGTGTTGGTGACCCGTTGGTCATCGCCCAGCAGGTTGGAACGGTAGACCAGCCGCTCCACGCCGTCGAGGGTCGCAGCTTTGGCGTCGTCCCAGGCATAGTGGACATGTTGAAATTCTTCGCGTGAAAAATGCACAGCTTTTCTCTCCTTATCATTTTTTGTCATGAAACTGCTTTTGCTCATTCTAACATAGCCCAGGCTGGAAGCTAAGCGCAACGCGCTTCTCGTGTTACAATTGACAAAGCGTCGCGGGTAGCCTAAGATAGCAAGCGTAGAAAATGAGATGGTGCGACAGGAGATGGTATGCGTTATTTCAATACTTTCGGCCCAGTTGATGAACAGAAACATTATGTGGTTACCCGTGCCGACCTGATTGCCAATCTGCTAATGCAGATTGAAGAGGGACATTATTTCACCATCTTTGCCCCACGGCAGATGGGCAAGACGACTTTGATGCGCAACCTGCGGGATCACTTGCAGGAATCACCCACTTATTTGCCGATTCCATTAAGCTTTCAGTTGTTTGAAAATTGGTCAGTCGAAGATTTCCTGAGTAAGTTCGGGGAATGGATTACTCAGCATCTGCTGCATAGGCTTCCAGCAGATTATCCAAACTTTGTGCAAATTCAAACCTTATGTGAGGAAAAGCCACCGAATGGGTATAAACAATTCTGGGATTTCTTTATAACTTTGCAAACAATGGCGCCGACTCTACGCGTCGTTCTATTAATTGACGAGTTCGACGCTACGCCCCAAGCTGCGATTTCTTCATTGCTCCAAACCTGGCGCGAATTTTATTTAGCGGTTGAACCACCCCGCAGCTTACATAGCGTCGTTCTCATCGGGTTACAAAACATTGCACGCTTAAACCTGGGGCGCAGTTCGCCTTTCAATATCGCACGACAGGTGCGGCTCGCCGCGTTTACAGAGGCTCAGGTAGAGCAATTGTTGACCCAATATAGTGCTGAAAGCAATCAGCCCTTTGCACCGGGTGTGATGGCGAAGATTCACCAGCAGACGGGCGGGCATCCCTTTTTGGTTAATCGGCTCGCGGCGATTTTGACAACAGAAGTAGCGATGGATCGGACACAACCCATTACGATTGCGGATCTGGATCGTGCGCAACAGCAGTTGGTGCGCGAGAGCAACTACAATTTTGAAACGCTGGCGCGCCATGCCCGTGAGCAATCTGAGTTTGTGCTGGACATTCTCTTTGGCAAACCTTATCCCTTTAATTTGAATGATCCGCTGGTGCAGGAGCTTTACACCGAAGGGGTGATCAACAGCAGCGCCGTCAATAACTGCCAGATTGCCAATCCGATCTACCGCCAGGTTTTGACGGCCTATTTTCGCCCGCGCCAATTGCTCTACCAACGGGACATCCTGGTCAATGGTCATGACTTCCGCGCCTATGCAACGGGTGATGCGTTGCAGATGAATGTCATTTTGCATCGCTTCCGTGAGTTCATTGAACGGCGCGGGCGCGAAGCCTTCAAGGTCAGCCCCATGCCCCAAGAAGCGACCGGACAATATTTGCTCATGGCCTATCTGGAGGCCATTGTCCAGCAGACCGGCGGCGTCACCTTTACTGAAGCGCCCTCCGGCGATGGCTTGCTTGATCTAATTGTGGTCTATGGCAAGCAGCGCTATATCATTGAAACCAAAATCTGGCGTGGACAGGTGCAATATGAACGAGGGCTGGCTCAACTGGAAGATTATCTGGCGAAAGAGGGGCTAGCGACCGGCTACTTTGTCGTCTTTCATGCCCGCCCCAATGTCTATGGCGACTTTACCCAAGATCAATTGGAGTTTGTGTTGGAACGCCCCAATGGCATGACCATTTATGTTTACCTGGTGCGGTTGGGAAAAGTTATCGGCGAAACAGCCGATACGCAACCCACCTAAATCTTAGCCATCTTTACTTAGCAGCAGGGTTTCGCTACCATGATCGCAATCATCTTCGAGGTCATTCCTCATCCTGAACATCGCCAAGAATATTTGGATATTGCCGCCTGGCTCCGGCCCCAGGTCGAGGCCATCGATGGCTTTATCTCCGTCGAGCGCTTTGAAAGCCTCACACAACCGGGCAAGTTGCTTTCACTCTCGTTCTGGCGTGACGAAGCAGCCGTGGCGCAATGGCGACAGCTTGCCGAACATCGCATAGCACAGGCCAAAGGACGGGGCTACATTTTCGCTGATTATCGCCTGCGCGTGGTCAGCGTGATCCGTGACTATGGCATGGTTGACCGCGAACAAGCGCCCGCCGATAGTCGGGAACGGCATGGGTAAAAGAGATGAACCGGATAATCATTGATACCGATCCCGGCGTCGATGACGCCCATGCCTTGCTGATGGCTTGTACTTATCCCAAGGCGCAGGTCGAAGCGCTCACCACGGTGGCCGGCAACGTCGCTTTGGAACTGGCGACACGCAACGCCTTGATTGTGCTGGATGGGATCGGCCAGGCGATTCCTGTCTTTCCCGGCTGCGCAGACGCGCTGGTCATCCCGACGCCGCGCCGGGCCATCTCCCACGGCGTGGATGGGCTGGGCGATAGCGGCTATGCCCCTTCGGCACGGCAACCGGCAGCCGAACATGCCGTTCACGCCCTCATCCGCCTGGCCAATGCGTCACCAGGAGAGTTGACCCTCGTCGCCATCGGCCCACTGACCAATGTCGCCCTGGCTACCCGGTTAGACCCCGGCTTGCCGCAAAAATATAAGCAGCTTTTGGAAATCGACCGCGGGCGTTTTTTCGAGTTGATGAAGCAGAGCCTTCAATAAAAGGGCGTAGCCCTGCCTGCTAATCAATCACTGCTTCAAGCAGCAGCCGAAGAGCTGGACGCAACGGGTTGTTGCTCTAGCCGTTGTTTGAGCATGAGCAGGTCTTTGCGATTGGCATTGCGCATGGCACGGGCCATAAACGGCGCAACGATTGTAGAGAAGCCGGTGGGGGTTCCACGGTTGCGCAGGGTCATACGCGTGCTGTGGTCGGCGATTGACTCCCACGTATAGGTGGTCTCCATGACAAATGGCCCGTCGGCGGTGCGCATCACCAACCGCTGGTCGGGCAGCAGTTCGATGATCTCATAGGTGTAGGCCAGACGCCGCCCCAGAAAGTGGGCCACAAAGGCAATCTGCGACCCGACCCGGATCGGTGGTGGCGTCTGCCATTCGACTGACTTGATATTGACATACCACGTCGGGGCATTACCCGGATCGCCGGCATAGGCGGCCACTTGCGCAACCGGACAATTGATCACAATTTCGGTCAAGACATCAACGTCCATCATCCACCTCATTGCATGTTCTGCGGCGTGTCTAGAAACCAGGGTTTTGCCAAAACCCTGGTTTCTTAGCAATCACGCTACGACGCCAACACTTGCTCCAATCGCGACAACACGCTCTGCCAACCTTGCTCGTGATTTTGCGCCGATTCGGCATTGGGGAGGCGTTCGTGGGTCAACACCAGTTCGGTCTGTTCGCCACGAGCAAAGAGTTCGACCGTCACCAGCGTTTCCTGCTGTTGCGTATTCTTGGAGACCCAGGTGAAGACCAGCTTTTCCGGCGGTCGGATCTCGCGGTAGACGCCCGTGTGGGTATAGACAACATCGCCAAACTGCATATCGATCCGGTAGCTGCCGCCCACCCGCACATCGGCGGCGACAAAGGAGACCTGCCCGCCCACCGGACACATCCATTGGCGCAAACTTTCAGGGTCGGTCCAGGCGGCAAAGAGTTCGTGTGGCGCCGCCTTATACCGTTTCGAGAGGGTGAGGCGCAGCGGGCGATTGGGTTGGCTTGTGCTCATGATGGCTCCTCGTCCTGGGGTTGCCCCTGTTGTTTCTGCTGTTCCAGAAAGCGTTCCAAGCCATCCAACCGCTCTTGCCAGAATTGGCGAGAATGGGCGATCCAGGCTTCGGCTTCATCGAGCGGCGCGGTTTGCAACGAACAATAGTGGGTGCGTCCGCTGATTTCGCGTTTCATAATGCCTGCCCCCTCCAGAACCTTGAGATGCTTGGAGATGCCATTGAGCGAAATCTCAAAGTGTGCGGCGATCTCTAAGACGGTCGTTTTTTCGACACGGGTCAACAACGCCACAATCTCCCGCCGAATGGGATTGGCAAGCGCGTGGAAGGTAATCGTCAACGGATCAGAAGTAAATTCAACCATACACAGGAATCGTAAAAGCGCAAAGGTGTAAAGAGAATACGGTTTTCTCCTATTTTACGCCTTTGCGCTACCAAGGTGCAAGCTAGCGATGATCAGTTTTCGTACTGATCGTGCCGCCGCAACCAGGCCATCGGCCAGGGCAACCCAGCCTCATCGCGCCCCTTGGGCGTTAGATCGAGGAAGTGATAGGCCCCGTTGAGCATATCCAGGCCGCGTGCATAGGCCGAATAGGTGTGATAAATTGTGCCGTCGTCGTCGCGATAGAAGACGCTGATGCCGGGTGATTCCTCACCGCCAAAGTCGCCTTTGCGGTAGTTGTAAATATAGTCGCCCTGTTTGGCCGGGTCTGGGGAGAAAGAAACTTGATAGTCGAAATTGAAGTCGCTATTCAGCGAGGAATACCACGGAAAGCTCCACCCCATGCGTTGGCGGTAAGCTTGCAACTGTTCGAGCGGGGCGCGTGAGATGGCAACCAGCGCCGTATCCCGGTGGGCCAAATGCACGCCGATGCCATTAAAATTATCCGCCCAGAAGGAGCAACTGGGGCAGCCCTCTCCCCAATCCGGCCCATACATAAAGTGATAGACGATCAATTGGCGCTTACCGGCAAAAAGATCGGCCAGGCTCTGCTGACCGTTGGGGCCATCAAAGCGATAGGCTTTTTCAACCCGTTCCCAGGGCAGCGCGCGGCGTTCGGCGCTCAACTCGTCGCGCAAACGGGTAAACTCTTTCTCTTTAGCCAGATACGCCTTGCGCGCCGCCAGCCATTCGTCATGAGAAACAACCGTATGCTTTTGCATGATATGCCTCCTTGTGCATAACGACAACGTACCGAATCAACTCGATCAACACTTTCTAAAACAGTTGCTTGCCGGTGTGAAGCTATAGATGTTCAGCTAATCATTCGGGGTAGAGAAACCAGGTTTCTGGCAGAAACCTGGTTTCTTGGCACGGCTCTTTTTCTGAACAGCTATAGAAGATCGCTTGTGCGAGAACCATAATCACCTCAGATGAAAGATGACAGTCACGTCCAGTCGAATCAGTGTGTTTGCAATCTACTCTATCATTGATTCACAGTGATATTCAACCAAATGGTTGAATAATAACATCTATTTATTAGCTTGTCAAATTGACAAATTTCATTTGCAAAAAACTATGCTTGACAGATGGCTATTCAATGCGGTATCATTGAGTAAGCACTTACTCAATAAGAGAGAGGGAGCAACTATGGATGTCCCTTTACCAAAACGCACAGCACGTCAGCAACAAGCGCTTGAACGGCGCGAACAAATTCTAAGCACAGCATTGAAACTCTTTGGTCAGCAAGGTTACTCTGCGACCACGACCAAACAGATCGCCCAGGCGGCTGGGATCACCGAAGGGTTGATCTTTCGCTATTTCCCAACCAAAGTAAGCCTCTTACAAGCCATTGCCAAAGACCGGGATCCACTAGCGCAGGCATTTCACACCATCTTTAGCAAGAGTGATGAACTTCCCGTCGCAACAGTTTTGGAGCAGATCGCCTTGGCATGGATGGAAGTTACCCGCACCGAAATGGATTTCATGTCAATGTTGCTTAGTGAAAGCCAGATCAACCCAGAGCTGCGAACGACGTTACAGGATTCAATTGAAGAGGCTGTAACTGCGTTAGCGCACATCCTGCAAGCACGCGCCCAAACCGGTGAGATTCGCCCCGACCTGCCTTTCCGCACGGCGGCCGCCAATTTTTTTGCCGCGCTGCTTCTGTTTTTTATCATGCACCGCCAGTTGGACGACGCGCAGTGGACAAGGCAAGCCGATTCGTTTATTTCTGAATTACTCGACACCTGGCTCTACGGCGCCAGCGGTGTACAGAGCCAACCAAAGGAGCGCACGGTATGAAAAAGCAAGGCAAACTTCCTGCAACGTTTCTGTTTGCAGGCCAGTTGCAACATCTTTTGCTACTCGCCTGTCTTGTGCCCGGAGCCATCTATCTCGCTCAACCAGCTTTGGATGGCACGATCTGGCTGGGAATTGCCGATGACCAATGGTTTTATGCGCTTCTTATCGTGGTGATCGTTCATCAAGTGGTCGGATGGTTTGTGTTCCGCACGCAACTTGTTTTCTCCTTGTTTTCAAGGCTCTTTGGCACCTATGACATGGTGGTATGGGGCGTCATCTTCTTCCCATTGTTCTTACTGCGGCCCCTGCTGTCGCTCGGTCTTGGTCTCGCAGACGCGGGATCACTGGCGTCTTTCCAGGGTTTGCAAACCTTACTCGGTCTCGTTCTGCTTCTCCCGGCGCTCTACACGGGTTGGTCGGTTGCGCGCTATTTTGGGATCGCGCGCGCTCTCGGTGGCGACCATTTTCGGCAAGCCTACCGTGAGTTGCCGTTGGTCAAAGAAGGGGCCTTCCGCTACAATGCCAATGCCATGTATGCCTTTGCCTTTTTGCTCTTCTGGTCCATCGCCTTGTTGACCCACTCCCGCGCCGCCTTAGCCAGCGCGCTCTTCCAACATGCCTATATCTGGGTTCATATGGCTTGTACCGAAGAACCTGATATGCGCGTGCTTTCTAGCTAACCAGTCGATCCTCAACCAATGATTTGTGGCTGCTGTCCGCTGGTATTACAGCATGAGATCCAAAGGTGAGCAACCTTATTTGACAAAATGACCCATCGGCTGCTATTGTTTAACCAACATGTTAATTAACAGAGCTACTAATTATGCTTCAGAAGGGAGATCAGCCCTATGAATCGGAACAGCGTCGTCGATGAGTGGTTCACGCACTATGACAACCCGATGAAAGAGCTGGTTCAGGCCGTGCGCGCAACGATTCTCGCGGCCGACCCACGCATCAAAGAGTCGATCAAGTGGAAAGCGCCGACCTTTGAATACCGGGGCAATCTCGCCAGTTTTTTCTCAAAGTCCAAGAAACACGCCAGCCTCATGTTTCATACCGGCCAGTCGATTCCCGGCAATTTTCCCAGCTTGGAAGGAAAAGGGGACGTTTCGGCTGTGATGAAATTTGTCGATTTTGCGGATCTGGCGGCCAAGAAGGATGAGCTAGCCGCCATCGTGGTGGCCTGGTGCAACCAACAGGATGCGAAATAGTTCACAGGGAGCATGCGATGAAACCACGTTGGCAGAAGGGATCCTACCCGTTGAATGCCGAGGGGGTTGCGATCCAGGGATACGACCCGGTGGCCTACTTCACGCAGGGCAAGGCTATGCGCGGCAAGCCGGAGTTAGCAACAAACTGGAGCGGCGCGATCTGGCGCTTTGCCAACGAATCCCATCGGGAAACGTTCCTGGCCGCCCCAGAAACCTATGCGCCCCAATCTGGCGGTTACTGCGCCTTTGCCGTCAGCTTTAGCGCCAATCCATCTGCACCACCTGCGCCGCCAGGATCGCCACGGTGGTGGACGATACGCGAGGGCAAGCTCTATTTGAATCAGAATCCATTCGCCCACCTGATGTTCAAGCTCTTCCGGCTGGCCAAGAAGGCCGACACGGTTTGGGAGCAGTTCGCTGGGTAAGTTTTTGCCGATGAACCGTGCCAATTATGCCAGACACCCTTAGCCAGACCTTTACCGCGCTCGGCGATCCCACACGGCGGGCCATTCTGCAACGTTTACAGGCCGGCCCGCTTGCCGTCGGGGAGTTGAGCCGGCCGTTTGCCCTGTCCGCACCAGCGATCACCCGTCACCTCAAGGTGTTAGAACGCGCCGGGTTGATCAGCCGCACCAAGGATCGTCAACGCCGCATTTGCACCCTGCGTCAGGATCGCTTGGCCGAGGCCACCGAATGGTTGGAACGGATGCGGCAGGATTGGAATCGACAGTTCGATACGCTCGATGCGATCCTCAAAGAGAGGATGAACCATGAGTGAAGCTGTGCGACCCGTTTTGCATTAGGCAGGTCGTCAGGTGAGGAGGAAAGATTCGATGACATTACAACAGATCCTGGGTATTGAGCTACCGATCATTCAAGCGCCAATGGCAGGTGTACAAGGCAGCACGCTCGCCATCGCCGTCTCTAACGCCGGCGGATTGGGATCCTTGCCCTGTGCGATGCTTAGCCTCGACGCCATACGTGCTGAGTTGACAACGATCCAGGCGCAAACTGACAAGCCGTTTAACGTCAACTTCTTTTGTCACACACCGCCTGTACCGGATGCAGCGCGTGAAGCAGCCTGGCGCGCCGCGTTGTCACCCTACTATCAAGAGCATGGGATCGACAGCACCGCCATCCCCGCCGGTGCAGGTCGCACCCCTTTCAGCGCTGAAGCGGCAGATCTGTTAGCCGAATTCAAGCCGCCGGTGGTGAGTTTTCATTTTGGCTTGCCGGCGCCGGACTTGCTGGCGCGAGTCAAAGCGTGGGGAGCAAAGGTTCTTTCGTCGGCAACCACCATCGCTGAAGCGCGCTGGCTCGAAGCACACGGGGTCGATGCCATCATTGCCCAAGGGGTAGAGGCGGGCGGTCATCGGGGCATTTTTCTATCGGAAGATTTGACGACGCAGAGTGGCACCTTTGCTTTGACGCCACAGATTGTGCAAGCGGTGCAAGTGCCGGTTATTGCTGCCGGCGGCATTGCCGACGCCCGCGGGGTGGCGGCGGCAATGGCATTGGGCGCAGCCGGCGTACAGGTTGGCACGGCGTATCTCCTCTGCCCGGAAGTCACCATCAGCGCCATTCACCGCACTGCGCTAAAAAGTGAAGCGGCTGGACATACAGCGCTGACTAACCTCTTCACGGGTCGCCCAGCGCGCAGTATCGTCAACCGGGTCATGCGTGAGCTTGGGCCGTTGAGCAGCACTCTGCCGGCCTTTCCCTTGGCCACCGCCGCCATTGCCCCCTTGCGCGCCAAAGCCGAAAGCCAGGGGTCGAGTGATTTTTCACCATTGTGGGCAGGGCAGAATGTCCGTGGTTGCAAGGAGATACCGGCCGCGCAACTGACGCGTGAACTGGCGGCGGCTGTTTTAGACCGGTAGTGCATCACAACCACGATAACGACGCTAGACATCCAGTAGATAGCGAGCCGCCGGGGTGAGTCGGGCCGCAGTCTCCGGGCGCAGGTATTGGCGTTGGGCGGTCTGTTGCGGATGCTCGCGGGCAATAAAGGCGCAATGATAGACGCGACGGGTGCGCTGGCTGCGGTTGGTGGTGCTGCCATGCCAGGCATGACTATTAAAGACCAACACCGAACCGGCGGGGGCCGTCACATAAATTTCTTGCGGATGGGGCGCTTGGAGATCGCTCATCTGGTCGCGTGGCACGCCCGGCCAAAGATGGCTGCCCGGCACAATGCGCGTCGCGCCATTGTCAGGCCCCATGTCATCGAGCAGCCAGAGTGAATTCATGACATGAAAGACGGTAGGAGCGGGGCGTGCCTTGCCCCAATCAGGGTGGAGCGCCTGCTGGCCGTGACCGGGCAACGGGTCATGACCATTGATCGAATGCAACTTAAAGGGGCGACCAATGACCCGGTTGGCGGCGGCCAGCACCAGGGGATGGGTGTAGAGCCGGTCAAACATCTCCCCTTTGTTCACCAGATCCGCCAGCCGCCGAATGCCGGGCACCTGGTTCACTTCTTTGCCGGCGTTTTCCCCTTCCGCCGCCGTGATCCGTTCAAAGGCATCACGCAGGGTCGCTAACCAGGCGGCGTCAATGACATTCGGGAAAACGGTGTACCCCTGTTCATCCAACTCAGCACACTGCTGCGGTGTCAACGTTGTCGCCGTTACGCCACAGGCGGCTAGTGCAGCGGCCATGCCGGCGTCATCGCGGTCAGTCGAACCGTCACTTGACGCCACTTGTTCCGTATACATACGTGCTGTTACCTTTTCTAGCCCTCGCGCCAGAGGGCAAATCGCAATTTTGTAAAAAACAAAGCAAATTTTACGAATTCCGTGTTCCTTCTATCGGTGTTTAGTCTTTTGTGGTTGCCTAAAGACTAAACACCGATAGAAGGAACACGGAGGTAATTCATCGGTTCCTGAGCCTTGCCGAAGGATGAGGCGTAGCTTCGTTGAATAGTTACCAATCTTTTACCACAACGCTGGGTTAGAAACCGGATGGTCACGCCCGACCAACACATCACCATCACCCACCTCAAAGTTGGGAATCAGCGGATGGCGGGGCGATTGCGCCAATTTCACATGCACCCCGTCGGCCATAAAGATCATGACATGGGCGCGGCGTTGGCGGTCGGTGATATTCTGGGGCGTGGCATGAAAATTGAGACAGTGGTGAAACATACATTCGCCGGCAGCCAGTTTCACCGGTAAGCCGATGGATGCCGGTTCGTGCGCCATTTGCTGGCGTGGTGTCTCCGGCAGCGTTTTGCCGGCGGCTTCGGCCGCGGCTCTGGCGGCGATTTCGGCGGCATAGGCGTCCAGGCCAAAGCGTGGGTCGCGATGGCTGCCCGGCACGACGTGCATACAGCCATTGTCGGCATCGACATCATCGAGCGCCAGCCAACAGGTGACAATGCGTGGCTCTTGTAGCGGCCAGAGATAGAAATCCTGGTGAAAGTGAAAATGGCCGTTGTCACCGGGCGGTTTGGAGATCACCTGATCATGCCAGAGACGGACATGGGGTGAGTTCACCAGCGCCGCCGCCACCCCGGAAATCACGGGATGATGCAACAGGCGACGATAACTGGGTTCCCGCTTCCACATATTGACAAACTGGGTGATGACGCGTGGTCGCTCGCCCGCCGTTTGCTCGCCGCGGCGATGCCCAAACTTAAATTCGATGGCGGAGTCGTCGCCGCCGGCGGCTTCCACGGCAATGACATGGTCGAGGGCGGCGCGCAGTTCCTCGACTTCGGCCAGACTGAGGACACGGCCATAGCGCAAGTAACCCTTTTCCTCGAAAAATTGACGCTGTTCGGCGGTGATCATCGACTGCTTCCTTTACTTGCAACGCGTGAATTCTTATGTTGTCCGGTGCTTGCTGTTACTTGGAGCGCTTATCAATGGAAGCTACAAAAGTTTCTTTGATAAGCGTAGGTCAGTCTACTATACATCCTGACCCCCGTCAAACATAATTTTCGGGGCCGATTGAGAGGTTAATTGCCTTGCCTGGAGAGCCAATGCGTGAGCCAACCGGCCAGAAAAGCCGCTTGTTGGGCGCGCACCGGCTCCTGAAAATGGACATGATCACAGTAGAGATCGGAGCCAAGGTTGCGGGTAAAAGTGTGGAGGTCGATCATGGGGATGCCGGCGGCGCGCATAATGGCGTCAGCCACTTGATTATAGGCGTCACAATCAGCGGCAAAGCGGTGGAAAGCCATGTGCGGTTGGTTATGGATCCGTTCATCGCACGGGGTGGTTCTGATCCAGACGAGAGTGGGTTGCATGGTCGCGGCCAGGGCAACGATGGCACGCAGGTTCTCAGCAAAGCGGTCAATGGCGATCTGCCGCCGGCCGGTCTGGGGGTTGGTTTTGATGTCATGTAAACCACAATTGACCAGCAGCAGATCGGCGTCAATACCGCCCTGGCGTTGCATGCCCTGGAGAAAGGCCAATACCATTGACGAGTCGCCGCCGTTGGCCCCTTGGGGGCTGTCCAGATTGAGCAACACTTCGGTCTCCCCCTCCTTGCGTGCATAGTGCATGACACCCTGCAATGCCTGTTGCAAGTAGGGGCCGTATTGAATCGAGATACTGTCGCCGATGACATAAAGTTTTTTCATAATAGATGCCACCTGAAAATTTCACCCAATTGCTTGACAGCCACTCTTACTCGCCTATTCTGGTTTCATATAAATAAAACATTTTTACTAACTGAATCCGCGCCTCGATAATTAGGCCAACGTAATCACACCCTTCACATAGCTCTTATCACCATGCAAAATCTGATCCATCAACCCTGGGTACTGTGGCAGCGGCTGGACATGCGTAACCAGCGGACGCAGGTCGATAATGCCTTGATGAATCAGACGGATGGCCGGCGGGAAAGGGTCGCGCAGGCGCGACGAGGGCGACGAGTTGACCACTGTGAAGCCGCCCATGTGCCACTTGGTGGAGTCAAAGGTTGCCTGGTCGCCCTTGATCCAGCCGAAGAGATTGATCAAGCCGCCACGCTTGGCGATGTCGGTTGCCAGATCCAACCCGGCTTGGTGGCCGGTTGTGTCAACAACCACATCAAATTCACGCGCTTTCAGTTCGGCGACCAGTTGGGCGCGATCCCGTTGGGCCGAGTTAAAGGTCTCTTGCACGCCCACCTGCTCCGCCAGATTGAGGCGATCCTGCACAACATCGACCGCTACTAACTGGTCAATCGGCGAGTGGAGCAGCCCTTGTAAAATCAACAAACCCATGAAACCGGCGCCAATCACCGCCACCCGGTCGCCGGCTTTCAGGCGGCAGTGGTCGATCCCGGTCACAGCACAGGAAACCGGCTCGACCACCCAATATTCATCGGCCAGGGGAGAGTCGGGAATTTTATAGACCTGGGTCGCCGCCAAATTACGCAGCGTAGCAAAGCCGCCGCCGGCCACCCGATCCCCCTCTTTGAGACCTTGCACCTTGCGTCCCACTTTGGCGACATAGCCCACGCCTTCATGTCCAGGCGGCGCCATCGGGTACATCTTCTTGCCCAGTTTGGCCGTGACAATATCCCATGAGCAGATGCCGCAGGCGCCGCCCTGCACCTGCACTTCATTGTCCGCCGGATCACCGACGGCGACTTCGATCAGGTCAATTGTGCCATCATCCAGATAGCGTATGGTATTGGCATTCATCAAAGGTTCCTTTTTTGTGTTGCGATTGCGTTGGTTAGCTTGTTCTGGTTATGCGCCTTTGAGTTTCTTCATTCGTTCGGCGGCCTTCTGCAAGGTTTCCAGCTTCTTGGCAAAGGCAAAGCGGATGCTCCGTTCGCCATAGCCGGGCAGCGAGTAAAAACTGGTCCCCGGCACCACAGCGACGCCCACTTCCGTCGTCATCCAGCGGGCAAATTGTTTGGAATCCCACTGCGCTTGGGGGATGTCCAGTTGGCTGTATTCGGCCATGGTGTAATAGGCGCCTTCGGGCAGGATGGCAGAGAAGCCCACCTCTTCGAGGATACCCATCATGGTGTCGCGACGGATGTGATAGTCACGCGTCATCTGCTCATAGTAGCTGGGGGGCAGATCGAGGGCGGCGGCGGCGGCATGTTGCAAGGGAGTGGGCGCGCAGATGGTCATGTAGTCGTGGATTTTGCGCACCGCTTGAGCGACGGAGGCCGGCGCCACAATATGGCCCAAACGCCAGCCCGTGACGGCAAAGGTTTTGCCAAAGCCGCTGATGGTAATGGTGCGGTCGCGCAGCGCTGCGATACCGCCAGGGCATTGATGGACGCGACCATCGTAGAGAATGCGGTCGTAAATCTCATCGGTGATAAGGATCAAATTATGCTTGAGAACGAGATCGACCATCGCCTGCGTCTCTGCCTGGTCAAAGACGCGACCCGTGGGGTTGTGAGGTGTATTGTAGAGCAAGGCTTTGGTGCGCGGGGTGATCGCCGCTTCGATCCGCTCCGGGTCAAAGCGATATTGGGGCGCTTCCAATGCCACCGACACGGGCTTGATCCCCTGCATGATGGCGGCAGGACGCACATTTTCGTGCGCCGGTTCGATCAGAATGGCTTCGTCGCCCGGTTCCAGCGCGGCGGTCAGCGCGGCGGCCAACCCTTCGGTCACACCACAGACCACGGTGACATGCTGGTCGGGGTCCACCTGCCAGCCCAGCGCTTGGGTGTAGTGGGCCGCTAGTTTCTGGCGCAACGCCGGGACGCCCCAGGTGATGGCGTATTGATTGTGGCCGCTGCGAATGGCTTCAATGGCAGCCTCGGTAATGGCGGTGGGCGGGTCAAAATCGGGAAAACCCTGGCTGAGGTTGATGGCGTTGCATTGGATGGCCAGACGCGTCATTTCACGGATGGTCGATTCGCCAAAGGTGGCGGTGCGTGCTGCTGGTTGCATGATCAATTCCTTTATATCGGATAAACAGTCTGGTTGAGCAACAAAGCGGGTTTCCGGCAGAAACCCCGTGCGTGATTGCGGTCTACTGATAATCTACCCACAACACCGGTTTTATGCAAATTTGGAAATACACCCGCCGCCCGACGGATTGACAGGGGCGCGCCCTTATGCTACACTGCGCACACACCTAGCGCATCGTCCAATGGCTGGCCGGCGCCTCAACATTCTTTCCCGACTTCAACCTAGTGGTCTGACCACTAGACTGGGCCATAAAGCGCTGTACCGTTGTGCGCTTGATCAGAAGGAGCAATGGTTGAAGTCACGTATAACACATCACGCGCCACGTAGTCATAGCAATTCACACAAAAGGAGATCACACCTATGGCAGAGTTACGAATGAGAAAGTTAGATCGACGCCAATTTCTCCAACTGACCGGCATCGGCCTTTCGGCGGCGACGTTGGCGGCTTGTGTACCGGCATCGGGACCGGAGACTGGTGGTGAGGCAAGCGCGCCGGCGGCTGATGCACCGGCGGCCGCAGCAGGAGAGGCAACCGGCGGCACATTAATTTGGGTCGGTCACCAGGAAGTCTCCGGTCTTAGCCCAAATGATGCCGGTCCTACCGTTCACTGGACGATGATCAGCAATATCCACAATGCCTTGATCCAGGTCGGTTTGGATAACTCGCTAGAACCTGTACTGGCAGAGTCTTACGAAGTCGCCGAAGATGGTCTTACGTACACCTTCAAATTACGTCAGGGCATTAAATTCCACGACGGCAAAGAATTCACGGCTGCTGATGTGAAATACACCTTTGAATTTTATAGCAAAGCAGAAAATGGTTCATCCTTGGCCAATAACTTCCGCAACATGGGTGAGATTGAAACGCCTGACGATTACACAGTGATCATCAACATGACCGATGTCAATGCGGCTTTTTTGGCTCGCGCCGCCGGGATTTGGATTGTACAATCTGAATATCACGCCGAAGTGGGTGAAGAAGTGTACCGTACCAAGCCCATTGGCACCGGCCAATTTATGCTCAAGGAGTGGGTGCCGGCTGAGTATACGTTGTTAGAAGCCTTCCCTGAGCATTTCCGGGGACGGGCGAAGGTCGATTTTATTCGCCAAAACACTGTCCCTGAACCATCCGTACGCGCCATTGCGCTCGAAACGGGTGAGGCAGATTCTGCAACCTGGCCGCTGTTGGTCGAAGACAGCCTGCGTCTGCGTGATGAGGAAGGCTATACTGTTTTTGCCACCCTGGCCAATTCAGTCAAACACTTCCCGCTCAATAACAAGCATCCCATCCTTTCGGACAAGCGGGTGCGCCAGGCGCTCATGCATGCGCTGGATCGCCAACGGATCATTGACGAACTCTGGAACGGTGCAGCAGAAGTTGCCCATTCCAACTTGTCGCCGGCCAATGCCTATTATCACAAAGCGGATGTGAAAACGTATGCCCATGATCCCGAAGCGGCCAAAGCGCTCTTGGCAGAGGCCGGTTGGACGGTAGGGGCCGATGGCATTCGGGAAAAGGATGGCGCCAAGCTTACCTTTACTTGCACCACCATCACCGGCGATCAGGCGCGTCGCCCCATTGCCGAACTGGCGCAGCAATTCTTCAAGGAGATCGGCGTCGATATGCAACTGGCCGAAGCGCCGGTAGCCGCTATCAACGAAGCGTTAAAGGCCGGCGATATGGATGCGTCACTCTACAATTGGACTTTTGGCGATGCCCTTGATCCTGATGCCTCTAACACGTTAGGAACGGGCGGCGGCAACAATTTCACAAACTTCTCCAACGCGCGGGTGGATGAATTGCTTGATTTGGGTCTCAAAACGGTCAACATGGAAGAACGTCGCCAATATTACCATGAGATTCAAGACATTGTTGCCGAAGAAGTGCCATTTCTCTTCTTGCAATGGGATCAGTGGCTGAATGTCTGGCATCCCCGTGTCACAAACTTGCCTGATCCTGCCAATACGCTACGTGGCGACCTGCTCTATCCCCAAGGTCACATTATGGGTCTCAACCAAAACGGTTAACATCATTTGCGATTTTAGATTTTGGATTTTAGATTGTGCGTCTGCGCTCTTTCTAAAATCCAAAATCTAAATAGGAGTTACGCAGTTGGGCACCCATCTCCGAGAAATAAATATCCAGCCGCTGAGGCGGCTTCTCGCTGTCAGCAACGGATTGCATCCGAGAAAATGGATAGGTAAATCTTTGAACACGCCTTACTAAAATCTAAAATCCAAAATCCTATGGTCAACTACATTGTTTCGCGTCTGCTCCAAGGTGTTGTTGTAATCTTTTTGATTAGCATCATCACCTTTGTCATCATGCGTTTAATTCCAGCCGATCCCGTCACCTTATTGTTGGGTGAAGGGGAGATCCAGATGACCCAAGAGCAGATGGATGCGGTAAAACGGAAGTGGGGACTCGATCGCCCTTACCATGAACAATATCTGGTTTGGGCGGGCAATCTTTTGCGCGGCGATTTTGGCGAATCGTTGATCCGTCGCGGCGTGCCGGTGCGCGATATGATCTTTGAAACGCTGCCGGTTTCCGGTTTGTTGAATCTCTACGCCTTGGTTGTGTCGCTAGTGCTGGCCGTGCCGGCCGGGATCATGGCCGGCGTCCGCCGTAATTCGCTCTTTGACTATGGCTTAACTTTAGGCGCGACAGCAGGGGCAGCCCTGCCCAATTTCTGGTTTGCGCTCATGGGCATTATCCTCTTTGCCCTGATCCTACGCTGGGTGCCGCCCTTTGGTCTCAAAAGCTGGCAGGGCTATCTCCTGCCGGTGGCGGTGCTGGCGACTGAGCAGATGGCAGTGCTGGCGCGCGTCATGCGCGGCGCCACGATTGAAACCATGAGTCAGGATTATGTCCGCACGGCGACGGCTAAAGGGCTATCGCGCTATGTGGTGATCACGCGCCATGCTGTACGCAATGCGCTGCTGCCGGTAGTGACGGTGATCGGCTTTCGCATTGCCTTTCTCTTTAGCGGCACGATCATTATTGAAACCATCTTCGCATTGCCGGGTTTGGGGCGTCTCTTTGTCGATTCAGTCTTCCGCGTGGACTATCAGGTGGTGCAATCGATTGTGGTTCTCTCGGCGGCCCTGATTGTTGTCGCCAATCTGTTAACTGACCTGGCCTATGCGCTGGTCGATCCACGTATTCGGATTGAGTGAGGAGAAAGTTCACATCTATGACAGTCGCGCCCATGCAACCGACGCAAACCGGGTTGGCGTCACAGGCCAGGGTCAAGCGCCGTTCCGAGCTACAACAAGCGTGGCGACGCTTCCGCGCCAACCGGGCCGCGACGGTCGGTCTGTTTTTTATTGTCAGCATTGCCTTGGTCGCCATCTTTGCTGAGTGGATTCTTCCCCATGATCCAACCTATAGCTTCCCCGGTATGCGCGGTAAACCGCCGGAAGTCAATCATTGGTTGGGCTTTGACCACATTGGGCGTGATCTCCTCAGTCGCATTATCTACGGCGCCCGCATTGCTTTGTTGGTAGGTTTAGTGGCGACCGCTGTCTCCGTTGGCATCGGGGTGTTGGTGGGGGCGTTGGCCGGTTACTTCGGCGGCTGGGTCGATGCCGTCCTTTCGCGCATCGTCGATACGCTCATGGCCTTCCCCCTGCTGGCGCTGCTGATTGTCCTTTCGGCCGTGCTTGGCCCCAGCTTGACCACCACCATCATTGTGATTGGCGCCACCACTTGGGCGCGGTTTGCCCGTGTTGTACGCGCCGATGTTATGAGCCTGAAACAGCGTGATTACATCATCGCTGCTCGGGCCATTGGCGCCCGCAGCGGCGGCATTATCTGGCGACACATTGTCCCCAATGTCTTAGGGCCTGTGATCGTCCTCGCCTCGTTAGGCGTCGGCGGCATCATCATTCTAGAATCTTCCCTCTCCTTTCTTGGATTGGGCATCCAACCGCCAACCCCCTCTTGGGGCGGCACCTTGGCTGATGGACGTGCGCTGATTCGCCAGTTTCCCCACATTGCCACCTTTCCCGGTATTATGATTTTCATTACGGTGCTAGCCTTCAACCTCCTTGGCGACGGCATGCGTGACGCCCTCGACCCCAAACAGCGGGCCGAATAAACTAGCTATCGATGAGGAACTTGGCTCATCTACGGAAAGTGTGAACACCTGTCAGGTTTTGGAAACCTGACAGGTGTGGCGGGAGGAACTTATGTCTTCGTTAGAACAAGCCATCCACCAAGCGATTGACGCCGGCGGCGCCGAGATGGGCGTCTCCTTGATCCACCTTGAATCCGGCGAGGAACTTCATATCAACGCCGACGCCGGTTTTCCCATGGCGAGCGTCTTGAAGATCCCTGTACTATGCGAAGCATTCCACCAGATGGCGACCGGCGCCTTTACGTTGGCTGAGCGCTGGGAAGTAACCTATCCGCTCAAAAATATCGGCAGCGGCATTCTCACCTATCTGCAAGATGGTTTACAGCCGACCGTGCGCGATCTGCTCACCGTCATGATCATTATCAGCGACAACACCGCCACCGATATGCTCATGCGGCGGCTGGGCGTGGCGCAGATCGATGGCTACATGAAGGCGCTGGGCGTCGGCAACATCCATCTGGCCTTTGACATCCGCGGCATCTTCGACGATATGTTCGGCCATGAAGCGGCGGATCCCAACACCTACTTTGGCGACTGGAGCAAGCAGCGAGCAGCCCCGCCGGCCAAGCGGGACGGCCATGCTTACAGCCGCGGCGCCGATAACAACAGCGCCACCGCGCGCGACATGACCCGTCTCTGCGCCATGATCTACCGGGGCGAAGTGGTCGATCGCGCCGCCTGTGACGCCATGTTGCATATCATGCTCCAACAACAACTCAACCAGCGCCTGCCGCGCTACCTGCCCTACGGCGTCCCCTTCGCCCACAAGACCGGCACCATCGCCGGCATTCGCAACGATGCCGGCATTCTCTACGCCACCGAAGAGGCTCACATCGCCATCACTGTCTTCTCCCGCTGGGACGCCGAAGCGGTGGGCGATGACAAGGTGGCCGAGTGGGCGCGCATGGACGCGATTGATAGCGCGTTTGGGCATATCGGGCGCGCCGTGTATGATTATTATAAGACGCGTTGAATTCACAATGGGCAGTGTGCGGCAAAAAAAGCGGCGCCCAAGGACGCCGCTTTTTTTGCCGCACACCGATTTTCAATTCTAAGAAAATGATGAGAAAATTGATGGTAGATTACACGATTTGCATACCTGACAGAGAATTTCCGCTGTAAGCGGTACGCTGTCGGTCGCACAAGTGGATTTAGCATTCATAGAGATTGTGATACACTATACCAAATCAATCGCAAACTCTTTTGATCAGAAGCCAAATCTCTTCGATGATTTCACCTTTGCCAACACGGTCACCTGTCTCCGATACCCACCTGCTGCAAGGGGTTGCCGAGCGCGACCAAAGAGCCTTTCTGGCGCTCTATGAGCGCTACGGCAATTTGGTCTATAGCCTGGCGTTGCGGGTTGTCCGTCATCAAGTGATGGCGGAAGAGGTGACACAGGATGTCTTCCTCAAGGTGTGGCAACAACCAACGCGCTGGAATCCGGCGTTGGGGCAATTTAGTAGTTGGCTCCTCACCATCACCCGGAATGCCGGCATTGACCGCTTGCGCAAAGAACGCCGCCATTGGGCGCCTGCTCAGGATTATAGCGATCCGCTGGTGGAGGCCGGTGAAAAGGGTGTTAGCGGTGAAAATGCCTATTGGTTTGACGGGCTGTTATTGGCGCGCCTGTTGCAACAATTACCTGTAGAACAACGTCAACTGATTGAACTGGCCTTCTATCAGGGGTATACGCATAGTGAATTGGCCGAGAATCTCCAGTTGCCGCTGGGCACGGTCAAAACCCGGCTGCGCACCGGCTTGCAAAAATTGCGGACGCTGTGGGAAGAGGCCAACCAAGATGGCGGGGGTAAGCTCTAAAATCCACCGGCTGCCCGCCGGTCTGTGACTGGCGGGCAGCCGGTTTGATGGTTACAGTTTTAGCTGGTTTACTTGTTCACCAACCGCGCCAAAACTGTTAAATCTAAATCATCATAGATTTGCGTTATTCATTATAATTGTACTTACTTATTTTTAAGTCTAGATCGTCTATCATTCGTTACAGCGTTGCAGTTCGTCCTGCATACACAACGTTCTTTGTCGTTTAACCGTCCATGAGTTTGACCAACACGCCGTTTGAGCCACTCGATCCCAATTCTTCATCTGTCGATGCGTCGCGCCGACCATCGCCGGCCACGCCTTTGCCCTGTGATGAGGTCGCCGCTATGATCCCCGCTCACAGCTTGGGCGCGACCGACCCGGAAGAAGCGGCGATGGTCAAGCGGCGTTTGAGCGCTTGTCCTGATGCCGCCGCTGAATTAGCCGCGTATGAACAGTTGACGGAAGCGTTGCTCTACGCCGCTCCGCCCCGCTCGGCGCCGCCGCCGCTTGCCCAGCGGTTGCGAGCGGCGATCGGTGCGCCCCGCCCGGCCGCCCGTGGCAATCCGTTGTTGGGCGCAAGAGGGGCCAGGGCGGCCTATCAGCCGGCGCCCCCACCCGTTGTACAAACGGTAGCGCCATCGTCGCCCTTTGGCCTCACCCTACCACCAAAACCGGCGCGTCGTTGGTCTTTTGTCACTACTTTGACGACGGCGGCGGGTGTTCTGCTGGTGGCCATGAATCTGACCCTTTTGGTGCAGAATCAGCAACTGCGTGTACAGCAGGAGGCATTGGCGGCGCAGTTAATGCAACAAAACAAAGCCCTCATTTTCCTGGCCGCGGAAGAACCGCAGGAAGTGATACTGCCGGCAGCCCAGGAAAATAGCAAGGCCCAGGCCGATGTGTTGTGGAATAACACCTTGGGCATTGCCGTGGTCTACGTGCGCGACTTTCCTGAATTGCCACCCAACCAGGCGTACCAACTTTGGCTCAGGAAAGATGAGCAACGCACCAGCCCCGGCCTCTTTACTGTGGAGCCAGGGGGCATGGGCATCTTCGTTTTTCCGATTGAACAATCGCTCGACGCTTATGACGTCATGGGCATTACCCCGGAGCCGGCCGGCGGTAGCCCCGGCCCGACCGCGCCGCCGGTCGTGCGCGGGCCGTTATAGGAAAGATGCGGCGTGCGCACGCCGCATCTTTCCCTCACATAAAGTAAAAGACATAAAGTAAAGGAAGGCGGCTCCCGCCAGGTTGTACCTGACAGGAGCCGCCTTCCTCGCGCTTAACGCTTACGTTATCTTGGTGGAAGGTCAGCGGTGACACCCGACCGATTGGCAAAAACGCTCTTGGCAAAACCGGTCGGGTGGCGGCGACTAGCGTTTGGCCATCGGCAGGAAGAGCCGATTATCGAGGGTGATACCGCTGATTTGGGTAGCCACCAGGCTGCCATCGGCGGCGGTATAGCTGTTGACCAGCGCCGTCGCACCAACCGTGAGCTCACTTTGCAGGTCATTCAGGTCAGTGGCCGGTGTGACAGTATAGCGCTTGCCGCCAATCACCCAGACGGTTCCGTTGGCGCCGGCAGCGATCAAGCCGTCACTGGTGCTTTCAATCGTACCGACATTGTTGTCATCACCAGCACCGGGCGGCACCTCTGTTTCCAGCTTGTGGATGACATTGCGCCCGTTGCGGATAAAGTATTCCACCTTCACATAGGCGCCCACGCCCAGCGTGCCATGCTCTTCGACAAACTTTGTCTCACCGGTGGCGACAAAGGCGATATGGTCGAGAACCCATTCACCGGCAAAGCCGGAGGGCGGCATTTTGTCCACCGAGGCAAAGAGGGTGAAGTGGCTCGGATCCTCGGCGCCATTATGTTCATTGGTCGTCTTGATCTTGCGCACAAGGCGGTTGCCCTGGTCGTCGGTGTAATACTTCACCCGCACTTTGGCGCCGACCACAAAGTTGCTAGGGGGTTCGACAAAGCGGGTGTCGGCAGTAACCGTATAGCTAATGGCGCCAATCACCCATTCACCAATCAAGTCACCGGTGGGCAGCTTTTCAATTGTACCAAAGGCATGGCCCTCGGCGCCCTCAAAGTTCCCGTTGCCGTCATCATCATGGCCGTCATCATCATCGGCCCATTTGATCTCAATCTTGCGCGCCAGGTTGACCCCCTTGGCGTTGACCACAAAGTGGACTTTGACCAGCACATCAACCACAAATTGCCCATCGCGCGCCTTCAACTCCGTGGTATTGGTGACGACAAAGGTCATGCCACCGATATTCCATTCGCCGATCAAGCCGTCAGCCGGCAAGCCCTGAATTTTGCCGAAGAGGACGCCGGCCCCCTGGAATTCGTCATCATCGTCATCATCATGGGCGCAGTGATAGCCGCGTTCATTCTCAATCTCACGGATGGTCGGTACAGGCGTCGTGTTCAAGGCATGAATTTTGACACAACGGCCAACCGCAAAGTTGCCCCGCTCGCGCTTAAATTCGGTATCAGTCGTGGCGAGATAGGTGACGCCATCGACCACCCAGTTGCCAAGCAACCCTTCGGGTAAGCTCTGTACACGACCATAGACCGCAAATTCAGCGCCGGGCGTACCAACGGGCGGCGCAGTCGGAATCAGGGTAGGCGTAGCCGCCGGGGTGCCATCGTGTGCGCACTCGTAATGGCGTTTGGTCTCCATCTTGCGCACTTGGCGGGGCGTGGCGCCGACCACATACTCGACTTCGACACAAGCGCCAACCGCAAAGGGGCCTTTTTCCTGGCGCAAGCGTGCGCCGGGGGCAACCACATAATCAACGCCGCCAATGACCCATTGCCCCAGCAAGCCCCGTTCCGGCATCTGTTCCACAACGGCCTGCTCTTTGGCGCCTTCACGATCATCGTCGTCACCAGGCGTAGTGGTCCCGGTCGCTACCGGCGTCTTCGTACCATCGGGCGTGCGCGTGACCGACGGCGTGGCGCCCGGCAGACACTCTTTCGCCTCTTTTGTCACCATGCGCATGGCCTGGAAGGGGGGCGCCTCACCGACATACTTGACGCCAACACAGGCGCCGACCACAAAGGGGCCTTTTTCCGGGCGAAATTCCGTGGTATTGGTGGTGGTAAAGACGCGCCCGCCCACACGCCACTGCCCGATCAACCCGCCGGTCGGCATGGTTTCCACCTTACCGACCCAACCCGAATCCTCGGCCCGCGCGACCGCTCCGATCCACATAATGGACAAGATAACACCCAGCAAGAGCGCCAACCAGAGCAACCATTGCCGCTGCTCACGACTGTTCTGCCCGTTCATCATCGGCTGAACCATACGATCATCCTCCTCAATCAACTGGTAACAATCTCTCTCTTTATGTTCGCCTGCGCCGACTGCGCAGGATTGACTGGCATCAATGTAGTGAGCGTGTCACGGCAAAGGTGAAGAGGAAGCGGGCGAAAAATACACCGGGTCGGCCTTACGGTGAAGAATCGTAGGATTGGCGTAGAAGATGAATGGTTGATCGGTTATTAGTTGGATGAAAGTTGGCTCATCGGCAGGAAGTGTGAACACCTGACAGGTTTTGGCAACCTGTCAGGTGTGATCGGCAATTTCCTACCGCCGCGTCGTGAGCGGCAGGAAGAGTTTGTGGCGATTGAGGGTAGGGGGCGATGGCGTGGGGGCCGGTGGCGTGGGTGTCGGTGTGGGGGTCGGCGTTGGCGTCACCACCGGGGTGTCGGTCAGGGTGGCGTCAATATTGAGCAAGCCGCCCAGTTGTCCGGCATAGGCGGGGTTCTGGGCATCAAGATTCTGACTGTGGCTGCTAAAGCGCGACGCAATCTCGGCGGGGGGGACGGTCGGTAGCGCCTGGCGTAACAGGGCGACAGCCCCGCTGACAAAGGGTGCGGACATGGAGGTGCCGCTCCAACTGGCATAGCCGCTGCCGAGCGGCCCCACCATGGTCGAGGTAATGCCGACGCCGGGCGCCGCCAAATCGACCCACGCCGCGCCGTAATTGGCAAAATCGGCCTTTTGATTGGCGCTGTCCACCGCCGTCACAGCGATGACGCCGGGATAGGTGGCGGGATACTGTGGCGCGTTGGTATTGCTATTGCCGGCGGCGGCGACCACGATCACGCCTTGCTCCAGTGCGCGCTGAATGGTATCGTGCAAGACGCGGGAATCGCCTTCAGCGCCCAGGCTGAGGTTGATCACATCAGCGCCTTGGGCCACCGCCCATTCAATGGCATAGGCCAGGGTAAAACTATTGCCACGACCATCGGTATCGAGCACGCGCACGGGCAGAAGCTGGCTTTGGGGCGCGACTTTGGCCAGAATCCCGGTGACATGGGTGCCATGCCCCCAGCCCAAACCATCCCCATCATCGTTGGGCACGGCATCGTCATCCACCATATCATGGCCGGTGAGCAGCCGCCCTTGCAAAGCCGGATGGGCCAAATCGACGCCGGTATCCAACACGGCAATGATCACCCCCGCACCTTGTAAGTTGCTTTGGCCGGTCAGATTCACCTGGGTAAAGGCGCCCTGGTTGATATAGGCCGACGGATCGTCGCCCCCCCAGTGCCAGGTTTTGTACCCGTGGCCTTCGGGGATGCCGCCGGCATAATTCAATTCCGCCCAGATCACCCGGCTGGTATCGGCGCGCAATTGGTCGAGGATCGCACTCTCTTGATCTTCGCCCGTCTGCAGCAAATGAATGTTGCCGGAAGCCAGCAACGTTTGCAAGGGCAGCAGGCCATATTGGCTGGCAATTGTGGTCGAAACGACGCCGGACGCCAGCCGCACAATCACCTGATTGACCACATGATCATCGGTGCGAATGCGTTTGGCCAGCAAGCTATTGTCCTGTTGCCACTGCCCGCGCACCTCCAACCAGTTGCCCGGCGCCGGCACGCCATTGTCCAGGCGAGTGAAGCTGTTGACCACAATCGTGTAGGTCACATTGGCGCGGCCTTGGATCACCCAGACGCCGATGCCGGCAGCGTTATCCGGCGCCCGCAGCAAGACGCCCTTGAGCCTGACCTCGCGACCGCTCTCACTCACTACCTCCATCTCCTGCGCCGTGATCTGTTGGGGCGAATCGAGCGCGCCTTTGAGCCGCACGGCTTGGTTGGGCTGGGGGATGCCCTTCTTAAATTCCGTGGCTGCGGTCGCAATCACCGTGTAGAGCTTCTGATTATCGGCGCGGATCTGCCAGGCGCCCTGGCCGCTGGGGCTGGCCGGCGCGGTAACCACAACGCCGGTCAGCTCAACCTTCGGCAGTTCTTCCAGATCGGCCCCTTCGACCGTCAGACCAAAGCCGCCGGCAAAGAGGAGCGTAAAGAAAAGCAGCCAGAGCAGGGCAAGCTGCCGGGACTTTGTCGCCGGGCGGGGGGTGATCGCAACGGCTGGGGAGGTGACAATGTCGTTTTCGTGCATAAGCTACTTTCTTGATAGTTGAGCGGTGGTTGGTTCGGTGGTTTCGACAGGCTCAACCACCGAACCAACCAACCGATCCAGTAAACGTCTACGTTAAGCGCCGATCACAAAAAAGGGCGCCCAATAATAGGGGTGCTGCCGCTGGGCAATCGCCTGACATTGGGCGGTGCGCAGCGCCGTGGCCGGTCGGCCCTGGCTGGTTGCCAGTAATGCCCCATAGAAATGATCCATCAGATCCGCCGCCGTGGCGTCGTGGACATTCCACAGGCTGGCGATCAGTTCACGCCCAGCCGAGTCGCGACCGGCGCCCAGAAAGCCACGCGCCAGACCGACCACCTCGTCACCGCCGGCAATCTCACCCACGCCGCTTTCACAGGCGCTCAGGACAATCAGGCGGGCGGCCAGCGGTAAACGATAGAGTTCCCGCACATCCACCCAACCGTCGGCCAGCTTTAGCGCCGAAAAGAAGGGGTTGTCCGGACGGAAGAGACCATGCGTCGCCAGATGTAAAATATCACTCGCGGCGGCGGCCTGCCAGAGGTTGGGGCGGTTGGCCGCTCTATCCATATAGGTGGCGGGCCGGGCAAAGTGACGGGCGACCCGCTCCACTTCGCGCCGGGCGGCAGGGATGGCCGGGTCGTCAATGGCAAAGCCCGTCCACGCCTGCAACGGTTGGCGGCCATTGCGCTCCTGCCGAAAAACCGCCAGACTGGCGCTTGGTGCATAGCTGCATTCGGTCTCTTCGATCAAATAATGGTCGCCATCCCACAAGGCGTGGAGCGGCAACCGGTGGATCGGCCCAAAGGGTACAAAGAGCAAGCGTTGCGCGGTCAGTGCAGGGCGAAGCGGCGCCAATAACAGGCCGTGCAGTTGCTGCAACGCCGCGCGCAGGCGACTCTCCAGCCGTTGACTGTGGCGCGCCACATAGTCGGGAGCGACCTCCACCCGTCCCATTTGAAAGCGAAACTCATCGACAGCGGCGGTGAGCGCGCCCAGGGTGGTCAGCCGGCGATAGATGCGCACCGAGGTGCGATCCACCAAAAAGGCGAGTACTTCCTGGTTGATCTCGGCGTAGACAATCGCCTGTTGGTCGGGCGCCAACACGGCTTGGAAGGCGGCCAGATCCACCGCCTGCGCCTGGGCCAACAGCGGCGATTGGCGCCATTCGATCTGTTGCAGCGCCGCTTCCGTCACCTGTAACTGGCGGTTGATCGCCGCACCCAAATGACGGCGACCGCTCTCCCCCATCAACTGGTTGTAGAGCCAGTGCAGTTGGGCGCGCAACTCGGCCACCCGTTGTTGTTCGGCGGCGGCATCGGGCGTAGCGGCTGCCGTCGCGCCGATCGGCATGGTGTCATCCAGCGCGGCTTGCAGGCGTTCGAGCAGCACGCGCGAACGGGATTGTTCAACGACGGCAAAGGCTTCCGCCACCATCGCCGCCGTCGTCGCGCTGTCGGTGGCGGGCATGGCCAGCAACGTCTGCACCAGATCGGCGTAGAGTTCGCTCTTGTCATCGACAAAGGCGCTGCGGATCTCCTCGACCAACAAGGTGGCGCGCTGCGCTTCCAGTTGGGCAATGGCCTGCTTGAAGTGGTCGCGCGCCGGTGCGTACGCACCGGCGCTGTAGGCGATCTTGCCCAGCAGATGGTGCAAGCGCAGCCGAAGATGAGGCCAGGTCGGGGCCTCTTCCGCCGCTGGGTCGTCACTTTGCAACAGGGTTGTCAACAAAGCGGCTTGCTGACGAGCGGACGCCAGATCGCCCTCGGCCAAATCGACCCGGATGTGCAGCAGGCGCGCTTCTGCCTGCCCCAGCAGATCCCATTGTAGCGCCGCTTCCGCCGGCAGTGGCGTTGGCGCCGCCGTGGGCAATAAGAGCGCCAGCCATTGCCGCGCCTGGGCATACTCCTGCTGGCTATAGGCAAGGGCGGCCTGCGCCAACCGGGTGCGGTTGAGCCAGAAGTGATTTTCGAGGGCAGCAAAGAGGGTGACCGCTTCGCGCAAGGCCGTCTGCGCCAGTAGCGCCTGTTGCGTGCGCAAAAAGAGCAGCCCCTGGGTGTAACGTGTCTGCCCCAACTCATAAGGCTGGTTGGCAGTGCGGAAGAGCGTCTCGCATTGGGCCAACGCCTGCCCCGCTTCAGGGAGCAAGTTGATGGCCAGACAGGCGGTGGCATATTCCAGCAGCAACTCGTCGGCGGGGCGCAACTGTTCCAGGGTGGCGCCGGCAATGGTCGTCGTTGGCCCCAGCAGATCGCGGAAGGCGGCTTCAAAGTGGGTCAGCGCGGCGGCATATTGACCGGTGCGTAAGGCCAGCCGCCCCAGGTTGGTCCGTGCGCGCCCCTGGTTGATGGAATCAGCGGCTTGACCAAAATGGCTGATGGCCTGCTGGAGCGCGGCTTCAGCGGCGGCCGGTTGATCCAAAAAGGTGAGCGCCGTCGCCCGGTTCAGGTCGCTGTGGGCCAGTTTATTAAGCCATTCGCTATGCTGCGCTTCGTCCGTCAGCGTCGCGTCCGCAACCCCATTGGCGGTTAAGCGTTGGCGAATGATGGTATGTTCGGCCAGCGCTTCGGCATGGCGCTCCTGATAGAGCAGCAAGGTCGCCAGGTTGTGACGCGCCGCCACTTGCCGCATCAAGGTCGCAAAGGCCGCAGAGGCGCTATCACCGGCGGGAGCGGCAGCCGAATCGGCAGCAGCGACCGCAGTGCGGGCGGCGTTTTCGGCCTCGTCATAGCGCCCTTGCATGGCCAGAATCTGGGTCAGGCCGAGCAGGGAACGATTGTAGCTATCGGCATCGCCGACGCTTTGCCAGAGGGTTTGCGCTTGCCGTAATGACGCCTCGGCAGCCGTCAACTCGCCCTGATGCACCTGAACCCGGGCGCGCGTATAGGCCAGAGCGGCCAGACGGGCGGGCGCGTTGCCCAAGCGCGCCGCCACCGCTTCGGCAATGGCCAGCCAGTGGCCGGCCCGTGGCGCCTCGGTTTCGGCTGTCGTCAGGGCGACGGCGGCCAGTTGTTCAACGGTGGCCGGGGTGACAGCGCCGCCACGCGTCAAAAAGGCGATGGCGTCGGCCATCGCCATCACCCCGATTTGGGCGAGCGCTTCTTCCGTCAGGGGTGGGGGCGAGGCAAGCGGCGTCATCGTTATTGCAACTCCAGTTCATCAATGACAATGGTCGGCCCGCTGGTCGGCACAAAACAGAGGCGATAGCGCCCGATCGGCACATTGTCCAGATGGAAGCGACCACTGGCCTGGCACTCAGTGGTGTTGATGGTTTCAGCGCTGTGGGCATCCTGCAATTCACAGCGCGCCGGCAGGAGCGTGGTCGGTTCCGCCAGCGGCACTACTTCGCCCTCGATCTGGAAACGCCCTTCGCGCGGGGCGACCAGCAGTTCGATCTCCACCTGTTTGGCGCCGTAGAGCAGACGATAGCTGGCGACCTGGGTGTTGCGCACCCCTTGCCAGGCCGGTTGCCGGCGGCCATCCCACTGGAGTTGGGCGGTGATAAAGGCGGTAAAGCGTTGGGCCAACGAGAGCGCCTGTTCGACCTGGTCAAAAAACTGAAAGTAGCGGTTCAGGGCAGCCGGGGATGGGGTGCTGGCCTTGGCAATTTGCAATTCCCGACCCAGCGTCTGCACCGCTGCCCATTGCGCCTGACAAGCGGCGCAGTCGGCCAGATGTTGCTCCTCGTCAGCGCTCAGTGTACCGCTGTCCAAGAGACGATGATAAAGCGTGTCTTCACTTATATGCGCCATGTTGTCTGCCCTACACTCATAACCATTTGCACGATAATCAACTGGTGATCAACTTGTACGTTGTTGCTACGACTGAGGTGTGCATTTCCTACGCAGAAAATACATGAGTTTGTTACTTGGGTGATGCGGTGGTTTCGACAGGCTCAACCACCGCATCACCCAAGTAATTATTACTCTTCGCTGCCAAAGAAGCCGAGACCTTCCAAAATGGTGCGTAACTGTTGCAGGCAGCGGTTGCGGGTGGGGCCGATGCTGCCTTTCGGGATGCCCAGTTCGTCGCTAATCTCATCATACGATGGTTCCCGTTGGTCTAAAAAGATTAAGGTGAGCAGATCACGACAACGTTCGCCCAGAGTGGCCATGCCTTGGGTCAGCGCTTCCTGCCGTTGCCAGCCCTGCAACAGTTCGGTCATGGAAGGGGCGCGGGCGCCAACCGGTTGCCACTTCTCTTCAACGGCGGCTTCGGTGAGATCGATGGCGCTGAGGGGCTGTTCCTGTTTGCGCTTCTGCAGGGTGCGCCAACTGGCGCGACGGGCGGTGGTGAGCAGCCAGGCCGGCAAACTTTCCGGGTCGGCGATCTGATGGAGTTGTTGGGCCAGGGCCAGGAAGACCTCTTGCCCAATATCATCCACTTCGCCGGGCGTCAAGCCATAGCGCACCGGCACCGAGTGGACAAGCCGGGCATAGCGCTGCACCAGCCGTTGCCAGGCGCCGGCATCCCCGTGACGACAATGCTCAATCAGTTCATGATTCGTAAGCTGAGTCATACCGCTTCTTGCTACTAACTTGAGATCCGATAGAATGTTCGGGTTGGTTGGTTGGCTCGTTGGTTTCGACAAGCTCAACCAACGAGCCAACCAACCAACCAACCAACCAACTCTATCATACCGGATTTTGCCCGTTTCGTCATCTTTGGCTGGTGGGCAAAGTGGTGGGTGCGTTGCACCGGGTGGCGCTAGTCCCGGAGTGGAAACATTCGCTACCCGGTGCAACGCACCCGCCATTCCCCTTAGTATAGAGCAAAAGTGTAGGCGAAACATCCGCTTTATGTTGCAATGATGCTCGCCAAACGTTGAGTTTTGGTCGTTTTGGCCTCTTTGTCGTAAGATTGAGCAGGCAAAAATAATGGCTCTATGCAACCGAGCGATCTGCCTAGAGTCGACAAATAAAAAATAGGAGCAATTGCACGCAATGAATCTGACAAACATTTTATTTGAGGCCCATTCGGGCTGGCGGTATCTTGTGATTTTGGTGCTGGTGGTAGCCTTGGTAAAGTTGTTGATGGGGCTGGTGACAAACCAGCGCTGGTCGCGGCTGGATCAGATGTTGGGGGTCGCCACGCCGCTTGTGATCACCATTCAGTGGCTGCTGGGCATTGTCCTCTGGGCGCTGGCGCCGACGGCCTGGTTTCTGGACCGGGGCAGCGTCAACTTCTGGGAACACAGTGTCACCATGACGCTGGCCGTGGCGGCGTCGCATATCGGCTGGTCGCGCGCCAAGCGGGCCAGTGACGATGCAGGCAAATTCCGGGCGGCCTTTTGGGGCTTTCTGATTGCCGGGTTGCTGGTGGCGGTGGGCGTGGCGCGCATCACCGGTTGGATGTAGACAGGGGTTGGGTCGGCGCCGGTTGCGCGCATTGTGAGCAAATTCTACCGCCTGAATTTGCTCTTTTGCCCAACTTGTTATACACTTAGGGACGTTGCGCCGACACCAGTGGGGGATAGTTTAATCGGCAGAACAGCTGACTCTGGATCAGCCAGTTGGGGTTCGAATCCCTGTCCCCCAGTCCTTAGACAAAGAAGGAAAAAGACCAAGCGATGATCACGCTTGGTCTTTTTCCTTCTGGTTGAAGACGGCAAAGAACCGTCCGATTGCCGCCATATTCCTTCGATCGGTGTTTAGTCTTCGGGCAATCGCAAAAAACTAAACACTGATCGAAGGAACACAGAAGCGGTCACCCCGGCCCGCCGACGGCCCAACACCCCAGATTTGGCCGCACTTTCGGGCCACAACCACCCTCTTTCGCTCCAACGACGCAAAAAAAGACCGCCAACGGGCGGTCACTGAACTACCCTATAATTCTGAAACACTTTCCTCATGAGGATTCATTTACTCCTGACTCTGATGCTGTTTGTCAGCTTAATCAGCTAGCATTCTGTTTCCGACCGCTGACGAGGATTCATCTACTCCTGACATTGACGCATTGCCGGTCGCTCCTGGTCTGAATTGGAGGTTTCCGACCTCTGACGAGGATTCATTTACTCCTGACATTACAGCTTTTACGCAGAGCCGGGAACATTTGAGGTTTCCGACCTCTGACGAGGATTCATTTACTCCTGACGAGTGGGAAAGGCTGGATTCCAGCCGATCTCACCGTGTTTCCGACCTCTGACGAGGATTCATTTACTCCTGACGTACTGTATCGGTTCGCACGGGAGAACCGGTACATTGTTTCCGACCTCTGACGAGGATTCATTTACTCCTGACTTGTTGCGGCTGTCGTGAAGACCGGTTCCATCTCTCCGTTTCCGACCTCTGACGAGGATTCATTTACTCCTGACTTTCCAGTGGGACCCACCTCCTACCGGCGAAGGTAAGGTTTCCGACCTCTGACGAGGATTCATTTACTCCTGACCAGTGTGGAGGGTCCACAGTCATTGTTGTTGGTGATGTGTTTCCGACCTCTGACGAGGATTCATTTACTCCTGACTTTGAGGAAGACCTTCAAAGTTATCCTGACGTGTTGTTTCCGACCTCTGACGAGGATTCATTTACTCCTGACTTCGACCACGCAATGTCCAGTTGACCCACCGCCACCTCGTTTCCGACCTCTGACGAGGATTCATTTACTCCTGACGTACGGCGCAGCAAACGCTGCCGCCGGAAGCACTGGGTTTCCGACCTCTGACGAGGATTCATTTACTCCTGACCCAGTCTTTCCAATGGAGGATTAATCCACCTGCTTAGTTTCCGACCTCTGACGAGGATTCATTTACTCCTGACAAACTGCACGTGGTTTTTCTCCGCAGCTTGCATTGAGTTTCCGACCTCTGACGAGGATTCATTTACTCCTGACTGGCTGTTTGCTGCTGGTATGGTCTGTTTGGTAGTTGGTTTCCGACCTCTGACGAGGATTCATTTACTCCTGACGAAAGCTACCAAGACCAATGGCAATGGGAAGAATGGCAAGTTTCCGACCTCTGACGAGGATTCATTTACTCCTGACGTAGGTAATTGACAATCCTGTTGAGCTATAGACAAAAGTTTCCGACCTCTGACGAGGATTCATTTACTCCTGACTGCCGGAGTTCAATCGTGCGCCATGGAACGGCCTTTCGTTTCCGACCTCTGACGAGGATTCATTTACTCCTGACAGCCAAGATAACGGTGTCGATGTGGAACTGTATATGGTTTCCGACCTCTGACGAGGATTCATTTACTCCTGACGTATACCTATCAGCCAAAGCATGCTGCAGACATAAATGTTTCCGACCTCTGACGAGGATTCATTTACTCCTGACTACACTACTTCAAGACAGATCAAAGAGCGACTTATGAGTTTCCGACCTCTGACGAGGATTCATTTACTCCTGACACGGCAACCCTGTGAAAGTACGTGAGGCTCTTGCTTATAGGTTTCCGACCTCTGACGAGGATTCATTTACTCCTGACCTTCCACAAAATGAAGCACTAGTCCAAGCGGTACTTAGTTTCCGACCTCTGACGAGGATTCATTTACTCCTGACCAACGATCTGCGGGTAACCGGATTTTTCTCGTTGGATAGTTTCCGACCTCTGACGAGGATTCATTTACTCCTGACTCCAAAACGCGCTCGCTTCACATGGCGTTCGACTCGGTTTCCGACCTCTGACGAGGATTCATTTACTCCTGACTTCTGCTGACTTCCCGGGTAAATGACTTCGGGATTTTGTTTCCGACCTCTGACGAGGATTCATTTACTCCTGACTCATGGTCGGCGAAGATTTTTTGAGGGCGCTTCACTAGGTTTCCGACCTCTGACGAGGATTCATTTACTCCTGACACTCCGGTAGTTAAGGCAGAGAGTGCTACTGTTTTCCGTTTCCGACCTCTGACGAGGATTCATTTACTCCTGACACATATTGACAAGGAGAATAAGATGAAGATGTTTATTAATAGTTTCCGACCTCTGACGAGGATTCATTTACTCCTGACGACACCTGCAGCGCAAGGGTTTGGCGTTGAGGTCGAGTTTCCGACCTCTGACGAGGATTCATTTACTCCTGACTAAAATCGCCCAAGACATCGCAGTCGTATACCATGGGTTTCCGACCTCTGACGAGGATTCATTTACTCCTGACATTACTCTACCGAACAAGTTGGCAGGCGACGCTACTAGTTTCCGACCTCTGACGAGGATTCATTTACTCCTGACCATCGGCAGTT
Organism: Caldilinea sp. CFX5; assembly: GCA_021405325.1. The sequence goes on along the minus strand of QWII01000113.1, from coordinate 175 downwards.
GAGGTTGTTTTTTATTATGTGTTTTTGTTTCCGACCTCTGACGAGGATTCATTTACTCCTGACTGTGGTCAATTTTGGATGAAAATCCGGAGAAAATTGAGTTTCCGACCTCTGACGAGGATTCATTTACTCCTGACACCCTCGCAAGGGGGAAACGGCAATGGTCAAGGCCAAC
>QWII01000197.1 GCA_021405325.1 Caldilinea sp. CFX5 | reverse complement strand
GACAATCTGGCCCGCTGCCAGCCGGTCACGGACCGGCTGGCAGCGGGCCAGATTGTCACAATTCATCAACAAAAATCCGCGCCACCTAAACCCGCGCCTGTCCCCTACCGCCCATAAACCTGCACTTCCGCCAGCGACAGGTTGTTCGTCCCGGCCAACTGCACCCGCACAAAGCGACCGTTGACCGCGGCCGGCACATGCAACTTGGTCGGCGCCTGACCCGTGACCTGGAAGCGCCAGATGGTGGCGTCATTGACCAGGCTGGTCAGGCTGCGGCCAGTCATATCCGTTGTCGAGACAAAGACGTAGAAGTTCGACAGCCGGTTGGCGCAGCAATCGGTACGGTTCCAGAGTTGAATGCTGTCAAGCTGATAGGTGGCGCCGAGGTTGACTTGCCACCAGGCGTTGGTATTATAGTTGGTGTGCGTCACCGAACCGGCGCTGAACGTGCCGTTCGTATTGCCATCCACCGCCCGGCTCGCATTGGCGCCGCCATAGGTGGAGGATTGGGTGGCGCTCTTGCCACGGGCGAGATTGCTCACCGGCTGCACCACCCAGGGTGACAGATATTGACCGTCGATGACCGCCTGGACCCCGCCAGGGATCTGCCAGGCCACCGCCAGGTTGTCACCACCGCCCCCTTCTTTTTGCAGCGCTTCCATGTAATACTTCTGTCCGGCCTGTAAGGTAATGAGCGCCGATTGTTGTTGGGTATATTTGCCCCATTCGCGTGGGTTGCTCCACCCCGGCACGCTGGCAATGACAACGGCATTAGCCGGGTTGGCGCTTGTGCTTAAGAGTAACTGACTGTTGTCATCACCTGCGATCCAGAAGCGATATTGCCCGGTGATGGGAGCATGGAGATAGCCGCGAATACGGGCGCCATAGTTATCAGCCCAGTTGGTCGGCGCTTCAAAACGGGTCAATAGATTGCTGCCGCTGGGGCTATAGGGATAGGCCGCGTTTGTCGTCAGATTGGTCACAGCCGTGCCGCTCAGATTGCTCCACCATTCACGCAGAAGCTGACCACTGCCCAAGACCGAGGGGGCAGTGGTTTCAGCCGCATCGATCTGGGTGAGATAAGCGACCAACTGGGCCAGATCACTGTCGTTGATCACTACGTTGTTGTGGGCGCGCACCGCATCACTCAGTGTAGTGGCAGAACCATCATGCAGATAGGGCGCCGTTGCCCAGGTGTCGCGCAGGGTCGGTGTGTCGATGCCCGCCAATGGCACCCCCAACCGGTTGCCGCTGGTCGGTTTGATCGTGCCGATGTTGCGGAAGATGATGTTGCTGCTATCGCTAAAGGCGACGCCGCTGTGACACTGGGCGCAATTCTGGTTTTGGAAGATGGTCTTCCCGGCTTGGGCTGCCGCCGTGAGCGTGCCGTCACTGTTGCGATAGGGGCTGGCGGTAAAGCTGTTGAGTGATGTGACATAGGCCGCCAGCGCATCCAGATCGGCGCTGACGCCGGCTTTGGGATCGCCCAGCGGTTGGCTGCGCGTACCGGTGTTGAACTGGGCGTTGGTCATCAAGCCCGTGCCGCCGGCCAGGTTGCGGATCTGCGCCTCAAAGTCTTGCACCTCGTCAAAGTTGCCGCTCCAATGCAGGAAGCCCTGTCCCGTGCCGGCATGACCGTTAAGACTGATCGTGTTGCGCAGCCCTTCGCCAAAGCCGGTGATGTCCCAGATGCGCCCATCTTGCCCGCCATCGTTGTGACAACCGGCGCAGGAGATGTAGCTATCGAGCGCCAGTCGCGTATCTTTGGCATCATAGAAGAACTGCTTGCCCAGCAGGACAGTAGCAGCCAGCTTTTCCGTAGCGACAGCGTTGTAGGTGGCGACGGTGGGGATCGTACTCTGCCCTTCGTTGATCAGCTTGCTAATGTCCAACACGGTCACGCTACGATCCATAAAGTTGTTGACATAAAGGCGCAGCCCATCGGGCGAGAGGGCCAACCCTTGCGGCGCTCGCCCCACCGGAATGCGGAAGAGGTCGCGCTGTAGATAGCCGTCAACCACGGCGATCTCCCGGTTGGTCTCCAGGGCGACAAAGAGGTAGTTGCCCGATTTGTCAAAGAGCGCGGTGCTGGCGACGCCGGCGTTGTCATGGTCAATGCGCGCCGGGTAATCTTCGGTGTCACTGGATAGATCGACACGGGACGCGATCGCGCGAAGCGTGTTCTGGAAGTTGAGATTGTTACCGTCACGCAAGACGCCACGCTGGATGTTGTCCTGTTTTGACGGCGTCCAGCCATTGATACCATCGGGTGAAATCACCAGCGGCCCCAGGTAATTGGGAATGCCCCGCCCTTGTACTTCCGTGTCGGGCTTGTCACTGACGCGCAGGGTGATGGTCTTGTTGATGCTCAAATCAGCGTTGACCACCACAATCTCGCCGCCGCCGTTGGCAACTTGCGGCGTCGCCGTCGCTTCACCGGGGATACGTGGCGTAATAAACCGGGCGACATAGATTTTACTGCCGTCACTGTTGATCGACAGGTGGCGTACATGCGGCCCGACATCGACGCTGCCGGTTTGCGTTGCGGTCGTCGCGTCAAAACGCAACAGCTTCCCCGCCCCTTCCAGCGTCACATAGCCAACGTTGCCGGTCGGCGCAAAGGCAATGCCGAAGGGTTGCGAGCCATAGGGCAGCGAGATCGTTTGCACCACGGCCAGCGTGCTGGGGTCGATCAGGCTGATGGTGGACGTACCCTTGTTCGTCACCCAGATGCGACCGTTGGGGGCGACGGCCAGGCTGCGCGGCGCTCTGCCCACGGCGATTTCGGCCACCTTGCTATTGGTGATAGCGTCAAAGATGCTGACCGTATCGTTGTCCTGATTGACTACCCAGACGCGACCATTGGCGCCACTGCGGTTCTCATAGACAATGTTCATGGAGACGACCGGGCGATTGGCTGTCAAGGGCAGATGGATCGCCTGCGTGAAGGTGGTGCTGCGTTCAACGCCCCGGTCGTCGGTGACGGTCACTTTGACAGTGTAAATACCCGGTCGGCTAAAGACATGGTCCATAGTCGGCGACGTGCTGTAGGCGGTTTCGGGTGTACCATCGCCAAAGAGCCATTTGAAGCGGGGGTTGATGCCGTTGGCGGCGCTCGCCGTGTAATCGATCGTCGTGTTTACCGGTTGCGGCGTTGCGGTCACGGGGTTGATGTCTAAGGCAAAGCTCACGCTCTGTTCCGCTGTGCTATTGGGGAAGGTCCCTTGCGTCACCGGCGCGCCCCAGTTGACCCCATCGGCGCTGATATAGAATTTGTAGTTGGCAATTCGCCCGTTCGCCCCATCCTGGCGGGGCAGGTAGCGGAAGCCGCTGACCGCGTAGTTGCCGGCCAGGTCAATGACCAGCCAGTGGGGATGGGTCGGGCTGGCGGCTTGCCACTGAGTGTGCCAGATCGTTGTGGTGTTGCCGTCGGCGACATTGCTGGCAACGCCATTTTCGCCTTGCATCTCCTGGCTATCGGCGCTGATGACCCAGCCGGTGCGGTTGATGGGGTTGCCATTTTCGTCCAGCACATTGAATTCAGCGACGGAAGTCCACGGATTGCCGGCCACTTCCGCGAGCGCCTCCAGCTTGACATAGCGCACGGTGCCGACCGGCGGCGGTTGCACCGGCGTCGTGGTGACTTGCAACACCTTGGCAACGGAGGGCGTTCCCTGGCTGTTGACGGCAAAGAGCATCCAATAGCCGGGCGTCAGCACATTGGCGTTGCTGGCGACGGTCAGTTGATATTGGTCGCCGTCCAGCGCCGTAAACGGCACCTTCAGGTAACGTAGATCGGAGTTGAGATTATGGGTGATGCCCGAAAGTTTGACCAGGCTGAAGCGGGCAATACCGGCGGTCGCCTGGACGGTGAAGGTGTCGCCATAGGTGATGGTATTGGGCGCAGCCGCAATCACCGGGCGGGTCGCCACTGAACCATCGGCGTTGAAGAGGTAGGGCGGCCAGTAGATCTGGTGATCGGGATGATCGGCGGCACAGTTGCACAGCCCGCCGCCGCCGGACCAGACGCGCCCATCGGTCATCAGTAGCGCCACCGAATGGTAGTTGCGCGGCACCGAATGATCGGCCACCTGGCGCCACGTTTGCGTGTCGGGGTTCCAGATTTCGGGCGTCAGGATCGTGCCGCTGTCGCTAAATTCGATGCCGGAGGTGTTGCCGCCGACAATCAGCACTTCGCCGGTGGGCAACATGACAGCATTGTTGAATTTGCGCGCATAGTTCATAGGGGCGATGACCGTTTTGGTCGGGTTGGCGCCATTCAGGTCGATGACCATCGCTTGATTGGCGCCGGGCGCGGTGTTGGTGCTGTTGGCGGCGCCGCCGGCCACCAGAATCTTGCCCGCATCATACATCACCGCGCTGGCATATTTGGGATACCAGGTGTTGGTCAGCCCGGCGTTGGTAATGCTGCCGTTGCCGTTGGGGTTGAGCCAGTTCATCTGCGTGGTCGGGCCGGCATGGAAGAGCAGCCCATTGGGCGCCAGATGGAGATAGGGCAGCCAGGTGCTTTGATAGCCGGTAAAATTCAGAATGCCATTGTTAAGATTAGCCCCCGTCAGCAGCGACCAACCCTGGTTGGGCGTCCACACTTCCGGGTAGGGGCCGCCCGGATCGCCCAGCATGGTAAAGACTTTGCCATTGGGCAGGGCAACGGCGCCGTTGTACCAGCGGCCAACGCTCATATTCTGCACGCGCGTCCAGGCATTGGTGCGGTAGTCGAAGATGCTGGTGCGTTCGCGTGTGCCGTCGCCGCCGTTGACAAAGACGCGGCCATCAGCCAGCATGGTCGGGATGGCGCAGAACATGGAATGATCGGTATGATTGCGGGATAAGAATTGATTGGTCGCCGGGTCCCAAATGGCGGCAAAGGTGCTGGCGCCGCCGCTAAAGGAGCGGGCGTTGTTGCCGCCCCAGGCAATAATGCGCCCATCGGGCAGGTTGGCGGCTGTCGCCATGACAAAGGGCCAGGTGACAGGCGGATCCCAACGGCCAACGACATTGAGCGGACCGGTCGCCGCTGCGTTGGCCGGCGCCACAAAGGGCGGCTCGTTGCGCTGACGGGCCGCTTCCGCCAGTGCGTAATCATCATGAGCATGACTGTCATCATGAACGTGGGTGGCCGCCGGCAGCGGCTCGACCGGCGGCAGGCTTTGCGCCTGCGGTTCCGCTTGGAGCAGCAAGGTGTCGGCAGTATTGCTCGTGGCGACATTTGCCGCCAAGGGCAGGAAAAAGTGACGAGGCGTGGCGGCGTCAGCGTTTTCCACGGTCGTTGCATCGGCTGGATCAACCGTTTGAGCGCGCAACACCAGCGCCGGTTGCAGAGTCATTGACAACAAACAAACCCAAAGCGCCAGCAAGGTCATTCCCTTCCGGCACACGGAGAGAGTGCGTTTAGACATACAAATAACCTCATTACAATGATGATGACAGGGTCGCAGTAGAAAGCTTGTGGCGTAAGGCGTGAATGTGAGGATTGATGATGGCCCAAGCAGGACTTATGTCTGATTGTAATGAAGGAATGACCGAAATTGTATTACAGTTCTATATCATTTGTCGCAGTGGTAAGCGTTAGGATGATGCCCTAAGGCGTCGGCTTCCAGGCAATGGCAAGGGCGCCGACTTCGGCGAGGAGGGTTGGGTGGGCGCCGGGGGTCCACAACCACAGGTAGAGCAGCGGGGTGGCAGTTTGGTTATCACCCGTCACTACAGACAACGGTGCAATGTTCGATGGTTCTGTTGACATTTGCAACGCCCACACCTGACAGGTGTGGGCGTTGCAAATGTCAACAGAACCTAGTGGTCTGACTATATAAATTTTAGCATTCCCGTAGGGGCGTCCCCTTGTGGGCGCCCACAAGGGGACGCCCCTACGGGAATG
>QWII01000112.1 GCA_021405325.1 Caldilinea sp. CFX5 | reverse complement strand
GATCGCGCCCAGGCTGTAGGTACCCATGCCCGGCCAGGCAAAGATCGATTCGATGATCACCGCGCCGCCGATCAAGTAGGGAATGTCCAGGCCGATAATGGTGATCACCGGGATCAGGGCATTGCGCAAGGCATGGGTGAACAAGATCGCCTTTTCGCCCAGCCCCTTGGCGCGGGCGACGGTGATGTAATCTTGCCGAATCACATCCAACAGGCTGCCGCGGGTATAGCGCATAAAACTCGCCACACTGCCCAGCCCCAAGACCGCCGACGGCAGGATCATGTGATGGATGCGGGTCCACCAACTCGCCGCCGCACCATAGTCGGTGATGCCCGACGTGGGGAAGAGCGGGATCTTGAGCGAAAAAAGGTAGATGCCGGCAATGGCAAAGATAAAGCCGGGCGTCGAGATCCAAAAGAAACCCAACACCGTCAACAGTTGGTCCAGCCACGTATATTGCTTGACCGCCGCCACAATTCCCAAGATACCGCCGACAAGGATGCCAAAGAGCAACGACGAGACAGTCAACTGCAAGGTGGCCGGCAGGCGCGCCCCAATCTCATCGCGCACGGGCGCCCCGGAAACCAACGAATGGCCCAGATTACCGCGCACCAACTCCCCCAACCAGATCAAATAGCGCTCATAGGCCGGCTTATTTAGACCATAACTCTCCCGCATTGCCGCTAACTGTTCCGGCGTATAGGCCACAATCGCCGTCGGCGGCACCAACGCATCAACAAAATCACCGGGCATCAACTCGGTGAAAACAAAGGTCACAATTGTCAACCCCAACAGAATGGGGAGGGTGATCGCCAGGCGGCGTAGGATGTAGGTGCGCACGGTAGACTCTTTTTGTGACAAAGTGACAAGGTGACAGGGTGACAGGGTGATGAGGCTTGACGAGTCGATTCACCCCTTCACCTTGTCACCCTGTCACCTTGTCATGCTTTAGCCCGCGATCGACCAATTCACCGCATTATTAAACCCATTGTTCCACTGATAGAAGCGGTACCAGAGGGCATCGTCATCAAAGCCGCTGACCCGTTTGTTGAGGGCGACAACGCCGGTGAATTGGAGGAAGGGCATCATCGGTAGTTCGTCGTTCAGGCGGGTCTGCAACTCGTTGTGGATGGCGCGGCGCTCGGCTTCGTCGGGGGTTGTCGTGGTCTTATCAAAGAGTGCTTTGGCATCAGGGTCGGCCCAGGGGGTGGTGCAGCGTTCGGCGTCGGTGAAGAAGGAGTCGTAGTCTTCGGGGAAGGCGAAGCCCCAGCCCTGGTAGTACAGGTCAAAGTCACAGGCGCTTTGGGCGGCGGTGGCGGTGGTGCCTTCCATAAATTGGAGCTGGGTCTTGATCCCGACATCGGCCAGATTCTGTTGGATGGCGGCCATAATGTCTTGATGGAGCGCATCCGAGTAGTACCAGACTACCTTGAGTTCATTGTTAGGATCCCAGGCGCCATCGGCTTGGGCGGCGGCTAACAATTCCTTGGCCTTGTCGGGGTTATACTCATATTGGTTGAGATCGGGCGCCAGCCAGGTGCCGGTCTCCATATAGGAGTTGTAGGGCTTGCAGAGGCCGGAATAGAGACTTTCGCAGATCGCCGGGCGGTCGATGGCATAGGCCAATGCCTGGCGCACCCGTTTGTCGGCCAACTTGGGCGATTCGTAGTTGAGCAAGAAGACGCGAATGTAGTTTCGATCCACCAAATGGAGGTTGACATTCTCCAAGCCCTGCACCTGTTCATAGAAATCTTGCGGCACATTCCAGACATCCAGTTCGCCTTTTTGCAGGGCGATAAACTGGGTGTCGGCGGCGCCAAAGTTCTTGAAGAGGATGCGACCGACCTTGGGTGCGCCGCCATAGTACTCATCGTTGCGCACCAGTTCGACAAACTGGTCGCGCTCGGCCTTGACAAACTTGAAGGGGCCGGAGCCGAGGTTGAGTTCAGGCGTGTACCAGGCCGGGGCGTGATGCTCGACAATATCTTCGGGTTTGACATCCTTGAAGATGTGCGCCGGCAGAATCTGCAAATCGGTGGTCGCCGACTTGTGCCAGCCGACCACGGGCTGCTCCAACGTAAAGGTAATATTGTAATCATCGGCGACTTGCATCCCCGGCAGGTCAGTCGATGTGCCATCATAGAAGGCTTGCCCACCCTTGAGCGCGCTGATCCAGCGGCTGGGGTTGATGTTGGTGGCTTTGTTCAGAATAAACTTGACCGTCGCCTCAACATCTTTGGCCGTCACCGGCTGGCCGTCGTGCCACTTGGCATCTTCACGCAATTTGAAGGTGTAGGTGGTAGCGTCGTCGGAGACCGTCCACTCGGTGGCCAGATCGCCATGCGGCTCGTTCAGATGATCGAGATCAATGAGCCGACTGTGGGTCAACATGGCGATATAGTTGCTGCTATAACCATATTGGTAGGTCGGGCGGAAGGGGCTAAAGGTGCCCCACGGCGAATCGGTGGCAAAGGTCAGGGTGTCTGCTGCGCCGCCCGTTGCGGCTGGCGCAGCGGGGGCGGCCGCTTGCTCGGCGGCCGGCGCCGTGCCGGGCGCCACCGGCGCACAAGCCATCAACAGAACGCCGGTGGCGCTTGCCGAAGAGATCCTCAAAAAATCACGACGGGTGAGTTTGCGCATGTCCATCACTCTGCCTCCTCTACTATGAGATTGTCGAATTTTTGGATATTTGACAGATCGCGACATCGCAAGTATGATTTGCAATGTAGTTTAGTTGTCAGTTGCATGACAACATTCAACGTGCCAGTAATTCTAATGCAGCCAAGGACGTTTGTCAAACGCCCTTAAACTCGCATACCATCCGTCATTCATGGATAACACATGAGTATCGAAGCAATCCAACCGCTGGATGAAGTTGATCGCGTGGCCCTGATTGAAAATCGCATCAAAGAGTACATCTTAAACAATCAGCTACAGCCGGGCGATAAATTACCAACCGAGGAACAACTGGCAACCCAGTTACGCGTGGGGCGCACCGCCGTGCGCGAAACCTTTCGCCGTTTAGAGGCGCTGGGCATTGTGGAAAGCCACCAGGGCTATGGCCGGGTGGTGCGCGAGTTTAACTTTGACCCGATCTTGAATGGCCTCTCTTATGGCCTGGTCTTTCACAACCACAACATTCTGGAAGTATTAGAGATTCGTCGCGCCCTGGACGATTACTTTATCAAAGAGTCAATCGAGAACTTACAGGAAAGCGATATTGTCGAGTTAGCGGCGATTGTCCAACGGATGGTGGCGGGCGGGGAAGAAAATCCCCATTTCCACCAGCAAGACCACGACTTTCACGCCCTACTCTATCGCCGCTGCGGCAACCAACTGGCGGCGCAACTATTCGAGATCACCTGGACGGTGCGTATGCACGCCCTGGATCGCCACAACATCCATGCGGCGGTCCAACCGGGTTCCGTGCAAGAACACGTGGACATCTTAGCGGCGATTAAGCAACCGGATGTGACGTTAGCCCGTGAACGCTTGCTCGCCCACCACCTCAACCTGGCCGACAGTTTGCGCACCCAAATTGCCCAACACGCCGCACAACAAGTCGCGTCTGGGTAGCCAGTGAGCAGTGGTCAGTAAGCGGTAAGGCGCATTCAACGCATCTTTCCTACAGGGCCGTTTCTACATTCAAACGTCCCTACGGAACGGGTTGTCCTACGCCTATCCGCGCAACCTAAATCCGCGTCTGTACTCACCCCCGCGGCAAGGGTAATTGAATCTTGGCGCTGCCTTGCTCCTGCGAAATCAGCGCGGCGAGCATGATCTCCAACGAGTCGCGCGCCCGTTGCGGCGGCGAACTGTTGGGGCCGTCATGCAGCACCATCTGGGCGATCTCTTTCACCGCCGGGATCAGATTTTCGCCAAAGTAGTCGATATAGCCGCGCCCCGCCGGCGGCGCGACTTCCGTGGGCGTGCCTTCCGGTTTATCAGTCTTCCACGCTTTGCAGAAGCTATCGGTCAGCCAGAAGCGGCCATTTGGCCCTTGCAGGTCAAACTCAAAGAGCGCCGGCGTCAGCTTGGCGCTGTTGATCAGGGCGCGCACGCCGTTGGCAAACTCGACGATAATCGACGAGCCGGGGTCAAGGCTGGGGTCTTTACCGCCTTCGCCCTTGTAGACCGTGCCATAATTCTCAAACCCGCGCTCATGAGCCGCGATCACCCAGACCGGTTCGGCGTTGGCGAGATAGCAGACGGCATCAACCAGGTGGGTGCCGTTGCGGAAGAGCATGGAGCGGTGGCCCCCCATATGGGCAATAATGCGCGTCAACCCGCCGAGTTCACCATCGGTCCAGACGGCCTTTTTCACGGCTTGGTAAGCGGGAATATAGCTGCGCGTGTGGTCAATTGCCAGTTTTGCCCCCGTGCGCTCGACCGTTGCCACCATGCGGTCGGCGTCGGCGATGGTGGTACAGAGCGGCTTTTCGCAAAAGATCCCCTTGATCCCGGCTTCGGCGGCATCACAAACCGGGTTGACGTGGAGATGGTCGGGCGTGGCGACGCTCACCACATCCAGCTTTTCCTTGGCGAACATCTCCTTGTAATCGGTATATTCGCGAATCGAGCCGCGCTCAATCTTGGCGCGTTCAAAAAAGCGGTCAAAGGCCGCCGGGTTGATGTCGCAGGTGGCGACCAATTCATACTCCTCGGCGCGGGCATAGGCATAACCATGATGCCCGCCCAATCCACCGCCAATCACAGCGGCGCGTAACTTCCGGTTCGACATACAGTTTCCTTCGTAGGTGGTTAGGTGATCGGGTGATTCGGTGATTTCGACAGGCTCAATCACCGAATCACCCGATCACCTAATTTTGTTAAATCGCCTTACTCGACTTTGGATTCAGGGCATCATTGAGACCATCGCCCAGGAAGTTGATGCCCAGGGTGAAAAAGGCCAGCGTCAGCGCCGGCACGGCCACCAGCCAGGGGCGATAAGAGACACTGCCGATGTTGGATTCGATCATGTTGCCCCAACTGGCTTGCGGCGGGCGGATGCCGACGCCCAAATAACTGAGCGATGCCTCTAGCACCATCGCACTAGAGAAGCTAAAGGTCATAGTGACGATTACGGGGCCAAGCGCATTGGGCAGAAGGTGGCGCAAGGCAATCTTCCATTCGGCAACCCCTACTGACTGCGCCGCCTTAATGTATTGCTCTTCGCGCAGCGCCAATATTTGGGCGCGAATCAGGCGGGCGTAACCGGGCCACTGGACAAAGGCCAGCCCGCCAAAGACGATCAGCAGATCCAGCCAGGTGGTGTCGGCAAAGAGAAAAAAGCCATTCGTTTCGTAAACGCCCTTGGCCCAGCTCACAATCGGATCTTTCAGGCTGACCGCAATCATCGCCGCCAGCAAGAGGCTGGGGATCGACATGACCACATCGGTAAGCCGACCGACGATCATATCGGCCCAGCGTCCGCCATAGCCGGCAAAGGCGCCCAACGCTAATCCTAGCAAGACACTTACCGTCGTGCTAAAGGTCGCCACCAGCGTAGCGGTGCGGGCGCCATAGAGAACGCGGCTGAAGAGATCGCGCCCGATCTCATCGGTGCCTAGCCAGTGGTCAGCGGTGGGCAATTCAGCCAACCGTTGCAAATTTTGTTCCGTGTAAGAATAGGGCGCAAGCGCCGGGCCAAAGAGGGCAACAAAAAAGAGCAGCGTTGTGATCGTCAATCCCATGATCGAAAGGCGGTTGCGCAAGAGCCGCCGCCAGGCATCGCCCCAAAGCGACCGCTCTTTGGGTAGCTTGAGGTCGAGCGTTGGATCAGGCGCGACCGCGGACAAAGCAGAGCTAGACATACGGGGTCCCTCACTCTAACTGAATACGGGGGTCGAGAAATGGATAGATGAGATCGACCAGAAGATTGGTCAAAATGATCATCAAGGAGGTGATCATCGTAACCCCCAAGAGCATGGGATAGTCAAAGCCGCGAATGGCGCCTTCGGCCACGCCGCCAAAGCCGGGGATGGCGAAGATGCGATCCAGAAAGATGCTACCGACAATCAACCCTTCGGCAATAAAGCCCAATGTCGTCACCACGGGGATCAAGGCGTTGCGCAAGATGTGGCGACCGATGATTACCCAGAGTTGCAGCCCCTTGGCCTTGGCGGTGCGAATGTAATCCTGAGCAAAAATATCAAGCACTGCTTGTCGGGTTTGGCGCACCACCACCGGCAACGGTCCCAGCGTCAGGATGAAGATCGGCAAAAGCGTCTTCGAATGAAATAAGCCATCCCAGCCCAAGGGCACTCTCCGCATGACACCGAGAATCAGCACAAAGAAGACGACCAACAAGGGTGCGAGGACAAAGACGGGCAGGGAACGGAAGACCAATGTCCCGCCGACAATGGTGTAATCGATCCAGGTGTTCTGCTTGAGCGCAGCAATGGCGCCCAAGGGAATTCCAATCAGCGCTGTCACCACTGCGCCGGCCAATCCCAGTTGCAAGGAGATGGGGAAGGTCTTGACCATGGCGCGCAACACATCGCGCTGGCCGTTGATCGACACGCCCAGATCACCTTGCATCACCCGTTGGACATATTTGGTGAACTGGACGAGAAACGAGTCGTCCAAGCCATACTGTTGGCGGATCCGCTTGACAACCTCATCTTTCTGCAAGGTGTCCAGATTGGGCTGCTCGGCCAACATCATCGCCACCGGATCAAAAGGGCTGAGCGCAGTCAGCGTAAAGGTGATCAGCATGACCGCCAAAAAGGTGGGAATGGCAATCGCCAGCCGCGTGAGAATGTATTTGAGCATGGTTGGTTAGTTGGTTAGTTGGTTGGTTAGTTCGTTCGTTGGTTTCGACAAGCTCAACCAACGAACGAACTAACCAACCAACAATCACTTAATGCTCGGCGATATACATATCCAACAACCCCGTCCAGTTGTTATCGACGTTGGTGTCGAAGTTCTTGACCCAGGGCTTGACATTGTATTCGTAGAGATCCCAGATCATGGGCATGAAGTAGTAGTGACCCAGGAGGCGGTTTTCAACGGCTTGCACCTTTTCGCAGTAGTCGGCGGCGTCAGGGGCAATGGTGCGGAGTTCATCGACCATTGCGCCCAGTTCTTCGTCCACCAAACCAACATTGGCAGGATCGCTGGCCCATTTGTAGAGACCAGCCACCATGTCGCCGGGCAACGGAATCGTGGCGCCCCAACTGGAACGGCGCACCTGTACTTGATCCGCTTCCTGGCCCCAAGCATCATTCAATGCGCCAGGACGAACTTCGACATCGGTGATGCCCAAGTTGTTCTTCCATTGTTCGATGACGATTTCAGCCGTGCGGATGTAGTTGGGTGACTGCCCGTTGACTGTGATCCGAATCTTGGGCAGATTCTCGGCAGAACCATACTTCGAGGCGGCTAACTCTTCTTTGGCCTTTTCCGGGTTGTAGCCAAAATCGGGCCAGTTGTCGGCCTTGTAACAGGCCAGTTCCGGCGTCAGGTGGGTCTTCATCACCCGTTCGTTGCGGGCGCCTTCCCAGGCCGCGTTGATGGCGGCATCCCAATCGACGGCGTGAACCAGCGCCTTGCGCAGATTGATGTCATCCATCGGTTCCAGGCTGGTCCAAAAGGGGAAGAAGAAGTTGGTGGCGTAGGGGATCTGGACAAAGGTTTTCGGCTCTGTTTCGCGCAGCGGCTGGCGGATGTTGCTCAACCAGTGGGCAATATCCACTTCGTCATTCTGCCACATGATAAAGGAAACATTTTCATCCTGCGAAGGCTGGGCGATGATCCGTTGGATATAGGGTTTGGGGTCGCCCCACCAGGCCGGGTTCTGCACCAGCACATGCTTCTGCGCATCAACATCCCATTCTTCGATCTTAAAGGGGCCATTGACACGGGTGTCGGGACCAGCCGAAAACTCATCTTCGCCCACATCTTCCATCTTCATAAAGCCGGTGTTAAAGTGGGCCAGGTTGTTGATAAAGGTGGGGCTGGGCGACTCTAGCTTAATTTCCAGCGTCTTTTCGTCCACCGCCGTTAGCCCGGTCACCGTCTCGGCGGAGCCATCGATCACTCCTTTGGCGCCTTCGATCAGCGTAAAGCCGCTGACATAGGAGAGCCAACACCCTGTGCATTTGGGGCTGAGGCCATAGGTCCAGTAGTCGATGGCTTCTTGAGCCGTCACCGGTGAACCATCCGACCAGTTCGCGCCGAGCTTGATATGGATCGAATAGGTCAACCCATCGTCGCTGACATCATACCCTTCGGCCAGCCAGGGGTGGATCTTGTTCTCGCGATCGTTGAGGAACATGGGCATCCACATAAAGGAGATCCAGGGGCGGCCAAAGCCCCCTTCCGACGCCGGGTTGAGTCGGCTGAAGTTGCGCGTGACATAGTGGAGGGTTTGGTCGGCGGCGGCGTCAGCCGGCAAGGCGCGTGCCCCATCCGCCGGCGCTGCCGCTTGTTCACCGCCGGTGGCAGTGTCAGAGGCTGCCGGGGCCACCGGGGCAGCACAGGCCGACAGCACCATGCTTAAAATGACCAAAAGGGTGAGAATAATACCGATACGTGGTCGCATTCTAGCCAACATGCATCTTCTCCTTTACGCTTCGCAAATGCGGGAATCTTATAACGTCAACAAGCGGCCGGACACGGTTCCGACTGCTTGAGAACGACACGCTGTTCAGCATCCTTATCATTGGGCGATGCTCTGAGAATGGCGGATCATAAAGCTGTGTGCTGGGAGATAATGACGAATGCCGCTGTGGTTGCCAGCTTGTGCGCAGTGGTTGCCTGCACCAGTTGGGTCGCATCCGTTATCTGTCCTACATTATAACAATGGTACTATGGGTTGTCAAATGAGTTTTGTGGGGGGGATAGCACGCTATTTTATCTCTGTGGGGCTGCCAGCCAATAGTGCAACCTCCGGTTAGCCGGCGCTTCGGTAAACCAGGTCGGTTGTGCTGCATCAGGCCGCTGTTGGAGCAACCAGTGGTCGTGTTGATCACCAAGCGTAACCCGACAACCAAGCCAGCCTGTCTGCTGGAAGTTGTCACCAAACCACTCGACGGTCGTGACTGTCGGCGTTATGCGAAAGGGATGAAAGAGGGTGAGAAACGCCGCAGTTGCACCATGCCGCCGTTGAAGCAAGAGCGCAAACTGGTCCGTTGGCGGATTGCCCGGCACGGAACCGGTAACGATGGCTGCCCCAAAGGCGCCGGCTGCCCAAAGGTGTAGACCAACGGCGCCCGTTTGCCAGTTTACCTGAAAAGGCTGATCCGTGCGGCTGATCTGTGGCTGGATAATGTGCCGATAGCCATCCCCTTCCTCGGCAAGCGCCGGGTAGGTTGTCAACGGCAACGCGGTCTGCAACTGGCCGGCATTGCGATAGATCCAGTCAATGCGACGGGGCTGCGGCGTCTCGACCAGGAAGAGATCAAGGAAATAGTCTGGTCGCGCCAGGATAACCCTCCGCATCGTGACGCCTTGATAAGGGCCGGCATCGGCCCAAGCGACGCTGGCGTCGGCAACTTGAAAGTCCCCCGTATCCTGAAAGTGATTGATCTGCCCAGTCGCTTCCGGTTG
Organism: Caldilinea sp. CFX5; assembly: GCA_021405325.1. The sequence continues at coordinate 22,525 of QWII01000112.1, read as the reverse complement.
CGAGTAACCGTCAATCGTAACGGTATTATGACAGACCGTCTGGCGATACCAGCTTTCAAAGAGATCTAAGCCATAGCCTGGCGTCCCCAAGTCAGGCGACAGCCGTTCGCCATACGCCGAAAGAATCAAATTGAGCTTATCGGGATGACCATGCCCGCCGCCATGTGGGCCATACTTGAGCAGCAGATAGCGTTGCTCCGTTTCGGTCTTCGGTGTGGTGGTTGGCATATCGCGCAAGATTGCATACCCCGAAGCGGACAGATGTGCGCTGGGCAAAGCGGATAACGCCGTGGTGGGCAGCTCAGTGCGTCCAAAGAGTAGGGCATCCAGGCTATCGCGTGGCTCTTGCTGGTAGGCGCGCTGCAAGACTTCGCCAAAGCGCGGTTCGTCATACCAGGCGTAGCCGATCTCGTAGAAGGCCGGCCCCGGCGGCACGCCATGACAGCAGTCGCTTAATAGACTGGTGAAATACCAGCAATCATTGGGCGCGGGCAACGACCAATCAGGATAGGCCGATTGAATTGGCGCCAGCAACATGGCGCGCAGTTCCGGGCGCTGACGCAAATCATAGCCGGGCTGGTGGCGTAGCGCTTTGGCCAGGGTCAGCAGGGCATAGAGGGTGTAAAAATGATAACTAAACGAGCCTTCAAACCACAGCCCATCCGCCAGCACCCCGCGTTGGAGTTGGTTGTAGCAGCCAAAATCACTTTCCATCGCGAAGGCGACCAGATCGGCGCGATCCAGCAGCACGCCAATCGTGCCGATGGCCGCGTTGTGCCAACAGGCAAAGTTATGAATCCCGCCAAAATGGTGAGCAATCAGGTGGTCTGCCACTGGAGTAAAGAGATATTGGGCAATCTGCTCCTGCACCGGTGCAGAAAGCTGGTCGCGCACCAGGTCAAAGGCCCAGGCCAGCGGCAAAACCCACACCGACTCGTCCAGCGTGGTATAGGTCGCCACGCCGGGGTTCGCGACCGTGCGGGGAACCGTTTGGTAATTGGCGTACCGTTCGGCATAGCCGGTCAAGGTTTGGATGACCGGCGTCAAATGGGCCGGGTTGCCTTCCAGCCGCCAAAGCACTGCCAACCGTAGCGCACCCTCCGCCAGCCGGTTGTTGACAAACCAGCGCCAAGCCGCATCAAAGCGCTCCCCCTGCCAGATCGTGTTGTCAATCGGGCAGCGGTGCTGTTGCGGCGACGCCGGGTCAAAATGCAGTTGCACGCCATGATCGGGGCAGAAATAATCATGGTAATAGCCGCCGGGCGCGGTCGGCACAGTTACGGGGCGGGCGAGAAAGTCAGCAGCTTCCTGCCGCAAGCGTTGCATGGCTGCGGCAAAGGCTGGTAAACCGGCATGAATTTGGATCGATTGCCAGTCAGCATCGGAGAACAACATAGCGAATGCTCCTCTGCGGTGTGGTCTACTGACTATGATTGCGGTTTCTGAGCAGGTATATAGGCGGCTAGATGACTTGTGAACTCATCCAGCGTAGCCACTTGCAGAAAAAGGTCGCTTATTTGAGTTAATTGTTGTAGCTTCTTAATTTGTGCAAGTTGCTGGGCGAGCCGCTTCTGCTCTTCTTCGCTTGTTTGAAAGCGCCAATGAATAAATTGAAGTAAGGTGCGCCGTTGCGCTTCCATTCCTTCCGCTAAACCATCTGCCTGTCCTTTGCGATAAATTTGCTTGCGTTCCTGTTCTAAGGCTTCCAGTAACATGGTCTGTGCCTCCGCTTTCGTCCGATAGACAACGTCCAACTTCTCATAATCTTCGGGTGAGACTTTGCCATACAACGCCAACTGCCGAAACCAGTTCAAAAAGAGCGACACTGCCTGTTTATCCGGCTCATTGTCGTAGAGGTTGAGCAACTCTTGTTCGAGTAGAGCAATGTTGTAATGACCCTCTGCGAGAAATAAGGTCGAAACAATGTTGCGAATCGTCAACAACTGCTCTTTGCTATAGGCTTTCTCGTTCAGGAGTAGGTATTGGAAATCAATGGCATAATCACCCAATGGCGGCTCGGTTTCGATTAAATCGCTCATCCTGGTTGGTGCATTCCACTTGCGTTGACCATTATATAACACAATGGGAAAAATGGCCGGCAACTTCTTGACGCGCTTGCGGTTTGCCCGGTAGTCCATGTAAAAGCTGAGGATGTAGAACAGCACCCGCAGCCCCATGAAGTGATCCACTTTGGATTGAAACTCCAGCAGGACGTAAATGTAAACCGTCTTCCGGCGCAATTTGATCTTGTAGATTAGATCACTTTCTGTCGCCTTGTAATGATCGGTAATAAACGACTTGTCCAGCGTCTCACACTTAGAAAAATCCAGATCCTTCACCCAGGCTTCGGTAATGAAGGTCTCGATCAACTGCTGAAAGATGGTGCGATTGGAAAAGAGCTTCTTGTACGCGGCGTCATGGATCTTCGGCTGCGTCTGCTTTACCTTTTTACTTGCCATAGGGTGAAGTATACCTCATCCGTCATTGATCTGCAACCCATTCACTACGCACACCACTGGCGACAACTTGCAGAAATGATCAAGCAAGCGTATGATCAACGCAAGCGCGGCGGATGGGTAGTTTGTTAGTTTGTTAGTTGGTTGGTGGTTTTACCCTTGATCGGGTGTTGAAGGGGTAGCTGGCGTGCGCAGCTTTTGTTTGGTGCGCGCTTTTTCGATCAAGGTGTGCAGGCGATCCAGCCTGGCTTGCTGCGTGTGTACCTGCTGTTTGAGCGCGTCCAGTTCGGCGCGCCATTGACGGGTCGCGTCCGTTTGCGCGGTGTACAATTTGTCGATGTGTTGCAAGCTGTGGCCGACTGCCATTTCCGGCGTGAGCGTGCCATTGGCGTAGTCAGCGAGAACTTGCTTGTGGTCATAGGTTGCCATCTGCTTGTCTCCCATAGATAGAAGCTTGGATACACCATTTACTAAGCTATAGCTTAGTAAATGCTGGCAGATGAGCAAACGCCTGTCAAATTCTGCCATTGGTGATTTGATTATATGGAACGATTTGGGGAAAAGCTGCGCACTTTGCGTCGATGCAAGGGCTTAACGATGCGGAGTCTAGCCGACCTGCTTGGTGTGCGGGATAGCTACATTAGCCAAATGGAAACCGGTGATAAGATTCCCAATGTCGCCATGCTTGTCAAAATTGCCGACATTTTTCAGGTTTCGCTTGATCAACTGGCGCGGGATGAACTTGAGGTGGATTGACGCGTCTGGAAAGAAAAAGACAGGCACTGGCTCTACGAGAACTCTGTGGTATTCCAGAAGTAAGTAATCTGTTCCGCCATACCGATGTCGTGTACTCGACAAAATTCTGTCGCATCTTCGGTAAACCCACCCAAGGCAAGAAAGGCTGGACGCACCGTCGCCTGTGGGTTACTGGCGGCATAGGCCGTCACCTTATCCCAGAAATCGGCTATCTCGGTGAGCGTGGTCTTGCTCTGCCGTTTGCGCACTTCCACCAGCAGCACGCGCCCAGCACCGGATTGCGCCACCACATCAAACTCTTGTCCTTTGCCATCGGTGCGTTGGACAGAAACGCGTTCACGTACATCCACCAGATTCACAGGAAGATCATCATTCATGCCGGTAAAATAATCGCTCAACTTGAAGCGTTTGCGCGGCGCAGTTCGGTGGCGAGTTGTTGTTCCGCCAACTTGCCAGAGAGATGATTGAGCATCCCTTGCAGCCGCCGGTTGGCATGTTGGAGTTCGGTCACCTTTGTCTGAAACTCACTTTTCAGATCAGGGACAAAGTGATTGATCTCTTCTTCAAAGCGGTTCTGTAAAATCAGGTTGACCGTACCATCCTGCAGGCCACGGAATTGGATATCGGATGTTCCTCGTTCAATTAAGTCAGACTCGGCCAAGGTAATGAGTTGTTCCTGGATCTCATTTTCTGTCAGATCGAGCTGGAGTTCGGCTTTCAGTTCACGCGGCGTCCAGTAACGGTCGGCACGTTTGCTCAGGTGCAGCAGCATCTGCTTCGTGTGATAATGATTGATACGCAGCAGCGCTAATTGAATATACTCATTCCACGTTTGGGACATCTCGGAGGAACGATCCGTAATCTCATAATTGACCGTGTTGACGACCCCATCCCTGGTGGTTAAGTCACGTTCCAAGAAAGAGATATACTGCGACGCAAAGGCGCGGTAGTATTCAATCGCCAAATTAGGATACCAAATCGGCTTTTCGGCAAAATCAAAATAGAAAGGGATCACCTGCCCATTGGCACTCCAGACCTAGTTAAAGAGGCGCTGGACAAAGACCGTCTTCCCGCTCTTGCGGCGCGCCAGAATGACCCGTGACTTGGACAGGCGGCGCGGAATATTATCCAGCCATTTGCCAAAGACCTCAAACTCCCGGGCGCGACCGACCAGGAGTTCCGGTACACCAATTTTTTCTGCTAACGGATATTGCATCATACGCCTCCTCTCTTGCTCGTATTGTACCATTGTAGCGGAGCAGAAACCAAGAGGAGACAGAGACAATCGGGTATCAAGCTCACGACTATCCCATCGTAACCGCTTGCCCCGTCCGCGCCGACTCCCTGGCCGCTTCCACAATCGCCACGGCGGCGCGACCTTCTTCCCCGGGCACCGTCGCTGGGCGACCATCGAGCAGATCATCGACAAAGCATTGGATTTGGGTGAAGAACGCTTCCAACCGGATGGGGTCGAGCGGGCGGTTAACAAAGTCGAATTTGGGTTGTTCCCAGACAGTCTCCACCGTGTCGCCTTTGGCCAGCAGCAGTTTGCCATAGCCGTCCACTTCGATCATGCCCTCTTCGCCTAGGATGTGGTAGATGTGCTGGCTCTGGGTCATGTAGCGGGTGGCGACCTCGAAGGACATCCACTGTTGCACAGCCACGCCATTGGTCATGGTCAGTTGGGTCATGGCGCTCATGCCGGGGGCGTCGGTGGCGCCGAAGGTGTCGATCTGGCTATAGACCCGCTGCACTTCGGCGCCGCTCCAGAAGCGCATAATGTCAAAGTTGTGGACGCCCATATCGAGAAAGGCGCCGCCATTCTCCGGCTGTGCGGCCCAGGAGGATTTGTCGATGATGTAGGTGCGCACCAACGTCTGCCCACGAATCATCCAGACTTTGCCGATAGCCCCGGCGTCGATCAACTGCTTGGCCCGCGCCGGCGTCCCCCGAAAGCGCAGCGTCTGGATCACCTGTAACATTACCCCGGCTTGCCGACAGCCATCGATCATCTGCGTACAGTCGGCCACGGAGGTCGAGAGCGGCTTTTCACACAGAACATGTTTGCCATGTTGCGCCGCCAGCAGCGTCTGTTCCAAGTGATTGACATGGGGCGTGGCGATCAAGACCGCATCCACATCCGGGCGGGCCAGCAGCGCCGGGTAGCTCTCCACATAATCCACCCCATAATCCGCCGCCAACCCCGGCGCTCGTGTGCCGCCGCTGATGGCGACCAATTTGGCCCGCGTGTTATGTTTGGCAATACACTCGGCATAGGTGCGCCCCATATAGCCGGAGCCAAGCAGGGCAATACGTAGTTCGGTCATGTTGGTTCTCCTTGAGAATCATTGTAAATTGCTGCGTGATGCGTGATACGTGATTCGTGTTGCGTGAACTGTTTAGTGGAGGCCGGACGATTTATTTTCTCCAATGGCCGTAACGCTAACCCCTGAGAAGGGAGGGAACCTATCATGCGCACGACGGTTCCTCCCCCAAGCTGGGGGACGGGTGCCCGCTGGGCGCGGAGGGGGTGGCTTGATCGTTACTATTCTTTGAACGCGGTTACGCCGGCGCGGGCGGCGGCGACCAGGAGGTGATAGTCGGTGCCGTAACCCAGCATGGTGTAACCTTCGGCCCGGCGCTGGTGGAGTTGGGCGCTGGTGCTGACGCCCATGCCGATGGCGATTGTCTGACGTTGGCTGATCGCGATAGCACGCCGATAGAGCGCTTCCACTTCCTCATGCGGCTGTTGGAAGGGGTTCAGTCCCAGCGAGAGACAGAGGTCAAAGGGGCCGAAGTAGAGCGCATCGACACCGGGGACGGCGGCAATGGCTTCCAGATTTTCCACGGCCTCGCGCGTTTCCAGAATCAAGACGACCAGGATGTTGTCATTGGCGCGCTGGAAGTAATCCTCATTGTCCAGCGTATATTGAGAGGCCCGTAGCGCGCCAAAGCTGCGCGTGCCGTGGGGCGGGTAGCGGGTGGCGCGCACAATGGCGGCGGCTTCCTCGGCGCTTTTGACCAGCGGCACGACAATGCCCAGCGCCCCCATGTCGAGCGCCCGCTGAATAAAGACCGGGTTGGCCGACGGGATACGGACCAGCGGGATTGTTTCCGTGCCGTTGAGCGCCATGAGCATCTGCTGCACTTCAGCGGCGTCCAGGCCATTGTGTTCGGTCTCGATCACCAGCCAGTCAAAGCCGGCGTGGGCCAGCAGTTCAGCGACGTTGGGGCTGCCCAAGCCCAGAAAACAGCCCAATGTTGGCTCCTGCGCCAGCAATTTCTGGCGAACCCAGTTGGTGCGCATAGTCAATGCTCCTTAGTTGATGGGCGGCTTGCCGGCGCCACTTGCGTTCCGCCCGTTGCCTGTATGACCGTTGATCGGCCCCGCTTTGATTTGCGCTAAACGCTCCTGAATCCCGATATAGTGTCGTTCCATGGCCAGCCGGGCGGCTTCTACGTCCTGTTGCGCCAGCGCCTCGACAATCGGCACATGGCGTTGATAGGTCGCCAGCGGCTGGGGCGGATCGGGGATGGCCGAGCGCGCCTGCGCCTGGCGAAAGATCACCCAAAAGACATCAAGAATTTTGCCGACAATGGTGTTATCCACATTGGCCCACAGCACCCGATGAAAATCGCGATCCGCTTCGGCTGAATAGTGGCCGTTTTCGGCGGCATTCCGCATCTCGTCCAGAATGGCCTGCAACTGCGCTACCTGTTCGGGGGTGGCGGCGCGGACGGCGCGGTCGATCATGCCATGTTCCAGGTGAAAGCGCACGTCGATAATGTCAGTCAATTGTTTGTGGTCAAACAAGATGCCATAGCCAAGTTGCTGGAGCAGCGGATCAAAGGAGAAATTACTTACATAGAGACCGGCGCCGGGCCGCGCCTCTAGAATACCCAGTGTCTCCAATGACTTTACCGCCTCGCGCACTGAATTGCGACTGACCCCCAGCAATTCACACAACTCAGTCTCCGGCGGCAAGGAGTCGCCGGGCAACAAGGAATTTTGGATAATGTAGGCTTTAATCTCATCCTGTACAATTTGGTAAAGAAGCTGCGTCCGCTTTAGATCTTTTTTCTGAAAAATAGGTCGATTGGTCATTTTCCCTGACTTGCTTACATGGTAACGTTCAACGCTAGCTTGCTCCGGGTTCGTGGCGCTTTGCGGAAGCGCGGGCAGGCTAGACGGACAAATTTTGCGACTCTATTATATGCCTCTATCGACCATTGCTGAATTCTTACAACGGTTCACTTGCAAAACAGTGTTAACCCATGCCAATCTCACGCAGATAGGCGCGCGTGCGCCGGGCAATCGGCAGCGGTTTGTCAAAGGGCGCGGGGTACATGTCCTGTTCGACAATCGCCCAGCCGCTAAAGTTGATCGCCCGCAACACGTCACGGAAGGCGAGAAAATCCACGGCCCCCTTCGATGGCTCGACAAACATGTTGTCCTTGACGGCCAGGGCAAATGGGATGTTTTCGGCTTCGACGCGCTGCTGCACGGCCCGATCGACACTTTTGATATGCAGATAGGGAATGCGCTGGTGATGACGCTGCATAAAGGCCACCGGGTCGCCGCCGCGATAGGCGTGATGCCCCGTGTCCAGACAGAGCGCCACCGTGGCGGGGTCGGTTTGCGCCAGCAGCGCCTCGATCTGATCTTCATATTCTACATGGGTTTCGGCATGAGGATGAAAGACCAGGGTCAGCCCGAAACGGCTGCGCGCCAGTTCCCCCACCCGCTGCGTGGTTGCCACCAATCGTTGCCAGGCATCCCCCTCCAGGCGGCGGGGCGCCAGCACTTTGCCGGTGAAGAGATCGGTGTACGAATCGTCGATCAGCACCAGATAGTTGGCGTCCAGGGCGGCGAGGATCTCGCCGGCGCCCAACACTTGCCGTTCCAACGCCGGCCACGCCGCCGGCTCTTCCAGGTTGCCCATGGCAAAGGTGCCGGAGATTTTGAGGTTGCGCTTGTCCAGTTCAGCGCGCAAGGTCGGTAGATCGGTGGGCAGGTAGCCGTATGGCCCTAGCTCCGTCCATTCATAGCCGGCCGCCGCAATCTCATCCAAAAAGCGCGACCAGGGGGTCTGCTGCGGGTCGCTGGGAAACCAAACGCCCCACGAATCGGGCGCACTGCCGATTTTGATGTCCATACTCTTCTCCTTTATTTGAAGCCCCATTCGACCAACTTGCCGACCATGCTCTGGATGCGCGCACTGTCGCTGTAGAGGAAGCTGTCTTCGTAGACACGGGCGTTTTGGGTGTACTGCATCTGTTCGACATGTTTGAGGTTGCCTTGATAGGTGCGCTGCAAATAGTCGATGTGACTTTGCTCGACTGGTTTGGCGCCAAAGTTCAAGGTGAACATGCGCCGGCCCGTGCGCCCGCCAAAGGCCGAATGCCAGAGGTTCTGATTGAAGAAGACCACATCCCCTGGCTGGGATTCGAGCGGGAAACAAGGCAGGTCGCGCGCCCGCAGCGAAAAGGGCGCGGCCTCGGGATCATTGCGCCGTTCCAAGAGCGGCTTGAGGTCCTCATGCAGCGGCGGCCTGTGCGAACCGGGGATGACGCGCAGACAGCCCGTCTCTTTGGTCACCGGGTCGAGATAAAAGGCGACCTTGATGCGCCCATAGCCCAGGTTCGAGCCATCGGGGTGCCAGTTGGTGTCGCCGACATAGAGGTTGCCATCTGAGCCGATCCAGACAAAACCGGGGCCAAGCAACTGCTCCAACGGCTCATAAATGCGGTCATCCTCCGCCAGGTGGGAGAGCAAGGGACGTTTTTCAATAAAGCCCAACACCGCCTGCCGTTTGACGCCGTCAAAGGGGCGCCCCTGCCGGTCGGCGGTCAATACTTCGTCAAATGCCTGGCTGATTTCTGCCATCTCTGCCGGCGAAAACGCTTGCCGTAAGACAATAAAGCCAAAGGTCGCAAAATGCGCCTGTTGTTCCGCTGTGAGCATCGCTTATCTCCTTGCAATACTTTAATAGGACTTAGACGCCGGGAACGCCGCCATCCCTGGCGGCAAGTCGCGTGCCGCCAGGGATGGCGGCGTTCCCGGGGCAACTCGTCTTGCGTATAAAAAGGTCAGTTACCTGCCACACCAACCAGCTAACCAACCAATCAACTAATCACCCAATCACCCACCCAACGCCCTACCCCTTCACCCCACTAATCACAATCCCCTGAATAAAGTAGCGCTGGGTGAAAAAGTAGACCAGCACCGGCGGGATCGTCAAGACGGTCGCCATCGCCATGATATGCACCCACAGCGGGGGGCGGTAGGCGCCGGACCCCATGACGGCGACTTGCTGCCACTGGCGGATGGCAATCGCCAGCGTATATTTCTCCTGGCTGTTGAGATAGATCAGAGGGCCAAAGAAGTCATTCCAATGCCCCATGAACGAAAAAATCGCCAGCGTGCCAATGGCCGGCAGCGAGAGCGGCACGATGATGCGCCAGAGGATGCCAAAGGTGCCGCAGCCATCAATGCGCGCGGCGTCATCATAGTCGCGGGGGATTGACATAAAAAACTGGCGCAGCAAAAAGATGGCGAACGCGCCGCCGCCAAAAAAGGCCGGCACCGTGAGCGGCAGGAAGGAATCGAGCCAACCAAGCTCGCGAAAGAGAATGTACTGGGGGATCAGCGTTACCTGGGAGGGGATCATCATGGTACTCAAGACCAGGACAAAGAGCGCATTGCGCCCCGGAAAGCGCAGCCGGGCAAAGACATAGGCCGTCAGCACCGCCGATGTGATGCCGCCCACCATGTTCAAGACCATGATCGTCATCGTATTCCCTAAGGCCCGCCAGAAGGGAAACTGGCTCCAGGCCACGGCGTAGTTTTCAAACTCAATCGCACCAGGCACCCAGAGGCGCGGCGGGTATTCAAAGACATACCCTTCCGGCTTTAGCGACGCGCTGATCATCCAGACCATTGGTGACAAGAAGAGCAGGGTGAAGAGCGCCAGGACGACATAAAAAATGACCCGCCCCAACCGTCGGCCAAGCCGGTGGCGGTTGAACCGTGCGGGACCGGCGTTCATTGCAGTCGATTTCATCATCTCAACTCCTTTCTTCGCCGGCATAGTAGACTAGCCGCCCGGAGAGGCGCAGCAACAGAACCGTGAGGAGCAGCAGGATCACAAAGAGCACCCAGGCCATCGCCGCCGCATAGCCCATCTTCAACTCTGTCCAGGCGATGCGGTAGAGGTAGAGCATGTAGAAGAGACTGCCATCCGCCGGCCCGCCATTGCTGCTGACAAAGACTTGGGTGAAGACCTGGAAGGAGGCGATCATCCCCGTCAGGAAGGTGAAGAAGATCACCGGCGAGGTCATGGGCAGCGTCACGTTGCGGAAGCGCTGCCAGGCGTTGGCGCCATCGACCTTCGCCGCGTCGTACAGGTCGGTCGGCACGCCCTGGAGCGCCGATAGATAGAGAATCACCCCGCCCCCGGCGCCCCAGAGTGACATCAAGATAAAGCACCAGACCACTGTGTTCGGATCACCCCACCACTTCGGCTCCGGCAACCCCACGGCGCGCAAGGCCGTATTGATCAGGCCAAAGTCGGCCTGGAGCAGCCACATAAAGAGATAGGCGGTCGCCATCGCCGGCACCACCGAGGGCATGTAAAAAGCCGTGCGCCAGAAGGAAAGCCCCACCGCCTTTTCATTCAGCAGCAGCCCCAGCGCATAGCCGACCACAACGCCGGCCGGAACCGCCACAATGGTGTACTTGAAGGTGACCCAGAGCGAATGGGGAATCAACTTATCGACGGTGAACATCTTGACATAGTTCGCCGCCCCCGTCCACTGGGGTGGCGATAGCACATCATAGTCGGTGAACGACAGATAGAGCGAGTAGAGGATCGGCCCCAACGTAAAGATCAAAAAGCCCGCCAGATAGGGCGTCAGGCCAAGATAGGCTTCTATGGTCTGACGGGTTTGCATGGTGAGGTGATAGCGACGCCGATAAACCGGCGCCACGCGTTCAATCGCATTGGCCATCGCGGCCTCCTTGGCGACACTCCTGGCATCAAGGTTGACCGGGGGCAGCCCCTATTTTACAGATTTACAAAATAGTCGAACGATCGTAGGTGCGGTTTGCAACCGCACGTTTCGCCGGGAGTCGTGCGGTTGCAAACCGCACCTACGCGTTAGCTCTTGGCGTTGGTGGCCGCGATCTCAGTATCAATTGCGGCCGCTGCATCTGCCAGCGCCTGTTCGACGCTCTTTTGGTTGAGCAGGGCATTATCCAACTCGGTCTGTAGCGCCTTGTCGGCGAAGGGGTAGACCTTGCCCCAAATGGTGCCGCGATTGAAGAGGAAGACATCTTCAACGCAGTAGTCGCAACTGCTCAGCCCCTTGATGCGCGAGTTCTGTACAGAGGCGATGTCACCAAGCTGGCCTTCGGGCATGAACTGGAGGTAATAGGTCGGTTCATAGGCGGGCAGGGAGCCGTTGATCTCGTACATCTTTGTACAGACCTCCCGGTCGGTGGTGTGGGTGATGGCGACGGCCTGCGCCTGCGGGATGACCTTCGACTGGTTGTTGACAGAGAGATAGTTGGCGCCGAGACTGTGGACACGCACCTCTGGGTAGGGGCAGTGCATAAAGCCGAGTTCAAAGGGCAGTTGGGCTTCGAGGTAGGTCTGGTTGCTCCAACTAAAGTCGACGACAGCCTTGCCGGCGCGGAAGAGACCGCCCTGAATGCCTTGCTGCGCCTCCAACGTGGGGGCCACCCCGTGGACATTGGTCATGTCCACTGTTTCCTGCACCGATTGGATAAAGGCGGCCTCGGTGATGAGCGATTTTGTCTCGCCCATGTTCACCGGGTCATCCACCGGCAACGCCTTGCGCGAGGCGGCATGGTAATAGACATCCCACGTCATCGCCATCGCCCGTGAATAGCCGTACTGCTCGTAGGTGCCATCGGCATTCTTGATGGTGACCGCCTTCAGGAATTCAACAAACTCCGGCCACTGCCATTTGTCATAGTTGTCTCTGCCCCAGAGCGGGAGCTGCTCCGTGTCATAGCCGGCCTTCTTCGCCGCGTCGAGGTTGACATAGGCCATCTTGGCTTGCATGGTGAAGAGGCTGCACCCCATGATCTTGCCCTGGTAGCCGCATTCGAGCGTCTGATCAACGTTCCACTTCTCCTTTTCAATGCCGGCCGCGGCCCAGGCTTCTTCAAAGGGTACGAAGATATTCTTGGGGTAGAAGGTGGGGTGATGTGACGCGTCTTGCTGGATAATGTCGGGCGCGGTGCCGGCCGCAAGCTGGGTGAGAATCTTTGGTACAAACTCGCCCCAGGGGTAGATCTCTTCCTTGATCTTGGTCTTGGTCTTTTCCTCATCCATCGGCAACACCGGCTTGAATTGATCGCCCCACCAGTGCGCCCAACGCACTTCGACGCCTTCAGCGGTGGCGCCCGCCGCGTCCGGCTGACCCGCAGGCGCTGCCGCAGGTACAGCACAGGCCGCCAGCGCCAGCCCGGCCGCACCCATGACCGACATGCGCAAGAAATCACGCCGACTTACTTGTTTGCTCTCCATGCTTTCCTCCTCATCGTCGTTGACGCAAGCAATCGAAACGCACAAATGACGAATATACGCAGTAGTCCGCAGTCGTTTCGTCCCTTACAAGGGCAAGCGCGTAGTCCAAAGTCAATTCATTGCACTTTGGTTGCGCTGCGGTCTACTAATACGCCACACAGGCTGACTTGTGCTGAAAAGCCCGTTCACGAACGGGTGATGTAACCAGCGCAAATTCCAACGATACCGACCAGCGATCGCTTCACACAAGACGCCCGTGTGTAATATCACCAACCAATCCGCGTGCTTGGGGCGGGAGCGGCTTATCAACGCATCTTCCATTGAGTCACTCTGTCACCCCCTCACCTTGTCACTTTGTCACCTTGTCCTTCCGCTACCCGCGCGCCGGCTCCTTCATCGTGAGCTTGGCTTTGCGCACCTCCTCGGCCAGATGCCCTTGTTGACCGAGCGCTTGTTGCAGATGCACCATCCGTTGCGGGCCGGCGCTTTTCAGCATGGCTTCACCATAGACCGAATCGATCCAGAAGCGGGCCAGGCCGCTCACCTCGTTGCGCAGCAGCGGCATCTCTTCTTCTTGGTAGCGCGCCGTGCAGTTGATGGTAAACATGCGCCGCCGGTTGCTGCCGCCCCAGGCGCTGTGTTTGGTGTTCTGGTTAAAGACCACCACGTCGCCGGGGTTGCTATCAAGCGATATGGCCGGTACCTGACTGCCGCTGATGCCTAGCGTTTCCGGCGCGGTGCGCAGGGTGGCTTGTAACTTTTCAGCATAGGTGTCGCCATAGTGCTGGCTGCCGGGGATCACCCGCAAGGCGCCGGAAGTCGCCGTCACCGGGTCGAGATAGAGCGCCATCTTGTAGAAGATCCGGGGCGGCTTGCCGCGCATCTTGCCGCTCCAGTCGGTGTCGGAATGCCAGTTGGTGTCGCCGACATAGAAGTTGCCGTCGCTGCCGATATAGCAATAATCTTCGCCCAGCAAGCTGGTGAAGATGCCATCGACGCGCGGGTCGTCGAGCAGGGCGGCCAGATAGTCGGTCTGATCGACAAAGGGCAGGATACAGGAACGCGCCGTGCCGTCATGCGGTTTACCGTTGTGCCCGCCGCCCTGCCTGGCAAAGATGCCTTCAAACTCTTCGATGATGCGGTCAATCTTGTCGCTCAACAGACCAGGAAAGACCAAATAGCCAAAGGTGTCCATAAAGGCCAGTTGTTGCGGGGTGAGTTGCAGTTTGTTCATGTGGGAACCTTTCTAGTAAAAAAATAGGAGTGACAATAGCGAAGGAAGATAGGGCGCATCGGCGGTAAAGCGTTTAGCCAAAGGTGCGCACCTGTTTTATGGACGATGTTAGCCATCGGGAAGCTCCTTTGGCACAAAGGACTGAGCAAACTCAACTGCTTGTCAGCGCAATCAACGCTCCGGTCGCCGACGCGGCGCCATCGGCTGCACAATGGCCTGCTGTTCGGGGGTCAAGCGGGCGAGTAGCTCAGAGGATGGTTCATAGCCAAAGCGATGGGCGACCATGGCCGGCACATAGCGAATGGTGATCATGCGCCGCTGGCCGGGGTTGATGCGTTGGGCCGAGCCGTGACAAAGCGCGTCGTTAAAGAGCAAAGCGTCGCCGGCCTTGAGGTGGACTTCCACCGCGCCCACAAGTTGTTCGCCTGAACCCTGGCTGATGCCGCCTCGGCGCTCCTGTTGGGGATGGGGGAAGTCGGCTTTGTGGCTGCCGGGAATGACTACCGTGGCGCCATCGCCGGGGCCGACATCGGTCAAGGGCGCCAGCAGCGAGAGCATGGTGCAGACCCACTGGCCGTTGCGTCGTCCGCTGCGCTGGTGATGATCCACATTATGGCCGCCGGAATGCACCCCGATGTAGCCGCCGGATTCGCGCACATTGATGAAAATCTCGTAGATGTAGGGTTTGGTACTCGGCCCCAGATAGTGGCGCGCCTGCCCGATCCAGGCTGGATGGTCGATCAGGCGTTCAAAGATTTCGCCGCCCTCAATAATGTCTTGCAAGTTAATGCCGTCAATGCCGCCGTAGGATTGCGTGTAGACATTGCCCAACCATTGGCCGGTCTGCAAGGGCGGCAGGGCATCGATCCAGGCGTTAAGCGCCGCCAGATGGTCGCGATCCAGCGCTTGGGGGATGACCGTGTAGCCGCGTAAGTCAAAGAGATATTCGTCCATTGGTGTGATCATGTGATGGGTTTCCCTTTCATGTAGGTGTAGTTTGTCACCGTGGTGGCAAGGGCCACACCGCCGGGTTGAGCAAATGGGGCGGCCGTTCACCGCGCAACACCTGAAGCGCCTGCTGAATGGCAACCTGCCAGACCCGATCTTTCCCGGCTACCGTCGCCCCGGCAATATGCGGTGTCGCCACCACGTCGAGCCGTTGCAACAGCGGGTGATCGGGCGCCGGCGGCTCACGGTCAAAGACATCCAGGCCGGCGCCTTGTAGATGACCCCGTTCCAGGGCATCCAGCAAAGCTGCCTCATCCACCAAGCCGCCACGGGCGGCGTTGATCAAGATGGCGCCGGGTTTCATGAGCGCCAAGCGCTCGGCATTCATCAGACGGTGCGTCTCCGGGGTCAAGGGCAGATGGAGGGAAACGGCATCGGCAGTGGCTAAGAGCGCTTCCAGAGTGGGGGCCAGCTCCACCCCCAGTGCCGCAGCCTGCTCCGCCGGGATCAACGGGTCGTAGGCCAGCACCCGCATCTCCAGCGCCTGGGCCATGCGCGCCACCCGTCGCCCAATCCGTCCCAAGCCGACCAGCCCCAACGTGCGGCCATATAACTCCAGACCGGTGTTGGCGGTGAAGAAATCTTTCTGTTCGCCCCGTTTGACTTCGGCTTCAACCCGTTTGATCTGCTTGGCCACGGTGAGCAGCAACGTAAAGGCGTGTTCAGCGGTGGAGATGGTGGGCGCATCCGGGGCATTGCACACAGCCACGCCGCGGGCCGTAGCATCAGCCAGGACGATGTTGTCAAAACCGATCCCGGTGCGGCTGATCACACGCAGGGTGGGGACTTGATCCAGAAAGGCGCCGTCATAGCGGATGCGCGCCCCGGCAATGATCGCTTGCGCGCCGGGCAGCGCCGCCAAGGGGGTCGTCGGGGTCGTACTAGCCGCACCGACATAGACAGCCTGACCTTCTAGTAAAGGCAGATATTTTGTGGGCAATTCTCTTTCGCCCCAGAAACGATACATGAGTGGCTCCATCGTTCAAACCGCTCTGTGCGAGTCCGTGACTCGCAACGGGCTGGGGGGAGTCACGGACTCGCACAGAGCGGTGTAATTTATTTATGTACCCTTAGCCTGTGGTCGGCGAACCTAAGAAACCCAACTCGCCCAGTCGGTGAATCCAGCGCTGGCGGAGCGGGCTGCTTGACCGATTTTCTAACCACTCCGGGTGATAGATTGGCTCATCCGGTCGGCCGAAGTAGGCGTTCATGGTGACGAAGCCCGCGGCCCGCTTGCGTGAGGCCGCTTCAGCGACCGGGTCGGCGGGGTTGTTGTAATAGACAAAGGTACACATCCGGCGTCCGGCGGCGCCGCCCCAACTGGCGTGCCAGAGCCGAAGGTCAAAAGCCACCACGTCGCCAGGCTGACTCTCACAGACATAGCTGGGCACGGCGAGAATGTCGAGCTTGCCCCGCTTGATGGTGTCGCGCACTTCCTGATGGAAGGGCTGCTTATGGGAGCCGGGAACGACGCGCAGCGCCCCCGTCTCCGCGCCGACCGGATCCAGGTAGTAGGCAAACTTGACCCCATAACAATCTTGGGTGGGATCAGCGTTGTGATCGGGGTGCCAGTTGGTGTGGCCGACATAGCGGTTGGCATCGGCGATCATGCCAAGCACATCCTCGCCGTAGAGTTGTTGCGCCGGTCGATGAAAGCGCTCGTCTTCCAACAGGCTGGCCATCAAAGGCGTCTCCGGCCCCATGCTGCAGGTCCAGTAGCGCTGGCTGCCATCAAACGGTTTGCCGGCGTAGGCCGCGGTGAGTCCTTGTTCATATTCGGCTTCAAGCGTCGCCAGTTCGGTGGGACTAAAGAGCTGGCGAAAGATCAAAAAACCAAAGGTGTTGAACTGGTCAATCTGTTGATCAGTAAGCATGAATGCTCCTTCCGGCATAGCGTGTAAGGCGATATAGACTTAGCTGGGACGAAAGCCGCGTTACTACGCTTTGCAGCAGGTGCGCAGCAATGCCTGCTGTGCGATGAGTCGTCATGCTCTCCTCCCGCGCACATTTCAGGAAATTCGACTGTAACGAGCGATGGTGTTAAATGTAGGATATGTTATATATAATATTCTACTCTGCGCGCTTTGTCAAGTGGGTAATTGTACTAATGTAGGATAGGTTGTGTTTCAAAAAGAGGAGATAGTCTTGTATAAGAATGAGTAAGGTGGCCGCTTAGAAATCGACCTCTATGGTGGACGCAGGGCCGCGTAATGTGATGACAAACTGATTGAGCAGATCGCGCCCGATGATGGCTTCTACACCCTTTGGCGCCGCTAAAACTTCCACCAATCGCACAACGCTGGCGCCAATATGTACCTGAACCAGGTATAGATTGGCGAACATACTTTTTCCGGCAATACCGCGGACGACCTGTTGTCTGAGGTAACTAGCGTTCACTTGTTGCAGATTGCGCAGCGGGAGCAGCGTTGCATCAGCGCCAGAATCAACCAATGCCACCACCTGCAATCTGGCGCTTGTATCATTCACACCACTCAAGCCGATCTCGAGCATAGGGGCAGCAGGTTGGTAGGTTGTGCTGTACGGGTAATTTGTAATCATACGTTTGTGGTCATACGAATGATTACGCCAATGGTTCAACAAAGCGTGGTGAGCGTAGACGAAGCTCTGGCTCTGGTCTGCCCAGCACTTGTCTGATCAACACGACCTGATTGGGGTGGCTTTCAGCAACCCGCCGCACCAAGGCAAGCTGATCAGAATCTGAATCAATGACTTGACCACGATAAATAGCCACAAACTTACCTTCAAATTGTGCGAGCAATTCAGCGTGCAGTAAGCGGTAGGCGATCTCCTCTTGTGTCATTAGGAGGTCCGCTTGCGTCGGTGGCGACCAATAGGCTGGCCCTTGGTTTTCTTGCAAAACCAGCAAAAATGGATCGACTCCGCTTTGCCCTGATCCTAGCGTATCCTGGAGATGATGAGCAGGTTCAGAAGGTCTATGTGCAGCCTCACGTTGGACGGAAGGGCGCTCATCTTCTGGCTGCAACTTGACCGCAAAGGGCAGACCGCGCTGTAACTGCACTTGGCGATAGAAGAGGGAAATGGCCTGCGATGCGGTCAACCCCAGTTTTTCAAAGATTGTTTCAGCGCTACGTTTCAATTGCGGATCAATTCTAGCAGAAATCGCAGCAACTTTTTGCATGGATAGTCTCCTTAAACTGAGTTCTGACCCAGAACCGTAGTTTCCTCGTCAGTAGTCCGCAGCCGCTTCGATTTCGACGAGCTTAGTCGAGTTGTCGCACAGTCCAGCGTCGATCAATCCTACTTATGAACGTTACGAAAACAAATCGGTAACTGTAGGTCATCGCCTCCGGCGTGACAAGTTCCAAGGATTACTAACCTTCATTAGTTGGGTTGCGGTCTACTGATTGTATGTCAATGTATATTCATTGTATATCAAAATCGCTAAAAAGCAAAAATCGTTACCTGTTTGGATGCTGGCCGACGAGCAGAATCATTCGGTTTTTAACGCGACCGGGGCGGCGCCGTCTGCGGTCGCGGGCTGGCGCTGAATCGGCCCCAGCACCCACCAGGCGGCCAACACCAGCAGGGCACCGAGGGTGAAGATGGTGGTGTCGGCAAAGCCAAGCCGCACCAGGCCGGCGCCAAGCAACGACCCTGCCATGCCGCGCAGACCAATCACGGTTGATTGCAAGGCGGCGTATTCGAGCACCTTGCCCGGTTCGGCCAGTTGGAGCGTGACGTTGAGAAAGGCCATATCGACACCCGCCGCCACAATGCCCTGCGCAATAAAGGCGGGTAGTAGCGTCCACATCGAATTGGCCCAGATATAGGTGAAAGGCACGAAAAAAGCTGCGACATAATTGGCGCGCAAGGTCCACAATGGCCCCCGCTGGTCAATCAACCGCCCGCAGACCACCAAGCCGATCAACCAGGCGATCGATTGCGCCATCCCCAACCAGCCCACCTGGCTGTACGACAGGTTGAGACGGTCCACTTCCACCAATGGATAGAGGGGATACCCCACATTTGTGCCAAGGCCAAAAAAGATGACGCTGAGGAGATGGATAACAAACGCACGATTGTTGCGGGCAATCTGCCACAAGCTGATCAGGGTAGGCGCTTGGCGGGGCGGGGCGGCGAGGTCGGGGATCGCCATGCGGCTAAAAATAGCGGTGGCGAGCAGGGCCAGTACACCGGCTACCGGGAAGAGAAGCTGAAAGCCCCACCGATCAAGCGCCCACCCGGCCAGCGGCGCTACCAGCAGCACGGCGCCGGCCCTGCCCAAACGCACCAGCGAAATCAGCCGTCCGCGGATTTCGTCGGGGTAGATCGCTTTAACGATGCGGGCATAGGCCGGTGAGGGGAACGACTCCAATAACCAATAAAGGCCGGTCAGCACAAGCGCCCAGCGCACATCGTGGACAAAGGCAAAGCACAAGAAGACCCCGCGCGCCATGCTCCAAAAGAAGAGCAGATAGCTTTTGGGCTGCCGTTGCCCGATCAGCATAACGCTGACGGTCGTGAGGATCGAACCAAAGTAGCTCTGTGCGCCATAAAAGGCCAATTGGTCGGTCGATGCGCCCAGGCGTCGCAACACCACCGGGATAAACTGGATAAATGTCTCCTGTATGGCGGCTTCCTCGTTAATCGCCGCTTGCGCCTCGGCGGCCATGCTGGGCAGGCCCAAGTCGCCACGGGCATAGAGCCGCACGCGATTGCGACAGGAGCCGCCCGGCAGGCGATAGACCGGTTGGCTGTGGGCTTTGCCGGCAATGTCCCACAGCGCCTGGTCAATGCCACTCATGGCGCTGGTCATCACCACCCCCTGCCGCCACCAATTGAGCCGATAGTACTAGTACACGACGGCGTAAATAAACCCATAGTTGCCAGTGAGACAGTGAGACAGTGACTGACTTACTGTCCTACTGACCTACTGACCTACTGGCTTACTTAGGCCGCTCCGTACTAGTCTTTTACTTGGCAACGATGTCGATGAGCGCCGTCAGATAGCCAATGGCATAGGCGCGGCCCCGATGACCCCAGCGGGTGTCATCAATCATGTTTGGCACATGATCATCGATGAGGAAACTATTAAAGCCATTCTCCTTGAGCGCTTTCATGACAGCGGCCTTGTCCAGGTTGCCTTCGTTGATAAAGCACTCGGTAAAGTCGGCGGCTTCCCCTACGACGTCCCGGAAGTGAATGTAGATGAGCTTACCGCGCGGGGCAAAGTAGCGGATGCCCCGTAGCACATTTTCCATGCCGCCCATCTCCGACCAGCAGCCGATGCAGAAGTTGAGGCCGAGATGGGGGCTGTCGATGGTGTCGGTCATGCGCTTAAAGCCGTCAAAGTTGCGAAAGATCCGGGCAACGCCGCCGAGCGATTCAACGGGCGGGTCGTCGGGATGCACAGCGAAGGTAACGCCGACCTCCTCCGCCACCGGCAGCACACGCGCCATATAATAGGTGAAGTTCTCCCACATCTCCTCTTCGGTGAAGACCCGCCCATGCGTGAGCTGATCCGCCGGGTGATCGGCCAGGGTGAAGCGCCGGGCGCTGGCGCCGCCCCGGCGCGTGGCGCGCGGTTCGGTGCTCCAGACGCCACTGGGCATCCAGTGAATGCCCAGGATCGGAATACCGGCGCGACCGATATTGCGGATGGTGTTCTGCATGTGGGCAATCTGTTCATCGCGACCGGGCAGGCCCAGCATCACCTTGTCGTAGAAGGGAATCGGCACATTTTCCAGCGACATCAGACGCAGGCCATGGTGCTCGACTTTTTTGCGGGCCGCCAGCAGATCTTCATATTCCCACTGCTGTTCACCGGGAAAGCTGGCGGTGTTCAGTTGGATGTCCTTTGCGCCCAATTGGGCAATGTAGGTGAGCATATCGGCGGAAGGCTCGCGAAACTGGCCGAGCGCAATGCGGATTTCCTTGGGCATATTGTCGAGTAAACGAGCGGTCATACGGTTTCTCCAATCTTTGACTATCAGCAGACCGCAATCGAGCCGAGCGTGCAATCGTCTGACGGTGGACTGCGCGCTTGCCCTTGTAAGGGACGACACGACTGCGGACTACGGACGATGGTTTTGTCTACCCCTTGATCCCGCTCATCACAATGCCCTCGATAAAGTAGTTCTGGGCCAGGACGAAAATAAGCAGGACGGGGAAGGTGGTGATCATGGCGCCGGCCATCAACAGGTGATCGCGCGGCAGGGCGTCGTCGATGGTGCCTCTGAGAAACCAGAGGCCAAGCGGGAGGGTGTAGTTCTTGACGCTGTCCAGGAAGATTAACGGGCCGAGAAAGGCGTTCCAGGAAGTCATAAAGCCGACAATGGCGACGGTGGCGAGCGCCGGCTGACAGTTGGGGGTGATGATGCGGGTGAGGATCGTCCAGCGGCTGGCGCCATCAATCAGCGCCGACTCATCAAAGTCAAGCGGAATCGACATGATAAATTGACGCAGCAGGAAGATGGCAAAGGCGCTGCCAAAGTAGGTCGGGATGATCAGCGGCTTGAAGGTGTTGATCCAGCCCAGGGCGCGAAACATGGTAAACAGGGGAATGATGGTGACATAGACGGGCATCATGAGACCGCTGAGGCAGAGAACAAAGAGGAATTCGCGGCCGGGAAAACGAAAACGGGCGAAGCCATAGGCGACAATAAAGGAGCTAACCACCTGGCCGATCAGACTCAAACCGGTAACGACCGTACTATTCCAGAAGAAGCGACCCAGATCAGCCGCTGTCCAGGCTTCGACATAGTTGTACCATTGCGGCGCTTTGGGCAGCAAGGCGGGCGGGTAGGCAATCACCTCAAAGCCGGTCTTGAGCGAACTGGAGAGGCTCCACGCAAAGGGAAAGAGAAAGGAGAGCGCGAGCAGCGCCGTCAAGAGAAAGAGCAACAGGTTCGTGAACTCGCGGCGGGCGCGATGCCAGGCGCTTGTGCTGTGCCTACTGGCGATGGCTTGCATAGGTGGACCTCCATTAAAAGCTAACTCTTCTGGTAACTACTAACCCCTCCCTAACCCTCCCCTGATAAGGGAGGGAACTGTCGAGCGCTCAACGATTCCCTCCCTTATCAGGGGAGGGTTAGGGAGGGGTAGCTTGGCAGTTACCTCTTCTGGAATTTAGGGAGGCTAGTTGGTTAGTTGGTTGGTTTGTTAGGTGCGAAACCAACCAACTAACCAACTAGCCTCCCAGATCCGGTTGATCCTCAAAGTTAATCCTTCGCGTCGCCGGCATAGTAGACCCAACGCCGCGAGAACGAAATCTGGATGAGCGTGAGCGCCAGGATCACCGAGAACAGGAACCAGGCCAGTGCGCTGCCATAGCCCATATCAAAGCTGCGGAATGCAGTCTGATAGAGGTGCAGGCCAAAAAAGTAGGTGGCGTAGGCCGGACCGCCGCCGGTCGTGACAAAGGCCAGGCCAAAGACCTGTAAGCTGCCGATAACGCCAAGAATCAGGTTTAGCAAGATGGTGGGCGAGATCATGGGCAGCGTGATGTGGCGAATCTTTTGCCACCAATTCAC